>NZ_JASGFU010000016.1:0-53133 GCF_047605385.1 Legionella sp. | reverse complement strand
TATCCATGTGTTGACTACCATTGAATTTAAATCCAAGTCTACCTGCTCGAAGATAATACCAAAGATGTCTCTCAGCATCTGTGCTATTTTTTCGTAAATCGCGAGCTCGCTGTCTTTGCAAAGGTTTGTCCATTTCCCTCTCCCCAACCCTCTCCCGCGAAAGGCATCATCATACTACTCAAACTCCTAGCGCGGGAGAGGGAGCAGATCGAAGTAAAATTGAAAAATATGTGAAAAAAAACTTCAGGGACGTTGCCTATTAAGCATTTGTCCCACCATCAACAGTAAGATTTGTTCCAGTGATATACCCAGCCTCGGGACTTGCTATGAAGGCAACCAAAGCTGCTACCTCATCTACCTTCCCATAGCGTTTCAATACAGTATTAGCCAGCTGGGGCTCAGCCCACTCGCTATTTGCAGGGTTTAAATCCGTGTCGATCGGGCCAGGTTGCACATTATTCACGGTAATATTTCGCTCACCAACTTCCCGAGCAAGCCCTTGAGTAAACATCCTTATTGCCGCTTTCGTAGCAGCATAAGTGACTAATCCTGGAGTTAATATACGTTCTCCAACACAAGAACCGATAGTTATGATACGCCCTCCAGAAGGCAGATGTTTCAAAGCAGCTTGTGTTGTTACTAAAACGCCAACCAAATTTAGATTAATAACCTGATTTATTTCTTCAATTGATGTTTCTTCAAAAGGTTTAGGAATCGCTGTGCCCGCATTGTTGACTAGGATATCGATGTGACCAAAAGTATTTATCACTTGCTGGAAAACTCCTTCAACTATGGTTAAATCTGTTGCATCTGCTTGGATGGCCATAGCTTTCCCGCCTGCTGATTCTATCGAACTAACTACTGATTGTGCTGCTTCAAAGTTTTTGGCATAGGTGATCGCTACATGAGCCCCATCTTTGGCTAACCGTTTTGCAATAGCCGCTCCAATGCCTCGTGATCCTCCAGTAACTAGGGCTACTTTGTTTTTTAGCTGATTCATTATTTTCTCCTTTTTAGTTATTCCTTTTTTTATGCTGGTATTTTCATATTTGAACAGTAAACCACTACGCCACTCGTCTTAAACTAAGAAACTCCTCTTCTGCTCTCAAGCGTCATGTAATCAATCTTTCCTGAAGGCAACACTGGAATCTTACTTCCAGAAAAAATTTTATGCGGTATTAACAATTCCGAATAGCTTTGCTCTTGTACTTTTTTAATGAAGCTATTCTTATTAGCATCAACCGCCTCACTAAACAATAAAATTTGCTCACCCTTCTTAGCACTTTTTTGTGATACAGCAGCATGTAATAATTCAGGCCAGATCGACGCAGCAATGCCTTCAACTGCGGTTAAAGAAATCATTTCACCAGCAATTTTGGCAAACCGCTTAGCCCGTCCAGCAATCGTAATAAAATTTTCTTCATCCATAGTGACAATATCACCCGTATCATGCCAGCCATCTTTAGGCGCATTAATCACGCCCTGCTTTTCAACAGAAAGATAGCCTTGCATGACATTAGGCCCACGTAAAAACAACCGCCCACCTTCAGTAATTCCATCAACAGGTTCAATACGATGCTCCATAAAAGGTAACATCATACCAACACTGCCAGGAGTATCAGCTAAAGGACAATTCATAGAAATTACAGGTGCCGTTTCAGTCGCACCATAGCCTTCAAAAATTTTCACCCCAAAACTCTCGATCCAGTTGCGAATTGTTTCAGGTTTCACTTTTTCAGCTCCTGCAAAAACATAGCGCACACTGCTAAAATCATGGCGTTCTGCAGCACGCGCATAGCCGGTTAAAAAAGTATCCGTACCAAACATGATGGTCGCACCACTTTGATATACTAGCCCTGGAATAATTTTATAATGCAAAGGAGATGGATAAAAAAAGCAACTAACTCCCGTTAATAAAGGCAAAATAGCCCCTGTAGTTAGACCAAAACAATGAAATATAGGCAAAGCATTAAAAAAAATATCGCGCGAAGAAAAATCAACCCTTGAGATAAGCTGCCAGCAATTAGCTTCTAAATTGGAATGACTTAAAGCCACACCTTTGGGAACTCCTTCAGAACCCGAAGTAAATAAGATCACACCAGTCTGCTCCGCACTTACTGGTGTGCCCAACCACTTATAGGTTAATGCAGGAAACATCCCCTTCACTAAACCAGATAATTTATGACCTAAATGAATTGATGATTTAAATTTTTCTAAAAAACGCACCGTCAAACCAGCATTTTGTAATTCCTCAACCAAACTCTCTAATTTAGCAGTAGCAATAAATTGTTCAGAGGTATATATGGTTTTGATTCCCGCAGAATGGCAAGCAGAAAGTAAATTATAAAATCCCATGCTAAAATTCAGCATGGCAGGAATACGCCGATAAGCATGTAATGCAAAAAAGGTCACCATTGCGGCAATGGTGGTTGGCATCATTACTCCAACAAATTCTCCAGTCTTAGTTTGGGTTTTGATCTGACGTCCCAAGATAAAACAACGCGCTATAAATTGTCTATAATTCAAAGGGTTACGGTTAATGTCTTCAATTTTTGCTTTACGTTTTATGCCTAAGTAAGCGCCATCAATTAATGCTGCGAATAAAGATTTAGGACAAAAACCATTGGCAAAAGTCAATTCACTAATCAAACGAAACAAACGCAGGCTTACTGTCGCTCTGTCTACTGGCTGGCTTTGGGTACATTCGAATGATTGGATGGGCAAAACATGCAAAATTACTTTCGGAAATAAACGGATACGATGCTTGTCCTTACCAATTGAAAAAATACTGTATTGCGCCCCATCAATACGTACAGGAATAACTGAAGCACCGGCTTTTTGTAAAACCAATGACGGTCCTTCAAAAACTCTTACACTATCCTCTTGCAAGCCAGTTCCTTGTGGAAAAATCACACAACGCTTGCCTGAACGAACCGCTTTAATCAATGCTTTAGCCGCATAGGCACGACTTGAATCAATCGCAATAATGTCGGCAAAAAGCGCCATTGCTCTCATCCACAATTTCCCTGCAGCACGAGGATGAATGGCTACAGTAATCTTTTCTGGTAAAAATGCTGCGAGCAATAGTAAATCAATTTTTGATGTTCTATTGGCAATAATAACTGAATTAGGTTCAGGGCAATAATCACCGTGTAATTCGACACGAAACCAACGGAGTAATACGGCTTTGATCCAACGTTGTGCACGAAGCTTTTGTCTTTCTTTCCAGCGAGTTTGTTCCATATTATTCTTTCTCTAATTATCAATTCGCATTTGGTTATACTCAATCACTCTTTATTTTGCAAGATTGTAACTTATCATCAGGTATAATAGACTGCTTCCTACCATGAAAAGAGTCTTAATCCAAGTGAGAGTATGAGGTTTTCATTTCCCCCATTGAAAATATTCTTTATTATTTTAGTCCTAATCACCTTGATTACGACTGCATTTTTATTTCAAAAATATTCTAGCGAAATTATCTTGTGGGTAAATCAACTCGGCTGGCTGGCTCCAGTACTTTTCTTAAGTCTCTATTGCCTCGCCACAGTCTTGTTTTTACCAACGATGATGATAACCTTTGCAGGCGGTGTTATTTTTGGCCCACTTGCGGGTACTGTACTTAATTTATTGGGTGCCACCTGGGGAGCTACCTGTTCTTTTTTGATTACTCGGCATTTAATTTCCGACTGGGTATTACAAAACAAAGGAACACGCATCAACAAACTCATTTATGAAGTGGAACAAAAAGGCTGGATGTCTGTAGCAATCTTACGTTTATTTCCGATTATCCCTTTTAATATAGTGAATTACGGCTTAGGAATGACCCAAATTAAATTTCGTACTTATCTAATAACTACCTTTATTTTTCTGATTCCACCAGAAATTATTTATACTTATTTTGGCTATGCAGGAATGGATATCTTTTTAACCCAAGGAACATTTTATCGTAATAGTGGTATTATTATTTCAGGATCAGCAATCCTCATTCTCTTCCTCATCAAATTAAGAATGCTCAACCCATTTAAGCGTGCAAAGAAGCCTTTAAATCCTCTATAATCGGGTGATTTGTTAGAAAAATCATTTCATCTAAAACACTACTCAAAAAAACTGCATCAGCCTCTGCGATTATCGCTTTGCCAAATGAAATTTCTCGACACAAAATATTATGCTGCTTAGCCCATTGAATCACGCACGAACGGGTAATACCTGGCAGTACTCCATCCGTCAGGCGGTGTTAATAAACCGTTGTGCGCAATCGCTTAGCCTTTGCCAATGCAATGCAATGCATTGTAGTATAGCGCGGTTTGGCCTGCTCCACCTTGAGCGTTTCAAATAAACCTTCACCTAAAAAAACGCGAGCATCTACTACCAACATTAAAGTATTCCCCTTCCCTTCTATGAGCATTTGAGTATGCATAATAGTAGGTTACTGACTAGTAGTCACCAAAATCATCTAACTCGTCACGCAAACGTTTTTCATCTAACATGCTTTCCAACCGCCTACGCGCATCGACTTCGCGATGCACTGACTCATCTGCTTTTGGTGCTGAATACAGTTCAGTATCTGCATCAAGGAATTCTTCTCCGATTTCCGCACCAGTACCATTATTATCTTCTTCAAACAAATCACTCATCTTTTTCTCTCAATGATTTATTAAAATAGGTCACAATACATGTGAAGCTGAAACGGCTATATACCTTATTTTTTTTTTCTTGCCTAGTATTTCGTCTACTTTAATAAGATTTAGAAGGGATACAGTACATAGTTTGTTCTATAACAAAACAAGATAAACAAATGAATTACAAGCTAAGAAGTGATGGCTGGAGGGAAGAGGAACCCCACACCAGACACAAAAAGTGGTATCTCCTTTAAGAGCTTGAACTTTAGGAATAAAAAAAAGATAATCAAAATAGCATAATCGAGGTATACATCCATGGTAGATCAAGTAAAAAAAGCAATTCGAGATACGATGAAGCAGATACGCTCCAAAATATCGCTTTCCTATCGCGCTACAGCTTCAAATCAAATTTGCGCACGCATACGTACTTTAGAGCAATATCGTTATGCCAAAAAAATCGCTCTTTATTTTGCCATCAACAATGAAATTGATTTAGACGGAATTTGGAGCAGTGCTCCTTTGCAAGGAAAATTTTGTTACTTCCCTGCAATTAATCAAGATAATTTAACACTTTCTTTTTTACCAGCAACACCGGCAACACCTTTTAAGAAAAACCGTTTTGGGATTCCTGAGCCAGACGTAAGTTTTGATTTAGCGATTCCTGTAGAAGAATTAGATCTCATCTTAATGCCTTTAGTTGCCTTTGATGTGCGTTGCACACGCTTAGGGATGGGAGCTGGCTTTTATGATCGCACTTTTAAAAATAAAACCAATTGCACACTTTTTGGAGTAGCATATCAATTCCAACGCGTTGATTATATTCAAACCCATCCTTGGGATATTCCTTTAGATGCAGTCATCACTCAACGCGCTATTTATTGGCGTAATCTCTCTTAACTTAAAGCGTCTGTGCCTATCTCACCAGTACGTACACGCACAACTTGCTCTAAATCATAAACAAAAATTTTACCATCACCAATTTTGCCAGTGTATGCAGATTTACAAATGGCTTCAACTGCCGCGTCCACCATTTCATCAGGCAAAGCCAGTTCAATTTTAATCTTGGGAAGAAAATCGACGACATATTCCGCACCACGATAAAGTTCAGTATGCCCTTTTTGCCGCCCAAAACCACGCGTCTCGGAAATGGTAATTCCAGGAACATTAATATCCATCAATGCTTCATGAACATCATCCAACTTAAAAGGCTTAATAATTGCTGTAATCATTTTCATAATATATTCCGCTGTGATTATACTTTTGTTAGACTCTTATAAAAATAAAAATGGAGTGATTATGTTCGACCCCAAACAATTTGACGATTTAGCCAAAAAACTTTTTGCGGCCCTTCCCCCCAGTCTACAAAACATTGAAAAAGACATCCAACAAAAGTTCAAAGAAGTACTGCAAGCCACATTTGCTCATATGGATCTCGTAACACGTGAAGAGTTCGATGTCCAAAGCAAAGTATTAGCACGAACTCGTGAAAAGCTGGATCAAATTCAGAAACAAATTGATGAATTAATGAGTCAAAAAACCAAGAAAAAACATTAGGACGGCACATAAATAAATTGATGGCAGGAAAATCCATCAACAAACAAGTCCAGCAACCTCATTAAAGGAAATAGGTATTCTATGAATCTTGCATTTACAAAAACCCGTAGTACCGTAGGTATTTTGGCACATCCAGTGTCCGTAGAAGTTCATTTATCAAATGCATTACCAAGCTTTACGATTGTAGGCCTTGCAGAAACCGCCATTAAAGAAAGCAAGGATCGTGTACGCTCCGCCATTATCAATAGTCAATTTGAGTTTCCTTGCCGTAAAATCACGGTCAACTTGGGACCCGCAAATTTACCAAAAACCGGAAGTGGTTTTGATTTACCCATTGCCTTAGGTATTTTGGCTGCCTCCAAGCAAATTTCGCAAGAGAGCCTATCTAATCATGAATTTATCGGTGAATTAGCTTTAAGTGGAGAATTGAGAGGCGTATCAGCAGTTATTCCTTCAATATTAGCAGCTCATAAAGACAAGAGTACCTTAATTATTGCTCATGCAAATGCGGCAGAAGCCTCGCTTACCGGACATCAACAAATATATACTGCAAAGAATTTACGAGAAGTATGTAGCTACTTATGCCAAGGCACTTCTTTGTTATCTCTTCCACCAAAGCCAGATACCGATGACTCCGTACATGATTTGGATTGGTCCGATGTCAAAGGTCAGTTTCATGCGAAAAAAGCGATGGAAATTGCCGCCTATGGCGGCCACAGTATTCTCTTAAGTGGTGCACCCGGCAGTGGCAAAACAATGTTGGTTAAACGCTTTAATACCCTATTACCGCAATTGTCTGAAACTCAAGCACTTGAGTGCGCGGCTATTAATTCAATACGAGGTAAACTTCCCGATTTCTCCCAATGGCGCTCCCCTCCTTTTCGTGCACCACATCATACAACTTCGCCAGTAGCTTTGGTAGGTGGAGGCAGTCCACCGAAGCCAGGAGAAATCTCTCTGGCGCATCATGGTGTATTATTTTTGGATGAGTTGCCAGAATTTAATCGGCAAGTACTTGAAACCTTAAGACAACCGTTAGAATCTGGAGTAATCTGTATTTCGCGCGCTGCAGCACAAATTGAATTCCCGGCAAATTTCCAATTACTCGCAGCAATGAATCCCTGCCCTTGTGGGCAATGGGGTAATCCGCAAGCAGAGTGTTTATGCAGCCCTGAACGCATCAACCGTTATCTAAGTAAATTATCAGCTCCTTTATTGGATAGGATTGACATGCATATTACGGTTCAAGCATTAAGCAAAGAAGAGTTAGTCAAACCTAATACTACTACAGAGCATCAAAGTGAGCTTATTCGCGACCAAGTGATCCAAGTACGCGCATTACAAATGGAACGGCAAAATTGCCTCAATGCAAATTTAAGCGCCAAAGCTTGTGAACAAGTTTGTAATTTAGGAGTTAAAGAACAAGAATTTTTGAGTTTGGCCATGAATCAATTAAAGTTATCAGCTCGTGGCTATCATCGCTTGCTGAAAGTAGCACGCACTATTGCTGATGTGAATAAAAGCATTCCTGTGAGTTTAACCCATTTGCAGCAGGCTTTGTCATTGAGACATACATTACAGATACCTAAATAGTCTTTATAACAATTCTATTTAATTAAAAACGGAGGCGTGGCTTCAGCAGGCTTAGGATTTTTGAATGAGGGAGCGCAAAAATATGACGTCTATGAACGTTTTTGGGAACGAAAACGAAATGTCAACAGACCCTAATATCCTAATACGCCACGCACTCTTTGCACATACCCTGCTAATTGCGTTTCCTCTACTAAAAACTTCTTCAATGGCGTATCAATATCAAAGAAAAAAATATTGGCTAAAAAGCCATAGCAACAAGCATCAACAGTATGGACTACTTTACCAAAGAAAAAATCATTAGCACCTAATAATTCACTTAATAGTCGTAAATCCTCAATACCCGTTTGATAAATCTGCTCTTTATCGTAACGGCTTATGCCTTGATAATGATACTTTTCAAGATTGTATTTCCTGGAATTTTCTAAAGCACCTTCGTTTAATTGAGGTAATTGCTTTAGAAACTCAGCCTTAAATAAAGGCCAGAATTCCTCATCTTGCCAACGTGAATACGACATAATCCAATACAAATGGCAATCCAACATCCGCGTAATCAGAAAATGCAAATTTTTCTGACCTACAGCAAGCTTTTTATCTAAAGTGAGCTTATATTTCCTGATTAGATAATTAATAATCAGATTACTGTCAGTAACCAATTCTCCCTCATCAATAATGTAGGGTAACTGCCCTCGGGGAGCATCCTTGGTATTAAGAATATGTTCAACTCGATATTGAAGTTGAGTAAAGCGTAAAAAGGTATCCACCTTTAAACCAAAAGGATTATTATCAGGTAAGCCAAATAATTGTGGATAAGAATATAAGGTAATCATAAAAAATCCTTATTTTAATTATGTTCCATCCAGGAACAACTTATTGTGCTAAAGCATCAAAAATAGCCATTCGAGCAAATACCCCGTTTTGTACTTGCTGCAAAATAAAAGAGCATTCACCATCGGCCACATCACTATCAATTTCAACACCGCGGTTCATTGGTCCTGGATGCAGTACCATTACATTGGGTTTTGCATAGCGTAAGCTCTTCTGAGTTAAAGCAAAATTCTGGTGATACATATTAAGATCCAACTGATCTTCTGCTAACAAACGCTCATGTTGCACACGTAAACAAATCACCACATCTGCATCACTCAAGCCATCATGCAAGTTAGAGGTTACTCGCCCATAATGTACATTGTATGGTTGCCACCGCTCTGGAGCAATCAGCACCAGCTCCCCAACACCTAAAGCGCTAGATATACATTGGAAAGAATTAGCCACTCGCGAATGGCGAATATTTCCTAATACTGCTATTTTTAACTGATTTAATTGCGGCTTTTGTTCAAGTATAGTCATAATATCCAATAACGCTTGGCTAGGATGCGCATGTGTGCCATCACCAGCATTGATAATATGAATGAAATCACCTAATTTTTTAGCCAAATCCTGTGGGAAGCCATTATGTGGATGACGAATTACAAAATAATTAATTCCCATTGCTGCCAATGTCTTAATCGTATCTTCAATCACTTCTCCTTTAGTCTCTGAAGAGCTTTGCAAATCCAAATTAACCATTGGCATGGACAGATGATTTGCCGCTAACTCAAAACTTACTCGTGTACGCGTACTATTTTCATAAAATAAATTAGCGACTGTATATTGTTTTAATGAAGGATACGTTTTTGATTGCTTAAAAGAAAATGCGCGTTGAATTAAAAACTCTATTTGTTGACGTGATAATTGGCTGATATCTAAAAAATGATTCATAAGTCCTCATTCAGGATGTTGTAACCACTGCTCGAGTATAACACAAGCCGCTATTGCATCGACTTCTGTTTTTTTAATTTTTCGATACCCACCTTGAGCAAATAATTGCCCTCGCGCTTCCACTGTTGATAAGCGCTCATCAACCAAATATACGGGTAAGAAAAAACGCTTGGTCAATTCTTTAGCGAATCGTTTTGCTGCAGAAGTGGTGTATAAACGACTACCATCAATACAAGTAGGAAGCCCTACAATTAACGCCTGTGGCGACCATTGCACAATCACTTTAGCAATTTGGTTCCAATCGGGAGTACCTGCTTGAGCATTAATTGTTGCTAAAGGGGATGCGCTGCAGGTAAGTTTTTGTCCTACCGCAACGCCAATACGCTTAAAACCAAAATCAAAACCAAGAAAAACATCATCAGGCATGGCCAACACTTATACTTAATTGATTCATTTTAATCCCTAAGGTCGTTCCGGCATATTCCCAACGATCTTCAAAGGGTACTTCATAAAGAATTTCAGAGCGATAAGGACAAACAAGCCAAACATTGTCCAAAATTTCTTTTTCTAATTGATTCTCTACCCAGCCGCTATATCCTAAGGTCACCAAAATCTCTTTGGGACCTTCGTCCTTAGCAATTGCACGAATGATATCATTAGAGGTAGTCACCGTCACATCTTCTTGCAAAAACAAGCTCGATCGCCACTCTCCAAACTCTTTATGCATCACAAACCCTCTTTCTGGTTGTATCGGGCCACCAAACATTAAAGGCAAATGGCTGTATTCAATATTGATCGGCTCAATTTCCAATTGATCAAAAACAACAGACAAGGGAAACTGCATTGGGCGGTTAATAATTAAACCCACTGCCCCTTCTTCACGATGTTCACATATGTAAATCACTGTTTTTTCAAAATTTGGATCGTGTAATGATGGCATTGCGATCAACAAATGATTGGCGAGTGAGTTAATTGTTGCCATTCTGCCTCCTTAAAAGGACAGTTCTCAGTTTAAGTATATACCATACACAATCTATTTATTTCTAAATCACCAGCCCTCCGCGCCATTAATGCTTTGATTAGAACGACCAGGCCTACTATTCACTTGCGAACTGCTCCCAACAATTGTCACTTTAATATATAAAGCAGATTGTTGTGCAAAAGTATTACCTGCATTGTAGTAAGTCGAGGAATTATCTGTTGTTTGTGCACCTTCTGGATTACCTAAAGAAACCCACTTATTTAGCGGAACCATCACTGTAGTATCTATTTTTTGATTATCAAATTGTTGCCCGCCCGCGGGATTTGCCTGCTCTCGTAAGTGACGTACATTCAATTGCACTTGAGACCCTCGTAAAACTGGGTGTACTAAAATACCATTTCTTATTTGGTGTTGCTGATAAGAAATTCCAGAGAAATATCCGGCACCTACTGAGGTAACTATAGGCACTTCCTGATTCATTGCCACTAAAGCAGAATCACCGTTCATGACTTGCACAGATTGGCTTTGTAGCATTTGTGATTGCGTTTGTGTGCTGTAATTTACTGAACCATCGTTTTGCGTACTTAACCATTGAGGATCGCCTTGATACACGGAAATATTAAAAGTCACTGGTGGCACGTCCACTTGATGCAACACAGTTCGCATCTGAGTCAAAGTTTGTTCGCTGACTTTGGCAATTAATGTTTGTCCTGTCCCACTTAATTTTTCACCAGACTGCATCAAAGGTTGCATTATCTTAATCGCTTGTTCAGCAGAAATGTAGTGTAATTGGATCATTTTAGTGATCATTGGTTGCGAAAAAACCTGCGTTGCAATAAATAATAAACCAATCAGTAAGACTCGTTTCATCCTAAAACTCCCTATAAAAATGAAATGACAACATAGCATGCACCAATTTCACATCATGTAGTATTGATTAAAAATGCATAATATTTTCATATTGTAGCATCAATATAAAGAATGAATGGGTTTTGTTCTGATAAAAGTTTGGGTATACTTCCAGAAAATCTTTTGTATTGAGATCATTATATGGGTAGCATTTTTAACATGTTCGGTCCTTCTCCGATAAGGCCTATTGAACAACATATGCGCAAGGTGCATCAATGCGCTAAGCAACTCTACCCGTTTTTTGAAGCAGTATTAAAAAAAGATTGGCAAACTGCGAGCAATATTAATAAAAAAATCATTTCCTTGGAGAAAGAGGCTGATCTCATTAAACGTGATCTTCGCCTTCATTTGCCTACTGGGTTATTTTTACCCGTATCACGTACGGATTTACTTGAACTACTTAGTGCTCAAGATCGGATTGCGAATAAAGCAGAGGACATTGCTGGTTTAATTATCAGCAGACAAATGACTATCCCTGAGGCACTCGTTCCTTTGTTTATGCCTTTTTTACATAGCTGTCTGGACGCATCCAAGCAAGCGTGTAACGCTATTAATGAATTGGATGAGTTATTAGAAACCGGATTTCGAGGTTCTGAGGTAAAAATCGTTGAAGAAATGATTTTAACGCTTTTTGACATCGAACATAAAAGTGATGATCTACTCGCAGAAGTAAGGCATCGTATTTTTGAAATCGAAAAAGATTTATCAGCAATTGAGACAATCTTTCTCTATAAATTGGTCCAGTGGATCGATGACTTGGCTGATAATGCCCAAACCGTGGGCAGTCGACTACAAATTCTAATTGCTCGGTAGTAAATTCTTATGGATTCATCACTTATTTATCTTTCTATTGCTATTATTCTTTGTTTCATGATGACATGGGGGGTTGGGGCTAATGACCTTGCAAACGTCATGAGTACTACTATGGGCTCTAAAGCTGTTACAGCTAAGCAAGCCATGATGATTGCCATTATTTTTGAATTTGCAGGTGCATTTTTGGGAGGTAATGAGGTTACAGAGACCATGCGAGATGGAATTATTAATTCCAGTCAATTATCGGAGCAACCACTTATCTTGATTGAAGGTATGCTCGGCGTGCTTTTGGCGTGTACCGTATGGATGAATCTTGCCAGTTATATTGGTGTTCCGGTATCCATTACTAATGCATTGGTAGGCTCCATGGTGGGTTTTGGTGCCGTGGTTTTAGGTACTGATGCCATTCATTGGCATCAAGTAGGGCACATTGCTATTAGCTGGATTACTTCACCTGTTATTTCTGGAGTTACTGCATATATTTTATTCATCAGTATCCAACAAACTATTTTTGTTAAGAGTAATCCTTTGGCTAAAGCCAAGCTTTACATTCCCATATACTTGTTTTTGATTGGATCTATTTTATCTTTTATTACTGTTTTTAAAGGATTGAACCATTTCAATATCCATTTGAATTTTAAACAAAATTTGGCGGTAACCTTGGCAACCAGTATTACAATTACTGTCATTGGCATGATTTTTATCCGCCGCATTCCTGAACACTCAAGAGTTCGTCGTAGAGAACGCTTTATTCAGGTGGAGAAATATTTTGCTGTATTGATGGCGATGACTGCCTGTGCGATGGCTTTTGCTCATGGCTCTAATGATGTTGCTTTGGCAGTAGGTCCATTAACGATTATCCATAGCCTGATAATGCATTCTCATCAAGTATTTAATGCCAATAATTATCCTGCCTGGATTATTTTATTAGGTTGTTTTGGGGTGGTGACTGGTTTATTAATGTATGGCAGAAAAGTAATTGAAACGGTAGGGAGTGCCATTACGGCCTTAACACCAAGCCGTGCTTTTGCAGCAACTTTATCTGCTGCAACTACGGTTGTGGTTTCAACCAGTACAGGAATTCCTGTTTCTGCTACTCAAACTTTGGTTGGAGCGGTGCTAGGAGTTGGCCTGGCGCGAGGTATTGGTGCGCTGAACTTGATTGTGATTCGCAATATTTTTATGTCTTGGGTGTTGACCCTACCTGCAGCATCTCTTTTGACAATTTTGTCTTACAAGATACTTCATTGGCTGATGGGGTAAGATATAAATTGCCTATCTCACAATTCAAGTTACGAGTTTGTCTTCCTGCAAGAGCGGGAACGGTCAACCTGTGCTCAAATATGACCGTTCAGCCAAGATTCACCATCCCCCGTGACCTCTTATGCGGGAACTTCCAATTAACCTTGAGTTTTACTTACACCTAAAAGTAGGAGATTAAGGGCTGACCTTTTACAGCCCAATGGACTTTACCTTAAAATCCTTCCCAAATCTTACCTTTATTATCTTCATAATTCTTATCATCACGCATTTTGGCAATCAATTGATGCTTTTTAATTTCTTGCAATTGTGATTCTGATTTACTGTGAGTCGCATCAAATTCAAACATAAATTTGTCGTAAGGACTCACATAAAACTTATCAATATCTGTTGTACTCATAATTAATCCAAAATTCGCACATTCTTAAAACAACTATTTTATAACTTTTTCATCTAAGTTACCATTAGCTGTTATTGAAAGAAATTAGGGAATGGCGATGAATTTAAAAAAAGTGGAATTGCACGTGCACTTAGAAGGGACTATTACCCCACAATTAGCAGCAAAATTAGCACAACGCAACCAAATAACCTTACCGAAAGGACTGGTTGCTCCTGATGGCAAAAGCTATCTCTCCAAAAATTTCCTCGATTTCCTCAAAGTATTTGACACATTAGCTGCAGTGATCAAAACCTCTCAAGATTATTACGACATTACTTTTGATTATTTAAGAGCTCGGGCGCAAGAAGAAGCTATTTATGTAGAAATGATGTATTCTCCAGATCATGCAGAAAAATCCAGTGGCATACCCTCAGCAGAACACTTGACCGCAATTCAACAATCAATTGATGATGCCAAAGCACAATACGATATTGTTGGCCGTATCATTATTACTGCCGTTCGTCATTTTGGTACAAACGCTGCAGAACGAGTGGCACAACAAACACATCGAGATCCGTTCCCATGCGTGATAGGTTTTGGATTAGGCGGGGATGAAGCTCAATTTCCTCCTCAATTATTCACCAAAGCATACCAAATTGCAGCTGACGCGGGTTTAGCCTGCACAGTTCATGCGGGAGAATTTGCTCCAGCAAGTAGTATGGTTAATGCCATAAAGCATCTGCCTATTCGCCGTATTGGCCATGGCGTTAATGCCATTTATTCTCCAGAAACCATGGCGATGCTAAAAGATAAAGAAATTGCTTTAGAACTTTGCCCCAGCAGCAATATCTTTTTAGGTCTATTTAAAGACATGAATCATCACCCCTTACCCAAATTTTATGATGCAGGCATAAAAATCAGCATCAGTTCGGATGATCCCCCTTTTATGAGCACCACTTTAGGGCAAGAATATCAACGCGTTCAACACGCTTATCAATACAGTGATGCAACCATGAATGAGATCACGCGTATGGCCATTGAGTCCGCATTTGTTGATGAGGCAACAAGAATTACCTTATTAAATAAAATATAAACTTCTAAGCCTAATGTGTACGTAGCCCCCATTTTTGGACAAGATTTTAGGGTATACATATAACAAATTGAGTAATTAATGAGTTTTTTGATATGGTGTAGAGATTTTTATTCCGATTATTAACAGAGGCGGAACTTATGTGGGGAGATTGATTGTTGCATACCAGCTTTAATCGCATAAATAACGTTTTAAATCTTCTTCAGTTGGGACAGAAGGTAAGCACTTTGTTGTAGTGGTAACATGAATATCAAATTCTTCTCTGATTTTTTTGAATAGATCTCGCAAATAATCGAACTAAAATATCGATTCAGAATTGGTCACATTAAGGACTATAAGAATATATACGCGCTAAACTCTACAGCAAAAGGTAGAACTTTCAAAAAAGCCTAAAAAGCAATCCGGTCATATCAACTTCTAGTAGCTATTATTACTGTGGAATAAAGCCTGAGTCTCCATTATCAAGATCATCTTCTTCACTCGATGATTCCTCAACATCCACTAAAGGCTCGTCAATTTTTTTGGTATTTTCGTGCCAAGGTTTGTTATCAAGAGCCACATTTTCTATTTCTAAATCGCTGTTAGCATTAAAATAGGTTTTAAAAAAAGTTACAATTTTTTGCCAAATAGAGGTTTGATTATTTTGTAAAAATCTAAAAGCCTGCTCCGCTTCAGGACTTTTACTTATTTGTGTTACATTAAAGTTATAAATAGCAATTCTTTCCGGCGTTATGTCAATTTCAACTCGAGCCTGCAGGGAATCTTCTCTCGGATCTTTCTTGATATTCTGCCAGGTACCATTGAAAACCAATTTGACGTGATTTGGGCTTTGAACCTCAAATTTAACATCGTAATCGGGGCACATCAAAAAGTCATGCCCATTATCTAGGAGCAAGCCGTTTAAGACGTTGCCCATGGCATAATGCACTCCTGCTTTACACTGTAACAACATTGTCATGGCTTTATTCTGCATGAATTGGTCGACAACACCGCGTGAGCGCAACCCTTCTCGTAACGCAGCAAGTGTTATTTTTTCACCGCTCTCGAACATTGTCTGCAATTCAGGAAATACAGCATAAGAGCCTCTTCGACCCACTTCATTTTCGTCTGCAGTTCCAAAATCATTGATAACACCTTCGGATTTAAATTTAACTACTATGCCACCAATCTGTTTGATTTTACCAAAAAAATTTAGCCGCGTCGGACAGGAATAAATTAAATTTAAAGTCTTATCCATAATTAGCACCATAACATTACAAATATAATTCTTATTATAATGATTAATTATTATCAAAAAATTAAGACTGAAAGATTAATTCAGGGACTCTGCGCATCTAATTTCGAACATCAAGCCATAACAATCATTTGAAGTTAACTCTTGTTATGTAGTTCCGTCATTAACTGCTCAATATAACGTCGACAGGTCAAGGGATTACTTAAATAATTAATCATACGACGTGTACCACCAGTCCCGGTGATGCATACCATACCATAACGTAAAATACTGCCTAAAATAGATTGGCGAATATCAATCGCTTCAATTTTACTTAAAGGTATATCTATAGTTTGCCGTACAACTACTCCCGTACGTAAAATCACTTGATTCGTTTTTATCGTTAATGAAGAAAAATAATAGGTTACCCATGTCATAAACAACCAAACTAAAGTAAAAACCGTCAATCCGTATCCTACTTCACGTAATGGTGGTATAAAAGCTACAAGCGCGAGTGCTCCTATCAAGCCTAAAAGAGGCCAGGAAAATATAATCCAATGCATACGGGTAAAATAGACAACATTCTTGTCCTTCTTTAAATTCTCAATCATAAATCACCTTCTAAAAAAATGCTTCTGCTAAGTAGCTTTAGGATTATGCTTTAGCGAACATGCAAAATGGTTTCCGCCTGCGCGGGAATGACACAATGCTTACCAATTGACGTTAATTATAAAAATATCATATTGCATTTTGCATTATTTTGCTATTCTATAGTCGTCCTAGTTAAAAAAGACCATGACCATGCGTACCATTAGCCGTTGCCTTAATAAACAACTTGTCGACATCTGCCAACACTCGGTGCAATTAGAGGAACTTTCCAGTAAATTAGGGTCACTACTTCCCCAAGAATTAGCACGGCAATGTCAGGTAGGTAGTTTTAATAAAGGATGTTTAACACTCACCACCACGAACGCAGCTTGGGCAACACAATTAAGATTTGCCATACCCGAACTACGTGACAAATTACGTAAAGAAGCAAGAATGTATCAACTAAGTTCCATCAAGATTGTCATTAGTGAACCTAAAATCACGCCTAAAAAGAAAGATCCATTAAAAAAATACAGTCTTTCTGAAGAAACCAAAGCACTACTTATCAGCGAAAGCCAGCAATGCAACTATGAACCCTTGCAAAAAGCATTGCTGCATTTGGCAGAAGAAAGTTAAGAGAAATAGCCTAAATAAAATAAAGTTATTCTGACCGGCTCCTTTGCTTATTACTAGAATCTTTCGCTGTATACAGGTTTATATATGATTATCGCAGCTTATTTTTATATTTTCAAAGACATAAACTAGCCTTTGCGAAACATCGTGTTACCCACTCTTCGCCTAAATAATGAAAACAATCTTGCAAATAATCCCGCAATTCTTTTTCCTCTATTCTATGTTCAAAACCGATAGGCTCAATATCATGATGAAAATAGGTACCCAAATAACGCATAGAAAAATCGCAATAATCGCGCGTATGTAAGATAAAACAGTGCCATAACTTATCCAACACCAATAATGGGCCGAATAAATATGTTTTCTTATCTTGCGTTGCTCTTTGCAAATTTAACCACATCCAACTTAAAAGATCAGTAAATAACTTCTCCCCTTCAACTAAAGAGTATTCAGGATGATGATGACAAAAATAAGCAACAACCTCCGGGTTACGATAACTTAAAATTGTGGCTAAATCAGCATGCATTTTATTCTAAGCACAACAAGTTTTTTGCATACTGGGCCTTTGAGTAATATAGCGTACAATATGACAAATCATTTCTTCTTGAGTCATAAACTAATCTCCAAATTGTTCTTTCAAATTTCAAATGGACATATAGTTTACCTAATGCTCATCTAATATAGAAGTTATATTTTACTCATTTTGCACTACCAAATGACACAACGTTTTTTATTGACCATAGGACTGTCTTCTGGGATATTAAATGCTTGTTGAAATTGCGGTATGTTGGCCAAACTGCCATTCACTCGATATTGTGCTGGCGGATGCGGATCAGTAGTGACCTGATTTTGTAATTGTTCTGGACGTATATTCATTGCCCACACATGTGCTGTTCCTAAGAAAAATTGTTGATCTGGAGTAAAACCATCAATTGTTTTTGCTTGTTTATAAGCATTGGAATGATGAAAGGCACGGTAAGCCAAAGTAATTCCGCCTAAATCTGCTGCAGCCTCGCCAACTACCAATTTGCCTTGTACGTGCAAATCACCATTAACTACATATTGCGAAAATTGCTCAATAATACACTGAGTTGCTGCTTTAAACTTAGTTAAGTCCTCAGGTTTCCACCAATTTTCTAAATTGCCATGACCATCAAATTGTGCTCCTTGATCATCAAAGCCATGTGTCATTTCATGTCCCATCACAAATCCAATCGCTCCATAATTGACCGCTTCTGGCATATTAGGATCAAAAAATGGTGCCTGTAAAATCCCTGCGGGAATATTCAAATTATTCATAGAAGGATCATAATAGGCATTAATGGTTTGTGGAGTCATACCCCACTCACTGCGATCGATGGGTTTATCAATTTTATTTAAATCTCGCTTCACTAAAAACTGATTTGCTCGTACCACATTTAAGACATAAGGGCCACGATCTACTTTTAAAGAAGAATAATCCCACCATTTGCGTGGATAGCCTACACGCTCTTCCATCAAATCCAGTTTTTTTAAAGCGGCTTGGCGCGTTTTGGGGGTCATCCAAGTTAAATTATTCATGTCTTGCTTCAAAACAAAGCGAATATTTTTCAAAATATCCAAAGCTTGTTTTTTCGCAGCAGGAGAAAAATATTTGTCCACATACATCTTACCAATAGCAAAACCCAAAGCTGCATTTTCTGTTGCAACGACCCTTTTCCACCGAGGTAATAGCTTTTCTATGCCTGTAAGCACCTGAGCCATTTTAAAGTGTTCATCAACAAAAGGTTTAGATAAATAGGAAGCGTAACCATCAATTAAGTGCCAACGCAAATAAGTTTGCCAATCTTTAAGAGGTACTGCAGTTAACTGCACACTTAGGGATTTAAAAAATTCAGGCATAGCAAGATTCATGCTTTTTAGATTGCCTTGCCCCATTGCAGCAAAATAAGCAGGCCAAGAAAAATTGGGTGTTACTTGTGCTAATTGTGCCTCATCCATCACATGATAAATCGCATGCGGGTCACGCTGCTCAACTTGCGACATCGACACTTGCGCTAATTGCATCTCAAGCTTCATAACTGTATTCGCTTCTGCGGCTGCCTGTTTAGGAGTATCACCCAGTAATTCAAACATTTTTGCAACATGCACCACATAGGCACTACGGATTTTCTTAAATTTCTCGGTATCTTTTAAGTAATAATCTCTATCTGGTAAACCTAGACCACCTTGCACTGCGGCAGCGATCATTTTGTCACTGTTTTTATAATCTTGCATGCTGCCAAAACCAAAAAATACATCAACACCAATTTGATGTAAATGAGCAATTTCGCTTTGTAAATCAGTTAGATTTTTAATTGCAGCAATACGATCAAATTCAGGTTGTAGTGGTTTCACACCTAATTGGTTAATACTGGCCTCATCCATGCCACTAAAATAAAAATCCCCTACTTTCTGCTCAATGCTGCCCGATTTAGCATCTTTATTCGCGGCAGCATTAATCAACATTTGATGAATAATATGCTGCATCTTTTCGCTGACTATATTAAAACTGCCCCAACTGGGGTATTCTGGCGGAATAGGGTTATTTTTTTTCCATGTACCATTAGCATAATTGTAAAAATCTTGTGCTGGAGAAATACTACGATCTAACCAATCCAGATGCAATCCATTATCTGCCGTCGTTTGAGGCATTTTCGGAGCCGTGGAATATGCCGATGTACTGTATAATAAAACAATAGTTAATAGTTTTAATTTCAAATTCATAAAGTGGCTCCTTTACAGATAAGTTTGTTTCATCAAGGCAGACTTATAGCTTACCTGAATACCGCTTGCGCGGTCAAAACCCACAGCCATATATCACAAATTTGGCTTGCATTTAAAGAGCAGCATATTAAAAATTTTAAGCTTCGACAGGATAAAAATCAGCGTGAGAAACTGGGAGGTGATCATCGGCATCAAAATAGGTGTATTCCCATGCATCTTGTCTTGCCATTAACTCACGTAGCAAGCGGTTATTCAATTCATGGCCTGATTTATGCCCTTCAAAGGCACCAATTAAACTGGAACCTAGCAAGTACAGATCACCAATGGCATCAAGAACCTTATGCGTTACGAATTCCGATTCGAAGCGTAATCCGTCTTCATTCAAAACACGATAATCATCAACTACAATGGCATTATCCAAACTACCACCTTTAGCCAATTCGCACTCACGTAATTTTTCATAATCAGAAAGAAAACCAAAAGTACGGGCGCGGCACACTTGTTTTACATAAGAAGTTGTTGAAAAATCAAAACTTACTGCTTGTGGCTTGTCATTAAACGCTGGGTGATCAAAATCGATAGTAAAGGAAATTTTATATCCATTGTATGGATAAAATTGAACGTATTTGCCATTTTCTTCAACACGAATCGGCTTGGTAATGCGAATATACCGTTTTGGAGCATTTTGCTCGCGGATACCTGCAGATTGAATCAGGAAAACAAACGGTGCTGCACTGCCATCCATGATTGGCAACTCAGGTGCATTCACATCGATGTACGCATTATCAATGCCTAAGCCTGCTAAAGCAGAAAGCAAATGCTCAACCGTAGCAATCTTGACCTCACCATGATGAAGTGTCGTGCATAACATGGTATCGCCAACATGCTCATAGGATGCTGGAATTTCGACAACAGGTGATAAATCAACGCGTCGAAAAACGATGCCTGTATTAACAGGAGCAGGTCTTAAAGTTAAAAGCACTTTCTCACCGGAATGTAACCCCACGCCAGTAGCCTGGATTACCTTTTTAGGAGTTCTTTGTCTTATCATTCAGTGCTCACCTTGTTTCTCGTTCCTCTTAAATATTTTAATTTTGCACGCAAAAAACCTAAGGATTTTATCAACAAATTAGTCCTTAGTCTATTTCTTTATACATAATAGAAATTAAACTCCTAGGTTAAATAGAGCACCCAACCTAAGTTACTTATTTAAGAACTTTTTTAAATTATGCTTCTTCTTGGCGACGTAAGAAAGCAGGTATATCCAAATAATCTACATCCGGAATATGTTCACTCGCAGGTTTAATAGTAGAAGCTGATGCTGCTGAATGAGCTTGCTTACGTACTACAGCAGGTTTATCTAATTCTTCATAATCGAAAGTACCATCACTACGCATGGTTTCAACCAAACGCGCACGATGATTTGGTTGCACTTGCTGATGACGTTGTCTTGCATCACCTAAACCTGTCACAATGACAGTAACTCGCATTTCATCAGTCATTTCAGGATCAATTACTGTTCCAACAACTACAGTAGCATCATCAGAAATAAATTCTTTAACGACATCGCCCACTTCTTCAAATTCACCGATGGACATATCAAGACCAGCAGTAATGTTGACCAGAATTCCACGAGCACCAGAGAAGTTCACATCTTCTAATAAAGGAGAAGCAATGGCTGCCTCTGCGGCTTGGCGTGCTCTTTGCTCACCAACTGCGCTACCAGTTCCCATCATTGCCATACCCATTTCCGACATTACTGTGCGAACGTCAGCGAAATCCACGTTGATTAAACCTGGACGGGTAATTAAATCAGAAATACCTTTTACTGCACCTAATAATACATTGTTTGCTGCTTTAAATGCATTGAGCAAGCTAATGTTCTTACCCAGAACACTAAGTAATTTATTGTTAGGAATGGTAATTAATGAATCGACATGTTCTGCCAAGCGGCGGATTCCTTCTTCAGCAGCTAATGCGCGTTGCTTGCCCTCAAAGGAGAATGGTTTAGTAACAATCGCAACTGTTAATATACCCAATTCTTTAGCAATTTCAGCAAATACAGGTGCAGCACCTGTTCCCGTACCACCTCCCATACCGGCAGTAATAAATACCATATCAGCACCAGATAAAATTTCACGAATCAATTCACGATCTTCTTCTGCTGCTTCGCGACCAATTTGTGGGTTAGCACCAGCACCAAGACCTTTAGTAAGTTCGTCACCTAGTTGAATGTGAATTTTCGCATTAGATGCTCTTAGAGCCTGAGCATCAGTATTGGCGCAAATGAACTCAACGCCATCTATATTTTCAGCAACCATGTGTTCAACAGCATTACCACCACCACCGCCAACACCAACCACTTTAATTACTGCACTATTTGTCTGCAGTTGGCCTTCCATCAATTCAAACATTACCATGCTCCCCATACGTTCATTCTGTTATTGTAACTATCGAACCTCTTTGTTTCTCTTAACACTTATAGTGAAATTTATAGTTACTTATTATTCTTAATTTTAAAAATTTCCTTGAAACCATTCTTTCATGCGTATCCACAAGCCCTTTCCATTTTCACTCATTGCAGGAACATTGTAACGTGCATCATATTGCTGTTGAAAACCATGCAACAGTAAACCTACGCCTGTTGCAAAAGCAGGATTCTCTGTCACTTCAGCTAAGCCCGCGACATAATGTGCATATCCTTTACGTACAGGCATTTCAAAACAAAGTTCAGCCAATTCAATTGCGCCATGAACATTGGCTGCACCACCGGTCATTACAATACCGGCAGCCATTCGATCTTCAAAACCACTACGACGTAACTCATTACGCACCAGAGTAAATAACTCTTCATACCGTGCCGATACGACATCAGCTAAAGCCTTGGCAGAAATTTTACGGCCCGGTCTATCACTGACACTGGCGACTTCTAACATCTGACTAGAATTAGCCAATTCAGATAATGCACAAGCATGATTAAGCTTGATTGATTCTGCAGCTTTTGTAGGAGTGCGTAAGGCCATGGCAATATCATTAGTCACTTGATCCCCAGCAATAGGAATCACGGCCGTATGCTGGATTGCTCCCTCACAAAAAATGGCAATATCTGTAGTACCACCACCAATATCAATAAGGCAAACACCTAAATCTTTTTCATCTTCAGTAAGTACTGCATGGCTTGATGCTAATTGCTCAAGAATAATATCACTTACATCCAAACCGCAGCGGCGTACGCATTTAACAATGTTTTGAGCAGCACTGACAGAACCAGTGACTAAATGTACTCGTGACTCAAGACGAACACCTGCCATACCAACAGGCTCACGAATACTACCTTGATTATCGATAATAAATTCCTGAGGCAAGATATGCAGAATTTTTTGATCGGCAGGAATTGCAACTGCTTTAGCTGCTTCAATCACCCGATCAACATCTGCCTGCGATACTTCTTTATCGCGAATCGCGACAATACCATGTGAATTTAAACTACGAATATGACTGCCGGCAATCCCTGCAAAAACAGTACGGACTTCGCAATTTGCCATTAACTCAGCTTCTTGAACAGCACGTTGAATAGAGTTCACCGTGGACTCAATATCAACAACGACCCCCCGCTTTAAGCCACGTGAAGGATGACGGCCTATCCCGATAATTTCAATAGTTCTATCGGACGTTACTTCGCCAATAAGCGCGATAATTTTTGAAGTGCCTATATCCAAGCCAGTGATAATATTTTTTTCTATTTTTTTTGCCATTATCGTTCCGTTTGTTGTTTCCACTGCACTGCCATACCACGCGGGTAACGTAAGTCCACGCTTGCCAGTTGATCTGCTTTTTGAGCAAAAATGGCAGGATATGCCTTACAAAAACGCAGCAACCGTGCCTCTAACTCTTTCTTTCCTAAGTAGATTTTTACCTCGTTGTCGATCAATAATACCCAGGATTGGTTATCTCTTAAATGTAATCCAGTAGCATTTAATCCGTACATTGATAATATCTTACTCAATTTTTCATAAACTTGTAAGACTTCTCTTTGTTGTGATAGAGGCCCCTTCAATCGCGGTATATTGATGCTGGTTGGAATATCACCCTCACTAAAGAGCTGACCACCAGCCGTCATTAAAGCATTACCCCAAATTGCTATCGGTTTCTTTTCAACAAGTTTAATTTTTAAAGTGTCAGGCCACACACGCTCTACAGTTGTCATATCTACCCATGGCATTGCATTTAATTCCTTTTGCAATTTTTTTACCGGCAACATAAAAAAACTGTCGCCTACATATTTTGCTAAAACACCTTCTAAGTCTTTATGTGACACGTGTTCATAGCTTGCTGCAACTTTGATGGTTGCAATAGGGAAATATTCTACATCGGACAAATACCAATAAGCCAAGCGCCCAGCCAAGAGTATTGCCACGAGAATAAGCACCCAGAGCGTAAAGCCGTAACGTACTTTTTCAGAACGATTATCCCTTCTTTCGATCATTGCTCTCACAGGTAATTAGTCACTAAATGTTTACGACAATTTTGATGAATCAAAGCCAAGCGGATCAATTCATCAAGTAAATCTGGATAAGCTAAACCACTGGCATCCCACAGTTTTGGATACATACTGATGGATGTAAATCCAGGTAATGTATTTAGCTCATTAAAATAAATAGTTTCTGTTTTATCATTAACGAAAAAATCAACTCGCGCCATACCCTTACACTTTAAGCGTGTAAAAGCATCTGCAGCAGCTTGCTTTAATTCAGCTTGCAATTTCGGGCTTAAGTCGGCCGGAATCAGTAAATCAGTTTGATTACTTTCTAGATATTTTGCTGAATAGGAATAAAAACCATCCGGATGGTGAACCCGTATTTCGCCAGCAATACTGACTCGTGGTGCATTAGATGGAATTGCTGCTTCCAATACCGATAATTCAATTTCTCGGCCTTCAATAAATGACTCAATTAAAATTTCTTCATCATAGCGTAAAGCATCATCAACAGCAGCTAATAATTCGGCCATATCTTTCGCTTTGTGAATACCAACACTAGAACCCATAGCACAAGGTTTAACAAATAAAGGCCAACCAAACTCTGCCGCAGCTTCCTGGCAAAAACGTTGGCGCTCTGCTACTGGAGCATGCCATGAAAGCAGTTTATAATGTGCTGATTTTAAACCATTCACACAAGCAATCCTACGGGTCATGTCTTTATCCATGCCAATTGCAGAAGACAATACATCGCAACCAACATAGGCAACACTAGCTAGCTCCAAAATACCTTGCAAACAGCCATCTTCATAAAGAGGGCCATGCACCACTGGAAATACCACCTCAGCATCTACCGCCAAGCGTCCATTCACTAATAAACTTTCTAAAGACTTGGAACACTCAGTCACTACAGGCAGTTTCTCTTTATAAGTCAATAAATCCTGGTATTCATGCACATGGAATAGTCCTTCCTTATCCATAGCAATAGGGATAATATGATATTTTTCAACATCCAAATGCTTCAAAACTGATGCTGCTGAAACTAACGAAACTTCATGTTCGCCAGATTTTCCACCGTAAAGCAATACCAGATTAATAGGCTTAGACATTAATAGTCTCCAATAATATGTACTTCGCGCACCAATTCAACTTTTGTTTGCTCGCAAACTTTAGTTTGCACCAAATGAATCAACGCTTCAATATCTGCGGCTGTCGCTTCACCGTGATGATTGATAATAAAATTAGCATGTTTCTCTGAAACCTTGGCTCCCCCTATACTCAATCCCTTCAGTCCACAAGATTCAATCAAACGTGCAGCAAAATCCCCTGGGGGATTACGAAATACCGAACCACAATTGTATTCGCTCGTAGGTTGTGTACTAGCGCGATGCGCTAATAAATCTTTAATTCTTTGTAAGGATGTTTCTTTCTCACCAACCGGCAATTTGAACGTAGCAGAAATGAACCATTCATCTGCAGGTCCAGAAACATATCGATAAGCTACTTCATATTCTGAAGGCTGACGCGTTTTAATTTTACCATCGCGGTTGATTGTTTGCAGTTCAACAACTGATTGCCAAGTTTCTCCACCATGACATCCTGCATTCATACGCAAAGCTCCTCCCATGGTACCGGGAATACCTGCCCAGAATTCACCACCAGAGAGATTATTTCGTGCACAAAACCGGGCCATACTGGCACAAGAAACACCTGCATCGACGCTTACCGTCTGCGTATCAAGCAAATTAATTTCTTTGAGACATCCTTGAGTCAGAATGACAGTGCCTGCAAATCCAGCATCCTTGATTAATGAGTTTGAGCCTAAACCTAACCATAAGAGAGGTTCTTTCTTCGGAAAACTACGCAAGAATACCGCTAAATCGGCAATATTAGCTGGCTTATAGAGTTTAGCAGCAGGGCCACCTACTCGCCAAGTGGTATATTCTGCCAAAGGTTCATTATAAAGCAAAGTCCCTTGATATTCAGCTATTAAATAGTGCTCACGCTCAGCAATGCTCATATGGATTCTCTCACATTTCTTTCATCAAGTTCACAGCAATTTGCCCAATATTCCCCGCACCTTGCATCAAAATCACATCACCATCTTGAATAAACTGATCCAGTTGTGACTTGAGTGATTGTTCATTCACCAATGTTACGGCGCGATCATAATCTCTGATTTTTTGCGCCAGACCTTCACTTGATATCCCTGGAATTGCTACCTCACCCGCAGAATAAATATCAAACAAGAATAATTTATCTGATAATCTTAATACGTCCACAAATTGATCGTGCAAAGATTGGGTACGACTGTAACGGTGAGGTTGAAATACATGAACTAGCCGACGATTCGGCCAAACTCGACGAAATGCATCTATAGTTGATAAAATTTCTTGGGGATGATGTCCGTAATCATCAACCACTAAAGCGGAACCTTTTTCAAATTTCTTCTCACCCAGCATTTGAAAACGACGTCCTACACCTTGGAATTTGGCCAAGGCATTAATAATTGCTGCATCGCTTACACCTAGTTCAGTCGCAATTGCAATGGATGCTAAGGCATTCAATACATTATGACGTCCGGGATAACGGAAACGAACATTTAAAGAAGCATATGGCGCAGGACGAATCACGGTAAATTCACTCAGTAATTCATTTTGTGTCCAATCCACTGCTCGATAGTGTGCTTCGTCGTTAAATCCATAAGTTAGCGTTGGTCGTTGAATGGATTGGATAATATTGCGTACCTCAGGATCATCAGTACATACAACAGCTAATCCGTAGAAAGGTAAATGATGGAGAAACTCAATGAACGTCGTTCTGAGTTTGTCAAAATTATCTTCATAGGTACTCATATGATCAGCATCAATATTGGTGACAATCGCCATCATAGGTTTAAGAAACAAGAAAGAAGCATCACTCTCATCTGCCTCAACCACAAAATAAGGGGATTGGCCTAATTTGGCATTTACACCGACACTGTTTAGTTTCCCACCAATAACAAAACTAGGATCCAAACCACCTTCTGCTAATAAGCTACTGACTAAACTGGTAGTCGTCGTTTTACCATGAGTTCCTGCAACAGCAATCCCATGACAAAAACGCATTAATTCAGCAAGCATGGCAGCACGAGGAATTACGGGGATCATTTGTTCACACGCTGCTGCAATTTCTGGGTTATCCATACCTACAGCGGAGGAACGAACGACTACATCAGCTCCTTTAATATGTTCTGCTTTATGGCCCAGATAAACTGGGATTCCCAAAGATTTTAATCGGAGAACAGTACTACCTTCTCCTGTATCTGAACCAGTAATACGATAGCCTTGGTTATGCAATACTTCAGCGATGCCACACATGCCAACACCGCCAATGCCAACAAAATGAATTTGTTCAACTCGTCCCATCCTTGGAGATACAAATTGTCCTGAATAATTCACAATTCCCCCTTATGCTGACAGCGGTTTTAACCCTAAAGCCTGCCAACGATTTTCATGATCAATTCGCAAGAGTAATGCAATGACCACACAATTAATTACCATACTTGCACCACCATAACTCATTAATGGTAATGTTAGACCTTTTGTTGGCAATAAGCCCGAATTTACGCCCATATTAATAGTGGCTTGTAAACCAAGCCAAAAAGTTAAGCCATAAGCAGCATAGGATGCAAATAAACGATCTTGAACATGAGCATTATAAGCAATGGTCATGCCACGAATCACCAAAATGGTGTATAAGGCAATTACCACAAGAATACCCATTAAACCCAATTCTTCCGCTAAAACTGCGAATAAAAAATCAGTATGTGCTTCAGGTAAATAGAGCAACTTCTGAATACTTTCTCCTAAGCCAGCACCAAACCAGCCACCACGACCAAAAGCAATCAAAGACTGAGTTAACTGATATCCACTATTATATTGATCTGCCCAGGGATCTAAAAATGCCGTTAAACGGGCAAGACGATAAGGAGAAGAAACAGCCAAAAAGGCCAGTGCGCCAATTACCACAAGCATTAAACCTATATAATACCGCAACTTGACCCCTGCAAGAAATAACATTGCCATAACCGTGCCCGAAATAACCACTGTCGCACCAAAATCAGGCTCACGCAGAAGTAAAACCGAGACCAAAGCTAAAACCATCATCGGTCGAATAAAACCACCAATACGCTCACTTACCGCTTCTTGTTGGCGCACTAAATAACCTGAAAGATAAAAAATCATAGTTAATTTGGCTAACTCAGACACTTGAATACCAATAGGCCCTAAAGCAAGCCAACGGCGGCTACCATTTACAGTACGGCCAATACCGGGCACTAAAACTACTAAGAGCATTAAAAGACAAATAATCAGCATGGGCGTGCTGATACGTTCCCAAAAACTACTGTCTGTGCGAATAACAAATAAGGCAATCAATAAGCCAGCAAGTAAGTAACACGATTGGCGAATCAGAAAATGAAAAGGTTCATGGAAATATTTAGTAGAAATCATAACTGAACTTGAAGCCACCATCATCAACCCAATGACCAATAAGCCGATAACAACTCCTATCAGCCATTTATCATATAGTGAAATAGGCCTGCTTACTGGTTTGCCTCGTTGATTGACATGTCTTGGGCGCATAAAGTTACAATCCACCTACTAAAGCAGTAAATTGTTCACCGCGATGATTAAAATCACGAAACATGTCCATGCTCGCACAGGCAGGTGATAATAATACCACATCACCAGGTTTTGCTTGTGTTTTTGCCATTTGTACTGCACTGTCTAGTGAAGAAGCTCGCGCAATAGGCACCACATTCGCTAATGCTGCTTCAATTTTATCAGCATCTTCCCCAATTAAAACAATCGAACGCACATAATCTGCAATTGGTTGTGCCAATTCACGAAAATCAGCACCCTTTCCTTGCCCACCCGCTATAAGCACAATCTTTCCTTGCATAGAGCCCCCTATTCCATTAATTGCGGAGATTGTTGCCCCGATATTGGTTCCTTTCGAGTCATTAATCCAATCCACATCATTAAGGCTACGCACCCATTGGCAACGATGAGATAAACCCGTAAAGGTAGTCAGTACATGAATCATATGCTGCAAAGAAATGCCTGCAGCATCAGCCAAAGCACATGCGGCAAGCGTATTAAGCCAATTATGTACCCCTTTGATTAATACCGATTCTGCCGATAAAAAGCAAGTAGTTCCTTTCGCAAGATAAATTTTATGATCTTTAGTTCTTAATCCCCAATCGCCTGCTGCCGGTTCATTTTGACCAAATGAAATTGCTTTTGCTACAAGAGACTTAGGAGTTGTATACGCATCATCACGATTAAATAAAGTTACTTGCGCATGATGATAAACCCGTTGTTTCGCCTCAATATAGGCCTCCATACTGTGATGTCTATCTAAATGATCAGGAGATACATTAAGAATTGTTGCCGCTACAGGTTTTAATGAATGAGTTAAATCCAATTGAAAACTGGATAACTCTAAAACCCATAAATCATATTGATGCTCATCATTGAGCATATCCAGCACTGGAGTACCAATATTGCCAGCAACCGCAACCTTATAGCCAGCGGCTTTAGCCATCTCACCAACTAAAGTAGTCACAGTTGATTTTCCATTAGTGCCAGTAATGGCAATAACTGGTGCATGAACTTCTCGTGCCAGGCATTCAATATCCCCATACACAGCAATACCAGCTTGCTTGGCTTGTTGCAATAAGGGTAGATCTAATGCCAACCCAGGGCTTGCGATCACATCCGTTACTTGGCTTAAAATATCCATAGGGACCTGTTGTACATACACGGTCACCTCAGGAAACTCTACTGTAAAATCAGCTAAGCCTGGTGCTTGTGGACGCGTGTCAAAAGCAATAAACGGTTTATTATTTCTACGCAAATAACGTGCTACAGATAAACCTGTTTTACCTATGCCTGCAACCAAATATAAGGGATGTTTCATGAATCCACCTTCATTTATCGAAGTTTTAAAGTAGCCAATCCACAGAGCACAAATACCACTGTAATAATCCAAAAGCGCACAATAATTTTAGGCTCAGTCCATCCTTTTAATTCAAAATGGTGATGTAAAGGAGCCATACGAAATAGACGCTTACCGTGAGTATATTTAAAATAACCCACCTGTAAAATGACTGAGAGTGTCTCAATTACAAACAATCCACCCATCAGTAAAAGCACTAATTCCTGGCGTACTACAACAGCCACAATACCTAAAGCTGCACCCAAAGCTAAGGAACCAACATCTCCCATAAATAACTGCGCAGGATAACTGTTGTACCAAAGAAACCCTAAACCTGCACCGACAATTGAAGCACAGAAAATAGTTAATTCCCCTTCATTAGGAACAAAAGGTATACCTAAATAATGAGCATGAACTGCATTACTTGAAGCATAGGCAAATACTCCTAAAGCACCAGCAACCATGACAATCGGCATAATCGCCAAGCCATCAAGACCATCGGTTAAATTCACCGCATTGGAGCTCCCCACAATCACAAAATAAGCTAAAACAGGAAATAAAATACCTAAACCAATCGTTGCTGTCTTAAAAAAAGGAATCGTTAATTGCGTATGCACTGGCAAAGTCGCATTGACATATAAATAAATTACAGCAATTAAAGCAATAACTGACTGCCAAAATAGCTTCCAGCGCCCTGGCAAACCTTTACTGTTTTTTAATACCAGTTTACGATAATCATCAACCCAGCCTACTACCCCGTTACCTAACGTAACTAAAAGAACGAGCCATAAGCTGGATTGTTTCAAATCTCCCCATAATAGACAACTGACGGTGATCGCCAATAAAATCAATACGCCCCCCATAGTTGGGGTACCTGCTTTCGACAAGTGTGATTGCGGACCATCATCGCGGACCATCTGACCAATTTGCATGTTACGTAACCAGCGAATGGTAACAGGGCCACAAACTAGTCCTACGATAAGAGCAGTTAAAGCTGCTAAAATGGACCTGAATGTCAAATATTGAAACACACGTAACGCATGATACTGTCCTTGAAACAACTGCGTTAGCCAGTAGAGCATAATTCTTCCTCTCGTTAAGTAGTACCTAAAAATTATCTGTGTGGCCTTGCTTCATTTTCAGGATTAATGCAAAACTCTAAAAAATACAGACAGTGGGCCAAAAAGCGGCCAAGCATAGCATACACATACAGCTCAATTAAGCAGTTTATTCACAATTTTTTCCATAGCACTAGAGCGAGACCCTTTCACTAAAACAACTGTATCTTGAGTTAACTTTTCGAGCAAATTTTGAATTAATTGTTCCTGATCAGCAAAATGCTCACCACCAACACCAAATGACTCAGTCGCCAATTTACTGTAAGTACCACAACTTAAAAAGTAATTAATTCCCAAACGGCGAGCTGCCAATCCTACTTCTTGATGATGTTGTGTTGCCCAAATGCCTAACTCCCCCATATCTCCAAATACAAAAATTCGTTTTGCAGGCCATTTTGCTAAAACTTCCAACGCGGCCAAGACAGAGCGCAAATTAGCATTGTAGGTATCGTCAATTACTGTTGATTGATTTTTGCCTTTAAGCACAGTAAGACGTCCTTTGACTCCGGAAAAACCATTAAGTCCGTTTTGAATTTCTTTAACCGAAACTCCTACCGCATGACAACAAGCGGCTGCAGCTAAAGCATTACGGATATTATGCATACCAGGTACTTGTAACTGAATGTCTGTACGACCATTAGGTACTATTAACGAAAAATGCCCGCATCCATGTTCATCGAGGCGAATATCTTGCGCGTAAATATCCGCCGGATGTTCAATCGAAAAACGCAACACTTTTTTATGAAAAAGAATATCATCCCAAAAATGAGCATAAGCATCATCATCATTCACCACAGCAATACCTGTAGGGGATAAGCCTTGATGAATTTCCCCCTTGGCACGGGCCACACCATCAATAGAACCAAAACCTTCCACATGCGCGGGAGCAATATTACTAATTAAAGTAACATCTGGATGCACAATAGCCACAGTATGGGCAATTTCCCCAGGATGATTAGCACCTAGTTCAAAAACTGCGTAACTATGCTGATTATTAAGCTGTAATACACTTAAGGGAGCGCCAATATGATTATTTAAGTTTCCTTTAGTTGCGTGTGAAGGAGTGGGCAAAATGGCAGCAATCATTTCTTTTGTAGTTGTTTTTCCGTTTGAACCGGTTAAGGCAATAACTGGACAATGAATATTTTGGCGATGTGCAGCAGCAATTTTCGCTAAAGCCAATAAAGGGTCAGCAACAACGAGCTGGGGGATAGTTACACCTATAACAGCACGCGCCACAATTGCAGCTACAGCACCTTTTGCTTCGGCTTCTTTAATAAAATCATGGCCATCAAAACGCGCTCCCTGGATGGCAATAAACAAACTACCGGGCTTGAGTTCACGACTATCAGTGCACACGTTGGAAATTTCAACATTCACCTGACCTGGTTGAGCAAGTAATGCAGCTACTGTATTTAGATTCATAGTATTAATAGATGGCCAAAAGTCTAGTGTACTAACACTTTAGCGTAGAGTTCAAGGGTCTAAGCATTAGAAGCCTGGTTAAAAGACCATACGCTATAAATTTTATAGCGTATGGCCATTACACAATAGCAGCCATGACAGCGTTTCAGTACAAACTGCTATAAGGTCTTTTCCTTGAACTATTTTTTTCTTCAGTTTTTTCAGAAAGCACCGTTTTTTGCAATTGATAAGAGGCTACAAACATTGCAGATTCTGCTGAATTGCTGTTAGTTAATAATAACGATAAGTTCTCTTTAGTAAGAAGGTTATCAATGAATTCAAAGGAGAGTCCTGTTAGAAATGTCAATGAAGTTTCACGAACGGATGAGTCAGTATCCTCTAATTTCTCAATAGCAACAGCTATTATCTTCTGTTGTTCTTCTGCTTTTAAGCGAGGAAACAAAGTTATCAGGCTATACGGCATTTGAAGATCTAAAAGCTCATGCGGATTTTTTCTTTTCATAAGTGCGTCGACTATCTGTTGCTGTTCATCTTGTTTAAGATAAGGGGAAAAAAAAGTTACCACGCGCTCCAGGACTTCAGTATCCTTTATTTTCATAACCGCATCTACTACCCGTTGTTGTATGCTCGGTTGCAGGTTGGAGAATCTATTACTCAAAATTTTTAGGATGAAACATTGCACTCCGGGATTATAAATCATTAATTTTTCAATCATAACGTCCACCATCCGCAATTGTTCATTCGGCTGTAGGTGAAGAAATAGAGTATCCAGCGCTTGAAGTGCAGAATAAGTGATATAGCAGATATTTTGTGCCAATGCATCAATAATACCATCCAGTATTTGTTGCCGCTCATCCGGATTGAAGTAGAAAAATAGAGTGCTCAGTGCGTGCAGTATCTCACCAGAAGCGAAATGCGGATAGGCCAAATAGAATCGCTCCATAGCCTTCTCTCGTATTTGTTGTTGTTCATTTGGTTTTAGGTAGGAGAATAGAGGGCTTATTTTTTTTAACTTAGCATCATCATTAAATTTGTTGGGAGTTACTATGCTTATAACCGCTTCGATGACTTCTTGTTGTTTCTTCGGTTGTAGGTGAGGAAGCATGGTGACCAGAATTTTCCCTGCGGCATAACTGACATCAATATCTGCATTTGCGACGTTATTAATAACATCACTTACTATCTGTAACTGTTCATTTGACGATAGGTGGGGAAGCAAAGCTTCTACAGCTTCTAGGCCTTGTTGTATAAAAAATGCCCTCTTATCCAAAAGTAGTCTCTGTATCCGTTGAATTAGCTTAGTACGTTGTCCCGGAGTTAAAATAAGTACCAGGGGAAGCAAATATTTTAATGATAATCGCTCGATGGATTCATCAGGCAAATAGTACTTTAGTTGTTTTGCCAAGCATACTAAGCCAGTTAATTTATAATTATCAGAAGATTTTTTGACTCTTTCTTTAATTAAGTGAATAATTTGATTTCCATTATCTTTATTATAATCATTCAAATAGTTTAGGCTATTTTGTGAAGACATAGACCAATTTTTCATGAGTTGTTTTTGACATGCTCTTGCTGCATCATCACTTCTTTGGAACAAAATTTTTGTAGCCAAATAAAAACCTTGTCTGTTGAGCTGCGGAATTTTTTCCAATAATTTCGTGGCAGAAAACTTATCTAATATATTTTCCAGAATTAATTCAGGTAAGTTAAAAAAAGAGGCTGGGGAAGAAGATAAGGGGAACATGACTAATGACTCCTGTTTTTACACTATATAAGATTAACAAATTGACTATTATATCAAAATAATATCAAATTGTTAAATATAAGTCATTTTTAGGATGCACCAAATGAAACAATAGTTGAGCTATAGGAAATTCAGAAATTAATAATTTTAACCTAGCCCAATTCTTTTTGTTTGCATTTCTAAACATTCCATAGCTTGATGGACAAGAGTTTTGACTTTACTAGGTCCAATTGAGGCATCATAGTCAGGATATCTACGCATCACTTCAACCAACTCTTCTTTGCTTCCGGTGCCTTCACGTAACATGTGATGTGCCGCTTTTAGGACCTCTCTTTTATGATGATCTGACTTACCATTTTTCTGTTCGAGCTCAGCAAGTTTTTTCTCTATTTTTGGCAGCAAAAGATCTGGAGTTACATTTCTCACATAGCTTCCTGAGTGATGATTTGAGAAGAAAGCATATTTTCTTTTTTTCGATTCAGTAGACTGAGTTAACATAGAGGAATTTTCATGCATTAGCTTACCAAAACCATCTTTATAAATTTCGCTATTACTCTCACTATCATTAACTATAAATTGGTTTAATTGCTTAATTTTGTCTTTTATAGGCATCTCCATGGCAATAATAGCTGTGAGATTATCAATTATTACTGCCCGTTGCCGTTTCTTCATTGCTAATTTACAGCTATCTTCTGGCTTACTTAATTTAGCGATATCCTCATCTATCTGTGCCATTAACTTCTTACTATTTGCACAAACTGCAACCAAAGCATCATATAAGTTAAGTGTTTTAACAAAAGCATTAATTTCATTTGCTACCTGATGCCTATTACTGTGTTCGCATTTGTCTACTAATTGCTTTTCATAGGTATTAAGATACGTGATTTTTTGATGCATGCCTGCGTTCATCTCCTTTGGAGATTTAGCAAGCAGTTTTTCTTTCTCACCTTGCAATTGCGCATAATTACTCAAATTATCTTTATTAGTAAGTAATTGGTAATTACCTAACTTATCTCTAAATGATCTCACAAAAGCGACATGCTCTTGTAGCTGCTCCATATAAGCACGCTTTTCAGCCTCACCACTTCTTGAGAAGTCTTTATTTTCAAAAGCCTGTACTTCTTTTTCAAAAGCCTCAAATTTAGTAAGGATCTCTTGAATTAAAGAGTTCGTCTTTTTACCTTGAATCTGCTTTTTTACTTCTTCAATTACTTTAAGATCTATAGTAGTCTGTTCATAGAGTTTTTTAACTTGTTGAACAAAGTTCTCACCTTGCGTGATCGAAGGGTTCATTACCTCCACAAGTAAACTATTTAACCTATCTCTAATAGTTTGCTCAATTAAAGTGTCTTGACCTATGCTACTCAAGATTGATTCTTTACGCTCATCTAATAATTGCTTTATATCTTGAAAAAATTGCTTGGCATAAACACCCATCTTTGGGGTAACTAAAGGACGAATTTCTTGCTCCAAGATCTTTTCATAGGTTTCTTGTTTAAATTGCTCAAATTTTCTGGTATTTGTCGCTTCTTTTTCTTTTTTTAACTCCGTTAAATAATCTACTCTTTCCTGGGCAATTCTAATTTCCATCTGTCTCACTGGAGTCATTTTGCTCGCTGTTTCTTGAAGTGCTTGCACTCTTTCTTGCTCATGAATTATTCGCTTTGAAATAATATTGTTATCTGTTACTAATGTTAAAATTTCCTGATTGGAAAGAGGCATCTGCATACTCGTCACCAGCTTCTCAAGGAAGCTTTCAAATTGCTTAGTCAATGTAGAAGATAAAACCCCTGGTTTCAAACCTAGTGCACACTCAGCATCATCGGTTAACAAAATTATTGATGCCACTTCGCTTTGCACACTTTTTAGTTTTTCCACAATTAACTCGCGACTTCCGACACTAACATTTATTAATGCGGCATAAAGTGCTTGGACTGATCTAAAAAGTTTTTGTAGTTTTTCAGGAGTTACTCCTATATTCGATAAAGGTAAAATCATCCCTTCCAGAGCAACAACAAAATTTTCTTTATCTTGCGCTAGAGCAGGTAATTTCTTAATGCCCTCAATGACTTTTTGTAGAGTCTCCTTTTGCTTCATTTCATCTGATTTTTCTACAATCATTTCTTGAGAGGAGTCGGTCTGTGCAATAAGGTTTGCAGTAAGCGCTTTTCTTATGCCTTTAAGCTCTCGTATATAATAAAGACCTACCTGAGCTAATTCTTGTAAAGAATCAATATCCTGATTTTCTCTTTCTTGCCCTTTAGAAATATTTCCTTGCTTACCATGAAGACCATCTACTTTAGCCAGTTTTACTTTTATTTGTACGTTGATTTGATGTAAAGCATCTAAAATTTTCTCTGTCGCGAGAGTTTTTGCTAACCCTTGTGACTCTAGATCTTGGAGAAAAAGAATAAAACCTTGCTCAAATTCGTTAAAACGAGCATCCATTTCTTCAAGGGGGGTATTTTCGAAAAAATTAAACAGCTTATATTCTAACCAATCAATCACTTTAGGTATGAGGCAAGGATCATCGGTATGCTCCAAATATTCAGTTACCTCTTCAGGCATGTTTTGCAACATCACGGCAAATCGTGGATCAACTTTGGCTTTTGCAACAGCCTCACTCACTTTCTCAGCGGTCATTACCTTTGCTTGTTCAAAAAACTCCGCTAATTCTTTAGGCAGAATTTTAACCAAAGCAGCAAACTGTGGATTATTGCTTACATTTCTCAGTGCATTAATCATATTTGTGGCAGATGAAGAAACCGCCAAGGTTGTTTTACCGAAAAAGTAAGCTCTTGAGAAAATATTTTTTGTATATTGATATTCGTTTTGCTCTTCTAGCACAACAAATGATTCTCTTAAATAATAAAGAGCATTTATTGCATTTTTGTATAAAGCGGCCTGATTAGAATCGCTTGCATTTAACTGATAGGGACGAAAAACTTTTACTGAACTCTCTTGGTTAAGATGAAGAGTTTTTAGCATTTCAGTAGAAAGGTTGTTTTTCAAAAATCCAATTGCTTTTTGTAGGGCATTATCAATGACACGATAAACATAATTGAATAGAGTTTTGTACAAAATAGATTCAATTGAGTCACTTTCATTGATTAGATAGAACGGTTTTGGTGAACTAGCGTCGTAATGAAGCTCTTCCGCTACTCCAGTAGCAAGATTTTTTTGCAAAAACTCAATTGCTTTTTGTAGGGAATCATCAATCTTTGCGGATGTTTTATATACTCTTGCTTGGGTAAGTAGAGTGCCTTTAGATACATTACTTGATGGTTTTAGAATAATAGGATCCATTGGTCTTTCTTCTGATTTCGCTTGTAGATATTGCAAATAAAACACTTTCTTTGCCGCAATATTCTCTTGAATATTAAGCATGTTATCAGAAATATTTTCTCTACGAGCTAACAGGTCTGCAATAGCCAGCTCCTCTTCTCTCTTCGGTTTATCACTCATCAACGCAATAACGAGTTGCTTATCTAACTGATTTAATGACTCATCTTCTTTAAGCCCAATATATTTTTGGAATTGAGCATAATGTTTACGTAAGTATTCTTTTTCCTCTTCATTTGCACTACTTAGGAGTTGATGCTCTTTTGCAACTTCAGTGAGCATACTCATAAATGCAGTAAACTCAACTTTTGCTTGTTCCAAACTCGCTAATTCGTCACTCAAAGTGGATATTTCTTTATTAAGGCGTTCGAAAGGTAAATGTTCATCAACTGAGAGTTGTGCTAATGATAAGCATCTATCAGAAACTGGCGAAATGGATGTCTTTTTACCTGTTCTGACATACATCGATTCTTTTGCTCGGATTTGACTGGTTTTACTTAACTCTATTTGTGTTGTGATTGAAGTGATTTCCCTATTTATAGCGTCAGTAACTGAAGCACGTTGAATCAAAATCTTGTCAAATAAGGATTTTACTGCCAATCGAACAGGACGCTCGACTGCCGTTTTAGGACGCCTCCATAGCTCTTTTTCCTTCTCGGTTAAATTAAGATAGCCAACAATTGCCTTATCTAGTTGAGGATCTCTAACCACCATATAAGATTGGAATTGCTGATAAAGAAATGCTAATTCTTGTCTATCCTTGAGCGTGAGATTTTTAGGTCGCGCATTAATTTTTGTAAAAAATAATTCAGCAGCTTTAGCGACATTCTGTACTTCATGCATCTGTTTTTTTGCAGTATCAAGTCTTGCAATTTGTCGCTTTTCTCTTTGTTCTTTGAATGCATCATCAAATAAATAGGCTATTTTTCCTCTTATTTTGAATTCAGAATCTAATTCTAATTTATTTTGATTATCTTCAGTGACAAATAAGAAAGCTTTCACCAAATTTTTATTGGTTTTAACTCTTGCTTCTTCAATTTTAGTGTTAAGTGTTTCAATTAATTTATTGTAATATTGGTTAGCAGCATCTAAAGCTGGCTCAACTAGAAAGCCCGGTTTTAAACCCAAAGTTACCTCTAAGGCTTCCAATTCATCGATAATTGCTGGCAATATTTCGAGTTTAAAATGAAGTAATGCTTCTTCGAGCCTTGCATTTGCAGTTTTAGAAGTTGCTATCCCTATTTGGACTATGGATTTTGTATGCTCTTTCATAAAACCTGTCAATCTTCCAACTGCAGCAACATATTCAATCCCTAGCCCTTGCATCCATGTTTTAGCAGCCAGGCTATCCAAATTAGCAGCAAATGCCTTTGCGTCTTCTTTTCTTGCCTCTTTTTGTTTTAAAAGTCGAGGATCTAGAGGTTGTTCTGGCTCTGGTAATAATGCGCCGGTTTCAAGCAACATTTGTAATTGCTTGAAATATTCCGGAATATTGAAAACAGCTTGTCCAAGCAGATTAAAGCTTCCTTGTTCTGGAGTGATACGCTCTTTGGGTAGCAAGTTAAACATTTGTCCAAGAACTTGCCCCCAATTTTGTTCAATGACAATACGGTTAGGCGTAAATTGACTTAATTTCGCAATTAAGGGACTTATGTTTTGTTTCAGTTGATTAACATAAGGTCCAAATAGCACCTGAGCTGAAACATTAGAATTATTGATTAAATCGAACATTTCATAAACTTGTTTCACTGCTCTATAAAGATTTCGTGCAATTTTGGGTGCATGCGCTATTAATTCTTTGGGACTTGTTGTTTCACTAAGATTTATTGTTTCGAGATCTTGGAGTATTTTTTCAATATTTAACAAGATATTGATTACTTTTTTCACCAAGACTACTTGTTCAGGATCAGAAGAATCGATGTGATACGCTCTCCCTTTAAGTGGAGGCACCATCTTGACAGTGATCTGATCAGACATGATGTCGGGATTAGTAATCAACAGAGTCAGATTATAACGGATATGATTAACTTGTTTAGAGAGATGTAATTCCTTAAACTCGTCTACCATACTTTTAATCTTTTTATAATGTTCGTCCATTAAGCTCATTTTAATTACAAGAAATAAAAATCTTATACTTAATTATACTACCTAATTCTTATCAGAGTATTAAACTTGTATAAAAATCATAAAATCGAATTTCACTGATAAAATAATTTGTAGGTTGGGCCAAAGCCCAACCTACTTCTTTCAAGATTATACTTTGGTGAAATCACCCTGTCATGTAAAAAAATATTTCTTGAATCGAATACGAAAGATAAAATTCTTAGTATTGAACAAATCGATATAGATTAGCCAGACTTAAAAATTTCGAGCAGAAATCCTGGAACCAACATCTTCATCGTCAAGAATCTCTTCTTCGCGAGAATTGGCAGGAGCGCTTTCTATAGTTTGTCGCTCGACAATTTCTGCTTCTACAGTCAATAAAAATTCTTCAGCGTATTTTCTTAATTGTTTTGCTTCCTGCCAAGATTTTTGGGCTTTATTACAAGCTATGCTGGTAGGTCCAGTAATGGCTGTCGCGGGAGAGAAAAATCCTACCTCTCCTGATTCTTTAGCTGCTCGGCTCGCATATTGATAATGCTCATCTATTTGCTGCACAGCTGTTCTTATTTCTGCAACTGTTTTACGTAAACCAACAGCTACTTCTTCCATTTCAGCAACACTTGGTTTTGCCTTCAGGGTTGAGAGAAAAATTTGACCTTGCTCTCCCTGAAGAGATTCAGCAGATTTTGTAACCTTTATTAACTGCGCTTGTGCTTCTTTAGCATGAGCAGTGGCTTTTCTTTCGTGAACAGTCATCTGAGGCAGCATCTTAAGCTCTACATTTTTAATGAGATTGACATGAGTCATTACTTCAGTAAGTTTGTTAAACGTTTTTTTATAACCCTCTAACTCTTGATTAACGCCTTGTTGCCATCTTGCATCACCGCTAGAAGACGTTTTTAACAATTCTTGGGTATCTACTAATGCTTTAGTTATTTCTTTAGATGTGACTTCTATCTTCTGAGCGCGTTCTTGCATGTTGTGATAAACTTTTAAACGCTCATCATAACTTTTTTGCAAATTAAACTTGCTTGCATCAGGTTTAGTCGTGCCATAACCAACAATTTGTTTGTCCTTAATTTGTTCATCAACTAAGCTTTGAAATTCTTTTAATTTCGTTAGTAATTGACCAAGCGCTTGTTTTTCAGTTTCCAGAGTATTACGTGTAGGATGAGAACGAGTCAAATCACGCGCACCTATTGCAGTATCGACAACCGGTTTAACACCCTGAGTAAAAAGACCGGCTACTTTCTGATAGAAGGTATCCAACAACACTGCTTTTGCGAATCCAATTCCGAAACATTTCACTCCCGTTAAAGCCGTTAACATGCCTTTTTTGATGGGAGAAGCATTGCTTTCTTTAATGGCTTGAAACTCATCATCACGACGCCTGACCTCTTGAGCCGTAGTATACACCACTCTTGCTGCAGCAATGACACAAAGACCTACGAAACCCAAAATTCCTACTGGACCAGCAGTGACTCCAGCAATACCCAATAGAGTCAATGCACCAGCTCCAATACCTCCCTTAATGAAAGCCGAAACTAAAGTACCCCAAAAAATCGTAGGTGTGGCTATCTTAGCTAATCCAACAGCTATTCTACTAAACAGATTCAATTTGGTGGCCTTTGCTACTTCAGCCCCCAAGACCGTTTTTCCTAATTGTTTGGGCTCATCTTCTTTGAGATCAGCGTTTAACCGATCATCGCGGTCCTTAATTCGACCCTCGATGAATTGGGACGTAGAAGATAATTCCTGTTGTAATTCAGTTAACTTAATTTGTGCAGCAAGCTTGGTTGCGGGAATAATTGGTTGTGCGCGCGCGCGTACTCGAATATCATCAGCATGAGCATATGCATCAGCTTTTTCCAAGTTTTTTAACACTGCGTCTATAGTGTTCATGGCTCTTTGTTGTAGTTTTCTTGCTTCCTCTTCACTTACTTGTTTAGACGCTTCAAATTGCATCATCATGAGCCGATTGGCTATGGTCATAGTAACTAATTCAATTTCCCCAGGCTCAGGAGAATCAAAATCAATCGTATTCATTAAAAAGAGTAACTCTTCTTCTAATACTGATTCTTGAGTATTCGCTGCTCTTTCGCTTTTTAATGTATTATCAAGTCGTTCATATTCTTCACTAAATCCTTGAACAATTTTATTTTTTGTTTCCAGATCTTTATCAGCTAACGACTGACGAAATAGATAGTGAACACATGCTTCCCTATCCAGTTGTGGATTGTTTTTTTTGATGGCTCGATATTGTAAGTAAAATCCTGAAAAAGAATCACGCTCACCTTTATTAAGCATTGTTCTTTTATCTGGTTCTGCGACAACATAATCATATGCTTTTTGTTCCAGAACTTTTTGTACCTCGATATTTAACATCGGACAAACCAGCTCTTTAAGCGGTTCAACCAATTTTTCTTGCTGTCGCGATACAAAGTCTGAAAACCGCCCAGTGACTCCACTAAAAAGATTCGTTACAGGTCCTAGATAACTACCGATTTGTTGTTTTACGGTAGGGCGAGTGAGTATACCTACAGCAATATCAGCAAGAAGAGCTTGTGGAAAAACAAAAGCAAGAGCAGTACTTGTTAAATAATAAGAAGCTAACGGTTCAACCAAATAGCTTCTACCTACATCAAGAGCACCTGAAACCGCTTTACGTACTACATCTTCATTTACTCTTACCTGTAATGGATTACCTAATTGTCCCATTAGTTCTGCAGGAGGCGGTGTTTCTCGAGCTATTTTGTTAAAATGATGTTTGGCTTCGACAACACCCTTCAAATGAATATTACTGCTCAAAGCATAAGCTAAAATCTTTTCTGACATCGATGCAGCAACCATTCCACTTTTGGGTAGCAAAGTTTCCCAACTAAGCGACATGAGCTGTTTAGCCATCATGCTGGAATCGGCCATTGCTGATAAGTCAGCTCCAGCTTCACCACCGACTATTCTTCTTATTTGCTCAGCAAGTTTATTGTCTACTTTTATATCCTCCATGAGTTTTGTGATGCTCTGTTGTAATACTTGCATGTATTTAATTTTAGAATCACATAAACTTTTTAAAGGTTCATTAGGACATAAAGCTCGTAAACCCTCGCAAGCTTCTAATTGTTTTTTTAGCTCCTCAGAAATATGGCTACATACAGGATGAATATAATCCAGTACTGTTTGAATTGATTGACGTGATTCTTCTTTGGGAGTTAATGATTTGGCCACATCCTTACTTTGAGTTGGAGAAAATTTTTGAACTATATCTTCTATATCTGGCTCAATAGAAAATTCTATTTCAGAATGAGAAAAATTTTCTAGTTTTAGTAAATCTTCACCAGATAAAAGTTGTCTTGCTTTTAATTTGCTATAAATATCTCTTAGCTCTTCATTTCCACTATCAAGCGCTTTTTCCAATTCCGGTATAAAATGTTGTTCATAATATACTAGGCATTTTTCCAGTGCAGGCTGTAAATAGAGTTTTTGAAATTGGATAACTTGGGGATTGTTGGATTGAAAATCCAGTGTTTCGTTTAATTCATCTAAAGTTTCTTTTAGTTTGACCATGGCTTCTTTGGAGTCATTTAGAACATCTCCTTGCCTGGTTTGATTTTCTAAGGTTTTTATTTTTTGCAGCATGCAAATTACTTTATCAAACTGTTCTTCGCCTTGAGCTTGTTCAAAAGATTGCAGCTGTGTTACCAATGAGGTATTTAAATCCAGTGCTCGTTTAAAAGCCAAGTAATCGGTATAACTCGCAGCAATACGGTTCTTTTCCATAAAAGCTTGAAAAAATTCTTCTTCCAGTTCCTCACTATTACTGGCTGTTACTTGCACCTGAAAATTCAAAAAAGCTTCCGCAATATTAGGATCTATGCTAGTACTTGATTTTAGCGATTGCCAAAATAAAACTGCAGGGTCTTGTTGCTTCAACCTTTTTTTTACAAAGGAAGACGCCGCTCCCCATACTCTGTTTCCAACATTAAAAAATGTTTGTTTGGGCACATATGGGGTATAATTGTAAGGTGTTAAATATCCCACAGTTGCTGCAGCCGTACTGACAGTAGGAGCAACCTTTTGTCCCACCGCTATGCTTTTATCTAAAACTATATTGGCAACCGTCTTAATACTTTCTGGTGTATAGTCCGATACTGTTGAACCTAACGCTCCCAATACTTGGCCAATGCCACCTGCCATCTGACGTGCTCCGGAAACAACTTGACCTACAGTCTGTGAAGCAGTCGTATAATAACGAATATAGTTTTGGAAAGATTGAGGTAAGATTTCTTGAGGTATACCGTTTATTACATTACCTATTTGATCGAAAGTATTATATATTTGTAAATAATCTAAGCCATCTTCGGTCGAGATTGATGAGGCTGAGGTGCTTAATTCTCCAGTAGCATACAAAGCATCTTCCACCGGCTTACGCAGCGTTTCTTGACAAAGCGAAGTTAATGAAACAAACTCGATGCCTATTAACGCCAAAAGATCCTTTCGTGTACTTGCCTGTTCCGGATTCTTCACTGGAAAAAGAATCGCTTTTTGCTTTTCCAGTTCCCTACCGCTCTCAATAATTTGATTAACACAAGGTAGTAATTCGCCTATGCTTCCCAAAGTCAGAGCATCGGCAGGCAAATCCGGCATAGTGGCTTTTGTTACCAATCTTATGGCTTTTAAAAGTTTTTCTGCGTTCCAGGTATCTTTCCCACTTTTTTGTAGTGTCTCTAATAAGGCGGTAATCATCTGAGCATTTTGTTTAGGTGTGTAATTTTGACCCGTATTTTGGCGTAAGGCATTTATTAATTTTTCGATAACAAAAGGCAAATTTGATACCGCATTAAGGTAATCGCCGTACTCATTTAAGATATTCTTATAGTTTTGTAATTTGCCATCATCTGGAACAAGTTGTAATTTTTGCTCTATTTTTTCCTGTAATTCAACGCAGGCCTTTTGTGCCTTATATACCGCAGGGGAAAAATAATCTCTGATCAGTCGTTCTGGCGTAGAACGTGCGTGCGGTGGAATATTTTTTTCCTTATCAATTTGAGAGGTCATGCCAGATACAAATGCATCAAGTCTTGCATGTAGTGCTTCAATTTCCGTGGCTCTAGTACGTTCGGAAGTAACTATCTCATGGGGATCAAAATGTGCTTTCAAAACATCTTCCGTTAATTGATTCCATTCTTGCGCTTGCATTACTAATTGACGTTTAATAGCAAGGTCTATTGCAAGTTCACTTTCATGTAAATCAAGTTTACTCTTACATTCTAGCTTTATATAAGCTAGCAGTGCTTTTTTATCTTGTATTACAGTCATAATAAATACCCATGCTGACCACATATAATACAATTATAGATCTTACATTATTAAATCTACCTTAAATTAATGCATTAATTTAAAAAAAATACGAAAAAATGGTTATTTAATTCAAATTTATTGTGATAAGCAAAGATATTAATCCCCAAAAAGCATATGCAGTTAATTAACCGCATGCCTTAGATGTGTATAAATTCTGAGCTTAATTACATAAAGAAAACAGATTAAGTGAACACCCCGATTTATTTAATTTAAATCTAAGCAACATAATTAACCATTAAGCAATCTCTAAATGCTCATGATTCAATTGCAATAAATGATAATAACGAACAAGATTCTCTTCTGTTAAAGGGCGACGTTGCTCATCAAGTAAATGTGCGTCTAAACCTTCACTTAATTGTCGTGCAGTATCCAGCATTACAGAAAAACGTTCAGCATCCAGCTCCGGCCTATTGTTCGCTTGCATGTATAAACACAAACCACGCACACTAAATGCACCTATATTTTGTAGATCAAAAACTCCTGTTGCAGTCGCAGACGCTAAGCTACAAATGATTGGGCCATCGCCATTGGTAAATTGATGACGATGAAATAAGCCATCATCACCAAAGCGTAATCCCGAAGCTAACACCGTCTGCAATAACTCATAGCCAATAAATTGCCTATTTTCTTTAGCAAGCAAAAACATCATGAGCATAGGCCCATTGCCTATGTCTGCTTGCTCTGCAAACTGTGCATTAATTCTTGGAACAGGTTTTGTTTCTGCCCTTAAGGTGACTTCCTCATCATCTTGTGGCATCAGTTTTGGTAGCGCTGAATTTTTTTTAAAAGTCACAGCATCTACTTCAACTAAAGGCTCAACATTTACCTTACGAACCGCAATAATATCATCATTATAATTTGGTCCATCGTAGATAGCATTTCTATCTGTTGTGCTTAAGGATCGGTAGCGTTCGGCTTTTAAGCTCTGCCTACGAACGTTCATCAAGCGCCCAATTGCCACTACCACGCCTACTAACAACAGGACATTAAGAATTAAGCTCCAATTTGCCTGCATTATTTACTCCATAACCAAAGCTTGTGTTACATCTACTGCAACCAAACGCGAAACTCCCGGTTCACGCATGGTCACCCCCATCAAATGATCTGCCAACTCCATGGTCACTTTATTATGTGTGATAAAAAGAAATTGTACGAATTTCGACATTTCCTTTACTATAGCGCAAAAACGCCCTACATTAACATCATCTAAAGGCGCGTCAACCTCATCTAGCATACAAAACGGCGAAGGATTTAGCTGGAAAATGGCAAACACAAGTGCTACTGCCGTCATTGCCTTTTCTCCACCCGATAACAGATGGATGGTACTGTTTCGCTTTCCAGGTGGCTGCGCCATTACTACAATACCAGCTTCTAACAGATTATCACAAGTTAATTCGAGCTGCGCCCTTCCACCACCAAAAAGTCGAGGGAAAAGCGCTTTAAATGAAGTGTTTACCTCATCAAAGGTATTTTCAAGACGCAATCGTGTTTCTTTATCCATTTTTTCAATGGCGGTTTCCAACGTTGCCAAAGCTTCGCTTAAATCATTATATTGCTCATCCAAGTATATTTTGCGTTGTTGTTCACTGGAAAACTCTTCAATTGCCGCTAAGTTAATCGCACCTAAACGTTTGATTTTATCCATTAATGCAATTAACTCTTCTTCGTGCGTGGCTTGCGTTGCCCCTTCAGGAATATGCTCTAATAAGGTACGCGCCTGCAAGCCTGATTCATCTAGTGAGTCCTGCACGGAACTGGCTCGTACGGCTAAAGCCTGTTCTTGCATACGTGCTTGTCCAATAAGTTCTTGCACATGTTTTACTTCAGAATCACATTTTAAAATCTCTTTTTCAATATCTTCCTGCTCTATGCGTAACTGTGATAATTGCTCGCGACTCATAGTCAGTTGCATTTCTACTTCTACGCGCCGTAATAAGAATTGCTCCAACTGTCCCTTCAGCTCAACGCCAGGTGCTTCGGTTTGTATGCAGAATAAGGCTAACTGTTCTAAGCGCTCATGTAATACATCGAATCGCTCTTGTTCACGATGAATACGTTCACCTAATTGCTGAATTTTATTTTTTTCGCGTTCGTATTCCAGCTCAGTATGATGTAATTTCATACGTGCATCGTCAATCTGTTTCTTCTGTTTAGCCAAGGCATCAAACCATTGCTGTTTTTCATGTAGGTATTGTTTTTGCTGCACATCCCAAGCATGACATTGTTGCTCTAAATTCTGTAATCGCTCTTTAAACAGCAATTGTTCTTCGGCAATCTCTTCAAGAACCATTTGCAAATCGTGATACTCTGCTGCCAAAGTAGCCACTAACTTTTCAGTATGTATGATTGCTTGTTCATTAGTACTTAAAGCCACGGTGTTATTTCTTAAAGCCTCGCTACTGGCAGTGACGTTGAATTGTTGTAACTCACTCTCATGTTGCCATTTTTGCAACTGTTGATGGCATTCATCACGTACACTTCTAAGCGTTGCAATTTTATCTTCTGACTCAGAAACCACAGCTCTAAGATCCGTAATTTTTTGTTTCCGCGCCAGTAAACCAAATTCATCCTGCCCAGTTGACGGCACAAATTTTACCCATCCTTTGCCTAACCAAAAACCATCAGGAGTCACTATAGATTGGTACTCCAATAAATCAGGTAACCAACTTAAGGCTTCAGCAAAATTTTCGGCAGCAAAGATATATTCCAATGGAAAAACATGAGCTGGGATTGCACCTTGAATTTTATCAATCAAACGTGGATGATCTGCATTTTTTGTACTCAAACATCGCAGGGTTACAATACTTTCTCCTTGACGTGCACAGAGCTCACGTTGTGGCCATAATTCGTCAAAGGTTTCTAAAACATAAGCATTCAAAGAATCATTCAACACCTGCTCCCAAGCTAACTGCCATTTGAGCTCGACTTGTAAAACATCCATTAGCCGCGGCTTCTCCATCCATTCTTTGATACCTTCTTTAGTATTTTGGAGTTTCTGTCTTGCGGCATGTTGAGCTGCGATAAGTGCTGCAAGTTCACTGTTGCTGCAATGAAAATCATCTTGCAGTTGATGCAATTGTTGCTCAACCTTCTGAACTTTAAGGCGTAAATCATTCACTTGCTCTTGAGAATGTTTTAATTGCTGCACCTCAATTTTATGATTTTCTTCTAATTTAAAGCGCGTGGCTTCTAACTCAGTCTTTGCTTGCTGCAACTCACCCAAAGAAATAGATTGTTGTTCTAATTTTAGTTTTTCCAAACCCAGTAAGGTTTGTTGCTTTTTTTTCTCTACATGATCAGCATTGGCCCGCGTCACGTACAATTCACGTGTCACATTATTGGCTTGGGCTTGCACTTCTTGCCAGTGCTCATCCCATTGTGCCTGTTGCCGGTGGGTGTTTTGCCATTGCTCTTCCTGAGTATTAAATTGAATGCGTAATTGCACTACTTGCTCTTCGAAACTCTGGGCATTCTTTTGGCTCTTGGATAACTCTTCTTGATCATATATTAATTGTGCTTTAGCAATTTGCCAATCTTCTTGCATTTGCTGCTGATCTTGCTCAAGGCGTCTTTTTTCGCGAGCGTGTTGTTGAATGGTTTCTTCCAAGCGCGCAATTTCGGTGCTCAACTGATAAAAAGTGGATTGAATTTGTTGCATTTGCTCATCTGCATCATGCAGTTTTTCGTTAACAATCACTCGTTCTTTATTCGCTTTAGTCAACAGACTTTGATGTTCGGCGTGCTTTACTGCCAATTCTTGGAGGTCTCGCTGTTTGATTTCTTGTTGAACAATAAAATCTTGCCATTTAAGCGCTAAAATCTCTGCGCGACAAAGCTTTTCTTCTTCTTTATAAATCAAATAACGTTCAGCAGCCTTAGCTTGGCGATCAAGACGTTGTAATTGTTTATCCAATTCATCACGAACATCCGCAACTCGAGTTAAGTTTTCACGCGCATGAGCAATACGCTGTAAGGTTTCTTTACGTCGTTCTTTATACTTAGAAACACCAGCAGCTTCTTCAAGATAAACACGTAAATCTTCAGGCTTTGCTTCAATTAGTTGTGAAATAGTTCCTTGACCAATGATGGAATAACCGCGAGCCCCTGCTCCTGTACCTAAAAAGATATCAGTAACGTCTTTACGGCGACACCGGCTGCCATTAAGATAATAAGAAGAGTCGCCCCCGCGTGTAACTACGCGTTTTACGGAAATTTCACCATAACTTGCAAAAGGACCGGTTAATCGCCCAAGACTATTATCAAATATGAGTTCAACCGAGGCTTGCCCTACAGGCTTACGACTGGAAGAACCATTAAAAATAACATCGATCATGGATTCACCGCGCAAATTACGGACAGAACTTTCCCCCATGACCCAGCGCACCGCATCAATGATGTTTGATTTACCGCAACCATTGGGGCCAACTATTGCAACCAATTGACTAGGGAAATATACCACCGTCGGATCGACAAAGGATTTAAAACCCGCTAATTTTAATTGCTTTAAATTCATAACAAGGCAAATTACCCCAAGAATATCTCATTATAACTGAGGAATATAAAAAAGGCTGCATTTGACAAAGACTATTGTCACTATATAATGCTGCCAACTTGCTAATAATGGATGGATAATGAAGCAATTTCTCAAAAAATTATCATATGCAGCGATTACATTTAATACTGCCTTACTTTTGACAACCCCAACATATTCCGAACCACCTAATTTGTCGATTGTTAAAAATGAAATTAAAAAATATCATGACTCTGGGCAATATCAGCATGATTTAGCCTTAGTAGTTAAAAAAGCGCAGCACTATGTTGCCCAACAAGCCAAGATTAATGCGCATCAAAATCATCCTAAAAAATTGGCCATCGTTCTAGATATTGATGAAACCAGTCTCTCTAATTACAAACACATGATTCAACGCGATTTTACGGGAACTCATAAAGATTTTCATCATGACGTTATGGCTGCAGATGCTCCAGCAATTAAACCTACATTGGCTTTGTATCAAGATGCGGTACGCCATGGCGTAAGTGTGTTTTTTGTTACAGGAAGGCATCAATCTGAACGTCAAGCAACGCAAATGAATTTGCATCGTGCTGGCTATAAACATTGGACAGGACTTTATTTACGCCCAAATAATTACACCCGCAAATCCATTATTCCATTTAAATCGCATACGCGCGAATTAATTACACAAAAAGGTTATACCATTGTTGCAACCATTGGTGATCAATGCAGTGACATCAAAGGTGGATATGCTGAAAAAGGATTTAAATTACCTAACCCCTATTACTATTTACCTTAGATAACGAGCGCTCAGCCTATGGGCAAAGACAAAAAATCAAACAGCTCGCGATAGCGCTCATTGACGTGAACGTTTGCCTGCCCGTTTGCGTTCCCGAAAAGAGAGATACGCCATTTGGATCAACATGGAAACTATTCGTCATCGTGATTTAGAATCCAAGCGTTCATCGATCCAATTTAAACATCTACAGAAATCGAGAATCCAGCACATTCTGACGTGCGGACGTTGGTAAAAAATAACTACTAGCAGCACTATTATTTCGGGAACGCAGACGGGCAGGCAAACGTTCACGTCAATGAGCGCTATCGCGAGCTGTTTGATTGATTGATAATATATGAAATTAGTGGATGATAGCTGGATGCTTCATACAAAATTATTTCAATTCGTGACCTCTTTGAAGTGATAAAAAGATAATAATTAACGCCATTCTCAATGTTAACGCTGTGTCTGTATAAAAATACCCCTATAATACCCAGTCTATAGGCGCTTTGATGGCTCCTGAGCTGGATGATTCACTAGTTTTTCTAAAACGATATTCATTAATAATTCAATCTGTCGTTCATACATCGAACGATTATATCCTCCTTCCAAACCCCAATAGACCCCTGAAAATACCTTTTGATTCGCTTTGTATAGATCAAATAATTGCTCATAAAAATTGCTCAAATCCTGATTACTAAAGCGCGTCCTTTCGGCTTCATCTTTATTCATCCAATGGTCATTTATGTACTTCCCACAAGGAGCCGTTTCATCTTGATGTGAATCCCAACCGGTTGGTAACATCAGCATGATTCTTTGGCCTTTATCTTGCGCCTGCTTCATTTGTTGCCTGATTTTCTCCAGAGCAAATTCTAAAGCAGCATGCATTGAACCATTGCCTCGCTGAGTAAGACTTAAATCCACAGCAAAATAAGCCATATTATTCTGCGTCCATACTCGAATTTCTTGCCCAACATCTTGCCCTTTACTTTTAAACTTAAGTTCAAGACTTAGATGATTTTCTCCTGGATACACACGTGAATCAAAAATATCAACATGGCAAATATCCAGTTTAGAGGCAGTTGTCATTAAGTCATGACTTAAACCATTGTCACGATTAATATCAGTGCCAACGATTATAAATTTTAAGGAACTCAAGCTAGTTTGCGCTTTATATTTAATCAGCATTGCCGTTTTATCCATAATACAAAATCCACTGCCACTATCTCTAAAAGCATGATGTGTAGGCAAACCAAAAGAAAATTGCACTTTTGCTGGATGCAATAAAGTAGTAGCCAGATCTTTTATCAAGATCTCAAACGTTCCGGGAGTAATGGTAATTTCTGTGGGCAGTGCCACCATACCCATGGCTTTGGATGCGATGGAAAAAGAAATCAGTGTACGTAAATAACTCATCGGATGCGTGGTTAATAGTGCTTGTAAAATTGTATCTGCTTCAGGAATCTTTGCCAGTAATTCTAAAGTTTCTGTCTCATTACCATGATCCATTGCGACAAACAACTTTTGCCAATATTTAGGTAATACAACTTTATCCGTGGTGATGATCGGCAATTGAGAATGCTCCTCTTTAATATGCTGCAATTTGTTCGTCATATTAGATAAGCGTTTAAATTGATCTTCATTCTCACCAGCAGGCATGCCATGGGTTTCTTTGATATCGCGCTCGGAAATAATTTGAATCTGGCAATTTGAATTATTACGAGATGGTTTTGCTGATGTAAAAAATTCGCCACTCTTTGATTTCATAATATATCCTATGAAAATAGTTATCGTAGAGAGACTTTCCTAAGCAGCCCCTCCCTCTATGTCCTAAGATCCATATTAACTATAGATGAGAAGGCATAATTTTGTTTTTCACTGATGTTATTAGGTAACATCCCGGAAGTTTTTTTAGACAACATTTAATCTTGAATTGATCACATATTTTTCAATTTCACTTCGATCTGCTCCCGCTCCCGCGCTAGGAGCTTTAATAGTATGATGATGCCTTTCGCGGGAGAGGGTTGGGGAGAGGGAAATGGACAAACCTTTGCAAAGACAGCGAGCTCGCGATTTACGAAAAAATAGCACAGATGCTGAGATATCTTCGAGCAGGTAGACTTGGATTTAAATTCAATGGTAGTCAACACATGGATA
>NZ_JASGFU010000015.1:0-54001 GCF_047605385.1 Legionella sp. | reverse complement strand
CAGTTAATAGTTTTAGATTGAAGTATAAACCATCGTTCGTTTTTGCAACGGAGCCCTTTTGCGCTCTCCTGAACTGGCAATGACTAAAAAATATAAGGAAACAGGGCTGGTTAAATAGGTGTCACGAGCCACATTGGCATGAGCCTGACAGGCCAGAGAAAGGTTTGCTAAAGCACCATTAGCGACTAAGGATAGTGGTTGTTGCCCGTAGCGTTGATAAGAATGAACCACATGTTGAAGTATATTGGGTAATGCATCTAACGGGTATGGGGCTTCATTGATTAGTTTAGTAACAAGGGGAATGGGCGGTTTCCAATAGCTCTCTTGAGTCTCTTGGTTGCGTAATGGGTTGGGCTGTTCTAAATATGGATTGGACATTAAATGTCGCTATGAAACAAGGAATGAATACGTTATTTTACGCTTAGAGCCTCCCTATTGTAAAATAACCACCAACACCAGTTTTTTTAATTGGTGTTTTTCCAAGATGCCTATTCATATCTGGATGGGTATTTTTAATTATATCAGAGAAGTTTTATTGTGACAGGTTCTATTTTATTACCCTTAAATGGGTGGGGCGAAAAATATCGTATAATCTTCTTGATGTTACCTCATCAAATAAAATGCCATATAAATCATCAAAAAACAGTGTAGTCCTACGTATTTTTATCTTATTAATAGCAATAATTGCTTTAATCATACGCTCATCATAAGGTTTAAGTGAGCTGGCAAAGGATTTATATCCTAATTGCTGCGCCAAGCCATCGAGAGATAAGGGGTGTTTATTAGTAAGTCTGATATGAATTTTGGTAAGGTAATAAGAAATAATGAAACCGAGAGATAAGTAAAAATAATAAGTTGTTTTTGGATTATCTGGACTGTTCGTTATCAATAACGGAGTGCATAGGCTTAAATTAATGATTGATAACACTGCAAAAGTGGGGTTGAAGAGAGTGCGGCCAATTGTTTTAAGAAAGGCTTCGACTCGACTAATAGGGGTAAGACACAATAGGTTTTCTTTAGCAGCTACAATGCTAGCAAATCTGGGATAATATTCGGCTGGAATATTCAAATAATTGCCATTTTTTAATTGAACGTTAAACGTGTTCACTTTTTTATTTTCCCAGGTCGCTTTAAAAGGAACTCTTAATGTTTCTGTAACGTCTTGATTCTATCCAGAGATAATCCTGTGACTTTGGCAACAAAAGCAGGATCTGCGCCTTCTTTAAGCATTTTTCCGGCAATTTCGAGTATGCCTTGATTTTTACCCTCTTCTCTTAATTGTTCTGCCAAGCTCATTATTTTCTCTCCTACTTCATGGGATATCTGGGTGTCAATTACTTTAAAAAAAGCCTCTTTGTCACTTAATTCACCACGCTCTAATAAATATTGTAACACAATTGCAATAAAATCACGTCCACCTGCATTATCAAGTTGATGAAGCCTCTCTGCAATATCTTTTAACCAGGGCAAAATGTCGCGTGCAAAGATGTGCTTTAATGCAAACTCCATAACACCGGACCATGCGTGTTGTTTCAATACTTCATCATCAATTTGTCCCAAATCTATTAGTTGAAAAGGTTTTAAGAAATAACGATCTACTAAAGATTGTGGTGCGTCAATCAGATCACTTAAATTTGTGGAAAAAGGATATTTTCGTTTGCCATGATAGATCACTAAAGGATAGATCAGAGGGATTCTTTTATCACTTTTCGAGTCTTGTGTTTTTAAATGTTGATCAATAATATTGCACATGTATTTCAGCATTCGAAACGGCATTAATTGGTCAGGAGTAGATTGATGCTCAAGCAACAAATAAATATATACTTCATGGCCTTCAATTATTGTTTTAAAAAGCACATCAACTGCTGATTCTTTTCGTACATCATTAATATGCGATCGAGGCTGGATTTCTAACTGCTCAAAATCAATCTTTTGACAAAGATCGTTAGGGAGCCAAGATTTTAAAAAATCCTGAGCTACACGCTTATCTCCCATTGCAGTACGGAAGAATTGATCGTGAGCGTTGGTAATTTGGTTATTATTCTCTTTACTCATAATGTTACATAGCCTGTATATCGGTAATATAGTTGGGTTTTTGAAACAGCCATATGAGTCCCAACATAATAATAACCATCCATAGTGCGGCATTGGCAGCGGTGACAAAATGATAAAGCTGCATGAAGTGCTTTGGCTGATTTAGATTGGGAACAAGATTATAGGCAGAAAAAATATCAAGGTTACTACTTACAATAATTGGAGCCATGAATAAGAGTAATCCCTGTAAAATATAATCGGATTGTTTTTTCTTATGAGCAGAGAGAAGAATTATTGCAAGTGATGGCATTAATAATAAGGTAAATCTTGGCCAGTAAAATGAATAGGTAATTGGGGATAATAAGTCAGCATAAGAGGATGCTGTTCCTGATTTCAATGCTGTTTCAATGGAAAGCGATAGAAAAGTAAAAACAAAAAGTAAACAGGATAAGTAGCGTATTTTTTTCTTTAAATTAATAGGGTTCAAGAAATTCTCTTCCAATTTTTTTAAGCATTTTTCTAATTTGTTGCTCATTTTCATTTCATTCCTTGTTTAATCTTTTTGGGTATACAGAACTTTCCCTGGAATGGACGCAATCGCTTCTATAGGTATGGCATTTGATTCCATATGAGAACAATTCAAGCTGCTTATTTTGGTAGTAGCGGTCGTTGTCGTATAGTCAGGGCGTATTGGATTAGTAGATGATGCAATGCAAGAATCCCTGCCAATCATTAGCTTTATTCGCGTTGGGCTGGGTTTGTCATTGGCATGCAACGGATCTAGGGTAAATCCTGACAGTACTGTACCTGCATTAATCGTTTTTTTTCCTTGATTCTCTAAAGTAATATCGAATGATTTAATGATAACAATATTGGTACTTTGTCCTTCCTTAATATGAATTTCTTTAGGTTTTTTAGAAAAGCTGCTATTTGAATGATCTTTTGTTGTTTCTAGTGAAAGAAACTTTGGTTTTGGTCCAACAATGCGCAACTCAGGTGAGGCCCAATACATCGCTTGATTATTATCCAATAGCTTATAGGGTAAGAAGACGGTACGTTGATCATATAATCCCCAAAATTCTCCACAATAGCTTTTATCATCAAAACCTATTGATAACATATTTAATGGTTTTCCTTTGCTGTCCTTAAATTGAGTGCAATAATTATCAATATTCTTATTATGAGGTATTTTCAAGGATGAGTAAGCTAGTTGAATCTCCCCATTAGCACTCATTAAAAATAATTGACGAGAAGCCGTTGCATAAAAATCATAGCTAAATTTCGCAATGAATGGAGATAAAAACAGCACTAAGCATCCTAATTTTATGCCTAGGCGTAATGATGATTTCTCATTAAAAATGGAAAAGAGAATACACCATGTAAGTACAAGACCTAATAACATGATTAAACTGTTGGTAAGGGTTAAAGCTATCAATTTATACTCCGTGTGGTAAAAGTATTTAAACGAATAGTGTTATTTTATCATGTGATTTTTCTATAGCATTCAATTTTATTAATTAACTCATTCTTGCTGAGGTGAATAATCTTCTTAATAATGTCTTCAGGCTCATGTCTTTGATCCAATAGTTGTTTAGCCCATAGCATAAACACATCATCCTCAGTGAGGATCTTAAAAAGGATATCTTTTTTTTCATCAAGTAATACTTCAACGGCACAAGCCACCAGCCATTTCGAAGGTGTTGTTTCTCCTCCAGCCATACCTTTAATAGCCATAGGAGAATAGCTTTTATCCTTATCAAATATAGTCATCGCTTTGTGGTGCAATTTTTCGGAACGATTAGCAACGGCTTGTAATTCTGAAAAAATAGATTTTATTTGATTGCTAAAATCCTGCTTTTTATACTCCGCAAGGTTTACCTGGTTCAGCAACGTTAACGCCTGTTCTTTGCTGGAGCCTGAAAGCTTTCCCACTGCAATTTTAATTTGCTGTATCATACTGCTAACCATGGGCTCAAAAATATTTAACTCCACTTTTTGTTCATCACAAATAATTTCAATCTGCTCCAAAACGTCGATAAATTCATAAGGCAATCGAAAGCGTAAATCAATCAACGTGCTTGTTGGTGAAGGATTTAGGTGTTGATTAACTGCCTTAAGATTTTGTATGAACTGTTTTAATTCAATGCTTTGGTTAATTGAAAGATTATCCCACCCATCGAACAAATCCGGTTCATCGATACGGAAAGAGCCATACAAACTCTTATCATCCGCTGATCTGACATAAATTCTTGAGGGTCTACGCAAATTTTGCTTCACCTCGAATCGCAATAGTTTTTTCATTAAGAGGCCTCTAATAAAATAAGTGACGGATTGTTACAGTATTGCGATGCACAGGCTTTTGCATCGTTTAACCGCGTGTATGTTTTGTTTGTTGCCAAATCAATGTAGTATTTTTTGCCTGATTGTTTGTAATCGTATTTAGAACGAAACGCAAACACAGGTGTATTGGTGAATCCTCCCAACAAATAGGTTCTCATTCTTGGCGTTATTGCTGTTGTATCCTGTTTTGTTGCATCAAAATAGCGACTTAATAATTGATGTTCATTTAATTCATGAAGGCTTTTTAGTTTTTGCAATCGGTGGCCGTTGTAATGCATGAAATAAGAAACACCTGAAATATTTATTTTTCTGGCGCGTGTAGCATGCTGTTTATAATAAACCGCTCTTCGCAAAGAATAATACGGTTTAAAAGCACGCAATACAGGTACTGTTGCAGTTTGTCCATATAGGTAAACAAGATTATTAAATTGAGCATCAAGGCTAGCTTTTTGCGTTCGCACACTCAATAATTTATTTTTTATTGCTGCTAAAGCCTGAGTTATTGCCTCAATCCCCTGCTGATTCATTTCAGGAATATCTTCCAGAGAAAGTTCCACCTGATAATCTAAACGTTCCAATTGCCTTAGTGAAGTACACAGCTGAGGGTAATGAACAAGAGTATTTAATTCCAAATGAGTGCCAATGACCTCTTTAATGGATAATCTATTCCAATAGGAATAAGAAATATCTTGGCTTCTGGTCGATGAAGATGTAAGCATTAACGCCCTTAACAAATCGTTTAAAGAAAAGGCCAGTTCAAGTGGTGCATTGATTTGGTTTAGATGAATCATAATTACCTCGTTTTCTTTGATTGTCCTAATGACACTATTTAGTTTATTCATAGCAACACAATTTGTCAATAAATAAAATCCATAAAAAAGATAAATTAAAAAGATCTTTTTGATTGACTATTTCGCTATGGTCTGCCATACTATTTATGTTCACTTAGGAACATAAAAGAAAAAGTAAGGAATCATTATGAATCAATACGATGCATTAAAAGTTTTGGGTCTTTCTGGCCAAGTATCTCAAGAAGATATCAAAAAAGCCTGCTCCAAATTCCACCCTGATAGAAATCCAGCCGGTCTTGAAATCATGAAAATGATCAATGTGGCCTATGAAGTATTAAAAAACTTTGATGGTGTTGCCCACGTTACCAGCGATGCAGCTTCGTATGGTGATGAAGTAGCTAATGCATTAAATCAAATTTGCACATTAGGCTTAATTATTGAGGTTTGCGGCGCATGGGTTTGGGTTTCCGGGAATACAAAACCTCATAAAGACGCGTTAAAAGCAGCGGGATTTAAGTGGGCATCTAAAAAAGAATGCTGGTATTTTAGACCTGCGGATGCTTTACGTTCCCGTTCTTTTGGCAAGTATTCAATGAATGCGATTAGAGAAAAATACGGCAGTGTGCACGTTTCACAAAAAGAACAAGCACGTCTTGCGTAAATAGAAAGCCCTAAATGGGCTTTCTCTCTATTCTTAGGCCAAATCCAGTAGCACAAAAAAAGGAGTAAATCATGAGCCCTATATTGTTTGAAGATGTAATAGGTATGCTTGAATTAAGTAAAGGGAAGCTATTCAAGCAGCTAGAAGATGCTGTGCGCTTTATAACTCTTGAACTGAACTTACTTAACTGCAAAAAAGGCGATCATATGCTTATTCATGATATTGAAAATCCATACGATACGTGTATTTGGTGCAATAAAAAAGTTGGTTATGATTATGAATGCTTTTCTGGCGATGATTTATCATGCTGGCGCACTTACTGGGAAAATGATCGCTGATATAACGTTCTTTAGGGGATTTGTTCATGGAATCCCTAGCAATTCAAATTTTTTAGCCTTATAGATAATGAGCCAATGCCCTCTTTACTATTTGAGCCGGATGGCAAAAAATTTTTTAAAAATAATCTAAAAAAAGGGTCTTTTTAATTGACTTTTTATATGAGCTTTGTCATACTGTAGTTGTTCACTTAGGAACATAATAGATAAAATAAGGAATACATCATGATTAAACACCCTCTTCAAATCGCTTCCATTCTCTATACTTCTTGGGGTTACGAGCAAACTAACATTGATTTTTATCAAGTTATTGAACTAATCGGAACATCGACTGTTGTACTCAGAGAACTTGCTCAAGAAAAAATCACCGAGCGCAACGATGAATTTTGCGGCAAAACAAAAGCAAAACCTAATTGTTTTATTGATGAGCCCTTTCGAAAAAGGGCAAACGCGCAAGGTAGAGTCCGTATGAACTCCTTCTCGCATGCGAGTCTTTGGGATGGCGCTCCTCTTTATTATTCCTCTTACCATTAGACTTCGAAAATCCTCCCTGCTGATGCAGGGAGTTACTACTAATTACCGGCTTAATAGAAATTGGAGATTTTGATGAGCACTATATCAACAGAAAAAACAAATGAGTTAACACAAGAAATATGCATCGTTTGGTCTATAGAGGATGTGTTGGATGTCAGGCCACTACTCAGTAAAGAACAGGCAAGCATCGTATTAAAACATCTTAAAAAAAATAATGATGCCAACATAGGGATTAATTGGGATGTGATAGAAATCCTTTCAGATGATTTATTCCCAATCGAAGAAAAGTAATCCAATTAATTAATAGGCTAGATTTTTTCTAGTCTATGCACCGATGAGGAGGAAACACAATGGATTATTTAAATTTATGGGAGCAGTTAGGAGATGTGCCAATAAACGACGAAGATGAAATTGAAGAAGGTTTTCTGCATTTTGAAAAAGGAACGGACAAATTCGAACTATGGAAATGGTTTGATGAAAAATTACCCCAAGGAATCGCACATGAGTTATTTAAGAAATCATAGCTATTTAATTGCTATAAATAGGACTTTTGCCCTCACCTTATTCATGGGGGCTTTTTTATCCTTTCCTGCTTATTCAGGGTATTCTAAATCATTTAGAGTGGCTCATCCCCATGGGAATGTGAAATCACAGCACATATCGCCCACGATAAAACACTCTAAATTTTTAACTGGGTTAGCTGCAGGCTCTATTTTATTCTCGCAAAAAGGGCATACTGACGCTTACAATGAGCCGGATTTTGAATCCCCTGATGGCGAGCTGTATAGTGAATACGAGCGCAACAATCAATTATTAGCTCAAGGCGACTTGCCTCAAGATAAGCGAGCAGCACTAGAGCGCCGAAATCAACAGATAAAAAACAGGTTAATTGCACTAGCTGAAAAAAGATACATGAGCGCATTCACGCTTCAATTGGCTCCACTCAAAGAAAAGATAATTGAATCAAAAATTGAAACACCGTATAACGAAAAACCGGATTTCCAAGTAAAGCGCAAACAGGTCGTTTATGAACTTGAGTTTTCAGATGAAAGCCCAAAACCAATAAGTGATTTTGATGTGGTGGCTATTAATGAAATGAAACCTAATAACGCACATCCCTATCAATTTACCTATTCAGAAACATGGGGGAATAACACCATTAAGGTAACTTTGAGAGATAAAAAAGATCACAATCTTGTATTAAATTTATCTCACTCCTACTACGTTCCAAAGGCAGCAAGAAAAGACATTCTGGAATCCATACGAGAAAAATTGGAATATATATGGCCATTTATATTCCTGCCGTTACTGCTGAACTTCTTTTTTTTAACACTAAACAATAAATCATAACTATAAGGAGTTATATAAATGATGATTGAACTATTAATTGGTATTGCCGTTCTCTTGCTAATTTTTGTCTTAACAGGCCTGTTTATTGTCAAACAGCAAGAAGTTGTACTGATTGAACGCTTAGGAAAATACCATTCTATTGCACATGCGGGACTTAATTTTAAAATACCCTTTATTGATTGGATTTCCGGTAAATTATCGTTACGAATCCAACAATTAGATGTCAAAGTCGAAACCAAGACAAAAGATAATGTGATTGTTCAGATTCAAGTCTCCGTGCAATATCGAATCAAAGAGGACGGCGTTTATGATGCGTTCTATAAGTTGGAAGATCCTACGCAACAAATTACGGCCTATGTGCTTGATCTAGTACGCTCTGAAACGCCAACAATGATTTTGGATGACATTTTTGAAAAAAAAGACACCATTGCTAATGCCGTTAAAAACCACTTAACCGGCACTATGAAAGACTTTGGATTTGAAATTGTCAAAGCATTAGTAACGAATATTGAGTTAGAGGCTAAAGTAAAAAACGCAATGAATGAAATTAACGAACAACAACGTCTACAAGTTGCCGCTCAGGCCAAAGGAGAAGCAGAAAAAATATTAATGGTCAAAAGAGCAGAGGCCGAAGCAGAAAGCAAGCAATTACAAGGTGAAGGGATAGCCAATCAACGAAAAGCAATTATCGATGGACTAAGCCATTCGGTAGAAGATTTTCAAAAATCCATACCTGGGGTAACGTCTGCAGAGATAATGAACTTGGTATTGATCACCCAATATTTTGATACATTAAAAGAAATAGGCTCACATAACAAATCGAGTACGATCTTATTGCCACAGTTACCGAATGATATTGCATCGCAACTGCAACAAAGCATTATAACAGGCAATATTGCCAGCACAGACGTAAAAAATTAATCACAGAGTTATTGGGATTATGCTCTGGTAATTCCAATAACAATAAGCTTAATTTAGAAATTATGGAAGGTAAACAATGAATGTAAGTGTAAAAGAGTTTTTGATAGTGGTCTATATAGTTGGTGGATTAATTGCCCTATGTTATTCCATCCACGGTTTTCTCAGTTTCCAACACTTTAAAAAATATTACAATAATGATTTGCTACTCAAAAGGCCTGATATTAGAGGCTATTTGATTCTTAAACCGCTTCTTTGGCCATATTTTTTTGTTATCGAAAAAAGCCCAATAGAGCGATTTTCTGAGCTATTTTTTAAACATTATGGTGATGAGGGACATACTTATTTTAGAAGCCAAGGGCTTAAGAACTTTTTAAATGACCTATTCAAAGGAAAAAATCGTTATAAAAAGCATCAAATACACACACTTTGCTGGCCAATTGACAAAAATTCCCAAGATTGGATTGAACATAAGCAATTTTTTAAAGGCAATAATTTTTATGCGCATATTGTCTATATAAAAATGCAGGATGAATACCTTGTGAGAGTCTCTTGGAAAAAAGAACGTACCCCTCACCCTGTGGAATCGATAAGCCGGTTTGAGCTAGATCAAGGCCAACGACTTAGCGCGCCTGAATTTAAAACAAGAATGCAACAAATCAATATCAATGAAGCTAATAAATTAAATCTGAAATAAAATAGCCTCCCATGCAACAACAAAATAAACGTCAATTTAAAAGATGTTTTTTATTGACAAAATTGCCATTTTTTGCCATAATGTAGTTGTTCACTTAGGAACATAATAGAAAACATTAAGGATCAAAAATGACAACCATCATTACTTCAAAATTAGTTAGCGATAAGCAACGCCTTTCTTTTTTACCCAAACATTTTGGCATCAAGATGCTAAATGCCGAGCAAGCCATCTACAACACCTTAAAAGTAATGTGTTCTTCTTACGATGGTGGCTATTGGCATTTTTACGAATTGAGCAATCGTGGTTTTTATTTAGCTCCTGACATGGACGAACTACTCCCTATCTACGTGGAAGGCAACGGCTATGCTGGCGAAATAAGCGCGGATGCTGCTGGAATCATTACAACCCTATGTGTTCTTAATCAACTCTGTTGGAAAACTAAATCGGATAAAACAATCCATCAGTATTATTTATTAAAGGATTACATCGAGTATCACGAAGAAGCCAGCGAGATTTATGCTGCGATTGATTAAGTAGATGAAAAGAGGCCGTAAATTTGAATTACGGCCTTTCAATAGAGTAAGCATATTGAAGAATATGTACCTAAGGAAGAATTAAACAAAATTAAGGAGTAAATAATGAACCATAGTGATAGGAAATATTGGCATGAAGGCAAAGCATTATGGCTGGAATATATCTATCAAAACGGTTATAGCTCTTCATTCACTACTAAAGGCGTAAACAAATTATCTAAGAATTTAGATTTAAAACCGGCTTACGTGCGCAAATGTTTATCAATTTATTTAGAAAATTAAGGAAGTAAAAATGTACGTATATATTGAATCAGAAAAAGGTTTTTTATGGACTGTTGGATTTTATGATCCCTCTGGGAAATGGCATCCAGAAAGCGATCACACATCACCAGATGAAGCAGCTAACCGAGTTAATTTTTTGAATGGAGCATTATGAAATTAAGATTATATCATGGACGTCATAATCCAGAGCAAGAAATGAATGATTGGGGTTTCGATGGTGCAACACTTAATGGTGTTGATGGAATTATATGGACTTATGGCGTGCCACGAGTGTACTTTGTTAATGATAGCGCATTAAACGCAGCCAAGGATTTAACAGGATGGGATGAACTAGGAGATGGTTTGGAAATGCGCGTTTATGAGGATTTAATTAAAACCAAGGAGGGGTATTTTGGGGATTGGGAGTTAATTTAAATAGAAGGATTTCTTTGCTTTTTATCTTTCATTTTGCCAATGCATGCTTTATGCATTGGCAAAAATACCACGTACTCTTACAGGTTGTTCTCATGCTTGTTTTGAGCAACACGAAACGCATAATGGCATTTACATTGAGTCATTGGTCGATGTGAACGAAGAGCCAATTCTTCGTGAAATAAATCAAGAAATCCACCTTTATAAGCCCTCTTTTCAAACCCACGTATTCCAAATTTTTTAGTTAGCCAATGATCAATCGTTTGATGGCAAGTAGACTCAAAATTACTGAGATCCAATAACCGCAAAAATACAAGCACAGCAATAAATAAAAGAATAGTGTTTATATCCGTCATACAATATGATCCAGCCTTTTATTCGATTGCGCACAACCGTCATTGCATCGCTGCATTGCCTTCAATAATTTTCTATTGTTATTAGCACTTAACGCACAAAAAATCATTGTAATTGAATTTATAAGAATACACATTTTAATAAACATAAATCACTCATTAATGATTAATACTAATTTAATCAACCATTGAATATTCATCAGAAGCTTTCCATTTTTTATCTTTTGTTAGAATATACAAAGCTGATTTTTCAAAAAATGTATCTGGACTTCTCAGTTTTGCCCATTCACAATAGGCTTGAATTTCTTTATATACAGTGGCATCAATTTCGACTCGAATTTTTTCAGTTTTCTTTATTTTATCTTCGGTAATTAAAGACATAATATCCTCGCTTAATATTACAAATTATTAACACGTATACTATCTATTCCAATAATCAAATGAATTAAATTGGTTATTGGAATGCATATTGCTAAAATTGGAATGATGATTACTGTGATGGTGCATAGAGTGATTGTAATTAAATCCAAATGGACTACCCCCCGCATCATACGAACCAATCATAGGCAAACCAGTAACCGGATTTACTCTAAACGTATCCTGTGAATGATTATTAAATAACTGCTGATGGTCAATATTCATAGAAGAATGATCGCCCTGTGCTATATCATGGCCTTTATTCATCCTAGGCAAAATATACTGTTTAAAATATTCATTTTCCATATAATTAAAATGCTCATCTTTTGAGGCAATGGCTTTTTGATATTCAAGAAAACCTGGTGGCGGTTCCAATACATAATCTTTAATTCGGATGAGTAATTGTATTAATTTTTTTATGCGATCAACTATCACATCCTTTTGAAAAAATAGTTTCATTTTTTTATCCTATTTTATTTATTTAATAGTTAATTAATTCCTTCACAAACGCGCAAAGGCACGCGCTCTTTATTTACTCTCTGATCCGTTGTTCTAACTATACTAATAGTAGTACTTCATAAGGATTGTGCCTAGTTGTATTTTTTGAATCTACACACCCCTCGCAACTGTCATTGCCTTTTATATTTCATAGTTAAATCAATAAGTTAAGGTTTATTTAACTTTTTAAATTCAATATAGCTTATTATTTTATTAGGTGCTAATCCACTCTTATATAATAATCAATATGTTAAATAAAATCAACACCCAATCCACACCTATTCTTAAATATATTTTTTGAGGTTTTAACATAAAACACACCCTTTTAGCACCTTGTTTCACATGATATAATCAGCTTAGTTTTAACTATTAAACACGATATAGAGGATTTTATGCCAAAGGCTTATTGTTACTTATCTCAAAAAACACTTGATCAATTGGAGTCCATCAGACAAGAGGAGGAGCATACTTCCTCATCACAGACGATGAAAGAAATGATTGAACTTGGGATTAAAGTATACTTACATAACAAAGATACCCCATCTTTAAGCGAAGAGGAAAAGAGACGCCTAGAAAAAGAAGAGGAATTAAATAGACAACACACAACTCACTTGCTCCGATTATTAGGTATTAGTGCCGACATTTTTAGATGTGTTTATGATAAAAATAAGTTAGCAGGTGAGGCAAACAATGCTGATGAGCACATTGCTGAACTTAAGAAAAAAGTAGATAATTTTATTGAAGGATTTATTGGTAATTGACGTTAACGTAAGATAACTTTTATCATTGAGGCTAATTGCCATATCAAATTATCCTCAATAAAACTCCAAGAAAATCCAATTTAATCCTGGAATATTTTGCTGTAATTTTCTTTCATAAAGAGTGTAAGACACGCACCCATATGAAGTAAAAATATTATCGAAAATATGAAATGAAAAGGCTCTATTTTTATTTCATGACTCAAGTTAACCTTCCTTGGAAGATAGTTAAGTAATAAGCAACTTAAAATAATGAAACTCGCAATTAGTAAAGAATATTTGATATGATTTTTTTTAATCATCAGCCCTAGTAGTGAATAACCCCACGAAAAAATTATTCCATAAAATGCCACAAAGTAAATTTGGAAAGGCCAAAATGCTCTTGCATCAACATTATTTAATTCTGTTATTAATGATAGAGATACCGCAATAAAAAATGCTGATGAAATCAATAATAAATCAATCCTAAACGCATTAATTCGATTCTCATTATTGGGTTTTAATAAATAGTGGATGTCTCTTTTTTGGCTCCAATAGAGATATGAAATAAGTAATGGAAGCGTTATCATAAGTCCCTCGAATGGAACACTGAATTTATAAGTTATATATTCCATCTCCAATACCCCAATAAGATAACTTAATAGGATTATCCATGACAAAATATTGATATTTTTAATAGCTATTAATATTCTTTTGTGGAAATAAATTAACCCGATTATCAAAACAATAATAATAAAATCCCTATTAAATAGTACATAATAAATGAAAGAGTTCATGGGCGTGCTCAATACTAATATTGAACCAATAAAAGCACTTATAAATACAATAAATATGGTAAGGCTGTTGCGCATATTATCCTCGTTATTTTGTGAATGATACAATGTAAATTTAAAAAAAATTATTTTAATAGAGCTCCATTTCCTCTCGTTGAAGTAATTTAACTTTATCCACTGATGGGTTTTTATTTTCAGGTATTTCTAATTTCATTTTGTTGGAGATAGTTTCCAAACATTCTTTAATTTTCTCTTCACTGATCTCAATTTTATTTGTTATCCCAACAAGTTTATCTATGTTTACAGCATGACTTAACGCATCTACAACGCCCTGAGTTCCGCTTATCTTACCTACATCATTAAAATCCTTATCCCTGCGTGGAACAGCTATTTCTACCGATTTTCCATGCTGATTTAACCGCTCAATTGTCTTAATAATTACTTTATCTTCTTTGATGGGTTTCCCATCATTATCAAGACAAAGAACCACTTTATCCGTTAGAAGACTCATATCAATATTTGTAAAGTTTTGTTTGCCCAGCGTTGCAATAACACGTTCATTAGGCACTGCATCACGTACACTAAGCCCCGTTTCACCGCCTTCTGTAAGATAAGTAATGGACTCTTTGCTATTTCCTTTATTTAAGATGGCTCCTGCACCTTCTTTCGAACCATATGTTTTCTTAGATTTCATGCTCAGAGATGCTATCGGCACTTTATTTCCGGTTTTTGGGTCTAAATATACCGCTTCAACCGCTGCTATTTGACCCTCCTTATCTCGGGCGATATAGAGTAGTGCTGGCCTATATTTTTCAGTCTCTGTATCCATGGTATAGACTCTTGGGTGATAGCGAATATCTTCTCCTGAGATGTGCCCAATCCCTCTTATGTCCTTCAGATACTTTTCTGCTACAGTGCCATATATGGGTTTCGATTCCTGAGCCAACTTGACTGCGTATTCTTTTGTTTTATTGGGTTTGATTTTCTGGTTTTCCTTATCAATCACTGGAGTATTTACCCTACTTTTTATCTGCTCTTTTAAGTCTTCACCAGTTAATTTAGCTGCATAGATAAGGCTTTGTTTAAAGTCCAAATTGAGCGTGTGTTGTATGAGATGAAGTAAATTACCCTTTTCCAAAGTTTCGTGATTAAACCAAACTCCTCTTTTTTCGCCATGTAAACAAATGACTAAGCTTCCATAAGTTCCATAACGGTATTCATTTTTTGATGAAAGTACCCTGTTTGGTTCTCCAAGCAACGATACAACCACGAGCTCGGCATGATTTGAAAGATTTTGTGAAATGGTCTTCGCATCATAAAAGGGTTCGCTCTTAGGCTCCGCAGGCTTTACTGGTTTTGATTTTGTTCTGTCCTGAGATCTGTTCGTGCTGTTTTGAATCTCTTGCGTTTTGCTCTTAATATTTGGATTAATTCGGTTTAATACTTCCAGCGCTGATGTTTTATCGGGTAATACACAAAGCTGCTCCTGTAATTTATCGTGATCATCGGTGTAGAGCATGGCATGCAACGAGCCACGAGTGACCATGATATAAAATGAACGTAGATGATTCACTTTACTATTCCCTGTCTCTGCAACACCAATAACATACGGTGAAGAAGCGCCCTGTATTGAATAACTGGTTGCTGTATAACTATAATCCCAGTGAGCGTCTTTCATTTCTTCTTTGTTTAAACGATGTTCTGAACCGGCACCATCTGTGACAACTATAGAATCCTCTTGTACTTGCGTTACCCGTAACCGCTCATTTGCATATCGTCCTAGAGATTTATCGGATTTTTTAAAATGGATTTTTTCTCCTACTGAAATTTCTCCAGGGTCTGATTGAAACAACTCTATTTTCCAGTCTTTATTCTCTTTTTCAGGAACAAAAAAGGATCTTTCCCCTTTTGAATCGTGTAACAAAACAACTTTATTTGATGCATCCACCGATGCAACTTGGAAATATTCACCTTCTTTTTTTAAATAAAAATCCCCTTTTTTAATGCACTCTTGATAAGTCTCGCAAAAATAGAGCTCCGCGGTTGTGTAATTGGTGCTCAATAATCGAGGAAAAGTTAAATTCTCAGAACCAAGTGTCCCTTCTTTAATCAGTTCGTTTCGGATAAGCTTGTTAGCGACTTCCCTTTTTTTATTTTCATGAATAATTACTATCGTTTGTTCTCTACATTCATCGGTACGAGATAAATAATCACCTACAGCCATTTCAATAGGTGATTTTTGACGAAACACGCTTTGACTGTGTTCTTCCTTTTTATCAAGAGGTACATTTTCATCTAAAGAGTACCCCGTAACCATTAAAGATGAGCTCAACGCATGGTAAGGGCTATTGCTGTCTTTTCGATCAATAAGATTAAGCGGCAGCGCCCCTAATTGCGACAATGCTTTACTTGGATTACCTTGAATTAATGTTTCAATGGCATTCTTGTATTCCAAGACCTGTTGCCGAACAATATCGTCCATACACGCAACACGTATGCTTCCTTTCTGCATCAAAATTTGACTCGGCTTTCCACTTTCAATACTCTGATGCTGACTTACATCACCTAATAAAACGCAACGAGCGCCCGAATCACTTATTTGCTGCACAAGTCTTGCGCAGTCACGATTAGAAACCATTGAAGATTCATCGAGTAGTACGAGCGAATTAGGCGATAAGGTAAGCTCTTGGTCTTGAGCAATAAGAAAACTCTTTAATGTTTGCGCCTCAATTCCTAAAGCCCTCATTTCTTTTACTGCCTGATGCGTGGGTGCTACAGCAATGATGCGTAGTTCTTCTTGAGTCATAGAGCGTACATGATGAACCGTATCAATAGTGGTTTTGTTCATCGTTGTTTTCCCTGTCCCCGCATAGCCTTGAATCATAATGAATTGATCAGATGTCGTTGTAATCAGTCCACAGGCTTCTTTTTGTCCCTTAGTCAATCGAGCAGAAGCCAATTGATTTCGAGCCTCTTCTTCTTTCATTAAAGGCTTTAACGTATTAATCCCTGATTTAACCGTAGAAAGGATTGATTCTTCGAAGAAAACGGCTTCCTTTGTCGTTAAAAATTCATTTCCCCCAGCAATCAGCTCACCGCGTTCGATTAAATAATCCAATTGATGAGTTAACGCATCATAATCCGTACGCCCAATCGCTTTTTGAATTGCCACCTTGAGTAACTCGCTGCGTTTAAAGGCCGCTTCGCGTTCCCCAAGATGAGCAATCGCAAAAGCTAATGCTTTTTCGCTGTCCTCTTTTATTGGTTTTTCTATGGATAAACGCGCTAAGGCATTATCTAGGGCTAAGAGCAACTCAGCAGAGCTCGAATCATCCACCACTTGAGCGCCATGGTGTTTCTGCGCCGCATCTAAAGTTAATGCGATGGCAGTGTGCTTAGGTGCGGCCTTTAGAGCATAACGATTGGCTTTATCTACATCATCAGTAACAACGTATAACTCCTTTTTAGCTGTCTCAGAAAGTAGAGAAACAATATTTTGTCGAAGCCCATAGGCAGGCATAGTCGCAATGATTCTTTCTGAAGGTTTAAAATCATGTGCATGCATCGTCTTGGCATAAGCATAATTCATGGGAAAATGCTTCTCTTTGTGCAGATCTAAATGAATAGTGTCTTTACCTGATTTGATTTTAATTCCCTGGCGCGTAAATTCAGTTACTTCATATTGAGTTCCCAACCGCACTCCTTCCAAGGCAAGGTTTCCAGTACCCACAATTTTATCGCCAATGGCCACTGGAATTTGAATCGGCTCATAAATTTGTGTCGTTTTTGATATTTTTGTTGTTGAAATCGTAGATTTCATACCGTTCTGATTTCGTATAATAAGCTGGTTTGCCTGTTCATTTACCCCAATCACCAGTAATTTCTGGGAAACAGAACGTATTTTTTTAATGAGTACCATTCCTTCCTGATAACTTTTGGCCAATTTTTTTTCGCTTTCAGTGAGCGAAAGAGGAGTTAATGTAGAAATAACGCGCTCTTCCTTGGAAAGTTCCCCGCATTCTTTGAGCTTCGCACGAATCGCCTCATTCACTTCTTTAGCTTCTATTTTGGAATAAGTGAGTATTTGTGTCTGTTGTCTTTGTGCACTGGTTAACGATTGATACAACTGCGCTGTCTTAAGAATTCGAGCGTCTTTTTCTCGCGCTTCCACAAGAGTAATTTGAGATTGATGCAAGGGTCTGTCATCAACATCTAATGTTTTTATCTGAGCTTTATCTAATAGAGCCGGAATATCGGATTTAAAGCCTGTTAACGATTGCGATTTTTCCAAAAAAACAACCTTTGCCAGACGTTTCTCAGAGATGGATAACAACTTATTCATCTCATCAGGTGACAAGCGTTGTGATTCATCAACAATAAGCAATTCACGTTCTTTTTTGTGTTTAAAAAATGGCAATCGATGCTCCGATTCATGCCGATAATTAAACCCAGATACGGTTTCACATAAATCCTCTTTACCTATCGATAAGACCCATTGCCATAATGTTGATGGTTTTTTAGTAAACTCTTGATTGATGTTTTGGGAAGTTAATGACGTGGGGCATAAAATGCGAATATTTTTGGAGGCTTCAGCAGAATCAATAAGGCTCTTTAAAACATCACGAGATAATGCACTTTGCTGCCTTATTCGTATGAGGCTATCTTTTGAGGACAGCGCCTGGCTGACTATTTTTTGAATGTGTTCCTTATCAGCGTCTTTATCCACGCTACAACGGATTACGTTTTTTTGTGCAGGGAATTGATTGATTTTAGTGATCAGTTCGCGTTCTTTATTGATTAACTCAGGCGTTGTAAATCGGGTATCTTCGGCATCTAACGCAATAAGCTGTTTTTGTTGAAGTGCCTCCTCAATATGGTGCATCAATACATCAAATCCCTGCTCCCCTAATGAGAAATAAAGACTGGCTTGTAACAGTTCGTGATACGTAAAACTTAACTTCTTTTCTTCCAAATGAGCAATTCCCATCATGAAAGGGCTATTCGATTTTTGATCAGCGGTTAATGAGGACTTTAACAACGAATTTTGAGCTGTTTTTTCTTTTAATTCTGAAAAATACGTGGATGGATTAATGCCTAAATCGTTACTTTCCTTAACCCACTGAGCAAGCAACTCATCAGGATCAACTGCGGTTTTCTGCTTACGCGAATCAAGAGTTGCTCTATCATAGGCTTTGTGTGAATTCGAATGCATCGTTTTTGCTTGCTCTTCAATTTGTGAACGACGCTTTGAAAAACATTTCAAAAGGTTTTCATCAAAATATTTAATTTCAAATAGCCCATGAGCATCTCCTGTGCCTTCTATTTCTAACCCCATTTTTTTCAGACCCAATGCTACCTCAGAGCGATAGATAAGACCCAATAAAATCTGATTGTTCATAATCCATTCCATTGTTCCGTGATTACGGCTAAGGTCTGAGGCAAGTGCACGCCATTTTCCGTCCAGTCGCTCAGTAAAATTCATCAATAAGGCATGCACATGAAGTTGAGGATCGAGCTCTCTTGACGTATCGTGGAGAATGGTTGCAAAACATAGATTCCCTGTCTTTTCATACTCCACGCCGGATTTTCCTGATTTGCGCGCCTCAGATGCTTCTTTTTCAATCACTTTTAACACTGTTTTTACGGCATTTAGGTGTAAATCCACAAATTCTTTGTGTCCTGCAACCAACCCAAGATAAGAAACCGATTTAGGTGCTGAGAAGGTTAAGTCATAACCACCACGATGCTTCATTTCACCTTGTTGTGTTTGAAATCCCATAATCTCTCCGCTGGGCAAAACGCCGCCAACCACTTGTTCTAAGGTATGAACATCCACTTCACCACATAAATTTTGTTTTTCTGCACTTAAACCAACCCATTGTGTTGTGAGTTGGTTTGAAAAATAATAATTTTCTTTGTCATAGTAGTAAGATGCTTTTTTAATGGGCTGCACGCGAAGACTTAGCATGATGTGGTCCTTAAATTAAAAAATTGATTCCATATCCCATTCTTGCTCGTCACTCTTTACGCGAGATGAAGGCTTGGGTTCCGTGTGAGATGCACTCGCATCCAGATTTTCGAGAAGTGTTTCAATGGCTGTTGGGGGTTTTTCAGTCTCAGGGAATATTCGAGGTATAAAACCAGAAGACTTAGCTTTTCTTTTTTGATGTTGAAGGGTTAATTTAGTGATGGGATAGTGACCTGGAAGCCGCAAATAACAAGAAAGAGGCGCCAAATCCATAATTTCAGGATAAGTCACTAAAGGTCGCGTAATTCTATTCTTTCCTAATGAAATCCCATCACGTATGGAATTTGCGCCATACGAGTAATTCTCTCGTGTGTCATCAATTTCTTCATCACCTAACTCCTTGCTTACTAATTGCGCCATCTGATGGCTAGGGCTTGCAAAAAATGCACGGGTGTTGAGTAAGTCAAAGATTTCAGCCGCACCACTGCGTCCATATACTTTCTCAAGTTGACTAAAACTTTGCATTCCCAATAAAAAGCATCCACCAAACTTGCGAACCTCCGCAATGGTTTCTCCTAATAACGGGAGTTTATGCAAACTTGGAAGCTCATCACAGATGAACCAAATACGGCGATTTGAATCTTCAGTCAGGCTCAGCAGGGTAAGTGATGCCATGGCTATCCACATCGAGATAAGTGGTTTTAAAGATTTATGCTGCTCTCCATTAGATGAAATAAAAAGCCAACCCGATAAATCTTGATTTAATAAGTAGTCTCTGATTGAAAATGCCTCTTTTCCAGATTCTGCAATCCCACTTAACGAATGAAGCGACTTAAGATAGGTTGTGATTACAGAGCGAATCGATATGGCTGTTTTTTCAATTTTATTGCTTACTAACGTAGCGGCAGCGGTTCCTGCAAGATAAGGTTCAAGCTCATGAAACTCTCCGGTGACAAGCAGTCGCAATAACTTGGATAAGGAGCGTTCTTTATCTTCTCTCATTCGACTGGCCACTGAGGAAAACACAGTACGCGCGGCATTAACCCAAAATGGGTCGTTTTCTCCATGCATCGGAATCAAACTTTCTGCCATATTCTCCAAAAGTTCATCTTTTGGTGCTTCCCGCCATAAATCCCAATTCGCGCAACGCGCGTCAAAAGGATTTAGTAAAACATCATGCTCTTCTTGAAAATAAGCTTGGGTAAACGTACATCCTTTATCGTAGACTATGACTCTATCCCCACGAGCCCGAATATCGTCCATCAATTTCATAATAAATTGACTTTTACCCATCCCTACCGTGCCATGAACAAGCAAATGCTGTACTTCCGAATCCCTTATTAAGGGAAATCCATCAAGATTAAGATCTGAACTTTGATTGCATTTTTTAATTTGTTTTTTAAGTTCTGCAGGATCAAGAAGTGATGCCCCACGAATAAATTGATTTTCAGTTTGCGACTTACCTCTTCGAATAAAATAGACGGCAAGACCGAGTCCTGCACTACACGCCAAAGCAAAAGCTCCCAATGCCGCCTGGCCTAATAAATCCACCATATGACGAGCATTGGTTTCAAAATAGGGGTAATGCATGATTTGCTGTACTGATTGGTGGTATATTTTCCCATGAAATGACAAGGTAAACGTGTGTGATTTTCCCGTAAAGTCGAGAAACCATGCGTAGTAATAGACCAGAGCATGATTCAGTTTCTCTGTAGGCAAAATAAGCCAAGAAATGAAGCAAGTAAAAACAAGCCACAAACAAAAACAAACCGTTACCAAGGTTTTTGTGATCTGATCCCACATCCTCAAATTATGAAAACTTATTTGTCCCCCACGGGTATAATGTTTAAAATTAGGTTCCGTCTGCATTTAATATTTTCTCCTTTTTTAAGCAAAGCTAACGCGGCCACCCTGAATTAATGGCTAAAATAAGCTCTATTTGTTGGTATTTAGATTATTTGTATTCGATGTTTATTTTTTATTTACCCATTGATTCACCAGGTCGAATAATACGCTTGCCCCTACACGACTCATTTCCATGCTCAATAAGATGTAGGACGCAAAAAGGGCTACGAAATAAGAAAATCCAAGAAAAATACGAAAGGCAAAAGGATCGGGGCATTGCATCACAAAGCAGGAGCAGAGGCCAAAAACAACTAAAAAAACCCAACCGATCTGCTTTAATTTACTGACTAATAATTGACCTGTTTGAATGCGATGCTTCAAATGAATTTGAATCAGATAATATTGCGTGAGTGAAGGAAGCAACATCAATACCCCTACAAACGTCATGAAAAATGAACTTATAATGAGGTCACCAAAAAAATCCCAGTCATAAGATGCTGAACCATTTCGAATAGAAACTTCTACATAACTTGTCGCAAACAGAACAATAAACCCTATTTTCCAAAAACAACCGCCAATGATCCTAAAAAGTCCTGAGTAATAAGTGCGTACAGAAAACACGTCAAAATCGAGTGAACTGAGTAATGCAATGTCTTCTTTAATGGCTTGTTTTAATTCATTCCCATTCATTTAAGCTACTCCTTAGGATGTAATTGATTTTGTTTAATCCAGTTTTTAGGATTTAGCGTATTTCTTCTTGCCTCCTCCTTTCCTTTCATCACTGTGCTTTGTGTTTCATGCGCCATAACTTCGTGTTGAGCATTCATATTTTGATAACCCTGCTCCGCTTGAACTTGTTTCTTCAAAACATTATGGCCAACTTGTTGTTGTAATTCTTGAGCCTTTTGGGCATCCACTCCTAAATCTAGGGCGCTCGCGCTCTGTGACAATCCGTTACTCTGTGCATAATAATTATTGGTTAGCTCATGCTCTTTACCTGCTACATGATCTTTCTCTTGCGCATAATAAGCCTGAACCTCGTCTTTATGCCCCGAACCACCAAATTCAGAAATCAACGCATCACGACGCTGCGCAATAAAATCCTGACCCAAATCATTTAATTGATTTAATGAATTTAAATCTCCAGGATGGGTAAAGAGTTCATCACGGTGTGTTTTACCAACACGCTGCTCCACAAACTTAGGAAAAGCCTGATTTAAATCGGTTGTAATTTGTGAACCATGGGTTTCTACATAACTTTTAGCCTGGCTAATACGTTGTGAATGAGCCATACTCGCATCGTAGTTATGGCTTGCTGTTTGTGCATCACGTAAATCAGCCCCCAACTGCGAACTTAAACTGGCGGCGGTGGAGTGACTCTCATCAAAATGATGTGTTTGAGCAAAATGATTAACGTAGTTTAACGCTTTATTAAAGTCTTGAGCCTGTCTTGCGGAAACGGATGCATCCGTGCCACTATGATAGCGTGAACTTTCAGAAGAAGAGCCTTCTGCTTTAACATGCGCATCAACACCTGCACTAAATCCTGTTCCAAATTTAAGAACCTTTCCTGCCAAACTACTGTCGGCTCTCACCCCTGCATGCCCACCAATCCCATTAGAAATAAGACGTGAGTAGGCATCCTCTTTACTCATTCCTGTTCGACTCGCAACATCTTCGGCAATATGATTCATGGTAGATAAAGCCTTTGAAAATTGCCCTGACTCACTATTGGAAACACCATCACCTAATCGCAAATCATGACCACTCATTTGAGACAATTGCAATGCACGATGCGCTGCATTGGATAATGCCGTTTGAAAATGAGAGGATTGATTGTGAGCTGCTTGCGTGGAGCGTTCATAAGCATCATTCAAAGAGGCGCTTAAACCTTCTGATGAATTAATCGATACCGCACCTCGTGTCATTCCAGGACTTACATCAAATACAGTCCCGCCACTACCTGTTAGTGTTTTCAGCACCCCACTTCCCATTTGCTCCGTATGCATTCCATGCAAATGCGACCAATTTGAATCATGCTTATTTGCAGAAAGATTATTGGCAGTCGTATTATAAAAGCTCGTTTGGCCAATGCCAAAAGAGCCATTAGCGGCCTCACCTGCCGTAGACATACTCGAACCTTGCATATGGCTCATCATGGATGTGGCTAAATTGTTAAATGCGCCACTAAAATTAGACAAAAAACCCATGGCAATGAATGGAATCATCATCATGATGTACCCACATACACCCGCCACATCACCATGAAGTTCATCAATTTTATCTAAATTGACCATCGAAAATTGACCAAACTCGCTCGACGATGAGGCACCATAGATCGCCATTCCCACATTCAAAATAGCAAACATAACCGGCCAAAATTGCAATGAAAGAAAAAATTGAAAATATCCTGCTAAAATGCGTATCCCAAAAGGTAGAGTGGCCAAAACCAAAATCAGAGGAAAGACACCAAAAAGCAACATAGTTAAACACGTATGCATGATGGGTAAAATCCATAACGCTTTTTGTCCTAACACCTGCCAACTCCAACGGTGTTGTACTTGAGATTTGGAAAGTTGTTGGTTCACAACCCCTGCAGTTGCATCGGTAAATGCCTGGTAATGCCCTATCCCATCTCGCATTGCATTAATCATCATACTTTGCAAAAAGATATTACTGGAGGTATCTGTTAAACCTTGGTAATACTCAAATGAAGACTTAAGATGGGTTTCAAACAAATTTTGATACGTTGTATTCTGCGGTTTTCCAAAAAGACTCACCCCAAAAATTTTATAAGAACGATTAATTTCTTGTTCTAATTTTTTACGTAAACTGTAAGTACCATCCGCTGAGGACGCGTCTTTACACGTCACCAATTTGTCCCCAACTTGAAGCATCCGCAAAGGAGATGCTTTGGAAGAGATTAAATTCCAAATGTCTTTTGATTCAGATAAATCACGCACGCTGTATTTACGATTAATACGAATATCTCCCACCACACATACTCTAAAATATTCATTCATTTCTTCTTTTAATACAGGATCAAGAATACGAAATGATGTGGCAGCCTGAATAAGTCGTGAACCGAACAATGATCCTGTTCGCGTATATAGCAACTCCTCAGGTAGAGGCTGGCGGTTTCCTATCGGTATACTTAAAAGCATGTCATACACTTGAGCTAAGCCATAACCCACGGTTGTAATTAAATGTACAGATAAGGCAAATACCACCGGTACATTATCGACCAATTTAATTTTTTGGGTACTAATGTCCTCTATCTCTACCGTGGTTTTTGGAAGAAGAATCACATTCGTGCATAAAACATAGGTAAGAAACCAATGAGCAAACACCTTCGGATCACGTGTTTTTAAAAATCCTCCCATCACCATGATGATGCCGACAAGCGCAGTAATACGGAGTAATCCATCAAAACTGTCTTGTTTGAGAAAGGCCGCCAGTGCATTGAGCACCAACTCAAACATTTCGCCACAGGCAAGTACATGAATCGTAACCATAATATTTCTAAGCCCCCACGCTATTCATATTCGATGCAACTTGTTTTTCAACACGTGCAATTCGCTCGATTAAAGCAAGCTTTTCTTGAAGTTTTTTTCCAACCTGTGGTTCAATCGATGCGACTTTGATGCTTGCATCACGCACTCTTTTTTGAATTTGCTTGATTAAATCTTCATTAAGTTCTGAGCCCGCCGTTGCATTGTCTACTTCAGTGAGCAGCTCGGTTAAATAGTGCGTCAATAAATCTTGAGCAATTAACATCGAATATTCTTCAATATCGACTGAGGCACTCGCATATTGTGTGCTTAAAAGAACCTGCAAAAATTTCATAACCGGCAAAGAGATCATGCTCAGAAAGCTCTTATCTTGTGCCTCTGGAGCAACGTCTGCCACAAGCTTGTTACGGAGATTTTCTATCATCTCCCGAATTTTATAAGTAAGTGTAGAGTGCTCAGGAATGGTTACCTCCTTTAATTCAACTTGCATGCATTGAGTAGCACTTCCTGAATCTTTGCATCGCCAAATTTTTGCAGTATGTGCACCAGGATGAGTCCCTAATAATGCATTAATCAGTTCAGAATTAGCGGCCAAGGATGGCACATTAGTCACCTTTCCTTGTTTATCAATAATGAGGGTTCCCGTTAAACTCATCACCATTTCTGCAAGTTCCGAATCAGAATTCAAGAACGATTTGGCTTGCAAAATAGACCAAACTAAATTTTTATTTAATACAACTTGTTGTTTGCGTTCCTCATCTTTAGATGCTTTATCCATGACAGAATCAAAACCATTACCGGAACACGCCATTCGTGCTTGTACGTAGTCACTAAACATTCCTTCCTTGCCCATGGCGGCTTGATCTTTACACACTTTTTGCTGACTGGCTGCTGTTTTTGGCCAAATTCCACCCACTAAATTTTCAGAAAGTTGGCATGAATTAATACTTGAATGATTGGCCATCTGTTCCAATTGTTGCAAATAATCTCGAACTTGTTTAAGTTCAGGAACAGTGGATGCCAACATCACATCAACTGCATAAGCTCCGGCATTGGTCATCACGGACTTCCCCAAATCCACTAACTTTTGATGACTTAAAAAACTCATGCTGCCCGTAAATAAATCGATGCCACCACATCCCGCCCGATAGCTGGGCAAATCCAACTGAACCAATTGGAATTGTCTTATTTGGTTACGAGCATATAAGGAACCACCACCAAAGAAACCGGCTGCCTGAGACTCATAAGCCGCGGGTGAAGTAACATTCGCCGCATACCCCATACCATTAAAAAATGCATCCAAATCAGTGCCTACATTGGCATAAAGCGCGCTTGATCCCATTAAAAGCATACTTGCCATCAATCGTTTCATGAGGAACGCCTCTTAAGCGTACGATGTGAATGAGAGGACTTCTTGTGAACTTTAGGCCAAACAAGATCATCTCCAAAACCATCTCTATTGAATTCAACTTCGTGATGATTTTGAAAATCAGCAAAAACACCTTGATTAGAATCATGCGCGAAACATAAGAGCAAAAGTATTAGAGCGCTCATAGAACACCGCCTTTGCGTTCATAAGCCCTAATTTTTGGTACCAGTTGTTCCATACGACTACTTAATTCAAAAAAACTCATAGAACCAAATCCCACTGGAAACAGTTGTTTGGTTTCAGGATTTACAATAAAAAGAGCCGGATAATTAATAGGATTTCCCTGAAATGCGGCATTAATCCATTCCGTCGTAGCCGGAAGAAAGTTGGGAAATTCGACCAATGGCTGATTGTCTAACGACAAAGGTAATAAACGTACATGATTTTGGCTTACCCATTCCTTTAAAACAGGAGCAAACTGCTTACAGTGCGGACATTGACTGCCGTAAAATAATATAAACCCATGGTTTTTATAAAACCCATCTTGCCCCGTTTGAGCGGGTTGAGCACGCTGATTTTCCGAATGAGGTCTATCCTTCTCACTAATTAAATCAGACAACCACGCTGCCTGACTCGAAGCACCCAATGAATAAAACATTAATAAAATCCCTAAAAGTCGAACCCTGCTCATGACACACCTCCTTTAAATTGGGTTGCTACATCCACAAATCGCTCCATCAACACATCTTGAGTCGTTAATCCAAACGCCACAGGAAAAACCTTTTTACTTGTGGGATTAGCCAATAAAATTGCGGGAAAATAACGAACATTCATTTGGTTTGCTTGCCCGACATCGACACGTGAACTGGGTAATTCGGGTGCAATTGTGCCATCCACACTAACCGGCATTAGTGTCAAACGAAATCGTTTACAAAAATCAGAAATAATGGGAATTTGTTTTACATCGTAAGGACTTTTACCACGATAAAAAAATAACACGCCATGAGTTGGTGCAAGCGATGAGATAAACTCAGTACGCTTGTTATCGCGAACTTCATCGGTAATTTTGGCTCCAATATTAGACGTAGGATGAGTCACTGAATAATCATACTCTGGATAGGACAGCATTGTTTGTTGAAAGACTTGCTTAAATCGAGAAGACTCTTCCAGCCAATAATGTTGTAGGCTTAAAAACACGCGCATGTCCTCTACACTTTTCGTATGTCGTGCTTTATGCAACGCTTCCATAGTGTAAAAACGAAGTACTGCATCACGTTGCGTGAAACTAAGTTGTTTAAAGGGAGTGCCCTTTTGATGGGTAGGAACGCGTTTTTCTTCTTTTTGGTCGTGCTCTTTTTTTACGCTATACCAAAGAAATCCAACAGGTTCCTCGGTCGCAAAACACCAGGGACTAAACAACATCAAAACAAAGCAGAACACTTTAATCATGGGCTTTCCCCAGATTTTGCAAGTGCACAATACGTGATTGATTCGCCTGACTAATTTGGCCATTACTCGGAGGAGTCATCCTATCAACAAACTCCTTTTCAATACGAGACATATCCAGCGAAGAAAAATTAATGCGCTCCAACTCTTCAGGAGTGATCCCTCGGCAATTTGCTTCATTATCATTATCCTTTGCCCAACCAAAACTGATTCCAAGCTGCTTAAAACGTCCCTGAATTTGAATAATTGCCGCAAGACTATTTGGAAACACGCACCAGGACTCTTTCTTTTCAACACAACCAATCACCTTCTTGGCACAATACTCACCAACCCTAAATGCTCGCCCCTCTTCTTTGGCTTTGGCTAGACGTTTCTCATCTTGACTGCAATGCGTCATCTGATGACTCCCGCCACAGCAATTACGTGCATTTAAAAATACCTTTCTGCACGTAGAGTTCTTGCCTTTAAAAATCGCAGGAATGCCACTACGAATTTGATTGGCGGCAACATCGCCTGCTGCTCCCGCCAATGCGCCAAGACGAGAAATCCCCTCACTCGCATCCGAGCTTTCTTCCATTTGGGATTCATCGCATTGACCATCAGCACATGCCATGGTTCCTGGACAGATGGTTTTTTCAGGAAGGCACTGCTCTTCCAAGCAACGAAACTTTTGAGTATATTGAGTGCATTGGCTTTGTTGTTGCGCACTGCACTGAGAACCAATTTGGGAACATCCTTGATTCATTAAACCCGTACATCCACTGTTTGTGATATTCATGCATTGATAGTGGTATTCTTGTTTCCAGCATGGGCGCGAAATCATCACTCCATTAATCCATCGTGTCTGGTTTGCATCCAGACACTTATTAGCTGCTTTAATAAAACACTGTCCTTGATGTGTTTGGGTTTGAATTCTATCGCAATCGCGGTGCAACCATTCATCATCACTGATTTTCTGGGTTAGCGTAATGGTGAACTTAACTTGCTGCTCCCAATACGATTTTTTGATTTTAAGGGTATGCTCAGCGCACGTTGGTTTTTGGGTAATGATTCTCGCTTTATTGTTTGTGGTTACCGAAATGTCAACTGCTTCACAATGTTCATGAAATTGGATTAAATTAGCCTCTGAGCAATGCCAATCCCCTTTAGCACAATGACTTAAATCAATCGTGCTCTCTGAGCTGTAAGGGGAGGCATTAATTGTTCGAGTTACTGTTTGACTTAGTGGCTGTACTGAAACCTTTAATTCATCCGCACAAGCTAACTCCTTATATTCAATGGACTCTAAACAGGAGTGTTCAGAAGCCTTCTCAATACATTCTACATTTTTGGTATAACACGCTCCGTTAAGTGCGTCTTCTGGGTTTTCTAAAAGCTGTTCCGCATAACGAACTTCAGGACTATTTTCGGACAATCGCGCGGCATGATTTCCCGCGTTACGATAAATATCTTGCGCAGTTGCATTATTAGGTAACGAATTAATGCTTAAGTTTTTTAACTGCTTTGTCTCCAAAGATTGTTCTTTAGGATGTTCAGTAAAATTAGGTAAAATTGCGGATGGATTTAGCCCTCGCAATGCATTCATAGCACGATCTCGTGCATTCATCGCATCTTGTTTATTGGCAGCTAATGCACAACCACTCAATAGCCCAATGAGAAGGAAGCGTTTAGCGCTCATAGCGACCTCGAAGTTGTTCCAAGCTTAATCCGGTGACACCCTGATCTACAATTCGCTCCAATCCTTTTTTTAGAGACAAGTTGCCATAAATCACATCAAATACATGGCCATTATCAACCACTAAAGCAGGAACTGACGTAATGGAGTACCTCTCAAATGCAGTAGGATCAATTTGTAAATTTAAATTGGGCACGCTTTGGGTTAGGCTCATAATTTTATGAACTGTTTTCTCCATGGAATCCTGATGAAGTCCATTTAAATAAACGGGTATATTTAATTGAACACTTTCTCTTACTGTTTCAATTAACAATTGCTTTGGCATCGAAAAACTCACATAAACTGAGAGTGTGTGCGCAAAACAGGTAATGGGCAAAAACAAGTACATGAATAAACCAACAATTAGGCGCATCGTATTACTCCACATAATCAAGTCCTCGGCAGCGGTTCCAAGCCAAAAGAATACTAATGAACGCAACTCCTAAATAAAATGCACTATCAGATAACACACCGCTGACATACGTTCCGTAGCGTAAAATTAAATCTGGAAAAAGAAACAAAAAACCGTTCAATATGAAGTAACGAATAACGACCAACAGCTCACGATAACACCTCCATTCCCAGTAATATCTAAACGCAAATAGCGTTCGATAAAGCGAAGAACAGAACAACATAAGCGCTGATAACCAGCATAAACATAAAAAAAGTAGAATCAGTTTATTCGCATAAAGCGGTGCGATATCATCTGACGTAATTAATGAAAGGATGCTGCCTGTATGGATACTGATTAAAACGAAATAACAACCCAGCAACCCCATCAATACCGAATTTCTGAATACTGTACTGTTCATCTATGTCTCCATCTTATAAAAAGGTGCAATTGCGTTTTCGCCATACTAAAAATCCATATTGAGAAGGTTTATGAGATTTGATTTTCCCTGCCTCCCAAGCAAGGGTGCTGTATCCTGTTGGATAACAATGTTGTCCGTCAGCGACTTGATTTACTAACTCATAGCGATATCGTGATTTTGGAGTTACGGAACAATAGTGCTCTTTACAAATAGCCCCTGACTCAGGACTTGAGTCAGCAAGAAGATATTCTCGATGCATCTTATAATTCATGCGTTCTGTAAGAAGTAATGCCGTTTGTACTGGGGATAATGGTGCATTCACATGTCCCGTTAATGGGTAATGGGTTCCTTGACTTCCTGCACACCAAAACAGACTATCCATGGGCTTTTTGCGCACCGTGGACGATAAACTGTCTGCAGCACACGAAGCTTGTGTTATGGGGTTACCAAACAATACCGATTCAGGACTTAATACAAAACTCATTTCTGAGTCCATCCAGGTGGGATCAAGCTCCGTTAAATAGGCAATATCAAAACTTCCCCCTTGCAAACACCCTACGGAAGTAATTAAATTAAGCCAGTAAATCAAGGGATATTTATACCAATGCACATGAAAAAACGCGCGTTGCTGCCCCATGCCTACGACATGCCGGCCACCACGAGCAGACTTCAGACCCATATTAAGTTTGGTTCCCCCTAAATTAACCAAACAGTAGGGGGTATCGGTGACATCGGTCAACGCCATAGGCTCCCAATAACCAATGTTTAATCCTACCCTCATTCCTAAATTGGATGGACACATGCCAACTGGTAATTTGGCATTGTCTGTATCTTCTAAAGAGGAGTTAACGATTTTGGTATTGCCAATAGATAAAGGAAACAGACAACGCCAACATACATCTTTAATTGGGTTTACAAAATGTCCAGTACAAGGGGCACTAAATAGTGGCATAGCGAACAACACGCTCAAAATAACCAAAATAAATTTAAGCCTCATCGCCGTTCTCCTTAATGGCAACCTCATGAATCACTAACTGATGATCAAGTCGTGTTACCTGAGTGGGAACTGCGGTAATACGCAGCTTTTGGGTGATTCGACCTGATTGATCAAAATAAATTGCAGCGTTCAAAGTCGTTTCTGCCTGCGAAATTGCGCCTCCCGTTAAAATGTATTTGGGATTAATACACTGCTGTGCTTTTTTCTTTGCCCAACGAATTTGTGCCTCATCATCTGCATTAAAAAATAACCAGCACGGTTGGTATGAGAGGAGCTGTTTTAAAGCATTAACCCGAGTCCCCTTGGCATAAAGTGTCCTTCCTGTACTGTCTTTGATTGCATCAGCAAGTACAAGTTCAGGAACATAATAATGGTGGCGTGAATGCATAGTGCGCACTAAATTCAAAGCTCTTGGACGATTTGCATGAGCAGCAACTTCTTTGACCCATTGTTGATTGAGTTGCTCCATGGCTCCTTGATTTTTAAGCGCGGTTAAACGCTCATAAATAAGCTTGAGAAAACTCTTCTCTTTGATTGGAAACACAGCACCAACAACGCCTAATGAGTGAGCATTGATTAAGGAGCACTGTGCTAAAAGAAGCCAAAGGAAAAGCACCCGTTTCACTTAGAACCCCTCATCGCTTGGCTCAACTCATTTATTAATTGAGAAGTAACATCCACGCCACCGCTTAAAACATGTTGCTTTTCAATAATCAATACATGGTGATTAAGCGCATACTCATTAATAATCTGTGGCAACATCTTTTTTAATTTTTGCGACGTCTTTGCAATTTGAACATCAGACGCTTGATGCAGTGCTAATTGCCGGATTAATTGAGCGTGTACCCTGTGACTATCAAAAAGTACTATCTCTGTTCGTGGACTCCAAAGGCTCCCCAATCCCAAGCCTAAAACAAAAATCCCAACTCCTAATCCATGGTGCCAACTTATGCGCATAATTCAGCTCCATAATATTTATAGGCCACTTGATTAATTGCCTCGGCCATCGGAACACCACGATGTAACAACGACTCAATATCGCTATACTCTTCACCTGAGGTTGAAAATAAAATGCGCGAAAAAGGATCGCAAAAATAACGATGGAAACTACTGACCGAACCAAATTGAATCATCACATCTGAAAAACCTTGAGCTTTTGCTTCTCCAAAAGAATCAATTAGAGTAGATTCCAAAGAAGTAAAACGATCGGGATTCTTTGCAATAAAACTTTTGAAATTACCTTGCCGCATAATAATTTTAGTATCGGAACTTGCAGCAATCGCTTCTCCCTGAATGGTATTGGTCGTATCTTGAAGATTTTGCGTAATAACAGAAAACCCACCCATATGCTTACGTGCGGTACGAAATCCTTGCTCAATAAAGGCCGCACAAATTGGGTTGGTTCCTTTAACTAGAAATCGCCACGCTTCATCAATAATGCAGCGTTTTTGCCGTTTTCGGTCTGAATTATAAAATTGACCTTGAATGATGACGATCATCACGAACATCACAATGCTCATTAATTCAGGATCATGCGTTAAACCACCTAACTCTAAAACCACAAAATTAGAGCCATTAAGCAAGGGGGTATCGCTATTAAATATATGGCCATACATTCCGGTGCTTCCGTATTTATCCAATAAAATAAGCATATCTTTAAGACGTTGATCATTTTCGGAATCAGGATGTCGCAACAAATCACGAAGTGAATTCAGCACATCATCCATTCGCGTTTTACGGCCATGCTTTTTCCAGCACTCCAATACCGCTTTTAATAACCAGGCACGTTGCACTTCGCTAATAGGCTCATGAGGACTGGCCATAATGGCTAATAAGTCGCGGATTTGAGTGTGATCATTTACCTTTTCACCCTGAATGTCCGTAACACCATCAAAATCAAATAAGGTAAATGGATTTAATGTAAGCGTTTTTGCATCATATAGGTACCTCCCACCAATTCACACAAGTGCTTGTAGGAACCACCTAAATCGATGACATAAATTTGCTGACCACGGGACAAACCATCAACAATCTGGGCTTGTTCAAAAAATGACTTTCCAGAACCTGTGCTGGCAACAGTTAATCGATTGTAGTTAGTAATGGGTAATGTTCTGTCATCAAATATATCCAAATAAAAGAGCTGATTTCGTGTGGTGGGTAATAATAAACCTTGGCTAGCTCCTTTAAAGTCGGCAATTAAAGGAGCGAGATTGGCCACATTGTAATGACTTAATTCTTTGGTTTTCCCTAATAACTCCATACCTGAAAAAAGTCCCTCAGTTAACATAAACGGAAGACTTCCTAAAAATCGTAACCATTGTATGCAGGGGCTTCGGATTAACGTGAAATCTAAACTACGATAACTGGAAATGGCTTTAGCTACATGTTCACGTTCGTGCTCTTCATCAGTAAATAAGATTAAATTATAAAAGGTAGGTAGTAGATCCAGATCTCCTCGGGAAGCATGCTCATGCACAAATCGCCATTCTGCCGCCTCGTCTCGAATTCCAGGATTAATAAAGGACTGCACTGCATTATTATTGGCATCTAGTGATTGAGCACGACTTTTAGCACGCGCTTTCATTTTTTCCTGTTTTATTCCTCGAATAGTAAATGACAATAAAAATGGGCATTGAATGCCTTGTTCTGGTTTTAAAGTATTGGCAAATAAGTCCGGGGTTTGCCACAGTGCAAATGGCTTCTTGGGGTAAGAAACGATTTCACAACTGACCATCCTTGTTTTGTGTAGGGTACCCTCCTCATCAGCCGCACTCACATTGACCGCATGGTCATTATGTCGCAATACAATCGTAGGATGGGGAATGGTGTTACTTAATCGCTCAGAAGATGGCTCTACTTCTGGCCAAGAAAACTCATTAAAATTAGGAGAAACTATCGCACGTAAGAACACTCGAAAATCCTGAACCCCACAGCGCGAATAACAAAATCCAGCTACTTTGAGTTCTGATTCAAAATCATGGCGCAACTGGACTAAATCAAGTTCCACCCCTGGACTTGCTTTTCGCGAAATAAACAGCATGCATTGGTAATCTGTAAGGGTTGCGGGAATATTTCGATGATTTTTATACCCATGATGAATGGCATTGAGATGATACTTAATACTCATACGAGCAAGTTCTGCATAAATGCCGCCTCGCTCAATAATTGGTTCAAAATTATTTTGTAACGACTGGGCAAGCCAGGGATGTTTGTACAACATGACGGTACAATCTGTACCATAGGTCAATTTACTTTTAACCATCTCAGCGATTGCTTTCATTAATGTTTCATCAGCGCCGGCCATAGGAACCAACATCAATCCAAAGCCTACTGAGTTTCGATTCACAATAAACCCATGTTCATCGACTGACTCATAAGGAAGTAATTTTGAAAATGAAGGTAAATCCATACTTAAGGATTGATTCGCGTGATGAATATCCACCAAAGAATTAGGTTTAATGCCATCTGTTTCACCCAATATATGACTTAATCGATGAAGTGCCGAACGAGTTTTATCTCGCCAATACTTTATTGTTACGCCCATGATTTCTCCCTCACCGCTTCTGAAACCCATAAAGAGCTTCCATTATGTTTTTGAACTACTCGTCCATGTCCCACATGATTACTGTAGTTAGGTTTCGTGTGATGAGTCTTTTTTCCATTATAGGTAATCATCTCATCTGCAAAATGGGTCATGTCATCGACCTGTTCGATTGTCAAACAACTGTCCGTGGCAGTCGCCTTACACGCGCTGTTGGTACTTATTGAGCTGCATCCAATACACCCTAAACTCACCAAGAACAATAAGCTAAATCTAACTCGGGTCATTGCATTTCTCCTGTGCCATTTCGACTTCCTGCATTCACCTGATCAATTCGCCCTAAAACCTCTGGGGGAACAGAAAAGTTCATTTCGTTGTTTTGATTGGAATTTGATAATTCACTGCTTTCTTGAGACAGCGCTTGTTCACTATGAACTTGCTTTTTGGCATACTCTTGTTTGTCTTCATCAGGAGCTAAATAAAAGCCGTCCTTAAAGACAATCGTGACTTCATTGCCCGCCCCAATAGGAATTGTTGGGTGATATTGCTCCGCGCGCTTAATATAATATTGCGCCAACATATCGCCTGATTTAGAGGCACCACCATAAGCGGCATAGGGAACGATATTTCCAGAAGGGATAATCGAAGTTGCTCCAATAGGACTAATGTTTTGCATACTTTGTGCATATTGCGCGGCTGAAGTAACACCCGCAATAACACCGCTTAAACCCGCCCATTTCATGACCTTGCCATCCTTCATCACAGGATTTCCCTTAATTCCCACTTTCCCTTTATAAAAAACCCATCCCGTAACGCGTTTATCAATAATCGGCTCTCCAGGATAAGCACATGATAAGTTATAAAGAGCAGCAACTGCGCGCTCACTGGAAATATCCCCATAGGTAAAACTGCTTACGCGACACCCGTGTAAACGAGCACGTTGCCCATTAGGGAGTCGTGCATCTTCTATAAACTTGAATATCATTGCCCCATTGTCTTTTTCTTGGCCGTTTACCGAGGTATCCGCATCCGCACCACCCAAAACAACCGCTTTTACCGATGTATTTGAAGGAACATAATGCTTGGGATTTAAATAATGCTTGTAATGAGTTCGGTATCGTTTAGGCTTAGGCCGAAATGAAACCATATGAATTTGGGGCACCGCGTCCGAGCGAACTGCCTGCCCAAATTGATTCAACGAATTCATGGCATAGGTGTTTGCACCATGCCAAAATTCTGGATTCTTAACTTGGCTTAATTCATTGGGTAACTGATTCTCCTGCTCTGATTTTTGCGACATTTCTTGTTTCGTGCTTGTTACCGCGGCTAATTGCGCACTAAATTCTTCTTTTAACTCTTTTAACTCTTTTAACTCTTTTAATTGCTGTTGATGTTCCTCATTCATTGTTTTAAATTTTTTCGTCCACTGACTTATTTCATTTTTAAGAGATTCCGTTTCCGTTTGCTGAGCAGTTAATGCATTTTGAGTTACAGCCTCTGTGAAAGACTCCTCGATAATTCCAGTTAAATCAGCACTGTCTTGTTTTTGTGGTTTCTTTTGAGAATGACCATCAACCATGAGTGCAAAAATCATAACAAAACAGAAGAGCACCCCACTAACAATCAAGAGCAATCGTCGAATTTGCACTTTTTTAATCAGTTTATTAAGCTGCCAATTAGCCATGTGCCACCCCTTGGATGCGATAAAGCATCGCGGTTTCTCCAGGAGCAATGGTTGCTTTGGAAAATTTCACGGCTAAGGTTCCCTCTTTTACAAACCAATCTTGCGCTAATTGCAGCGGTTCTTTTCCACCATTTCGAAGAGTAATGGTTTCGCCTGAAAGCTGCTTTCCTTCCCATGTTTCTTTTAGTTGCAGCGTAAGGCCTCGATTCCAACGCTCAACGCGCCCAAAGTATCTTTTAACAGCAACATCGGTAAAGGGTTTATTTTGTTCCATATGGGTCAAAAGAGAGGTAATCGCCTCTGGAACCTCCTCTTGGAGCACTTTTTCTGTTTTATTTACTGGTGTTGCTTTAGCAAAAACTGCCGCAGGTTCTTTAGGTATTAATTCAATAGTCTTCCCTAAAGAATCCTCTGTATTGACGGTTACCGAATAATGACGACCCAATTTTGTTGTAAGAAATAAAGTGACAGGAGCCCTTACAGGTAATATATAAACACTATGATCCCCTTTATCACGTTGAATCCCTAATGATCCTGGTGGAAAAGCGAAATCCCAAATTTCATCATTTTTAATGAGAATTCTGTTGTAATTATTAGCACTCAATGTCAAGGAAATTTCCCCGTTATTCGCAACAGGCACCCCTGCCCCTGCGAAGCTCTTCAGTGACAGAAAAATAAGTGCGTACCCAAACTTTTTAACCATGATTGTCTTCCTTATAAGATGCAAATTGGACTATGGATAGACGACCTGATGCATAACGAAATGCCAATTTATAGGTCTTCTCTTCCTCACTAATTTGTTTTATTCCAACAAAACGTGCCAACCGTCCCTTAACCTTAACCGTGAGATGTTGGGACGATGGAATAACCCGAGTAATATAGAAACTAGAGGATATTTTTTGTGCTTGAATGATTTTGGATTCTGCATTTAATGTTTTAACAAAATCGGCATAGTGCTTAGGATTCACAAACGATAACAACTGCTCATGGTTCGACTGTACTGTTTCAGGAGTCACATTCAATCGAGCATAGATAAAGTTCTTAGACATTAAACTTAAATAAGTTCCATCTACCCTATTCGCACTTTTGATGTATCCAGGACTCCCATAAAATGGGGTTATTTCAACGCTGTGACGATTCCAGCCAATATAGACCAGAGTCGATAAAACTAAATTTGCAATCAAAAGCCCAAATACCAAACAAACCATTAAGTTAAATCGTGCTGACAGCTGGCTCAGTTTATTTTGATATACTCTAAAATCCATAACTTACTCCTTAAGCGACCCATACTCGGTAATAAGATTCAGGTAATTTAGGCAGGAAAAATTGCGTCAAGGCATGTGGTAAATACCAATAAGCTAAAACCAACAAAGCTTTTGGCCCTTGCCCTTTTTTGATGGCACGCAATCCACCCACAAGACCAAAACCTAACATACTCACTAAAATTCGTTGACTTAAAAATGTAAACAGCAACAAACTGATGCCAGCAACAACAAGCTCATCTATGGTTAATGTAAGGTATCGTTTCGGCGCATCAATGTAATTTAAAAATTGATAGTTCATTGGATTCATTTCATTCCCCTTCAACTACTTGTTTTAATGAAACACGAAGATTTTAAGTAACGCTCCAGGAATAAATGCGATAAAGAACACACCAAAAAATACTTTAGGGTTACGAGCTGCAACAGCTAGAGCAGTAGCACCAACAATGTCGATTAAGATAAAAATGATCCAAAACTTCGCATCGCTAGAGAAGGTATCTTTGACATCTCCATCCAATGCAGTGACCAATAAATCTTTAGCAAACACACTATGAGTCATCACAAACATCACGAGCATCAAAGCGCCCTTGCTCATTAAATTTATAAATGATTTTCCAATATTCATTTTTCGCTCCTTATTCATTTGATGATGAAACGTAAGCAATTGACTCTAATTCACGAGCCAAATTGCTTGTTTTTTCTAAAAAGGGCATTACCATCGAGGAAAAATAACTGCATTCCCAATGATTTGAACTGATGCGCTCAAGTGTTCTGTACACAAAATTAAGATTATCCAGTGCAAACTGAATTCTGTTTGCTTTAATTAACAAAGATGATTGCCCCATCATCACTCCTGAATACCCCATATCGACTGAGCAATATTCTTTAGTATTCGCATTGGCTAATTGGCTTAAACTCGTTCCAAGATATTTGCACTCCTGAGTCAATTCTTCTTTATCTACTGGGGAAGAAAAACATACCCCACTAGCGAGCAATGCCAAACACAATGGAGTAGTCTTTATTGCTATTTTTTTAGTCAATTTCACAAGTTTTCTCCTTTTTTAGGGTATACAAATCCCTTAAGCCTTAATCGCTTAATTTTTAATCACAAATCTCATGGTTTTATTTAACGAATAAAATCGTCTTTTTTAAGTTTTTTGGTTCATTAGAAGATTCCAGAAATCACTTTAACCAATCCTTGTTCTAAGGAGGCACGTGCATCCTGAAATTTTAAATTAACCTTATCTGCATTGGATACCACACGAGTTCTATAGCGTTGATATTGGCTATCTTGCGATGACGTTTGGGAAGTAACTGTGCTACTTCCGTTCTTCAAATGGGATTGGAACTGCTCATTGATTTTAATGCCCTTACCTGCCCTTTCGCTGATTTGAACATCAGTTATCATCGTGTAATTCACATCTTTCACCAAAGAATCCGCAGCTAACCCAATGACCCCACCAGCAAGACCACCTGCAATCATGCCCGCACTTGACTGAGTAAAGCTTCCAGCAGCAGTACCGGCTACCGCACCCGCAATGGCTGAACCATAACCACCACCTAATGCTGATTGACTTGCAGCAACACTCATTTTACCTATCTTGAGAATGTTGGCTTGCACAAGGTAATGCCCTTTCTCAGGATTGGAAACGACCTGATACTCTTTTCCTATTAAGGAATTTTTTAATGCCTCATTAATATTAATCTCTTCATCAGAAGTGTTTTTAATTGAAAGGTAAATGGTTTTTTGTTTCGAAGAAATTGGTTCTAAAAAAATCGTGTCGCTTTGCTTGGTGCTGACTTGCAACGAACTATGTTCTAATGCGGTTTGAGTAGCAGCACAACCGGTTAACATTATTGATGAGGCTACCAAAGAGAGGCCTCCAATGAAATTTACTGTGTTTTTATAGGTGCATTTCATAAAATATCCTTTTTATTCTTAATAGATTAAGTGGTTAGTGCATTGCGCCCTTAGAACCAGGCCTTAAATCTTCTGCTTTAATGCGTAAATAAATTTCTTCACGATGTACTGGGATTTCTTTAGGCGCTTCAATTCCTAGACGCACTTGATTGCCTCGAATACCAAGTACTTGAATGACGACCTCATCACCGATGATGAGTTTTTCTTGTGTTCTTCGTGTCAGCAGTAACATAACTGTTCCTTAGTTTATTGAGTAAATTGTGGGGCTTCTTCCTGGTTTTGTTCTTCTGCCTCTTCCTCTTCGAGGTGTGGCATCAGTTGACTTTCTTTGACTGCTTCAATGCTTTGTGACAATGCGGTTTTAATTTTGGGTGTTTTGAATAATAAAATGCTTGAGGTCACCAATCCTCCAAGTGATAAAACGCCTGCAGTGGCTGCAATGCCAAGTGCGGGTAATTCTAAAGCACCAAGCGCACTCAGATACGCCATTGGTGTTGACCAAAAACCAGAAAGAATTCCTAAGCCAATGCCTAAAGTCGCACCGGTTATCAGTAACGCTAAAGAAATCGCAAGGACTGTGAGTCCCAATACAAGGTAATGAGTTCCATTGTATCGAGCATCCAAAATGGAATGGCATCGGTACGTAAATAGTTCCAGTGGATTAATCAAGTCATTGGGCTCCTCCACCAAACTGTCTAAAAATTGTGTTGCCGCGGAATATAAATGCATTTGTGTTAATGCATCTAATTTTTTAATTTCTGCGTCCAAATACTCAAAAGATGCATAAATACCTTGTTTGTTTTTTGATTTGTTTAACGATTTTTGAAACTTATTTTGGCAATACGATAAAGCAGCACTCATTGTTTTTTCCTTATTTATAAAAATAAAATTCCCACGTTGTTGCTCGACACCATTCAGTGCAACACACGAGGCTCATACAGTTCGAGCTCCACTTCCAGCCTCTGACTCGCCATATTGGCATCCATACTTACTTGAAAAAAATCTTTTTCAAGGTTTTCTTGATAGGCGCGCTCTAAAAGAGTGGCGCAACGACGTAGAAGAGTAATTAATTCAATTCGTGAAATTATTTTCATCTGAGGCATGCTCATTAGTGGGCTCCTAATAATTGGCGAATATGCGCCAGGTGCTTCTGGGCAATTTCAGGATTTTTTTCTTTTTCAATTTTTTTAGGAACTGTAAATTGAGGAAGTTCATGCCCTTGGTACAGTAAAGAACGTACTTGTTCATAAATACGAATAAAAACCGAATAAGCCTCCACGTCCTTTTCCATATCATAAAATGAAGCGCTCAGCTTTGAAGCAATGTAAGCAACAATAGGATGACTCCAGTTGCATTTATTTCTATAGGTACTTAAACGAATCTCATTAAACGCTTCGGAAGATGAAGGAATATTGACGTCCTCATAAAATCCTTCACAAAGCTTTCTAAACTCCATCGCATTGGGTGGGTATTTACTGTAATGCGAGCCTTTGATAATTCGGTCAACCCCACTTTCTAACGCTCTTGGAGTTAAATCATTTAATACCTCGTACCAAAGACCATTATCTTCAATACCGTGTTGGTTAATGAATAAGTTACCGTACATCATGGATAACCTCGTCCATAGCCAAGAAATGTGTTTTTTCTGCAAAATGGGTGGGCAACTCTTCTTCGATTGAGGAGCTCCAGCTAAGCGGTGAGGTAATTCCATAATGTGCGCAGAGTTTTGATATTGCGGACGATTGGGTATGGAGTGTATTGGCACGGCATTCATCGTAGTTATTCCTTAAAAAGTTCTTTTTGTTCCGTAGATGTTTCGCTTCATATTCAGATTTACGCGCTAACCAGCGTAAAAAGATGGGGTTAAAATCAGCCCATTGTGTGTTATTGATTTTGTTGTGTTGAATAAAGGCCTGAATTTCAGCTGGATTAGTTGCATGGAGGTAGCCTTTTGCTTCTGCAATGGAGATGGTTTCTGCATCAGGATAAAAATTATCACTGATAGGAACTTTTACCTGTTTGTTATTTGTTTGTTTATTATTTATATAATTATTATTTTTTACCGTATGAGTTGGAGTGTTAACTTCTATGTCATCTTTTTTGTCTAAAAGAGTGTTTTTTTCATTATGGACAATGGTTTCTGACAGATTAAGTTCTGTGTTAACTTCTCTGTTTTCACAAATTTTATTAAAAATTTTAGGTAAGTCTGGAAATAAGAATTGAAGACTTTGCCCTTCGGAAATTACTTTAAAATGGTCCCCGCATTCATGCTCAATTGATTTGATATAGTTGCGAATAGTTTGTTTTGTTGGTGTACCACTATCTTTTCTTCCTGGGGCTTTTTTTACCGTTAATATCTTTGCTAAATCAATATAAGAAATGTCTTTTGCTATTCCTGTAAATGGATCAGCTAGTGATAATAGCGATTTAATTAATGTTGAATGCGGATGGGGAATACCTTTAAATCTAGATTCAATTAATTGCCTGGCCTTATTATACTTAATTACTTCCCACATCACATTGTCCTTATAAATATAATTTCTGCTGAATTATTCTTAATTGCTTTTAAGTTAGAATAATCATAGAATGTTACAAGATAATCAATTTATGATAATTAGTTATCATATTAAATTACAATATGATAACTAATTATCATTGTAAAGAGGTATGTATGTCTTTAAATAATTTTTCTATTGAAATGGAAGTACGTGATAATGAATTAGATGCACAGGGTATTGTAAATAATTCAAATTATATGATTTATCTATCCCACGCTCGGCACAAACATGGCGAGATACTAAATATAAATCACACAGAATTTGCAAAACGAGGCCTAAATTTAATAGTTACTTCCTGTACAATGAAATTCAAAAACTCTCTTTCAGCAAATGATAAATTTATTGTTACTAGTAAAATCTGTGCTGGAGATTTACCTTATCATTGGTCACATAAGCAAGATATTAAAAGGTTATCTGATGGGAAGATCATTCTTAAGGCTGTTTTTAATGCAACGTGCGTTAATAATAACGTTGATTCTGATGACAAATTATGTATACCGAATGAAATTGAAGTATTTTTAACATGACCCGTCTTGAGAAACTCAGCTTACTTTTTTTGATCCCTTCAGCATCAATTTTAGCGACCTTTATAAGCCCTGAGTTAGAACTTATAAAGTCTTATTTCTCTTTATCCAGCAATCAACTTAGTTTGGTTATGACGTATTATTTGATGGGCTATTTGGTAGGGCAAGGAGTTTGGGGATATTTATCTACTATTTTTGGTTGTAAAATAAGCATTCGTGTTGGTGCACTTATAGCTATTATTGGTGCTTTTGTTTTATTACACGCATACTGTTATCAGAATTATAACTCTTTTATTAGAGCTAGGATGCTTATGGGGTTTGGCTCATCAGCTGGTTTAATTTGTGGATTTATAATTATAAAAGAAAATTTATCAAAAGAAATACAAAAAAAATTTATAACTTTAGTTACAATGTTTTTTACGGCAGCGATCTATACTTCAATTGCCCTTTCGGGACATTTGCTGCAATATAGTTCTATGAATGTAGTAATGGGGATGTTTTTATTCTTGGGGCTGTGTTTTTATATTTTTAGCTTATTTATTCATTCCCCAGCCAAGTTACAAACAAAACAAGCTATAGATAATAACCACTTTGATTATAAGGAAATAGGATCAACAGTAATTTATTCTCTATTGTTATCAATTACTACAATTATCACCTATCTTTATTCATTTTATGCTCCATTAATAACATCTCAATGGTTTTCTTTATCACCACAAACATATAGTACCTTTAGCTTTTTTAATTTATTTTTCATATTAATGGGAAATTATCTTTTTACATATTTAAATAGAACTTTATCTGAATACTCAATATGTATTTCGGGATTATCAATGATTATATTATCAAATATAGCTTTAATTATTGTTGATACTTTGTTGCACTTAACTGTTTCTGTGTTTTTTATTTGTTCTTATCTTATGGATTTTATACTAGGGATTATTTATCCTGCTGCTACTTTTATGGCATTGGAATATGGACGGAGCAAGGCACTTTCTTCAGCAATTATGAATATTATTAAATTATCTTTACCAATCATATCAATTTATTTCTCAAGTCTTTTTTTTCAAAATAAATTGTATGGATTTTCTTTAACTATAATAATATGTTCCAGTATTTTCTTGTTATCCTCAACACTATTGAAAGTTATTTTTCAATCAAAAATCAACCGATCATTACTTGACGCAACGATTTATAAACAGTAGTTCTACGTTTAAGCACAATAGCCCCAAAGTTAACATCAGAATACTTGCCAGCAATATTTAATAGGATTTTCTGTCCTTCATTGTCTCGAAAGCAGAAACCCACACCATGAACAATATTTTTGTGATTTCTTATATCTGCTAGTTCATGTTCTTTGTCGGTTAGTGGGTTATATAAATCCCAAAGTAATGTAAATGGCATATTATTATATGCCATTTGTTTATTTGCTTCTTTTAGCAAATAGCAATGCTTATATAATCCAGAAGTAGTGAATTCCTCAGACCAATCAATGTCACTCGATTTCGAAAAAATTATCTTCGAGTTATCATTCATAATCAATAAAGAGGAATAGGTTGCGCCTATATTTAATAACTCTTTATTTAAAAGATGGAAGTTATTTCCTATTTTTATGGTCTTTTTGCTATCCATTGTATTTTTCCTGCCAACTCTATCGAATCAGTATTAAATGAATTTTGTACCGATCGCTCAAAATTTCTTAGTATTAATTGCTCTGCACACTCTTCCAAAATCCCTATATTAAATCCGGAAGGATTTTTAAGAAAAATTAAATCACCACAAAATGTATTTAATACTTTAATTAGAATTTTACTTCCTCCAACATAATCACCATAGCGGATATAAGGCGAGAGTAAATTATTTTTAACTTGCCCAAAAATAAAGTTCTTTGTTTTACGATTTAGCTCTAATAAATTTTCTTGAGCTAAACTATCAAAATCTATCTCTTCAAATATTTTTTCACTCATCAGAATAGGTGGAGCACCTACTCCCTGAGAAATCCAGCTTACTGTAACAATTAATCCTTTCAAATTAAAATAGTCTACCAAGGAAGGGATTTTTTTTGCTGGAATTTTTACTGTACCAAGCTCCCATCTAACAAGCGTAGGAACAGATGCTCCTGCCCATTCATCTATAAGTTCTTTTCTTGTTAAATGTAGCGAAGATCGGCAATAAGTAATGCGATCACCTACGGAATTTATTAAACATTCGGTCATATTTTATTTATAATTATTTATTGTATGATAACACATTATCATTAAATTAGTTTTTATTACAGAATGCTTCAACTTATCTTGAAAAAGATCAAAAACACATAGAAGAACAATCTTTCATTCAATGTCATAATTTTAAACGATCTCCTTTAAATGTTTGGGATGACAATACTGTATATTGTGCGTGCTTCACACCTATTTGTTGCGACTCACAATCAGCTCATCAAATTGGTCCAGATTAATTGCCACTAGGCTCACATTATTTGCAACTGAACATTCCAGCCTATCACCAGACAAACGTACGTTTTTTTGGTGATTGTATTTTCGCGAGAAATTATTCAAGATCCAACAAAATACCTCATGGAAAAAATCAAGGTAAAGTGATTTTGTAATCATAGTCTTTTCTTATAAAACCTTTAAGCTGCTTTTACATCAACAATCATATGGAGGCCATCGTGCTCTAGAGAGTCTTGAATAGCCAGCGCAATAAATTGTTCCGATGAATAGCCCAAATTTTCTGCAAACTGTTTAGCTTTTTTGGCGCTCACAATCTTTCGATTGTGCTCTAAATCACATAAAAACTGCTTTGAAACACCAAGTTGTTTTGCAAAATCTATCTGGCTTACTCCTTCACCATGGCGAATAGAACGAATAGCTTTACCTAAAGTTAATCTACCTAAAGACTTTTCCAGATATTCTCGTGCATTAGTATTCATGTTTATTGACCTCAATAACAGAAATAATCACAACCTCTTTATTTTCATTTTCAATATAAAATGCTCTGTAAGCCCTATTTAATCTTATTGAACGTTGACCAGCTCGCTCTCCTTTTTAATGGTTCATCATGATAACCGAGTATAGTTCTGGTTTTATTGATGCCAATACGTTCAACTGAATCTACCCATAATAGCAGCTTTTCTTTTATATATTCAGGAACCTTAGTTAAATTCTTTTTTGCCTTAATAGTTAAGTTAACATGCCATGCCATGGCTTTATCAATTATTTCACCAGCTTATTAATATATTTAAATAATACACTAAGTTAGAGTACTATTCAAGTTATAAAGGCCGTTTTTTGGATGAACTGAACATTTCAGTTATAAATAATGTAAGCCAAAACACAATTTCATTCGCATTTAATTTAAGTCCATTTGATGCAGCGATTAAGTGCCAAATTGTTTTGAAAGCGAGCCACATCAATTATCATCCTCTCACTTATCTTCACTTAGTTTGACTACATAGTTATTAAATGCATTAATACTTTCAAAATCGACAGATAGTCTTATTTTTCCATTAGCTACTTGCTTTACTCTCACAGGAGATGAAAAATATTCATTCAATTTTTTAGTACTATCATCAAACATTTTTTTACTAATTTCGCTTTTTACAGTATCAATTAAATTTATTAGATTATTAAAACGACCTTGACGTATTAGTTCTTCGGTCTTTCTCACTGAGAAATTATTATTAACCACATATGTAATCAAGTTATCTTGCATTTCATGATCAAGTGATAAAACCGCTCTAAGATGTCCAAATTCAATTAAACCATTTGCGCACATATTTTTAATTTTAGGACTTGCATATAACGATACTCTAATTAAATTAGAAATAGTTGTTCTATGCTTTCCTACTAACATACTTACCTCTTCAACAGACAAATTAAATTTATCTTTTAAATTCAAAAGTGCCTGTGATTCTTCTAATTGTGTTAATTGATCACGCTGAACATTCTCAACAATAGCAAGAGCATAGGCTTCGGTTTCACTGACATGTTTAACAATGCAAGGCATATCTTCAAATCCAGCAATTTTGCATGCCAGATATCGTCTCTCTCCAGCTATTACTTCGTAACATTCATTACTAGTTTTTCGAACCAAGATCGGTTGAAGTACCCCATTTTTCTTTATGGAATCAACTAGTTCCAATAAATTTTCACCATTAATCAAATCTCGATTGCGCGGTTGATATATTCCTATTTTTAATTCTATTAAAGGAATATTTTTTAAAGTATTTTCCTCAAAAACAATCTTCGGAGTTCTTTTTTTTGAAAATTCAATTGCATCTACTCCCATACCTAGGATATTCAATTTTTCACTCCTTTATGCTTGCAAAAAAAAACATAAATATCTCGATAACCCTTATAAACACTGGGAAAAATACGATTTGTCCCCCAGGGGACAATATTCAATTATCAGCCATTCTTTTAATTAACTTTCTATCAGCGAACATCCATTGACTTAATGCCATTCGAATTATTGCGGGCTTAATATGGACATCAAGCATTTTTCTAGAGTTTTTAATATTCAACTCTAATGTGATTAACTTTTCCATTAATTCAATATTCACATTAGCTTGAACAGGGTTAGAACCAATATTTTTCATATTGGCACCTAACTTAATTTGCGTTAATAAATTTATTAAAACGTAATCATCTGATGGATTATTCCAATTAATATCATCAATAGCAGACACTCTAAAAAAATGTTCTAAAGCTTCATTAACTAATTGGGACTGCTTGCCCTTTCCGGTATATTCTTCTTTAGCTTTTTCTTGTATTGAATTCCAAAGTTTACCAGGAATTCGTAAAGTAATTTTCTTCTGTTTTAGACTTTTGCTATCTTTTTCTTCTGGTTTTTCTAAAAACATATCTACTCCCATTAGACCTTATCAAGTAGAAAACTCTCAAAACTTTTTAAGAGCATCGAAAAATCTTCTACTGACTCTACCTGATTAATATTAGAAATTTGTTTTAGCTGAGGCAATAATTCTAAAAGCTTTTTTCCAGCTTTAACACAATGATCGTGAGTTTTAATGGAAAATGTAGCAACAGATTTTTTCCGACCATCCGTGCCGCGTTTCAGTGGCTTAATCTGCCCATCAGAGTTATCGACTTTATTATTCTTTAGAAGCTTATGAATAAACGACTCCTGTTTGTCAGCTCTTGTAATTGCGGCAACTTTTATTAAATTATTAGCGGAAAGCATACCTCTTTTAAGACTATCTAAAATGATTGGATGAAATTTTTCTGGATTTAATATCATCTTTAAAATAACTGCAGCAAAATCCTTTTTAATCTTTAATCTTTCACGTAATTCTCGAACTGTTATAGATGGATTCGCTTTTATCTCTTCTATTGCTAACTGATAATTTCCAAAAGGAGATACATTAGCTCTCAAACTATTTTCAGTAATCTGCCGCCCTATCTTTTCTCTCGTAGATAAGTCATGCAATCCTTCATTTCTAATAGCACGTATATAAGGGATTCTTCCCAATATACAAGCTAAACGACGTAAATGACCTTCTAATACAATTAAAGTATTTCCTTCAGAATCAGATTCAATCTCTATTGGTTGAATTTGACCTGTCTCTCTTAGACTCTTGGCTAGATCAACTAAGAACTCATATTCTTTTTGTTGTTCTTTATTTGGATTATTAAATAAGGTACTAAAATCAGGGAAATGAGCTACTTCAACAATTTTTCCATCAACTTCATTTTCTTCTATTTTTACAAGACAATTTGGTAAGTCATTGCTTTCTAAAACATCCGACATATCTATGCCAACATGCTTAACCAGCCATTCATCATCAATTATCCAATCAGGCCTTGGATTATGAGTACTAGGTTTTAACGCTTTAGGACGAACCTTATAATACCCCTCAAATCCACCATCGTTAAAGCTAAGCTGCATCGAAATATTACCAAAGTTTAGGGCTTTACTTGCATCCCCCTTTGAAGCATTTCTCTTAACATTTTTTTTCTCTTCTGAAGCGATATCATCAAAATTATTATTTCCTAATATCATCGTCATTATACTTCCTCCATTAATTCAAAATTTTCTTCTGCTAAAATGCCTTTTTCTTTAATAAGGTGGTCATAACCCATTTTGGAAAAAATATAATTACACGCATTAATTGCATCTATTCTTAAAGTTGAATTTCTTTTTAATCCCTTAAATGGCATTGATAAATCAGCACCTTTAGTATCAACCTTAGCCATATCCCCAGAATCTCTTAATTCACATGGAATAAGATAAGGCTTTATATAGTGACTTTCTTCTAATTTTTGACGCTGCTCATCTTGTCCAGTACGTTTATTCCAGGCTTTTTGATTAACAAGGAACCCAATTAATTTGCTTGCTTGAGATCTTGTTTTCTTTTCATTTTGCTCATGAAAACAATGGAGCATTGCATTTAACCCCTCACAACTTTTCTCTTGAAGTTGAAAAGGCATAACGGTATGAGTAGCTGCTCGCATTAAGCCAACTGAAGTTATTGAAATTGCGGGTGCACAATCCGCAACAACTAAATCAAATCCCACTTTCATCATTCGTTCTGGTTCGAAAAACTTTCGAGGAATATCATATAAATCTTCATAAGATAATGTACTATCAAATTGCATTTCCTCAATTTTTTTTAAAATTTCATTATGAGCAGGTATTACTTTCAAGTTTTCATATTCGTAAGAAGGGTAGACTGCAATAGGCTGATCTTTTATATATAATGAAGCTAGACTAGAAACCCCATCCCAATTCGGATGCAATTGAGAATTATATTCAGGATGTATAGGTGGAAAATATTTAGCTGGCAGCTCTATCCTGTCGTCTTTAACTATACGTTTACTCAAATTAGCTTGTCCATCTCCATCAACAGCCAATACACGCAGGCCAAGAACAGTTACGGCATAACTAATAAGCAATTGAGTTAAAGCTGTTTTTCCAACCCCCCCTTTATTATTTGCAATAACTAAAATTTTTGCTTTATTTTCATTTTTAATCATTTTAATTCCTCAATTTATTATTATCCTGTTATATACGGTACCTTAAAAATAAAATTAAATAAAGCATTTATGCACTACAGTAGTGCAAAATAAATAAAGGGGTTCTTTTTATTGATGAATCACAAAATAAAAATATTTTTATTATTATTTATCAATATGTTATGTAAAATTATAGTGCGCTTAATAACTAAATAAAAAAAACAGTATTGATCAATTAATTTTTGTAGTGCATATTATTCGGAAATAACAAAATAAAACAAATGGATAGGAAAATGTAATAGGACAGTAAAAATATAAAAACCAAGAAGAGTCTGCAAACTCTTCTTGGCTAAAGAAATTTAGCTCCGAACGAGACTAACTATATTTAAGAACATCAATTCCAAGCGACAGTTCTTTAATACTTCTTCTTTATTTTAGTCTCGTTCCCTAAAAAAAACAATAAGATAAGGATATTATCTATGGGAACCCTTTGTTCAATTTTTCATTCGAGATTTAAAAATCTCATTAAAATAATCCCATCAGCTCGAAAAGCTCAATTGATGGACTACATTCTGCTAGGCTGGCAAACCAGCACTTATAAGTTAAAAGGCTCCGATCAAAAGTGGTTTATGAAACCCTATTCTCAAATTGTTGAGGATACGGGTATCCCTCAAAGCACGCTTGAGCGGTATATTAAGGAACTTAATGATTCCGGGTTCATTGAACGGCGCCAGGCACTTTACAGCAGAACCAATGAGACAGGGGCATTTGAAATAAAAAAAGGTACTTACATTTATATTACTGAACAACTACTTGGTTTGCTTAAACCATCTGAAAACACACCCAAAAACGATTCACTAAGTCAAAATAAAGATATTCACAATGAGGAAGACACTTCCCCTAAAGGAAACTGCTCAGAAAAAAACAATAAAAACCCAACATGTTCAAATTTAGAAAAAAATGAGGGAAACGATCCCGTTAAAATGAGGGGAATATATATAAGAGATCTTTATTATTCTTTTAACAATAATATTAAGTTGAAACAATTAGTTAAATCAGTGGATAAAACCACCTTAGATCGACTCATCAACCAATATGCAACGATTCAGATGTTTGTTAACACCGAAATTAAAGAAGAAATATCCGAAGAAATTAAAAAATTACTTCTTGGAACTTTTTTCAATTTAACGTTTGAGCATAAAAAACAGTTTTCATCTCCTGGACAAGTGGCAGCCGAATACCTTTTTTCGTTAATCAATACAGAATTTTGTTTACCTAGCATGCAGGATTTTAAACATCGAAACAACAGCCTTTCTAAAATCATGCGTAGCAATAATTGGAGAACTCCGAAAGGCTTTTATAACCATTTTTATTTGGGTCAAAATTTCAAAGACAAACAGGATATTAGAGAGAAACAATGGCAAGAAACAAAAGAACGTGAACTGAATCAATCAAATGAGTTTTTAAAGGACGATCGATTAACACACATTGAAGAACTAATGTTTAAGAAAAGCACGCTTATTGAGGAGCTTACAAAAAGTATCCATGAACAAACGACTAGAGAGAACATCGCATTCATTCGTGAACAAATACAAAAGGCACAAGAGGAATTGGAATGCTTATGGCATCAACAATCGGTTATTGAACAAGAGCTGGAACAGCAAGACAATGCACAAAAAATAAAGCGTTGTGCCTAAATAGAGGGAAACGCTTCATTGTATTGGATGGTGTAGGATTTGAATGAGTATCGATTTATTTTATGCATGAGTTAACATCACAAGAACTGATGTATCAAATGAAGAACCTGATGCTTAACGTTGCTGTTTAAGTCATTAGGTTTTAATTCATTCGGGGTGTGTTGATTTACGTTCTGGGGATAAGCCTGTGTTTTTGATTAACAAATAGACAAATAAAGTGGAATAGATTAAAATATGACCTCTTTTTGTTCTGCATCGATGAGTGATGCAATAAGCCGTTTAAACATCTTAAGGAGGTTCTAGTGATTGATTTAGTGGATAACCGGATTGTAAAGGCATCGTTTAGAGAAAACCCACCCGAAGAAAGGAAGCTATTTCCTCAGTCGACTTGCTTAATGCCCATCAGTGTCGGACAAACTATTCACGAAGGGGCAAAATTTGAGGCGGTCATTAAACTGATTAACCACTCTTTTAAGCAATGCACTATTCTTGTGGACGATAGTGTGCAGCGCCATACCCTTGGGATTATGAATCATGCGACTCCCGATGAATTGTATCAATTGGCGGTTAGAGAAGGGGATGCCTGGTTAAAGCGAAACGAGAGGGCCTACAGCCAATTAACCATTCCCTTTGAGATTATGCGATGGGATGAATGGTATAACAGTCCTAATTACATCAACAGCCATTTGCGTGTACAAAAGGAATACGATTCCAATAAATTGTTCCAACAAGCCATCCATGCCAATATTGATGATTTTTTAACACGCTATTTAAGTCGGTTTAATCAAGAGGATATCGACCATGACCGAGCATTCAGGTTATGCCTGGATTATCTGATTGAGGAATGTGCAGTGATGTGTTTATGGACAGAAAAAGCATATGATTTTGAAGTGTATCCCAGTGGGCGAAATAAAGCGATGGCGGCAACCTGGCATTATTTAATCCAACCGCATTATCCGCATTTTCTAAGACCTGTGGCACTTCGATTTAAAAAATATCCTGCACAAGTAGAGCAGGAACTGCTTTCTCAGGTCATGTCCAATAGTCAGCGTGTTGAAACGCAATAAATGACATTAGGAAGGGAGTCTCTTTTTAATCCATTGCTCAATTTCAACAACGCTTTCATGGGTTACTTGCAACAGTTGCTGATAAAGCGGCTCGAGTAATGTGCGTTGTCCTGTTTTCCAATACCGCTCCAGGTATTGACAGGCCATTTTCATCCGAACAGCACCGACATAGACCACGCCACCCTTGATTTTATGGGCGAGTTGCTGTGTTCTTTCCCAATCTAGTTCATCATGCGTCTTTTTAAGTTGAGTCATATCATCAGGTAAGGAGTCGAGCATGAATTGCAACATCTCTCCAAGCATGTGTTCCGATCCGGTTGTCTTAATGCCTTCTTCTTCATCCAGTATTGGAAATGACAATAAATCAAATAATTCATTTTCTGTTTCCGGTAAATCAGAAGCCCAAGGAGTTGAAGCAGATTCTTCCCGTGGTTTTTGGGAAATAAAGGAGCCTAATATCTCATCGCAACTCTTTTTTGATAAAGGTTTGCTTAAGACGGCGTTCATTCCAGACTCAATGCATCGTTGTTTGTTTTCCTCGCCTACATGTGCCGTGAGCGCAATAATCGGCGTATGACGATTTTTGGCAACCTCCTGCACGCGAATGTGATGAGTCACTTGATAACCATCCATGTCGGGAAGTCCAATATCCATAAAGATCAGATCGTACTCGTTTTGCTTCCAAAGATTCAATGCCTCTTGCCCATTAGCCGCTACATCCACATGACAGCCTGATTGAGTCAGTATGGATTTGGCAACCGTTTGCGCGATGGTATTGTCCTCAACAACCAATACTTGATGCTTAAAGTTTTTCGTGTCGGGTGCTTTGGTGGTGGCTTTTATACTGGGCGTCATGATTTGGGAAGAGGGCAGGGCAAGATTGTCTTCAAAATCCTCAACAAGCCCAGTGTCGTCTTCAATAAGTGATACGTTTAATGGAATAACGCAGGTAAATGTACTTCCTTGTTGCAACGCACTGTCTACGTAAATTTCCCCATTCAGATCATCAATAAATTGTTTGATAACAGAAAGCCCTAATCCTGCGCCTTTATAAATCCCTTTGTAAGAGGGTGTTAATCGTTTGAAATGCAGAAAAATTTCCTGCTGCTTGTCCTTGGGTATCCCCATCCCACTGTCTTGAACCATCAATTTAATAATGATTTCCCTATTCTTTCGGTGTGCGAGTGTCACGGTGAGTTTGACAGAACCTGAATCGGTAAAGTTAAGTGCGTTGGTGAGTAACTCAAGAACAATGCGGTGAATGCGAACGCTATCGCCAATAAGGTATTGAGGGATGTTTTTATCAAAATCCATGGAAAAATCCAGGCCTTTTGAAGCGGCTTTGGCTTTATTTAAATCCATTGCATGCTGTACAATATGATTCAAAACGAATTTTTTTTTGAAATTTTGGAATTACCCCAGAGCGGA
>NZ_JASGFU010000014.1:0-55027 GCF_047605385.1 Legionella sp. | reverse complement strand
CGACACTATTTAATCCCCTCACCCTTGATCCCTCTCCCCCACGCTGCGCGCGGGGGAGAGGGAAAGCCGGTGAGCTCAATTAAATACCTGGGGAGTTACGAAAATTCTCCGGCTCCTTCTGCGATATTAAGTACTCCTGAAGAACCTGCTCGTTGTAGTTGGTCAATCAAATAAGCGCGCCCTTTAGGGAACTGCTTTACAATGGACTCAATGAGAACAACAAATTCAATAGCTTTTTGATATACATCAAGCTTTTCGTGATCAAAATACTGCATTTTATGAGTTCATCCATGGGCACAAGTTGGTCATGGCATTCTACTGAAAAGTAGTTACTGGGTGCAACATTATTTCGGGAACGCAAGCGGGCAAGCAAACGTTCATGTGAATGAGCGCTTGCGCGAGCTATTTAATTTTTTAATACCCTTCAAAAAAGTGAGTTCAAAATTGAGTATGATTGTCATGGCATTACCAACCTTTGCTCTCACAAATTGATTCATAAGCCTTCACAATTTTCTGTGTTTTTTCATTAGCTATTTTAATCATTTCTTGTGGTAATCCCTGAGCAATCAACTTATCCGGGTGATTGCGACTTAATAAACGCCGATAGGCTCGTTTTACTTCTTGTTGATTTGCATTGGGAGATACTTCTATTAATGCATAAGCATGATCTAAATTAGTTTTTGAGGGTTTGTAATTATACTTGCTATAAGATGAATAAGATTCAGATGAAGATTGATGAGTCTCATTTTGGTTTTGTGTATGCGAATAATTAAAGCCAAAATCTTCATAAAAACGATATTGTTTATGTATAGGAGCAAATCCTAAGCTCGTGAAAATCATATCTAAAACTTGAATTTTACGCGTTGTAAGGCTATCAACTTGTGCCATTTGGTATTGAATGTTTATAAATAATTTTAATAATTCACGATTACTTCTACAGGCAATTAGTAATTGAGCAAGTTTTTCGCGTAGGTTAAAGTGTGGACTTTTTCCTTCATTAAACAAATGGATTGCTACTAGCTTTTGTTCTGGTTTCAAATGCATTTCACGCATAACAGAACGAGCTAGCTCAATTTCTTGCGTGGTGATGCGACCATCGGTTTTAGCCAAGTATCCCATAATGGAAAAGGTAGTTTCAAAAAAAGCTTTTTGTACCGCTGCATTTCTTTCTTGAAAATAAGACCAGTGAGGATTAGCGTAATAAAGACTTAGGCGACGTGTAAATAGCGTACCTGCAAAAAGTCCGAGAAGAATTCCGATGGGCCCGGCGATGCAATAACCAATAAATGCACCAATAAATTTGCCCCACCAGGAATTAGCTGTAAAGATCTTTTTAAAGTTCATTGTTAAGTACTACCTTACTCAGAGGGTTTAAGCTTTTATATAGGTAAGTATGTTCAACTTTATCGCTTTATACCATAGTTTAAGTATATACTGTCCTTTTTTATGTTTGGGTTCATATGCGATTTTTTTACTCTTTTTTAATGTATTTACTCACACCGTTTATTCTTATTCGCTTATGGTGGAAGGGACGGCGATTACCAGCGTACAGAGAGCGCATTGCAGAACGTTTCTGTTTGAGTGAAAAAGAACTTAAGCCAGTTGATGTGTGGGTGCATGCCGTTTCTTTAGGTGAGGTCATTGCTGCAACACCGCTTATTGATGCAATGTTAGACAAAAATTGGTCTGTATGTGTTACAACCATGACTCCTACTGGTTCAGAACGAGTCCAGGCACGCTTTGGTGATAAAGTGAGTCATCAATATGTACCTTATGATTTACCACATATTTTGAAGCGTTTTTTCAGACAACTTAAACCACGAGTTGGTATTATCATGGAAACAGAGCTCTGGCCTAATTTAATTTATCAAGCACGTGCAGCTAATGTGCCTTTGTTACTTGCCAACGCGCGCTTATCTGATGATTCAAGACGAGGTTATGAGACGATTAAATTTATTATTAAACCTGTTCTTAATCAATTTTATGCTATTTTGTCGCAAGGGGAAGAGGATGCGAAGCGTTTTATTCGTTTAGGGGCAAATCAAGATATTGTTCATGTTTTAGGGAATATCAAATTTGATTTGCAAACGAATACTATAGATAGCAAAAAATTGAGTGAGCTAAAAAGTTATTGGGGTATAAATCGTCCCGCGGTAATCGCTGCGAGTACTCACAATAATGAAGAAGCACAAATCTTAGAACAATTAACACGCTTGCAAGCGGCTATTCCTGGGGTGGTTTTGTTAATTGCTCCTCGTCACCCAGAACGTTTCCAGGAAGTATATCAATTATGTCAACAGGCTGGTTATAAAACAGGTTTGCGTTCTAATTTTAAAACTTTAAGTACTGATAATGAAATCGTGGTCTTAGACAGCTTAGGTGAGCTTCTAGGTATGTACCAAATTAGTGATTATGCCTTTGTGGGGGGTAGTTTGGTACCTGTTGGTGGCCATAATGTATTAGAACCGATTGCGATGAATGTCCCCGTATTAAGTGGTAATCAAGTTCACAACTTTAAGGCGATTTGTAGCGATTTAGAGGCTGCTAATGCCATTTTAATAGTAGAAAATGCTTATGAAGTTATTGATGGGATAATCAAATTGCATCAGAATAAATCCTTTTGTCGGCAGATGGTGCGAAATGCAACTATTATTTTTGAGCATAATAAAGGCGCAGTAAAGCGGCATTTACAACAGATTGAAGACGTATTCTGCTCGGTGTAAGTTCCCTCAGGATAACAGATTATATTATTGCCAAAAACTAGAGCGTCTCTCCGCTTACGATTAAAAGCGGAGAGATATAAGAGAGAGGTTGTTCTATTCGTTGTTTAAGAACCTTGGTTTTGTTTTTCTTTAATTTCTGACAAGGTTTTACAGTCAATGCATAAAGTTGCAGTTGGTCTTGCTTCTAAACGCTTGAGGCCAATTTCTATACCACAAGCTTCACAATAACCAAAGTCATCATTTCTTAAACGCTCTAATGCATCTTCAATTTTCTTAATAAGTTTGCGCTCACGATCACGAGTACGTAATTCAATACTGAACTCTTCTTCTTGACTGGCTCTGTCAGAGGGATCAGGGAAGTTAGCTGCTTCATCTTTCATATGAGTTACAGTGCGATCAACTTCTTCCATCAATGATTGACGCCATGCCAGCAATATTTTTTCAATATGTGCCAGCTGTTTTTCATTCATATATTCTTCCCCTTCCACTTCAATGTAAGGAGAAATTCCCATGCTTCCTATGGTGTCGTTTTTCACGTTGTATTGTCTCTCATTTTTATCAATTAATTGTTCGGTCATATTTGCCTCCATCCCTATTGTTTTACTACAGCAGGGATCTATATCAGCAGGCGGTTAGATATACCAAAAAACTGATACATCATCAATAGAATTATCGCCAACCACCACTAACTCTGTCATGACCCTGAATATCTTGCCAGCATTGAGCGTTTTTATAATCTAATTTCCTAAGTATAGCTTGTACATTTGGTTTTTGATTATATCCATGTTCCAGCAAAATCAATCCATTAGGTAATAGATAATCATAACCTTGTTTTATAATCAATAATAGATCTGCTAAACCATCTTGACCACTGGCTAAGGCACTTCGCGGCTCAAAACGTAGGTCTGCCTCAAGTAAATGAGGATCGTGTTCCGCAATATAGGGTGGATTAGAAATAATCGCATGATATTGGCGTGGAGGAATCGCGCTGTACCAGTTTGAATGATAAAAGTGGACATTAGTAATGTGATGGCACAGTGCGTTTTCTTGAGCGATGAGTAATGCTTCTTCACTATAATCACAAGCTATAATGTGCCATAAGGGTCTTTCTTTGGCAAGTGCCAAGGCGATAGCACCACTACCTGTACCTAATTCGAGAATCCATACATCAGGTTCGTTAGGAATTTTTTCCAAAGCCAGTTCGACGAGTAATTCCGTTTCATGACGTGGAATTAAGGTGTGGCGATTTACTTTAAAATTCATTGACCAGAATTCACGCTCACCGGTAAGGTAGGCAATAGGAACTCCGGTTGCCCGTTTTGCCAATAAATTTTTGAAGGTTTCATAGTGTTGCTGATGAAGTGATTCTTCGGGATGTGCAAAAAGATAAGCGCGATTTTTTTTTAGAACATGACATAACAAAATTTCAGATTCCAGCTCCGGATTATTGCCCAGAGCGGCACGAATACTAATCATTTTTTCCTAACTCGGCAAGTAATTCAGCATGGTATTCACGTTGTAGAGGCTCAACCACTAATGACAAATTACCTTCCATCACATCAGATAATTGATAAATGGTTAGATTAATTCGGTGATCAGTTAAACGACCTTGGGGATAATTATATGTACGAATTCGTTCCGAGCGATCCCCAGTTCCTACAAGCGATTTACGTGTTTGTGCTTGTTCTTTTTTTTGTTTGCTTTGTTCCGCATCGAGAAGTCTCGTTTTTAATAACGACATGGCCTTCGCACGGTTTTTATGCTGTGAACGCTCATCCTGACATTCTACAACGACACCAGTTGGAATATGGGTAATGCGGATTGCCGAATCGGTTTTGTTCACGTGCTGCCCTCCAGCACCAGAAGAACGATAGGTGTCAATGCGTAAATCTTCAGGGCTTATCTGAATGTCATCAATTTCTTCAACTTCAGGCATGACGGCAACAGTACAGGCTGAAGTATGTACACGCCCTTGTGATTCCGTTTCTGGAACTCGTTGTACACGATGTGCTCCAGATTCAAATTTAAGCTGCGAGTAAACCGCGGTACCACTAATGCGAGCAATAATTTCTTTATAGCCTCCATGTTCGCCATGATTGGCACTGATTAATTCTTGCTGCCAACCACGGGATTCAGCATAACGGCTGTACATGCGGTAGAGATCTCCTGCAAAAATAGCAGCCTCATCGCCGCCTGTTCCTGCGCGGATTTCAAGATAAATATTGCGTTCATCATCAGGATCTTTAGGAATTAAATGCCATTGTAATTGTTCATCAAGCGCGTTAATTAATTTTTTAGCGCTTTCTAATTCCTCTTCTGCCATGCCTGCTAATTCTTTATCATCGCCAGCAAGCATTTCCTGCAAACAAGCCAAATTATTTTGGGCATCGAGGTAGGTTTCATAACAGGAAGCAATTGGTTCTAGCTGAGCATATTCTTTGGATAATGCTTTAAATTGGTTTTGATCAGCAATGACGGATGCTTCGGATAAGAGTCGACCTACTTCTTGAAAGCGCTCCAGCATTTGCTGCAGTTTTAACTCAAGAGATTTCTTCATAAGATGATTGATATGTTGTTGTATTAAAAAGGTATTGTGCCAAAGTAAATAAATCTTCACGGCCATCACGAGCAATATGCTTTAAACCAGTAGTAGGGCCATGTGTCAATTTATTAACCAAACGCTCACTGAATTCATTTAAAACCAATTGTTGAGAATGTCCAGCAGAAAGTTTTTTAAGCGCTCTTTGTAATTCTTTTTGTGCCAGATGCTGCATTTGCGTGCGGTAATCACAGAGGATTTTTTTTGCCTTAAGTGAGCGTTGTTTGTGAATGTAATTATTCAGCTCATCTTCGATTAATTGTTCTGCATGTGAAGCTGCCAAGCGGCGCTCTTCAATGCTTTTTTCGATCATGTTTTGTAAATCATCAACATTATAAAGGCGTATTTGCTTTAATTCACTTACCTCTGCTTCAATATCTCGCGGAACCGCTAAATCTAATAAAAACATTGGGGCATTATTTCTCAACAACAAGGCATGTTCTACTAAATTTTTATTAATAAATGGAATAGGACAAGTGGTTGCTGTGACAATCACGTCTGCTTGGGGTAAATATTGTGCCAAGTTACTGATGGAGATGGCTTTACCACCAAAAGCATTCGTTAATTTCTCTGCGTTTTCTAGGGTACGATTTGCGATTATAAATTGATGTACTCCTTGTTGGCGTAAGTATTTAGCAACTAAAGATGCTGTTTCGCCTGAGCCAATTAATAAAACGCGCAGGGATTTATAGTCAGAAAGATATTGACCAATTAATTGTACTGCGGCATAAGCAATAGAAACTGGATTGTTGCCAACACCACTTAGCGTTCTAATGCGTTTTGAGGCACTAAAAATGTATTCAAATACAGGACATAATTGTGCTTTAATGGCGCCTAATTGTTTGGCCTGTTGATAGGCTTGTTTCATTTGCCCAAGAATTTGCGGCTCACCAAGCATCATGGAATCCAGACCACTTGCTACTCTTAATGCATGCTGTATACCTTGTCGTCCTTTATGGATGTATAAATAAGGTGACAAAGATTCTGGGGCTAATTCATGTGTAGCCGCAAGCCAAGGCATGAGTACGTGGGGATCCTGAGTATAACAGTAAATTTCTGTGCGATTACAAGTAGATAAAATCGTTGCTTCATTAATTTCTGGCAGATGCAACAGGCTTTTCAGTAATATGTCCTGGGTAGCCGGAGCTAATGCGACTTTTTCACGCACGCTTATTGGAGCAGTTTTATGATTGAGCCCACAAGCAACAAACACCATAGATGAATTAGTCTATATTTAAAGTAATCGAAGGATTGTAAACGATTAGTCGCTAAATTTGTAGAGTAGCTTATGGTAATTAGCAAAAAAATGTGAAATTAAAGTGCATATTTATTTAGCCGCTAACATACAGTAGAGAGTTTTAACACAGAATGTGTCAACTGATGGGGAGACGGTCATGGATATTATCCTTCAAGGTGAACATAGTGGCGATGAGGCGGCAAAAAGTTTGGAGCGTGTATTACAACTGTTTAAGGAGCGTTATCATATTGCTGCATTTCGCGAGATTCATCTCACAGTTACTTTAATTGATGAGCAGGGGGATGATGTAGAATTAGTAGACAGTGAGTCCAATCAAGCATATCGAACATTTGAGGTGTATCGGCAAGGCTACGAATTAGCTGGAAGACGTGCTACCCCTATCTTACAGTTAGTGGTTGACAATACAAAGTAGAATATTAAATTCCAGTGGGGGAGTTAAGTACATTGTGAACCTAACCCTCTTTGACTAGAAAAGAAGGATTCCTGCTGAAATACAAGAGGAGTAGAAGATGCTAATGGCCATTATTGCCATAATACTTACTTTACTTTTAGTGGTTGGTATTCACGAAGGCGGGCATGCATTAGTAGCACGTTATTTTCAGGTCAAAATTAAAAAAATTTCTATAGGTTTTGGTAAACCTTTACTGCGTTGGCAGACTGAAAAAGGCTGTGAGTGGGTATGGGCAATGTGGCCTTTAGGTGGCTATGTTCAATTGGAAAATTCACGGATTAGCCCTATTGACCCTTCAGAATATAGCAGTTGTTTTGATAAGAAACCTACTTGGCAGCGCATTTTGATTTTATTAGCCGGAGCTTTAGCTAATGTCGTTACTGCCTGGATCGCGCTAATATTAATTTATACCGTTGGACTCAGTTATAAGATGCCACAAGTTGGCACAATACAACCTAATAGCATTGCTGCAGAGGCAAAAATAAAACCTGGGGATCAATTTATAGCAATTGGCGGTCATAAAACAACATCTTGGAATGATGTAGGCATGCAATTAGTGATTTTTTGGGGTAAAAAAGAAGTCCCAGTAACATTAATTGAAGGTTCGGGTAAAGCGCAGAAAAATGTGGTATTGAATTTAAGTAATGTGTCACTTTATAGCGAGAAATCTACTTTATTAACCCAATTAGGCATTACGCCTAATTTATTCGCTACGCATGGCAAAATACAATTTACGTCAATTGTTGAGGCGATTCATCAAACTAATCAAACAATAGTCGATATGTTGTATTTCTTTTTAGTGATATTTAAGCAATTATTTTCAGGAGTGATTTCTTTTTCCATGTTGTTTGGACCTTTAAGCGTTTTTGCTGCCTCCGTGGCCTCGCTTACGCAAGGTGTAGTAGTATTTATGTTCTTTATTGCTACTTTAAGTTTAGCGGTGGCATTAATTAATTTATTCCCTATTCCTGGTTTAGATGGGGGTTCCATTGCTTATGCAGTAATTGAAAAAATTCGTGGTAAATCAGTTTCTGTTGCTATGGAGCTTTTATTACATCGCTTGGTGTTTATTGTTCTTTGTGTTGTTTTGGTACATTTACTGATGAATGACTTGCAACGTATTATAGGGTAGAGTGAGTAAGCGTGCGTGCACAGCACCAGACATCCACACGGGCTACACCTGCTTGTTTTAATGTATAGGCTAATTCATTAGTAGTCGCTCCCGTGGTTAATAAATCATCGATCAGTGCTATATGCTGATAAGGAAGCTTTTGAGTTACAAATGCATGGCGTAAATTTTTCTGTCGTTGTTCTCGATTAAGGCTGGCTTGGGCCGCAGTATTTCGTTTCTTTTGGCAACTGTTTAAATCATAAGGAATCTGTAGTTTTCTCGCGAGGATTTTAGTAAGTACTGCAGCTTGATTAAATCCACGTGCTTGGAGGCGTTGCGGATACATAGGAACTGGAAGTAAACATTGAGGTAATTCTGTTTGATTTGTGATTGCTTGCAAGATTAAATGACTTAAAAAAGAACTAAGATACAAGCCATTCTGATATTTAAAAGTATGCAAGAGACTACGTAAGGGTTCTTCAAATCGATATTGGATCATGGTGTAGTCAAAATAAGGCGTTTTTTTAATACAATGCCCACAAATTAAATGTGCAGTGTCAGGTAACGGGTGGGCACAATGCTTACACGCCGGGCCTAAAATAGGTAGCAAAGCGATGCAAGAAGTACATACAGCGTGTTTTCCCTTATGAAATTGATTGCAAAGTGTGCATATAGAAGGCAAACGCAAACTCTGTGTTACACTATATAGTTTCTGGCGCACGCGCGTTGGATTCCTTAATTTTTCCTGGTTGTTATAATGGCTCTTACACATGAAATATGCAAGGCATTTAATCAACATGCCTCAGAATACGAATTTGCTGCTAAGGTACAACAAGAAATTGGTGAGCGTTTACTTGAACGTCTTCATTATCTGAAAATGGTACCACATCGTATCCTTGATTTGGGCTGTGGTCCGGGCGTTTTCTCGCATGCATTAGCGCAAATGTATCCAAAAGCGCAAATTGTGGGTTTGGATATAGCAACATTAATGTTAGCTCAGGCGCGTAAAAAATACAGATGGCGACGTAAATGGTCTTTAGTCGCGGCAGATATGATGCATCTTCCTTTTATGACTGGAGCATTTGATCTTGTTTTTGCTAATCAGGTAATCCATTGGGGGCAAGCATTACCGCAAGTATTTCGTGAATTAAATCGAGTTATGAATGTTAATGCTTGTCTGATGTTTACTACTTTAGGGCCTGATACATTCAAAGAATTAAAAACGGCTTGGTCGGATGTTAATGTTTATGCTCATGTAAATGAGTTTCCTGACATGCATGATGTAGGAGATTGTCTCATGTCTGAGCAGTTTCTAGAGCCAGTAATGGATATGGAATTATTGGCAGTTCATTATGAAACGTTACCTAATTTACTTCGGTCATTAAAAGCGCAGGGTGTGAAGAATATTAATGTGACGCGTAATCATGGACTTACAGGCAGAGCCTCTTGGCAGCAATTTGAAGCTAATTACGCACAATTACAAACTGATACAGGAAAATACCCACTGACTTATGAAATTGTTTATGGGCATGCGTGGAAAGGAGAGCAACGTAAAACCGCGCGCGGGATAGAAACTATAATTCCTATATCGAAAATAGTAAAACAACAACATGAAGACACGCCCTAGGACACACCAAAGCATAGGTTAAGTTTTTTTATTATGCAATTTGCATAAACTTTAATGATGTTCTATGTTTTTTTAATGACAGATTATTAGTCATGGTCTAAAAATGAATAGACAAGTAAGGAGTTCATCATGAGAAAGTTAATGTTGTTTTTGACCTCAATGGTTATTTTTTCTTCAGTATTCGCTGTAAGTCCAAGTATACAAATCGCTGATCAAACAGATGATCCGAGTGCTACTACAGGAACTACTGGTGGTATAAATACTGGTTCTGGAACTGATAATAATTCAGTGCCGATGTCTACTCCAAACCCCAATGTAAATCCTAATACCTCTAATCCAAGTGTGAATCCTGGCCAAGAGCCAGTAATAAATCCTAACCCAAACCCAGGTGTGAATTCTGGCCAAGAACCAGGGGTAAATCCTAATCCCAAGCCTCATAGTAGTGGAACAGACAATGATGTGTTAAAAAGTGGCAATACTAACAGTAATGCGGGTTCTGATAATGGTGGTGGTAACGGTCCTGCCAATTAATTTGGAATTAAAACCAGAAGAGAATAATTTCTCTTCTGGTTTTAACTTTACCATGATAAACTCTAATGGCTGCAATTGAACTCTGATTCAGTCAGGGAAAATTTTTATTCTGAAGATAGCATCAGAACAAGTGGTTCTATTATTTCTTTTCTTAACAAAATTGGTCTATTTTTGCTCTGTTTGTTGATTTGTACTATACTTTAAAGATGGATAAATTCATCTTTAACCCCGCAGAAAACTTCGTTATAAAGAAAAAAACAGATAGATAGCATGATGAATGCGGTGCTGATAATTATTAAGGAGATTAATATGCAACGCCAGCTTCACCAAAGTGACTATTATTCATTAGGCGAACCTTTTCAAGAACTAATGGATTTAAATATAAAAACTTTTAAGACTCTATCTTCAAATTCTTCGCTGAACTTATTGAAATCACATAAGCCTGAAGAGTTATTAGATTTAAACGTGGAGACATTTGTACAAAATAGCTGTGACTTTTTGGAGTATTTTCAAGATGCTTGTAATATCTTAGAAAAATATTGGTTGACTTTTTCTTATGATGTATTGGAACAAAATCATCAGTTGATGAAAAATCCAGCGATCTTGGATTTAGATGCTGCTATTCATACTAAAACTAAGCTTAAAAAGAAAACTCATTCCAGTAGAAAAAAAGCCAAGCATTAATACAGGTAAGCATGATCGTTAAGGCGTGTAATTTTTATTCAAAAGCGCATGGTGTAACAGGTTGATTAAAATGCTTAACTACCATTCTTTTGAATGATCAGTGGGCATGTCAAAGAGAATCTCTCTAATCCTTTCTATTTTATCGGCATTTTTTTGCTGTTGTAAGGTGGGCGCATTAGATATAGGAGTGGTATCAACTACATCATAAGCATCAGGATATTGAGTAAGTGCATAGCCTGAATCAACTTGAGCACACCCGGATAAAACCACCAAGGTGCCACAGATGCCCAAAAGAGGATTTATTTTTCTCATAGGAATGACCAATACATAAACATTATGATTAATTATAGATCATTATGGCGGCAAGAATGTTCTTGGGATCAATTTACACGGTATGGCTACGCTCTTGTAATTTTTTTGTTAATGCAATCAATGTTGTGGCTTTCAATGTAAATAATTTTAGTGTATCCAGAGCAATTTGATAATGCCGATTAATTTCTTTTTTTAATTGCTCTTTGGAATATAAGGTTGCAAAAGTTGTTTTGTGGTTTGCTTGATCCGAAGAGCGGCTTTTGCCCAAAGTTTTTGCTGGTGCATAGCAATCTAAATAATCATCTTGCATTTGAAACACTAAACCAATGTGGCTAGCATAAGTGGTTAATGCTAAGTGTGTTTCCTCAGAAACCGAATTTTTTGCTGTTAACACCATATCAATGCATGAAGAAATAAGTCGCCCTGTTTTGAGCAGATGAATTTCTCGTAATTGTTCTTCACCAATAGTAGCTTTAGCTAATTCAGACAAATCCAGGCTTTGTCCACTAACCATTCCACTTACGCCACTGGCTTGAACTAATTCTTTGGTAATTGCAATGACCTGGGCAGGAGCAATTAAAGGAGATAAACGAGTTAATAATACCTCGATGGCTAAAGCTTGCATACCATCTCCAACTAAAATTGCTGTGGCTTCGTCAAATGCTTTATGGCAACTGGGTTTACCGCGGCGTAAATCATCATCATCCATGGCTGGTAAGTCATCATGGATTAATGAATAGCAATGAGTTAATTCCACTGCAGCGGCAATGGCATCCAACACATCAGGTGGTACATCAATGAGCTCACCAGTTAAATAAACTAAAACTGGTCTGATGCGCTTACCACCAGGAAAAAGCGAATAATTCATTGCTTCTTGAATTTTTTTTGCAGGCAGGCAAACATCATTAATGATGTACTCAAGATAGCGTTCGTGTCGTTGTATATAGCTATTAATCACCAAATTCTTCATCCGTGTCCGGCTCTACAGACGATTGAGCCGCGGTTAACATTTCTATTTTTTGTTCTGCTTGTTTTAGTACGTCTTGACAGCATCTGGCTAAACCAATTCCTTTTTCAAATTGCTTAAGCGAATCCTCTAAAGTTAACTCTCCTTTTTCCAGTTGCTTCACTATTTCTTCTAATGCTTCAATTGACTGTTCAAAGTGGATGTCTTGGCTCATCGATTTGTCCTGACGGTGCAAAATTTATTGATTATACTGAGTTGTTTTCAGGATTCAATGGGCAGAGCTGCTCTATGGTATTTGATTTAGAATATTTTCCCGTTATCATGCAGAAACTACATTTAATGGATTACCTCCTTATGAAAACAAAAACCCAATTTGTTTGCAATCAATGCGCGTCGACTTTTAAACAATGGGCTGGGCAATGTACACAATGTGGGGCATGGAATTCCATAGCCGAAGAGGGGATTATTTCTACTAACCGTAATCAACGTGGAAGAGGTTGGGTCAATCAACGTTCGGTGATTACTTCAGTAGAAGATGTGGTCATGGATAAAGAAGTACGTATGGACTGTGGTTTGTCGGAGCTTAATCGTGTACTAGGCGGAGGGTTGGTTTATGGCTCTGTGGTATTGATTGGTGGAGATCCTGGAATTGGTAAATCCACTTTATTGCTGCAAACGTTGGCTAATCTCTCCATGCAAGAAACCGTTTTATACGTTACCGGTGAAGAATCCTTACAACAAGTTGCTATGCGTGCCAAACGTCTGGGATTGCCTTTGGCGGGACTTAGGCTTTTAGCTGAAACACAGGTTGAGTCAATTATTGCTCATGCACAAAAAGAAAATCCCAAAATTATTGTTATTGATTCCATCCAAACCATTTTTACGGAAAGTATTAGTTCCGCTCCAGGCGGAGTAAGTCAGGTGCGCGAGTCAGCAGCGCAACTGGTACGTTTTGCCAAAGTGACGCAAACGGCGGTATTTTTGGTCGGTCATGTCACGAAAGAAGGAGCTTTAGCCGGACCGCGTGTTTTAGAACATATGGTGGATAGTGTTTTATATTTTGAAGGGCAAAGTGATAGTCGTTTTCGTGTGATACGTGCCATTAAAAATCGTTTTGGCGCCGTAAATGAGTTGGGCATTTTTGCCATGACGGATAAAGGTTTAAAAGAGGTTGCTAATCCTTCAGCAATATTTCTTTCACGACAGCCCGAACCAACACCAGGCAGTGCCGTGATGGTTACCTGGGAAGGCTCACGTCCTATGCTTGTTGAAGTGCAGGCTTTGGTGGATGAAGCGCATGGCCAACAATCAAAACGTGTCACGGTGGGCCTTGAACATAATCGTTTAGCTATTTTATTGGCCGTATTACATCGGCATGGCGGGATTGCTACTTATGATCAAGATATTTTTATTAACGTAGTGGGGGGCGTAAAAGTCACAGAAACAGGTTCTGATTTAGCTTTGCTTGCAGCTGTAGTATCCAGTTTGCGTAATCGCATTTTTGATAGTGAAACCATTATCTTTGGCGAGGTGGGTTTGGCCGGAGAGATTCGCCCTGTTCAAAGTGGGCAAGAGCGTTTACGAGAAGCCGCCAAGCATGGTTTCAAACGCGCTATTATTCCTTTTGCTAATGCACCAAAACAACAAGGTACTTCTATGCAAATTGAACCGGTCAAATATTTGCATGAAGTACTCGAAAAAATGTGATTTCTTTTTACTGCTCACAAAGTGATCTGATTAATGAGTTTGCATTTCTCCAAGGCGAAATGGGTAATCATGGCGACAACGAGCATAGGCTTTGCCTATTTTTCTTGGGTCATTATAGAAGGCATAGTGAGTGGCATTGTAATTACAGCATGGAACAGAGCTAACAAAACAGCCCCGTTTGCCATTCCACACATAACCGCGAGGAGTTATTTCTAAAGTTCTGCCATCAAAGCAGATATAGCGAGGTTGAGAGGCCATATTGCCGACAATACAACCCTGGGCATGGACCAAATTAGCCATGATTGTGAAACAGAACAAGATAATTTTCATTATTAAGCCTTAAAATTGCTATACTAAAGATAAATATAAATTAGTCTATTTTACATTGTCTATTCAATGGATTTTATAATTTTAATAATAATTTAAGGTTTTATTAATATTAAACGTTGTAAAATAGTTCATAAATGTTTTTTGGAGTGCCAATATGCCTAAGAAAGAAGAGGTCGCTGAGAAGAGAAAAGAATATATTGATCATATTAAGGCTCTTCCTCAAGACGGTTTACTTGAATTTTTAAACACAATCGATGAAGAAGAAAACCGAACTGTTATGATTCACGAGGAAAAATTAACTCCTGACGACATTATATACATAAAAAAACAAGCAGCAGAACAATACCTATCCGTTGCTTTGCAAGAAAGTAATGCAGATGTATTACCTGTATTTAAAGCAAACACACTAGATGAGTTTAGAGAGGCATTAAATAATCTATTTCCTGCTCATCCACAAATCAACGAACTCATTTCTTCTGAACAAATTGCGCCATTGAAAAGAATAGCTGTAACTCATCTCGTGCACACTCATATAAATACTCTTCCTATACATACTACTGTTTCGATAGACGGTAAGAAAGAAAACCTATATCTATATATTCGGGCAGAGGCTATCGATCTAAATAAATTAAAGGACAGTTTGAAAGCAGTAACACCTGATAATGATGATTTGCACTTGATTATCGATCAGATTAAGCAAGAAGATATTACTGCAATACAAGAAGCAGCTCGCTTACGTGTCTTTAACTACCTGCTAGAACAATATACCCCTTTTGGTGTAAATAGGCACCCTGTGCTTACTCAGGTATTTAATTCACTCAACGCCAAGCAAGAGAATGCTTTATTAGATGCAAGCATGAATAATTCAGTACTTCATACTTTGATAAATACAGCAGACATTAATGTGTTTAAACATTTCTTAAACGATGTAAACTCTGATGATTTAATTAAGAAGTTAGCGACAGAAAATAGAGAAAATCAGCGATTGGGAAGCATTCAAAATCCAGGAATTGCTGAGATATTATTGAGCTTTGAACCACGGATTAAGATTAGTCAAGAAAATGTTGGCGTACTTAACGAAGAACTTCAACGCCTGTCTCGTCAAAGTCCTGATGATATATCAGATGAAGACTACAATAATCTCATTACACATATTGTGGAACAGTTTTCAACATTAGAGGAAGGGGATAAAAGAAGGCTTGATAATATATTTAGAGACCTGCAAAACGCCCAAGTGATTAAGTTCGAACACCATGCAAATGCATCTTTGTTTGAACGCCTGCGGGATGGTGATGTAAATAGAGAGTTTGTAAAGCTGTTGCTTACTGTATCAAAACCAGGGTCTCAGGACGCCAACTACTTCGCTGGTATGGAAAAAAACGTAGCAGAAGTAATGGAAAAATTTAATAAGAGTGGGGATCAGGATCACGAAGATTTTTTTAAGAGCCCTAAAACAGATTTTTTAAAACAAGTACTTACTCCAACGATGTTTCGTAATCTAAAAAGTTCGACACGAAAAGAAGCGTTTAATCATTATGAAATGGTAGGCACGGAGTTGGATAAAGCTAATGCAGTTTTCAAACAATTGGATAGCAATATTTCCCATTTGGGAGAGAAAGCTGAGAAATTAGCCTTTGTTTCTGATATTACGCACACCCATATTTACAATCCATTATTTCAACGTGAACTAGATAAAAAATGGCTAGAGTATAATGCGGTGGCAAAAGATTGCGACTCTTTTATTGACGAGTTACGCCATAATCAGCGCCTATTTCATAGCTATTTAGAAAGTATTCCTACTCCTGAACAATATAAAGCCAGTCTTCCTAATCCTAAGCCTCTTGCGCTCAGTGATAAAGAAGTGAATGATGTGAGTGAACGTCTAGAAAAGATACGGGAGCAAATTGAGAAGTTTCTATTAGCGGAAAATGATAGATTGCTAAAGAAATATCAAGAGATAAGAGAGGCTATCACTAAGAAAGAAGAAGGTATTTTAGCACGTATTGAGGCAAGTAAATCCAAGGAATTTGTCTTTAATCCGGCTTCAGTAAAGGTTGCTATTATGACGCGTGAAGAAGCAAATAAGGAAGAGATTACGGAAACATTATGGGATAAAAGTGAACTGCCTAAAAATGAATCGCTACTTATTACTGCAAGTAAGGCTGCTAGTGAGGTTGTTAAGCAGCATTCACAAGTAGATGCCGATTTTAAATTGAAAGATAAAGCGATGCAATCAAACGAAGTTCGTTGTTTTGAGGTGGTTCATAAAACAACAACTAAGCAGGAGCTCAAAGGACGTTTTACTTACGAAAAACAAGCTCCTGAAGCGGCTGATGTAGTTACAAGCGCCAAGGGTGTTAGTAAATCCTCACCGGGATACTATGAACTAGTGAAATTCCCCCAAGTAATTGTGGATGATCAAAAGAGACCCCTTGTCACCAATGAAGAAGTCAAGGCCGCTTGTATGGAAACGGCAATGGTTTTAGCAATCCAGGTACTCTCCGGAATGGAAGGTGCTCCTCCAGATGCTGATAATCCAATTAGATTGTGGCGTGGAAGTGAAGAGGAATTAGCGTTTGCCTGGACCGCTTTTGCTATTTTACGTGATAAAATTCCTGGCATGAACTATAGACTTGATAATATTGAAGTAATGGATAAAGGACGCTATGACCCTTCAGTGCAAATGGGGCGTTTTTTTGGAAGATTTAAAAACGATTCACTGTATAAAGAATTTGAAAAGAGTGCTGAGATTCAAAAATATATTAAGTCTTTTAACAAACACGCAGAACAAAATCTGAGTGCGAACCCTATAAAGCAAATAGATAGCAAGTCTATAAACGCAAGTAAATCATATAAAAAAGAATTGGAAATTATCCAGAAACGAGTAAACCGAGAAGGGCCCACACCACAGAATCCTGATGAAGAAAATGGCGAAGAAGACCAGATAACAATAACGATGTAAATTTATTATGGATAAAGGGGATACAATTGAACTTAACTCAATTGGCTATAGGTGTATTTGATTCAGGGATGGGGGGCTTGACTGTATTACGTGCATTGAAGGAAAGCTTACCACAAGAGTCATTCATTTACTTAGGGGATACCGCGCGCCTTCCTTACGGGACCAAAAGCCCTGATACTGTAAAACAATATGCCATGCAAATGGCAAAACTATTGGTTGAACGGCGTATCAAAGCTTTAGTGATTGCGTGTAATACAGCAACCACAGCAGCGTTGCCTTATTTACAATCCATGTTGCCGGACCTTCCAGTGCTTGGAGTGGTGGTTCCTGGGGCAAGTGCGGCAGTTGCAGCAACCAAAAATCAACGTATTGCCGTTTTAGCCACGGAAACTACAATTGCTTCAAAAGCTTATCAAGAATTGATTAGCCATCAATTACCTAAAGCGGTAATTAGTACGCGCGCATGCAGTGTATTGGTGGCTCTGGCCGAAGAAGGAATGACTGATAACCTTGTTGCCCAGGAAGCGCTAAAGCATTATTTAGATGGTTTTCAGGATGAAGATACGATTTTATTAGGATGTACTCACTTTCCAGTATTTAAATCGTTGTTGCATGATTTATTGCCAGAAAGGGTCTCTATAGTCGACTCAGCGCATGCTACAGCGCATGCTTTAGGTGAGTTATTGAAAAAGCAAAATTTATTGCAAGCTTTGTCTGCAAATAAAGGTACGGTTCACTATTTAGTAACGGATTCAATCAAGCGCTTTCAAACAGTAGGTGAAATATTTTTAGGAGAGCCATTGTCTCTTAGTGCGATTGAACTTGTTGATGCAAGCCCCTCCAAACATACTGTGTTTATAAATAAACTATAATTTGAAGAATAAAGAAGAAATGGGAAAAATATTCACAAATGTGTGAAAGATGATCCATTCAGTATGGGAGTGCAGCAAAATGCAAAATTCAGATGCTAAACCGGTAGAAGATGCCAATAAGCAAAAGGCAAACGATGAAATGTCTGCAATGATGCTCTCTGCCCCTCCTAATACAGTTGACAATCTATCGCAAGAGTTACCGTTATATAATGAAGATTCAGATTCTGATGAAAAAAAGCAAGAAACCGTTAACTATGAAATACTTCCTCTACCTGTTCGCAAACCCACTAAAGATGATGAGAATAAAACAGAAGTAAACGCAGATGAGCCTGATAACAGTACGTGTATATGTATCTCTATTCGTTATGATAGGGATGGGAATATCCTGGATTATAGTATTGGCGAGAATAATTTCTCTGATCAGTTTCATGATATTTCTCATATGGGAATAAAATTCGATGATTTTCGCAAGGAAATAGATGGAATTATGAAAGATTCCTTCTCTAAGGATGAGGATGCTCTTTCTGCTTCCAATGCAATTAATGCGGTAAAAGAAAAATTTCCAGGTAGCAGCACATATACTGATACTGCAGCAAAAACAAGAGCTGATGAATGGCTTGCACAACAAGATTTTGGTAATAAAGCAGGTAAAAAAGATACCGCAGATGAAATAGAAAACAATGCTGATACACAAGATGAACAATCTGCACTAAAGCTTTAATAGTTCAAGTTGATTTCAATTTTTATTCCACTTTAGGTGGGCGACTCATTAAATTATGAACCACTTGCTGGACACTTATTTTTCCCTCTAAAAGCGTATTAATTTGCTCACAAATTGGCATTTCAATCTTATTTTTTCGTGCTAAAGTGCAAACTTGTGCGGCATTGCCTTTACCTTCTACTACTTGCCCAATTTGTTGCTCTGCTTCGCTCATAGTGACATTTTGCCCTAAAAGCAAACCGAAACGACGATTACGCGATTGATCATCTGTACATGTGAGGACCAGATCGCCAACCCCAGCAAGACCAAGAAAAGTCTCTGCTTGAGCGCCAAGGCTAAGGCCCAAGCGGCTCATTTCTGCCAGACCACGTGTGATAATCGCTGCTTTGGCGTTAGCACCATACCCTAAGCCATCACTAATTCCACAACCAATTGCCAATACATTTTTAACCGCACCACAGACTTGAACGCCAGTGAGATCATCACTAAAATACACACGAATATTACTGTGATGAACCAATTTTTGAATACCTTTTTGATAATCAAGATTATTCCCGGCCAAAGTTAAAGCAGTTGGTAAAAAGCGTGCTACTTCTTTAGCAAAGGAAGGGCCAGTAATCATGGCAACTGGGAATTCAGGACCAAAACGTTGTGCAACTAATTGACTTAATAATTGATGCGTTGTGGGATCAATCCCTTTGGTAATCCATGCTAAACCATGATGTGGCTTTTCAATTTTTGCTAATAATTCGGCAAAAGCATGAGAAGGCACCGCAATAATGACATAATCGGCCAGCATAACGCATTGAGCTAAATTATCGGTGGGTATTAAACCCTCAGGAAAAGGGGTATCTGGGAGATAGCGTGAATTGCTTCTCATTTTTGCCATAAGGGCAACATGTTGTGGATTATGTGCCCATAGCAATACTTTATGCCCTATGTGAGATAAATGAATTGCAACAGCGGTGCCCCAGGAACCGGCACCGAGAATGGCAATAGTTTTCTTGTTCATTGTTTAGTGAGTTGTTGATTCTTCAGCAACAGTGGCTCCTTTTTGACGTTCTGCTAATTGTTGCATGTATAAAGCATCAAAGTTAATTGGTGCTAATACCAATTGTGGGAAACTACCACGAATTACCTGAGAAGTAATTGCTTCGCGAGCGTAAGGGAATAAAATGCTTGGACAGAAGCTGTTTAAGAGGTGATCTAATTGATTGTCTGGAGCATCTTGAATGGTGAAAATACCTGCTTGCTTTACTTCTACCAGGAAGGCAACTGTTTGCTGGTTTTTAACAGTAGCTGTTACTGTTAATACCACTTCATAGACATGTTCTTCTAATTTTGTAGTATTCGTATTGATGTCAAGAGTAAGTTCAGGTTCCCATTGTTGCTGAAATACAGCAGGCGTATTTGGCGTTTCATAAGATAAATCTTTAACATAAACTCGTTGGATCATGAATTGAGTTTCATTGTTTTGTTGTGGGGTTGTTTGTTCAGCCATGATATTCTTATCCTCTTAATAGTTGGTCTAATTTTCCCTGCGCTTCCAGGGCATATAAATCATCGCAGCCGCCAATATGATGGCCATTAATGAAAATTTGTGGCACAGTCAGACGACCACTTTTAGTTTCCATTTCTTCACGTAATTCTGGTTGTTGATCAACGCGAATTTCAGTAAAGGAAACATTTTTGCGATTTAATAAATCTTTAGCTCTAGTACAATAAGGGCAATAACCTGTGCTGTAGATAATAATTTCCAATCTCATTTTATTTACCTTTAACTAATGGTAAATCAGCAGCTTGCCAAGCATTGATTCCACCATTTAATACCATAGGTTGATAGCCTTGAGTGCTGATTTTGCTTGCTAGAATAGGGGATTGAACACCGCGTTCGCAAACCAAGATAATGGGGATTCCTTTGTATTTTTCCATTTTTTGTTGTGCAAAATCATCGCTTTTCGCATTGATGGCATTGATGATGTGCCCATTTTTAAAAGCTTCTTTTTCACGTAGATCAATGACTACAGCATCTTCATTATTAATTAATTCTACGGCTTTTTGGGGGCTAAGTTCTTTGGCTTTCTTTTTTTGTGAAATTAACTCATTTAGGAATGTTAAAAATAAAATAACAATGAACAGAAGCCATAGCAGCCAGTGATTGGTAATAAATTGACTAAATTGTTCCATATGCAGCTCGTACCTTTCTAATAATGAAACGAATTATCCTCAGAAAAACGCCCTAACGCAAGTAAGCAAACCTTTTTATTCTATTTAGGTAGGTTATTTTACTTAATCCTTACTTTCTATTTCTTTTAAGTAAGACATAAACTGCGCCAGTGCCACCATCTTTGGGTAAGGCGCTATGGTAAGCTAATACCTCTTCTAACTGAGGTAACCAACGATTAACCAGGTTTTTAATCACTGGTGGTGAGCCTTCATGCCCACCTTTACCATGAATGATTAATAAACAGCGCATGCCTTCTTCTGTTTTGTTTTTAATAAAATGACACAGAGCATCGCGGGCTTTATCACTTTTTAATCCATGAAGATCCAAACGACCTTCCCAAAAAATTTGCCCATTTTTTAGTTCCTTAAAGCGTTGATTGTCAAGTCCCGCTTGTGCGTACGATAGAGTTGTTTGTGACAACACTGTATTTTTAATCACATCGGACAGATAATATTCGACGTTCTCTGTAATCGGAGGTAATTTTTTTCTTTTGGGTGATAACGGTGGTTTTGACGTTTCTATTTTAATGCGTTTATTTTGTTCTTTTAATGGCTTAACAGAACGCATGTATTCATGAAATAAAGCTTTGTCTTCATCGGATATAAAATCATCAGCCATGTTTATCTGTGTTCAAGAGTTATGTACAAAGTATAACTTAGTGGCTAGTGAGGGTGAAGGAAAAGGCTTAATTTATGCAGTTTTTCCACTTAGTTAACGCATAAGCGGCTTTTTCTTCACCCACGCTACGACATGAGGTACAATTTGTATTTTTTCTGTTTTATAATCCCATCCCAATTAATGGAGTAGTAATGAATAATTATGTTCTTAAGGAAACTGAAGAATTATCCACCGTCTTAGATTTCTTACGCTTTAGTTTATCTTGTTCCATTAATGCCAATTTATATTATGGTCATGGTACTGATAATGCTTGGGATGATATGCGTTCCCTCGTTTTAAGAAGTTTGTCTTTACCTTATGATATAGAGCCTGACTTACTCAATGGTCGCTTAACTACAAGCGAAAAAAAACACTTATGCCAACAATTAGAAAAACGTATCAATCAACGGGTGCCAGTGCCTTATTTAATTAAAGAAGCTTACTTTTGCGATCTGCCTTTTTATGTGGATGAACGGGTGTTGATTCCACGTTCCCCCCTTGCCGAATTAATTAAAAATCAATTTGCTCCGTGGATTGATGTTGAGCAAGTTCATCGTGTATTGGATCTGTGTACAGGAAGTGGCTGTATTGCTATTGCATGCTGCTATGCTTTTCCTGACGCGCATGTGGATGCTGTGGATATTTCCAATGAGGCTTTAGCGGTGGCGCACCTGAATCGAGAAGAGTTAGGAGTTGAAGGGCAGTTAACACTGATTGAGTCTGATTGTTTTGATCAAGTGCCCGAAGTTAAATATGATTTAATCGTAAGTAATCCACCTTATGTTAGTAAAGATGAAATGCAAACTTTACCGGATGAATTCCGCCACGAGCCAGTGCTGGCTTTGGAAACGGGTAATAATGGTTTAGCTATTGTTGAAACTATTCTAAAAAATGCTCATGCTTATTTAAGTGAGCATGGGGTTTTGGTGGTTGAAGTAGGAAATAGTGAAGAAGCTTTAAATGATGCCTATCCGCATGTTCCTTTTACCTGGTTGGAAATGAGTCACGGCGGCCAAGGGGTTTTTTTATTAACGAAGCAACAATTAGATGAGTATTTTAATGTCGGGTAATACTTTTGGGACTTTATTTACTGTAACTACCTTTGGAGAAAGCCATGGCCCCGCTATTGGCTGTGTGGTCGATGGCTGTCCACCAGGCTTAATGCTCTGTGAGGCGGATATTCAACCTTTTCTCGACAAACGCAAACCAGGACAATCTAAATACACGACACAACGACGAGAAGATGATGCAGTGCAAATAGTGTCAGGAGTTTTTGCAGGAAAAACAACAGGTGCTCCCATTGCTTTATTAATCCACAATACCGATCAGCGTTCTCGTGATTATGAAGAAATAAAAAATATTTTTCGTCCAGGGCATGCTGATTTTACATATCATCATAAATACGGCCACCGTGATTATCGTGGTGGTGGGCGCTCCTCAGCCCGAGAAACCGCAGCACGCGTTGCTGCAGGTGCTATTGCGCGTTTGTATCTTCAATGTTATGCGAATATAGAAATTGTGGGTTACTTGCAACAAATGGGGGATTTAGTATTGCATTTTGAGGATGAGCAAGAAATCAATAATAATCCTTTTTTTTGCCCGAATAATCATCAAATTCACGCCCTTGCAGAGTATATTGAACGCTTACGACGGCAAGGCGATTCCGTTGGGGCTCGCGTTAAAGTTATTGCCAAGCAAGTACCCATCGGTTTAGGTGACCCAGTTTTTGATAAATTAGATGCGACTTTGGCTTATGCTATGATGTCGATTAATGCAGTCAAAGGAGTAGAAATTGGCTCAGGATTTGCAGCAGTTAATCAATTGGGATCAATGCATCGTGATCAAATGACGCGTGAAGGATTCTTAAGTAATCATGCGGGGGGGATTTTAGGTGGTATTTCTACCGGACAAAACATCGAAATAAGCATTGCCTTAAAACCAACGTCTAGTATTACTATTCCTGGAAAGACTTTAAATACAGCAGGTGAAGAAGTCACTGTGGTGACTAAAGGTCGGCATGATCCTTGTGTTGGGATTAGGGCCGTACCTATTGTGGAAGCAATGATGGCTTTGGTATTAATGGATCACTATTTAAGGTATAAAGCAATCAAATAACAGTTTAATTGTCAGCAAGAGGGCATAATGGGTATTGAATTAAATGTAGCTATAGTAGGCGCAACAGGTGCTGTAGGTGAGGCATTTTTAACTGTTTTAGAAGAGCGAAAGTTCCCTATAAAAAATCTTTACCCTTTAGCCAGTGAACGTTCAGTGGGTAAAACAGTTGGATTCCAAGGTCAGCAATTGGACGTTTTGGATTTGGCAGAATTTGATTTTGCTGAAGTAGATATTGCTTTATTTTCTGCTGGTAGTGCTGTATCAAAAAACTATGCACCTAAAGCAGCTGCGGCAGGTTGTATTGTTATTGATAACAGCTCAAGCTTTCGGTATGAACAAGATATTCCTTTAGTAGTACCCGAAGTAAATGCTCATTGCATTGCGCAATATACAAATCGCAATATAATTGCCAATCCCAATTGTTCCACCATTCAAATGGTTGTGGCTTTAAAACCACTTTATGATGCAGTAGGAATTAGCCGTATTAACGTGGCTACTTATCAATCTGTTTCTGGCACTGGAAAAAAGGCCATTAGCGAGTTGATTCATCAAACTGGCGAATTACTTAATGGACGTCCAGTAAAGTCGGTAGTTTATCCGCAGCAAATCGCCTTTAATGTTATTCCCCACATTGACCAATTTGAGGACAATGGCTATACTCGCGAAGAGATGAAAATGGTTTGGGAAACACGAAAAATTATGGAAGATGACAGTATTATGGTTAATCCAACAGCGGTGCGCGTTCCGGTAATTTATGGTCACTCGGAAGCCATCCATGTGGAACTAAAAAAACCACTGACTGTGGTTGAAGCGCTAGCTCTTCTAGAAAATGCTCCCGGAGTTCAAGTGGTTGATAATATTGCCAAAGCAAGCTATCCAACCGTACTTAAAAATGCAGTCGGTCAGGATGATGTATTTGTTGGGCGTATTCGTCAAGATATTTCTCATCCTAATGGTTTAAATCTTTGGGTTGTTGCAGATAATATTCGTAAGGGTGCAGCCTCCAATGCAGTGCAAATTGCGGAAATACTGCAAAGAGAATACTTATAAATTATTTCCTGGATGCTTCTTGCATTCGGATCATTTATCCCAATATTAAAATCATAGTGAGCGAATATTAGTCATTGAGCTGTTTTGGGTATATACTGAAATTATTATGAGCAGAAATATATTATCTAGTATCGGTAAACCTATCGGCGATTCTTTTAAAAGAAAGCGCAACAGTAATTCTTTGGTTGAAGATATAGATACAGATAGCACAGATACAGGTAGTACAGGTACAGGTGATTTTTCCGGAAGAAAACGTAAAAGTGATTTTTTGGTTGAAGAAACAAGGAGTATGGCGCGAAAAAGGCGCCTTATTGAACAAGATGGGCAGCGGCGTATTGCCAGAGTAGAAGCGAAAGAGCATTCTGATGATGCTGAAGTTACTGGAAATTATCAAGAAGAAGCCTTTAATAATGGCATCAAACAGCATCCCAATCTTAATACTCCTCTTCATGATGGCCGTGATCCTACGGTGAGCGTACTGCCGAATGTAGGGGATGTTAATAGGACCAAATTTGAAAATGAGCGCCGCGAGCAAGAGCAAGAAAAGCAATATCGTCTAGGATATATGCCAGGAAATAAAAATAATTTAAGGCCACAAGGACCTAGGTAATGACCATTGCAGAAGACATCATCAATCATCAAATGCCAGATTTTGATGCCTATGTCCATGCCGGTGAATCTTTAGATGACATTGATGAATATGGTTTTACTCCCTTAATTGAATGTGCGATTACACGACAGCTAAAAATTGCTGAACAATTGCTTGCACGTAAGGTCGCTGTCAATAAAACTGATATCGGTGGTCGTACTGCATTACATTGGGCTGTGGATAATAATGACATAGAACTTGCGCGCTTATTATTGACTAATGGTGCTGATGCTAATGCTTATGAGTCAAGTGGCTTATCAGTATTAGTTTATCCGGTGTTACGTGGGCAAGACTCTATAAAACATCTTTTGTACCAATATGGTGCGAAGCTTGATTTTGCTTTGGATTTTATTAATGGCAAATTGATTGGCCATCGTTTTGAATTAATCGGTGATGTGGATATTGTCAATGGTCAAGGGGTATTTATTGAGCTTAATTATGAAGGATTTATGCTCGAGTTTACGGTTGCAGTCCTTAAAGATTCGCTAAGACGGTTTGTCAGCAGCTATTCCACCCGCCATTTACGGGCATATTTTCCTGCAGTTCATGTGATTATGGATGCATTTACCCATGCAGCCGAGTTGCTGCAGTTTCAGCATCAACCTAAGCTCTTGGAACCTCATTATGAGCGTATGCAGCAAATTTTAGCAGCACCCATGCTCATCCTTCCTGCCGCCAGTCGTGGTCATGCGATGGGATTCGTGCGTTTTGGTCAATTATGGGCAAAAATTGACCGTGGAGAAAATAGCTTAAAAGAAGGTTCAGTGAATATTTATCAAATCACGCATCCTGAAGCATTAAATTTGCAGTTTTTACAGAATTTTATGTATAAGAAACAACCACGAAATTTTTTCCACCAGCAAATTAATCAGCTTTTAGGTTTAGTTCCTGTAGCAAAAATGCCTATTAGTTCACAAATTAGTGGTAACTGTTCATGGGCAAATATACAAGCTATTGTATCGGTGGCTTATTTTATGCAACAGGTTATTGCTTCAAATTCCTGGGATTTTGAGCAAGCTTTGGCTTTGTATGATGAATGGGTTGAGTGGGATAAAGATAGAGCTTTAGATGAATGCATCCAGCGCTTTTACTTAGCAAATCCCGCGCGTAAAGCCAGTATGGCGGCAATGCTAGGTGGAATTTTATTCCAATCTTGTAAATACAATAATCTCAAACATTTAGAGCGTGCTGAAAAAATACTCACTATTTTAACCCTCAAGGAATATGATTATATTCTTAATAGCTATTTTGAAGAATATTGTATTAAGCGCTTGACTATTAAAGGAAACAATCTATTGAAAGTGCTCGAAGATTGTGGTGTCAATCCCAATATAGGAGTTAATCCTATTGCTTCTGAATCATAGAGAGTTCAGCATAATCATCTATACTTAAAAGTGACGGACTTTAATAACAAGGAGAGATTGCTATGTTACAATGGGCGGTTATATTTTTAATCATTGCGATTGTTGCAGGATTATTTGGGTTCCGTGGCGTAGCATCAACAGCCACTAGCATTGCTAAGATGTTGTTCTTTTTATTCATTGTGATTTTTTTAATCTTTTTAATTATGAGTTTTTTTGGAACAGCGACGCCGGTTATACCTTCTTAAACATAGAATAGACGGCGTGGTTTAACCACGCCGTCAACCATCACCATCCTAAAGCGAGGCAATATCAATCACAAAGCGATAGCGTACATCGCTTTTTAGTACGCGCTCATAGGCTTCATTGACCCGGTTAATTGGGATTAGCTCAATATCGGAAACAATATTGTGCTTGCCACAGAAATCGAGCATTTCTTGAGTTTCTTTGATGCCTCCAATCAGCGAACCTGACAAGCTCTTACGGGCGCTAACGAGTGAAAAGGCGTGAATAGGTATTTCATCTGCAGGTATGCCAACCACGACCATAGCACCATCACGTTTTAATAATGCTAAATATTGGCTCCAATCCAATTTGGCCGACACGGTACAGATGATAAGATCAAAATAATTATTTAGTTTTTCAAAAGTTTTAGGATCAGAGGTTGCATAGAAGTGGTCTGCGCCAAAGCGTTTCGCATCAGTCTCTTTATTCATGGAGTGGCTAAGTACAGTCACTTCAGCACCTAGAGCATGAGCTAATTTCACGCCCATATGGCCTAAACCACCGAGCCCTAGGATTGCTACATGTTTACCAGGACCTGCTTTCCAGTGCTTTAATGGTGAGTACAAGGTAATACCAGCACAAAGCAAGGGCGCTGCAGCATTCATGGGTAAATTATCAGGCACATGAAGGACATAATTTTCATCTACCACGATTTTGGTTGAATAACCTCCTTGAGTAGCTTCGCTACCATCACGCGTTCTACTGTTGTAAGTGAATGTCGCACCATCTTCACAATATTGTTCTAAATCTTCTTTACAGTTTTCGCATTTGCGGCAAGAGTCTACAAAGCAACCAACACCAACGGTATCTCCTTCTTTAAACCGAGTGACACCATTGCCTATCTTGGTCACTACTCCAATAATTTCATGGCCAGGAACCATAGGAAATGTAGCTCCACCCCATTCATCACGAACTTGGTGGATGTCTGAATGGCAAATACCACAGAATTTAATATCAATTAATACGTCATGTTTCCCTACTTCACGACGATTGAATACATAAGGAGCGAGAGGTTTTTTAGGGCTTTGAGCTGCATATCCTTTTACAGGTATCATTATTTCACCTTTTTGTAAGTTGGGTTCTTGTTGTAAGATAGGATGCTTCTTATAAATCGTCAAGGCCAGGGAATGAGAAATAAGAGAAGAAGACAATCCCCTTCGGTTACAAAGGGGATTGCTGATATTATTTCTCTACGTGTTCTTTAATCGATGTAGATTCTTTCCTTTTATTACTACTCTCATTGCTACGCCCAGAAGTAGCACGTGAAGATGTTTGTTGGCCTTGGTTTGGTCTTTTACGATTTTGTTGTGAAGTAGAGGAACTTGCATTAGTCGCTGCATTGATATTACCACGTTGTTGCTGAGGGCGACGTCTGCGATTGCCTTGTCTTCTATCACCACTTTGGTTACGAGATGATTTATGACCTTGCTCTTGGTTACGAACCTGCACTTTTTTTGTGGGTATATGGCTCGTAGTTGTAGAAGTTTCAGCATATCCGCCAAATAAACTACTCCATAAGCGCTTGATAAAACTGATTTGGTACGTTTTTTCTGAATGACCAGTAAATGGTTTTACTGCAGGCTCATCGCGAGCAGCTAACTCTTGGTCATTGCTGGCAATATGCACTTCAGGCTGTTGAATTAAGGTGTAACTTGGTTTCTTTGTTTTACCTACATTATCCTCTTTCAGACGGGTGATTGTGTATTGCGGAGAATGCATGTAAGGGTTAGCAATAATCACAACAGCTACAGCATGTCTTTTTTCAATGTCTCTGATAAAATTACGCTTCTCGTTCATAATGAATGTAGCCATTTCTGGAGGCAGCTGCACTTGAATTTCAGCAGTCTTTTCCTTTAAGGCTTCCTCTTCAATGAGACGAGTAATTGATAAGCCATGTGATTGGATATTACGAACGGTACCACGACCTTCACAGCGGGAACATACTTCTTGTGCTGCTTCACCCAAAGATAATCTTAGGCGTTGGCGAGACATTTCTAATAAGCCAAAACGTGAAATACGACCTACTTGGATACGTGCTCTATCGGCTTGCAATGCTTCTTTAAGGCGGTTTTCAACATCACGTTGATTCTTGCTGGAATTCATATCGATAAAATCGATAACAACTAACCCACCTAAGTCACGTAGACGTAATTGGCGCGCAATTTCATCAGCTGCTTCAATATTTGTATTAAAAGCAGTTGCTTCAATGTCAGTACCGCCAGTAGCTTTCGCCGAATTTATATCAATTGATACCAATGCCTCAGTGCGGTCAATCACCAATGCACCGCCAGAGGGTAGCATGACCTGACGCTGATAAGCGGTTTCGATCTGGCTTTCAATTTGATAGAAGTTAAATAAAGGAATACTGCTATTATATAACTTCAGATTAGGTAAAAACTCGGGTTTTACGCGCTCAATGTATTGCTTTGCTTTAATGTAAGAAATCTGGTCATCGATGATAATTTCACTGATTGATTTACGTAAATTATCGCGAATTGAACGAATAATCACATCACCTTCCTGATGAATCAGGCAAGGAGCCAGTTCAGTATTATAAGCTTGTTTTATTGATTGCCATTGGTTGCAGAGCATGTTCAAGTCATCTTGTAACTCTTCTTGGTTCTTACCAACACCTGCAGTACGAATGATTAAGCCCATATCTTCAGGTAAGGTTAATGCATTTAAGGTTTCACGTAATTCATCACGCTCATCGCCTTCAATACGTCGTGAAATGCCACCTGAACGTGGGTTATTGGGCATTAATACAAGGTAGCAACCAGCGAGTGTAATAAAAGTAGTTAAAGCCGCCCCCTTGCTGCCGCGCTCTTCTTTATCTACCTGAATCAGTAATTCTTGGCCTTCACGAATTAATGAAGTGATTGGTGGGCGATCATCGCCAAAATCAGCTGGATTTTTGCTAAGGTATTCTGGTGCAATTTCTTTAAGAGGCAAAAAGCCTTGACGTTTTGCGCCATATTCTACAAAAACGGCATCTAAGCTTGGCTCACGACGTGTTACCGTGGCTTTGTAGATATTACCTTTCTTTTTTACCTCACCTGGACACTCAATATCCAGATCAAATAAGTGGTTGTTTTTAATAAGCGCAACGCGTACTTCTTCAAGTTGCGTTGCATTGATTAACATTTTTTCCATTTGTAACCTCTAATTAGGGCGCTTTATTTAAGTTGCGATAGTGTAAGGCTCATAAGGTCTCAGAGGTTCATCTTTTGAACAGTAAGAGCAGTGATCTTTAAGCGAATCCTTAGCCTTGTGGACAGACTTTACGCATGTTCCCTGAACAATAAGAGGTGCATACTGTGAAATATACTGAATATGAACTAGGCAGGTTAAAATGAAACGTGCGAAAGGCCCGAGATAATTCGTAGTCGGTATAAAGCATGTCTGGCATGCGTAGGTTTCTGTCGAGTAAGTGATCAATTTGTCTCTGGCATCGGTTCGCTTCCTTATATCTATAAGCTTAAATGGAAGCGCTGTTTTTCTGTAACTAATTACCTTTACATATAGCCTATTATCTATTGTATTGCACTATGTTGGCATACTCAAAAGAAAGGAAGGTGGTAAATAGTTACGCTTTTTTTATATTTATGCGTTATAATTCGGTTGCATGAAATTATTATCATGCTATAGGCGATCATATCAAAAAAATACGGCTCAGAAAACAGGTTTATTGACAATGAGTGAAGTAAGTTATAGAGAAATAAGTAATGAGGAAAATGGCCAACGTCTGGACAATTACTTAATTCGCATTTTAAAGGGTGTTCCCAAAAGCCATATTTACAGAATTATACGTGGTGGAGAGGTTCGGATAAATAAGAAAAGAGCTCAGGTGAGTTCACGTTTGCATGAAAGAGATGTGGTCCGTATTCCACCAATCCGTATTGCAGAATCGAAAGAAATCTTCGTTGGTGATTCGTTGGCAAAACGTTTAAAAGAGTGCATTATTTTTGAAGATAATTGTTTCTTGGTAATTAACAAGCCCTCAGGGATTGCTGTGCATGGCGGTAGTGGTGTCAGTCTTGGTGTTATCGAAGCCTTACGCAAAATGCGTCAGGATTTAACTTATTTGGAATTAATCCATCGTTTGGATAGAGAAACTTCAGGCTGCTTGCTGCTCGCTAAAAAGCGCAGTACTTTAAGAGCGCTGCATGCCTTATTAGAAGCACGTGAGGTGCAAAAAAGTTATTGGGCTTTATTAACGCACTGTTGGGAAGGAAAGAAACAAATAACCGTCCGTGCGGCACTTGAAAAAAGTGTTTTAAAATCAGGGGAGCGTATGGTGTTTGTTAATGAAGAGGGGAAAGCTTCAGAAACATCCTTTAAATTGTTAGAGAATTACCAACAAGCATGTTGGGTAGAGGCAAGTCCTAAAACAGGGCGTACCCATCAGATTAGAGTTCATAGCGCTCATTTAGGGCATGTGATTGTAGGTGATGAAAAGTATGGATCACTTGCAGGTGAAGTTGAGGGAGTAGATAATCGTCAACGTCGTCTTTATTTACATGCACGTTCAATTCAATTCGAGTTGAATGGAATAAAGCATTGTTTTCAAGCTAATGCAGAAGAACAATTTTCTAACACACTAAAACTGTTGCGTGCGAGGAGTGCAGTAAGTGATGAGCAATCCATATGATTTGGTTGTGTTTGATTGGGAAGGTACTATAGCAGATACGTTAGGCGCTGTATTTCACACAGTGGCTATTGAAGCTGAGGCACTGGGCTTTGGTACTTTTGACTTCAATGAAGCAAGAAATTATGTGGATTTGGGTTTAGTTAAAGCATTGAAAAAAGCGTATCCCAATTTATCTGATACACAACACGAGCAACTAATACGAGCAGTACAACATTCCATGGCTATTCATGCCTCAGAGATTTGGTTAATTCCTGGTACACGTGAGTTTATCCAAAAATTGCATGATGCCAACATTACGATGGCTATTGCTACAAATAAAGGCCAACAATCTTTAGCACGGGCATTACAGATTTCCGGTTTAGATAAATTTATTACCGTGACCCGTTCTGCAGGACAAACTGCAGCAAAGCCTTGTCCACAGATGCTTGAAGAAATTATTGCTGCAGTAGCGAGCAAAGCGTCAACAACCCTGATGATAGGTGATTCAATTACCGATATGGAAATGGCAAAAAATATCCATGTTACTGCGATAGGGGTAGACTTTTATCACCAGCAAGGAGCGGCCTTAAAAATGGCAGGTGCTGCCGCGGTATTTGATGATTATCAATTATTAGCTGACTATTTAAATCTGTAATGGTGATTTGGGTTAAATAAAATGTGATGTGCTTTTCTAAATCTATAAAATTAGCGCTGTGCGGCTAGCTTACAGTGCGATATCAAAGATAACTATAGATTAATCTACTTTTTTTAAGTTAAAGTTACCTAGTGTGCAAAGGGGAGTATGAAGTGTTGAGTACAATTACCAGTTTACCGAATTTATTAACGTTACTGCGTATTTTATTGATTCCAGTATTGGTCATTATCTTTTATTTGCCATTCAAATGGGTAAATGTAGTTTCTGCAGGTATTTTTGCCGCGGCCAGTTTCACTGATTGGCTGGATGGATACCTGGCACGTAAATTAAAATTGATGTCGCCATTTGGTGCGTTTCTTGACCCGGTTGCAGATAAATTATTGGTTTCAACGAGCTTGTTACTTTTAGTGGGAGCTAAGGACATTAATTACATTACTATTCCAGCAGCTATTATTGTTGGGCGTGAAATTGTTATTTCTGCATTACGTGAATGGATGGCAGAAATAGGAAAGCGAACAAGTGTTGCGGTCGGTTATATTGGTAAAGTAAAAACATTATTGCAAATGCTCGCATTATTTTTATTATTAGCGTTTAATCCATTGAGCTCTTGGTGGGGTTCATTTGGTTTTGTCTTGCTATATGTGTCAGCTATTTTAACTATTTGGTCTATGGTTGTTTACTTAGCGATTGCTTGGCCAGAATTAACCAAAAAAAATTAAATTTATTGTTGACAGGGTTTAAAAAATCAGTAGAATGCACCCCGTAGAGACGCGGGAATAGCTCAGTTGGTAGAGCACAACCTTGCCAAGGTTGGGGTCGCGAGTTCGAGTCTCGTTTCCCGCTCCAAATTAAAGCGACGACAATGTCGCTTTTTTTTTAGAGCAATAAGATGTACATGTACTTGCGAGTCAAGTATCAGACTGAGGCTGTGTGGCAGAGTGGTCATGCAGCGGCCTGCAAAGCCGTGTACGCCGGTTCGATTCCGGCCTCAGCCTCCACATAATAAAAAATGCCCAGGTGGCGAAACAGGTAGACGCAAGGGACTTAAAATCCCTCGGTGGTAACACCATGCCGGTTCGATTCCGGCCCTGGGCACCAATTACACATTTTGTAATTGTTCGCAAGAGTTCAAATTAGTACGTAACTGATTGATAAATAATAAAATAATATAGACTTTCCTCTCTCAAATCGTTCTCAACTATTCGTAATTTTTCGCATATAGCCGCGAGAACTTTGGGTAAGATTTTGGGTAAGGTTTTTTGTAACCTTCTCCTCCAGTTCTTCCAAAGTTACCGCTTAGTTGAGGTAATTTATAATGTTAACTGACTCCTATATAAAATCTTTGAAGATTGGTGATAAAAAACGCCATACTGATCTCTATGGTTTGGTATTAGAACTAAGACCAAGCAAGAATAAACTCAATAAGGTATTCATTTTCCGTTTTCAATGGAATAAAAAGCCACAAACAATCACTATCGGGAAGTATCCTAGTGTTTCTCTTGCTGATGCTCGGGCCACTGCTTTGACTTATCGAGAGTTGGTGGATAAAGCGATTGATCCTAGAGTGAAAGACTCTGAGGACGAAGTTGAACGGATAATTTTTAAAACAGTTGCTGAACAATGGTTTCAAAAATATAAGGGTACATGGAAAGAGGTTGCTTTTAAACGTCATAGAAAAAGCCTTACACGCGATATTTATCCTTTCATTGCTGACAAAGCGATTGATGATATAGCCAAGGCCGATTTATTGAATATTATTCAACAACACGAAGAACGCGGGCATCATGATGCAGCTCACCGAGTCTTTGCCAGATTAAAAGCCATTTTTGAATTTGCTGTTGGTGCATCTATTACCAGCAATTATCCGTTCATTGGATTACATAAAGCACTTGTTCCAAAGCCCAAAGTTGTAAATCAGCCAGCTATTAGTTCGCATGAAGCGCATGATATGTTAGCGATTATCAGTAACAGCAACGCTACAAAAATTACGAAACTTTATATTGAACTACTTGCTCACCTATTTACTAGACCCTCGGAACTGCGGCTTGCTCAATGGAGTGAATTTAATTTTCATGAAGCAGAATGGCACATTCCTGTTGAGCGCATGAAGATGGCCGTTGCACATTGGGTTCCGCTATCACCACAAGTTTTGAAATTACTGAGGGAGTTAAGACTGATTACTGGTTTTACGCCATACCTCTTTAATTCCCCTTCCTTAAACAAACCCAAACCAATTAGTGAAACGAGTATTCGCAAACTTTTGCATAGTTGCGGATTTAAAAATCGTCATACAGCTCATGGATTTCGTTCTCTTGCTTCAAGTGTATTGCATGAAAAAAGTACTTTTAGGAGTGATGCTATCGAGGCTCAATTAGCTCATAAAGTACAAGGGGTGAGAGGTATGTATTTACGTGCTGATTTTAAAGAGGAACGTAGAAAATTAATGGAGTGGTACAGCGATTGGATTCAAACAAAGCAAGATCAAATATTTATAACTCAAGTAAAGTGAGATAATTATGAGCAATTACAGTAAACCAGTATCAACTCAAGAAAGAGAACGAGATATTAGGAAAGATTTGCTTAGGGAGTATGGATTTAATCCTTCTCCTGAACAATTTAAGGAAATGACTAAACCTTGGGAAAATTATATTAATGGGTATAACATTATTTCAACTTTTGATGCAGTCAAAGCAAAGAAATATGTAGACTCATTGATTAATAAATATACTAAAATGCTGGAACAAAACAAAAAATTCAATGAATGGAACAAAGATCTTCAAATATACCTAAATTATTTCCACATGGATGATCTATTTTTAAGTATGGAAAGTCCAGCTGAATTTGACGAGAGAAAAAAGTTTGAAGAAACAATCTTCTCTTACTGCATTCAAGCACGTATTAGTTTACTGAAAAAAACTCGATCTTTTCTTCTAAAAAATAAATCTGCTGTAGTCAATCCAAAATATCTTGAAGAAGCCGCTATACACGCACTTTTTGTTTTTGCTAAGCGTGAGCTGGATTTAAATCAGGGGGGTAAGGGAAGTGGCAATAAAAATCAACGCATTAATTTTGCAATGATTATTAGTGGACTTGAATCAATAGATACAGTGGAAGATTACTACAGCCGATATAAAGTATTACAAGATGCCACAGAGGAAATTCCCGATGACTTACTTATCTAACTAAATGTAAACTGGGGATTTTTTATTTTTTAAACAAAAAGATTAATTAAAATCCCCGAACTCTTTCAAAAAAACCTCCTTTAAAACGGCGAATTTACTCTTTCTTATTGAGTTACCATTGTTCTCATGGATCCTTGAGAACGATTCATGTCTATTTAATTTTTTAATATCTTGAGAGAGTAAAATATGCCAAACGATCCTATTTTTATTTACCCCAAACAGACTCGAAAAATGCTAGGGGTGGGAGCAACTAAATTTTATGAACTTAATAAGCTACCTGATTTCCCAAAAACCAGAAATCCTTTGGGTAAACGTCCAATGTATCTCAGAAAAGAAATAGAGGACTGGGCTGCAGGACTTGCTGCTGAAAATCATTAAAAAAGTAGGTTTACTTATTTTTGTAAGAAAAGAGTAAACCAAAAATTAATATCTCGAGGGCGGCAACCTTCGAGACTATATTGAGTACTTAACATGAAAGAGTTTAATACAATTTTAGATCAAATTGAAGTTGCGTTTTCAAATAATGATGTAAGAGGAAAACCTGTTTACCAGAATATTAGTGCTAGAACATGGGTAGCTAAAATAAGAGAATGCCTTGAAGGTAGTAAAGAAGGATCTCATTGGCTTCGAACCACTTTAAAAGTTAATAATGATACAAAGCAATGTTTGGGAAGAAGCACTGAAAACACATTAAGCTTAGCTAGTGTAGTTGTTATTGATTGTGATAAACGTATTAACATTAATGGTGAAGAGGTTGAGGGCGCACCAGATCCGTTGCAAGTGAGTCAAATCCTGAAAGATCTTAATTTAGCTCATATATTGCATGGATCTCATTCACATTATACGAGCGAGAAAGGTCATCGTTATCGAATAGTGTTATGTACTGATTTACCATATAAAAAAGAGCAATTGGCTCCAACAGTAGAATCAATTATCTCACAAATCAATGTAGTTCTAGCCGGGTTGGGAAGTGATTTATTAGCTAATGCAATTGAAAATTCAACTTGGTCACAAGGCTGGTATTGTCCACGTAAGCCCACGGGTAGCAAGATAGAAACACTTTATTTCGAATATACGGAGGGGCAACTTGTTGATGTTATCAATCCACTAGAGGTGCCTCCTACTAGTTATGTTTTTACACAACCTTTATCCAACAAGCCAGAGCAAATATCTGTTATCCACGCATTTAACGAGCAGAGAAATATTGAAGAATTACTAAGTTATTATGGTTATACACGTATATTGTCTCATAAATGGCTTAGACCAAATTCTTCCTCTGGAATTCCAGGGATCACAATAAAAGGAAATAAATTTTATAGCCATCATGCGGATGAGTTTAATGATGGATATTGGCATGATTGTTTTGACTTATGGCGAGTAATGGAAAAGTTAGATTTAAAAGATGCCATTGCTAAAGCTGCTCAAACAACATATGCGCCAGATGGAGGCACCGTAGATGAGTTTAACAAGAGCTTGGCTAATAATGGGGTGTTACCATCAAATATTAAATTTAATGTGTATCAGCCGTTTGATAATAAATTATTACCTGTCGATGATATTCCATATGATTCACTACCCGAGCAGATGGAAACCTTTATCAAAGAGCAAGCAGAAATTCGAGGATGTCCCCCTGATTTTATTTTAATCTCGGTATTATCACGTATGGGGGTATTATTTGCAGGAAAATTAAAAATAGCAATGACCAGACATACTAAGTGGCATGTTACTCCTAATTTTTTCTGGATAATGGTCGGGCCTCCCTCATCCGGTAAATCCAATGCATTAGACGCAACAGCAAGTTTTATAAAAAGCATCAGTGAGGAGGCGGAAAAAGTTTATAACAAAAATCATGAGCTGCATAAACAAAAGCTGGATTTACTGCAAAGAAAATTAAATACGGCAATGAAAGGGTTAGATAGAGAAAATGTAAAAACGCAGCCTGAACAAAATAATGTGGATATTTTCGAAACAAGAATTAAAACACTTCAACACGAGATTAATATTCTGCTCGCTCAAGCACCCAAATGCAAAGTATATACTGTCAATCGAACTACATTTGAAAAACTCATATTAATTATGAAAGATAATATTGATGGGATTATGCTGGAACTTGATGAAGTAGCTCCGTTGTTCATACGGTTATCAAAAGATGAATATTGTGAAGAGAGGGGATTTTACTTAACTGCTTATAATGGGAATGGATCTTATAGCTATAGAACGATTAGCAGGGGAACGGATTACATTGAAAGGGTAATAATAAGTATTATTGGGGGTACTCAACCGGGGAAATTAGAACGTGTTGTTAACGAGATGAAAAATAACTTAACAAACGATGGATTTTTGCAGCGTTTTCAAGGTGTGGTTTATCCAGATACTAAAATTCGATTGTCTCAAGATAAGCAAGGCGAAGAAGAGTTAGAGAGGAAATGGAACATTTTATTGGCAAGTTTAAATAATATGCCACCTGATGAAATAGTTGTTCGTTTCGATGATGAAGCACAAGAAGTATTTGATTATTGGCGAGAAGAAACTACTATTCAAGCCTATGAGATGGAGCCTCATTTGAGTGCACATGTTGGAAAATCTTATGAATTTGTTGCTGCGCTTTCGGTGTATTTATTTCTTTATGAAAAATGGGGACGTATATCAGGTGAGCAATATATACCTGTTGATTATATTCTTCGTGCAATTAAACTGGGGGCTTATTTTTTAAGTCATGCAAAACGGATGTATGGTTTGGCATATAAAGATGATATTCCTGCAAGGTCTTTAGCTAACAAATTACCACTTTTAGGTTCTTTTTTTACTCGATCTCAAATCAGAGATAAAGATTGGTCTAATTTAACTCAGAAAGAGGATCGACTGGAGGCCATTAACAAATTAATCCAACGAGGATATATTTCTACAAAAACAAATGGCAAATATTATATTAACCCAGAGTGTCTTGTAGAGGAGTAAATTTTTATTTCTCTTTAAATGTTATACCCACAAAACCCACATTTGCTGTTTTTTGATCGAATGTGGGTTTTGTGGGTGTGGCAATAGGACATATTTTAAAAATATTGATGTAAATTGAGAAAAAACTTGTGATATGGTGACAGAGTTAGATGCGGTATAATTGTCTTAATTTCCTGTTAAATACAGGAAAAATACAGAAAAGGACAATTAAAAATGGCGACATTTAAACCGGGGCAGTCTGGAAATATATCGGGTAGGCCAAAAGGGCGTCCAAATAAAAATACACAATTGGTAAAGCTTTTGGAGGCACATTCAGAAGCATTGGTTAACAAAGTTATTGATCTAGCTCTTTCGGGCGACCCTATATCGCTTCGATTATGTATCGAGCGCTTGATTCCAAAGGTAAAAGATAAATCTGCTGCCATTATTATGCCTGATCTCAGTACTATTGAGGTTGAAAACGCAATACCAGAAATGCTTAACTCACTTGCAGGTCAAGAGATTTCTATACCTGAACTAAAGGGACTAATAGATATTATACAAACGCATGATGACACAAAAAAGCAACCTGTCATGAGTTTGAAGCTCAATACAAAAGATCCTAATGAGGCTGCCCGTATATATGCTGAAATTATGAAAGGGGGCGGTAATTCCCCCATTTAAAGATGAGTTGGTTAAGAACCGCTTTGATTTCAATAGAGTTTTCTTTCTCATCATGAGAAATTTTAAATCCAGTAATAGCATGAACATGGACTATTTTCATTTTATTATCCATATCAATAACGATACTACCAATATCAACAAGTGCTTGGTTTATGGTAGCCATTAACTCAATAGTGCATAGACCTGTATCTGAACATGCATCCCACGTTTTATACATGTTTATCGCTTTCCAAGGAAATTGGTTATTGAAATCGGGGTACCAATAATCATCATCAAGAAGAATGCCGTTTGCATATGCTGAAATTTTTGTAATATTCGATTGATAATCGGATTTAATTTTAACTAATGGTACTTCTTCTAATGGACAATCTTGTGGGTTTATAATCGAACCACCATTATTGCATTGAGCTTGGTATCCGTAAATCCACCATTTAGTCATATCATTTTGTCTTGCTTCCCAAAAGCGAGATTCATAATCATATGATCCAAATCCAGGGGGGCTGATTCCAAGAATTGGGCTTGTGGGGTAATCAACGTTTCCATAGGAGCATCTATTAGGATAAGAATAAACTGTAGTGGGATTCTGATAGCTAGAGTCTATCCGAGTAAGAAAATAGATTCCTTTTTTTACGGTGCCTTCAGAATAAATCTTTCCCCAATACTCGAGATGTTCTCCAAAAGCTTTACATGAGCTAATACGTTTATCTTTGGAGCATTCAATTTTTTCTGGGCAATACAATACCTTGGGTGGTTCTTCTGCCAATACATTATGGGATTGAAGTAACATTGCCAAAGGGGCAATGATAAAAAATAACAATTTTTTCTTGTTCATTTTTTTCTCGGTTAGTTAAGATTATTCTTTAAGAATCCAGTTCTTAACTATTCCCTGTTTGTTATTATTGTTATTTAGTCCCAGTAAAATAGAATGGATATATTAATCAATTCGCCTCATTTGAGCCAAAATTTGATTAGCTAGATCACGCTTATCGATTAAATGATCATCCCACTTATTGGTCTCTTTTTTCTGCCGTCCTGCAACAAAGCCAAAAGAACGGCCATTATCCAATTTGTGAGCTGATTTAGCAAATATAGGGGCAGGAATAAACCATAGGTAATCCCAAAGATCTCCCAGCTCCATGTCGAAATAACAAAAAATGAGGCCAACAGAATAGTGTTCAATCATATTTCCTGCCTTGACAGTGGCAGTGAATGCCTGATTAGGTTCAGAGCCATAACGACTTTTTACTTGTACGTACATTGTCTTAAGGCTGCCTTTTTCCTTTATTATAAGATCGATGCCATCATCATCAGAGATAGGTTTGTAACAGGAGAGGTTAGTATCGCCATATAAAGTAATAAGCTCTGCTATACGAGCTTCTGCAATATCGCCTTTTTGTTTAGTAGAAACCTTATGTTTTTTTGTATCCTCGGGTAATATGAGATTTTTTTGAACCAAATCAGGATTTAATGCAAAAACAGAAGGGGCTACCTTTAAAAAACAAGATTTGTGTTTTTTTTCGTTAATATCAACGATTAATTGTGCATTCATAGTAGCTTCAGGGGTTTTTCCAGCCGTTTTTAGCCATCCTTTCTTTAGAGCTATAGCAGTAATCTCTTTGCTGTGTAGAGACCTACCTGTTTCTTGTAAAATTTGAAATGCAATCTTTTTAAAAGTACTCATTTTATTCTAACCTCATAAATAAAAATCTAATATCAACTCCTTTGATTAATATTTATCCATTCTTGCGCGAGCTTCGTATAGTACCTTATTCCTTAAAAAATAGCATCTCCCGGGCGTGGTTCTGTTAGGCGTTATACGATGTACTTATGCTATGGAGAAAAAACACCCAAATCTTATTAAAATAGGCAAAAGAATCCGAGAACTACGGAAGAAACGTGGTTTCTCTCAGGAGGATTTCGCTGCTGCCGCACAATTAGGCCGGAGCTACGCAGGACGGGTAGAGCGTGGCGAGCAAAATATTTCAATTCAGAGCCTAATCCAAATCGCGCTTACGTTAGAAGTTGAAGTAGGGGAAATTTTTCCTCCTTTAGAAGACTTACATACACCGTATAGGAAAAGATTAAATAGCGAATCAATCGATATGGTAGATAAATAAAAAGCCACTTTTGTTGTTTTATTAATACAAAAGCACATAGGTAGCTGAACAAATGATTTTAAATAACGTTTTAATTAATGAAGATATGGCTTTACTTGTTTTTCTATCTCACAAATGACTTTATTGAGTTTAATTCGAAAAGGATCGTCTTCGCTTAATGTATCCCAAATAAGTTCATTATCTTTATCTATATTGTCTTTTGTTGAGTAGGGTTTGATTGCTTGTAGATAGTTTGTAATGGCAGTTCTTAATTGAAATTCGAGTTTAAATAATTGTTGAAAATAAGTTTGTAGGTCTTGCCCCCAAAGTACTTGGCTTTCTATCAAATTTTCTAGAAGCAACGGTTTTACTTGCACAATATTTTCCCATCTTTTTTGATATGCGTGAGTTTTCTCTTGATAGCTTTTTTCTTGCGCATTCATTTTTTTCAGCTCTTCAGCAGCAAACTCTGGGTATTCGTTACCCCATATAGCTGGATGTCTAAACTGATTTATTGTTTCTTTATATTTATATAAGTTAACTAACATGGATTTTGCTAAGTTATAGTTTTGACTTCCTTTAAGTTGCTTTTTCCATGTTTGTAATCCTTTCAATGCAACATAAGCGCCAGTTGACAATGTAATAATTGTCACAATATCTTTAATGTTTGAGAGGGTGAAGTTTTCATAAAAATACATTATTTATCTCGTCAGCTTTAGTTTAAGTGTTTTATTCCAAAGATTAAAATCGATTATATTATAATGGTTAATCGCTAAAGTATATGTGAGGTCTTTTTTTAGCAAGGGAGCTTCCTGTTATTTTTTTGTCCAATATATTGAATGTGTTAGATTTATTAATATCAGGCCGATATAATTTATCGCAATTAGTTAAAATCACTTTAAATTCCGTGCGATTAAATAAGGTAATAGTAGCAATAATTGTATTTCTATCTTGGTGTAGACTAATCCTGTGATGCCCAAACATTTCTTTTTGTAAATTTTGTAGATGTTCCCTGATTTCACGATATTCCATTATAACTAAATCATGAATGGTTTTTCGTCCGTAGAGCACATAATTTCGAATTTCATCAAATTGCTCATCTAATATAAAGTTAGGTTCAAAAAAATAAGCTAAATAGTTGAAAGCAATTTTTGCAACGGTTCTGATAATAGCGTCATCAATTACAGAAGCAAACTGTAGCGGGCCATCTGAAGGTAATTTATCTGGTTGATGCTTTGTCTGACCTAAAGTTAACGTGATGTCGTTTTGCTGCAATATCCTATTTAGTTTAATAGTTTTTTTATTATCCTCTTCTATACTACCCAAGAAAAGAAAACGATCTCGATGTACTGGGAGGCCTATGCTATCTAAATAAGATCGATGTGGTAATTTCTCCGCACGATAGTTTATACGATTACCTTTGGTTGAATTTAGTATACTGAACTGATCTGCAATTTGTGCTTGAAACGCGCTTGTATCATGTAGGTTAATATTAACATGCAGGAAAGCGTAGGTTGAGTGATATAAAATAGTTTCAAGTCGTTTTCGTGAGTGTTTTATCGAACGACTAAAATCAGTATCATTAAGCAATCCCACGTATCCACGATAAAAGATTCCAAAAATACTGTCTCGTCCAAAATGTAACTCTATCTTTTTTGAAAAAAACTGGTTGCAGTCACCGCATACGAGATCAACAAGCGTCATAGTATTTTCAAATAATCCGAGCATTGATGGTATGACGTGCTCTTTAGTTTTTTTGGAAGTAGTACTTTTGCAGTAAATACAGGGGATGTTAGTAGAGGACACTTATTTATATCTCATTTATTATTAATTTTTAGGACAGGCTTTGCCTGTATTAAATCGACCACGTGAGGCGGCTACTTCTTGTAAATTTGGTCATGCGGACTATCCCTGATTTTCTTCTATGGCTGTTTGAATAAAATTAAGCAATTTTTTGAATCGGCCAACTCGAATCATATCTCTTGGAGCCATATCGCCTAAAAGAGGATTCGGGATAGAAAACCAAAGCATTGTTTTATCTTTGTCTTTGAAAAAACCATAAACTAAGTTTAAAGCCGTAGCCCACTCGGTAAGCCGCTCTTTAAGTTCAAGTGGCATTTTTTGGGGTTCATAGCGAATGGAGGAAACAGGAACGTTAGTTGCTGTTGAAACATCGGCTTTTTTATAATTTAAAAGGTCAACAACCTTTTGCCCATCGACCGTACCCTCATTAAAAACATGGAGGTAGTCTTTTTCAGGAATCGTCCTAAATAATGATGGCTGCGACATGTTCATAGCAGTACTCATAGATGAATGCATTTATACCTACTTAAAATAATGGCGTTTATACACGATTTAACCATGAATATACCATATTTTTACCCTGCTATGTAAAGTATAGCTTATATTTTTGTTAAGCACTGTTAAAAACGTGGCTTTTCTAAGATTGAAAAAAATACCAAAATAAGCGATAGTGCAATTAAGAAAACCCACCAAGGCTATGCTCAGTGAGTATCCTCAAACCGGTGGGTTACTTTTTATTAAGTTATCAGCAATTTTTGAATTATTAAGCCCTTGTTATAATATTTATAGCAACTACCTTGCTACCTTTCTGGATTTTTTGTGTAGAAAAGCTCATTTGTAAGTTACATTACCTGATAATTACCATAAATTGATAACCCCCAAAAATTGAATTAAAACAAGGTTCAAAACATGCTAAATGTTGAAATAATTCCAATTACTGAAGAACATATTGAAGGTTTTTGGTCTGCTGTAGATAGTGTTGCACGTGAACGTAAATATCTTGCCTTCTTAGAAGGCCCACCAATTAATAGCACCAGAGAATTTGTTTTAGAAAATATTAAGGATAATTGGCCTCATTTTATTGCTGTTAGTGATGGGCAAATAATTGGATGGTGTGACATTAGTGCACTTGATAGGCCTGTTTTTGCACATATTGGTTCTTTAGGAATTGGAATATTAGCATCTTATAGAGGACTAGGGATTGGCAAGAGATTAATGCAGATGTCCATTCAAAAAGCAGAACAGAAAGGACTAACACGTATAGAACTCACTGTTCGCGAAAAAAATAAGTCAGCCATTGCCTTGTATGAAAAATTTGGATTTGAAAAGGAAGGTATCCATAAAAATGCTGTCTGTATTGATGGGAAATATGAAAACCACGTTTTTATGGCACTTTTATTAGGGGATGCAAAAAACTAACGAGGTATTTAACTTATGATTAAAGACTCAACTCACTATGAGAACCTAATCTTACCAATTGCAATGTTTGCGTATCTGGCTTGCGATAAATTAAAACTAAATCAGGCTTTACGTGACAATCACGGTGATCCTGCCAATTATTAGATAGCGCATGATCCCTGTGTTTATCTGCAAGCGGTTCATCTCGTGCTAATGTATCAATAATTTCAACAAAGAGATTGTTGAAGACTGCTTTGTGTTTACCTTTTATCTCACGCTTATAATCACGTTTAAATTGGGTCGTGTACTCAATCGTCCTCATTATTTAAATCATCCATGAGCGATTGAACGGTTTTAAACGATTTTAATTGCCCTCTACGCGCTTCCTTCATCGCATTGATAGTTTTCTGATTCGGAATAAGAGGTTCAAAAGGCAAGGCATGTTCTTTAGCTATACGTGTTAGCAACATACGGAATGCATCAGATACAGTTAGCCCCATTGATGCAAGCACGGCTGAAGCCTCTTCTTTAATATGCTCATCAATTCTTGCTCTTACCACCGCATTAGTAGTCATTATATTTCTCCTGTCTATGAGCTACATTGTAGCACAAAATTCATATTCGTGCGTATCTATTCGCATTCTTTCGTTTGTGGTAGGATATGCAACGTTGGGTAAGATTTTGGGTAAGCTTCGAGTCCATATTATTTTAGTTAAATATAATCAATAAGTTACATCACGGTTCGATTCCGGCCCTGGCACCAATTAAAATCAATGAGTTACGTTAAGACACTTCAAAAAATTCAATGAGAAAAATATTCCAAGGGGCACTTGAAAATAAATCATCACAACACATAACAAAAAACAGCAACACATTCTTATTTACATTTTCAGTTGATCTGCTAGAATATGGTTAATGCACCCGCCAAGCCTATGATAGCTTCGGTTATTAAGCTCAAATCGCGCGGGTATTTTTTTGTCCCAAATAAAAGGGCTCTTTCCCAATTAAAGTGCCCCCTTAATTGGTGTAGAGCCAAAAACTTACTTTGATAATTGGTCCATTTTCCAATTTTTTAGAGAGACAATCAAATTTTCTCTATGGAGTTTGCGGATTTTTGCCTGAGGCGGAAAGATCGAATTCGGTACTAAATCGTGCTTCTTTATCTTTTGAGGTTTTTCCAAAAATTGGTTTAAAGAATTTAAAAATGGCAGTTTCATATTTTGATAATTCCACATCTTCTTCTTTAGTTAAGTTGTTCGGATAAATGATTGTTCCGTTGGAACCATATTTGCAAAGACCTTTCTTCGGAGCTGCCAGAAATGAAATTATTAAAGCTTGTATCTTATCAGGGAGTCCTAATTGAATTTTTGATAAGCCTTGCATGCGGCTGGCCATTTTAGCCAAGGCATTCTGATAGGAAATAATTAACAATAGGAGAGCAATTATATTATCATTATACTTTTCCTTATCTGTTTCTTGTTTTACAAGGATAGCACCTATTCTTGTATATTTAGCGCTGGGACGAGGAGCTTTGATACGATAACGGCGTTCTTGTGGTTGGAGGCTTGTCCAATATTCATCAAATCTATTCTGGAAGCTTTTAACTTGCTCATCCTTTTTGATGCTACTACAACATATAATAAAATTATCATAAGCGAGCTTGATATTGGTACGTTGCTCTTTTCTTTTTTGTTTTTCTCCGGTGACGGCGTGATCTAAAATAGAGGTTGTAAGAGATTTTATGGATTTTGATAATGAGATAGCAGCAGACGATGTAAGAAACAGTTGAGTTTTATCAATGTATTTTTCTAAATGATGGAGAGAGTCAACTAAATGCATCGCTTTGCTTTCTGTTGATTTAAGAGATTTATCTTGATATGGTTTCAATGCATCGGAGGACTTATTGGTAAGCTCAATGAGCTTTTCTTTAAAAGCAGGTAATATTTTTTCAACAACAATTTTAACATTAACTACAAAAACATGAGCATCCAATGCATCATCAAAATGATGTAAGATGGTTTGAGCACCAAAAGATTTAAAAAAATTAGTAAATTTTATTGTGTCTTGTTCTCCAATACTTCTAATAGCAAAATAAAGATTTTCAGTATCGCTTGGAGCAAATGTGCATTTTTTGGGTTTAGTTGTAATGCTTGCCATTTTCAGCAGTGTTTCTTCAAAAATATCAGTACACTTGGTGCTAACATAATAATTCATTAAAAATCTGCGTAACGCCGTTACTAATTGTTCGAACATAATATTTTCCTTTTTGAGTTATTCCATAATACTTTTATCGCGATAAATTTTGGTGCGTGTGGCTAATTAATTCCATATTTCTTAGAGAAAATCAATTTTGTGCCGGACAAAAAACGGGAATAGGAAGGAGTAGAATAACTCGCTGATATACAATGCATTTTATATATTCAGCTTCGATAAAAAAGGAGCACATATGAAGTATGTCAGCGAGTTAAGTGGGACTTTAAGGCTGCAATTAAATTGGCACAAGTCACGAATCGAGTGTTTTTAGGCAAATAGATCAAATACATACAGCTGAGTCGTGTACGCAATCGTCCTCATTAACCCAAACGGAAAGCCTTTCATTGAGAACAGAACAACATTTGGATACTAATTTGCGGCAAATAGTCCACAAGATTATAATAAGGATGAGCTCATTCAGCAGGTAATTTCACCTCCTAGTGTTTCAAATAATAGCTTCACATTTTTTAGCTCTAATACTTTAGTATTGCCATTAGCCACTGAAATTAGCGATGCTAAAAGAAAAAGAAAATTTGATAGTATTACCAGTTTATAAGGAACCTAAAGTCTTTGGTTGAAGAATGGATCCTGTCTATGCAGATGGGATCTATTTCCCAATAGATTCCTTCTTTCACTTTACAGCCTCGAATTTCTAATAGCCGGGATGTATTAGAAGTATACTAAAGCTGTTAAGATTTAAATCGGAGCCATGGTCTCGACTATAGGATAAAAAAATGATTCAATACACTTTGAACGTTAAGAACAATATTCTGTTATAGCACCATAAAAATATTTGAATCATTTTATATAAATGTTAGCATGGCGAAGCTATTTATTAACCTATGGATGGAGCAAATGAATAATAATAAGAATCAAATTTACTCTTTAGCTGCAACTTTATTGGTGGTTTTTGGTATAAAAACAGCTAATGCAGGGACAATGGGGCCTGCTGCCCCTCCAGTATCTTTTGTTGCAGCAATAAGTGCTGGCCCAGTTTGGCCTACCAGTGTTGGTAGAAATCAAACAATTTCTCTGACCCCAGAAATTGTAAAAACTTATATCTCAAATCATAATTCAACACAAACATTAGCTGATGGTGAGCTCTTTTTGGGTATACAATCAGGATTGCCTTATAACTTGTTAGGTCAATTTGGTGTCGCTGCAGCAACAACGAGTAAAGCCGGGCTTTCTGGAATTATTTGGGATGATGGGCTGCCTGAATTTGACAATTATTCTTATCAATACAAAGTCCGTCACACACATGTTGCACTTAAAGGGAAATTATTACTAGAGCGAGGATATTGGGTAACTCCTTGGGTAGCTGGTAGTGTTGCTGTTGGATTTAACGAATCTACAAGATTTTAATAATATCCCTTTAATTCCTGAAGCAGTTGTAACTCCAAATTTTGGAAACCACACCACAACTGCATTTTCTTATACAGTAGGTGCGGGAGTACAACGTAGCATAAGCAGTAATGTTCAAGTAGGTGTAGGTTATGAATTCTCCGATTGGGGCAATAGCAATTTAGGTCGAGCATCAGGACAAACATCACGTCGAGGTTTAACGCTCAATCATTTATATACTAATGGCTTGATGTTTACCATCAGTTGTACTGTTCCTTAATTTTTGCTAACGCTACATTCTTTCAAACCTGGTCGCTGTCGCGTAATGTTTGGGGCAAGTTTGAGGAATAAAAATGGAAGGAATTTTTTTGATTTTAAGTTAGTAACAAAGTATCATGATTAAGAGTAATTTTTCAATACCCACTAATGCCAAGTAAAAATATAGGATCGCTGATGCAAGGAATGAATTATCGATTAGAGATAAAAAAAGGATTGCTGGTAAGGTCCAATGACTGGAGCATTTCCAGCACTCAGCACTCAGCACTCAGCACTCAGCACTCAGCACTCAGCACTCAGCACTCGTTTTTCATTTATATTCACTGTCTTCAAATCTAATTCCCTTATCTCCAGTTTGCACCATTTGCATCTTTTCTGCTTATTTTCAGTTTCTGAGCATGATTGCGTGCTGTAGCGCATTTTCTTTATTTATTAGTTCAATTTTTTTTGTTGTACTCACTTGCTGTTTTTTGAATGAACCGGTTTTAAGTATACATAGGAGCATTGATGAATAAAAATTCTGCTGTACTCATAATGGCCGCTAATTTCCTAGCTACCAGCCGCTTTGGCTGGAACGATGGGACCTGTCACAGCGCAACCGGCATGGACCTGGGTTGGCAGTTTTAGCGCGGGGCCCGTTTGGGAAAGCGCAGGCAACACCCAAATGTTTTATTTAACCCCCGACATTGAAAAGGCTTATATAGCCCATAAATCAAGCGGCGCCTTATTTGATGGCGAAGTGTTTTTGGGCGCACAAAAAGCACTCACCCAAACCTTGCAAGGCCAACTGGGTCTTGCGGTTGGCTTCACCAGTAATGCTGGTCTAGGTGGTGTGATTTGGGACGATGTCGACCCTCTATTTGAGAACTTCACCTACAACTACAAGATTCAGCACACCCATGTGGCGGTGAAAGGAAAGCTGCTGGCAGATAATGGTTTCTGGTTGATTCCCTGGGTTAGCGGCAGTCTTGGTGTAGGTTTTAATAACGTTCATGGCTATCACAGCACACCAACCATTTTCGAGGCGGTACCGACTCCTGATTTCGCCTCAAGGACGCAAACAGCATTCACCTACACAGTAGGTGCAGGTGTACAAAAGGCACTTAATGCCCACTGGCAAGTTGGGGTCGGTTATGAGTTTGCCGACTGGGGCAAAAGCCAGCTAGGTCGTGCCTCAGAACAAACGCTCAATGGGGGATTGGCCCTCAATCACCTCTACACCAACGGTGTTTTATTGAACCTCACCTATCTTGTATAAGGACATAAGAATGAATGCACGTCGTTTAAGAAACTCACTGAGTATGATGACTACCGGATTGGTGCTCATGAATACAGCCTGGGCGGGTGCTCCTGTATGGACGTTTGCGCCCGTATCCGGATACCCTGCTTCGGTGAGCGTAAGCCCATCAGGGGCAGCAACCATCAAATACACAGTCACCAATCAATCGCATAAATCCCATACACTGAAGATGAGGCCTATTCAGGGTATTACCTCATCAGGATGCGCCTCACCTTTGGGGTATCATCAATCGTGTACCTTAATCCTGACCGTAGCTGGCAGTGGTTTAAAGGGCGATGTGCTTGGAGGACCAATCCTTTGCGAGCAGGGTAATCCCAATCAGTGCTATCAACCCAGTCAAGCCAATAGTCTGACGATTCGTCTCACGCAAACACCTCCGGTACAGCAATACACGATTACCTCTTCTGCAGGCAGCAATGGGTCGGTTAGTCCCAGTGGCTCTCAAACGGTGAATTCCGGAACCACACGAACCTTCACCGCAACACCTGATACAGGTTATGGAGTAAATCAATGGCTAGTCGATGGTAACCCGGCTCAAACGGGTGGCACCACCTATCAACTGACCCATGTCACAGCCAATCACACGGTGAATGTGACCTTTGGTACAGTGACACTGACACCCAGCGTATCCACTTTAGGGCTTTCGGTGAGTTGCCCGGCTGCATCACTGTCTCCTGATTGCGCGCAAAAAAACGATGCATTAACCGGAAATCCACGTAAAATTACAATTACCAACACCGGTTCAGGTGATGCCACTAATGTAGTCGTCAGCCCATCAGGGCTTCCTTCAGACGCATCAGTCTCGCCTTCCAATTGCGGCACGATTACTGCCAATGGTGGAACGTGCGAGATTACCGTAACCCCAGGCGCCATAGCAAGCGCCAATGCAAGCAGCGCGCTGTGCACAACAGGAGCACAGCCTGAAGGAAGCGTGAACGTCACCGCAGATGGAGGACTGTCTGCTTCAGTAGACACCTATGTTCTTAGTTATGGTTGTATCTATCAAGGGGGCTTCATTTATTCCGTAGATGACACGACCGCGAATACAGGCAGTATCGGCGGTAAAGTGTCATCACTAGCAGACCAGGCGGCACCTTATATTAACTCCGGCTCTCAGGCCACCAGTATTATTTGGAGTTCCAATGGGAATGGTTCGGCAAGTAGTGATGTGAGTTATACGACCATTCTTGGTATTGATAAGACATCCACTACCACAGTCCCATCACCAACATTTCCACCCTATCCATCAGGAACACCTGTTTACACAGAATGCAATGGCGCCTCAGATGGGGCATGTGATTCGGGCAATATTCTATCCTACTATAATTTTAATCGAACCAGCGGAGGAAGCGCACCCACTCCCTTGGGTTATTACGCGGCAGGTTTATGCAAAGCAACCATCAATACCTATTCGGACTGGTATTTGCCCTCCATTTGTGAGATGGATGCTGTTAATACCAATGTAACTTGTCCCACTGGAGCGCAAAGCATGTTGGGCGGCCTTTCTTTCTTGCTTGGAGACCCTGGTGCTGCAACACCAAGTACTTCGTGCACCCCTCCCAGTGGCACAGATTGTCTTGCAGGCTACTACTGGAGTTCTACCGAGGACTCGGACTTTCCACAGTACTACGCGTATATCGAGTCCTTCAGTACTGGTGGCAGCCTTCAGTACCTCAGCTTTAAGAACTTTCAGGTTGGGGTTCGGTGTTCTCGGGCTTTAACCCTTTAGCCCTTTATCCCTTTTCTTTTGACCTTGCTTTGCAAGACCTGCAAAGCGGGTCATTAATTTTAGGTTTTATTATGGCGCTGTACACAGAATTATCGGTTTATTGAGATACCTACCAACTGATTTTAAGAGTTTTTGAACTCACTAAGGAGTTTAGCAAAGAATACAAATACACGCTGGGTCAAGATATGAAGCGTGATGCGCTCTCGCTTGTGCGCAGTATTTACCGTGCCAACAAGCACCGCAATCGCGCAAAACATCTGGAGGTATTTCTTGATGAGCTGGAACTGTTAAAGCTGGAAATTCGCCTTTGCGTGGATATGAAATTAATGCCAATGAGAAAGCAAGCGGTATTAAGTGAGCTTTTAGAGAAGATTGGCAAGCAGGTTACCGGTTGGCGTAATGCGGCCAGGTAAAGCCAGAGTCCTTGCTGTCATGGCAGCAAGGAGCGAGCAGGTTTTATTTAAAAGCGCACTGGGACTGCCTCGATATGGGGTAGTTGAATCACATCCAGACAAGGCCCCTTGTCTGGATTAAGACGCCAGTGAATTGCAGGCAACTACTGGAGTTCTACCGAGAACTCGAACAATCCACAGAACAACGCGTGGAACGAGTACTTCAGTACTGGTGGCAGCAATCAGAACAACAACAATAAGAACAATCAGCTTGGGGTTCGGTGTTCTCGGGGTTTTAAATAAAGCAAATGAGTCTTACGGGTCATCAGGCGATGACCCGTATTTTTGAGTAATCGATGAATAAGATGAATGCATCTCCAGGGCTCCAAGGCCATGCCTCGATTGAATTAGCTGATTTATTTGAGGCTTACGCTGATTGTCGCACCAACAAACGCAATACCATGAACGCACTTTCTTTCGAGCTGGATTATGAGCAGGAATTAATTGCTTTATGGGAGGAAATCAATACGGGAGCCTATACTCCAGGGCGCTCCATTGCGTTTATTGTAGACCAACCGGTAAGGCGTGAAATCTTTGCTGCGGATTTTAAGGACCGTGTTGTTCACCACCTACTGATTAATAAACTCAACCCTCTGTTTGAGCGCACGTTTATTTACGACAGCTACGCGTGCCGTAAAGGTCGAGGCACTCATTTTGGCATTCAGCGTATCGACCGATTCATCAGGCAGTGTTCGCAGAACTACACCAAAGAGTGTTATGTATTAAGATTAGATATCCAAGGTTTTTCATGGCGATTGACAAACGCATTTTATGGGTAAAGCTACGGGACCTGATTACAAGCCAATACCAACAGCCTGATAAATACAGGATACTTAGTCTGTGTCATAAAATCCTGAGCAACAACCCAACAAAAAATTGCTTTATCAAGGGAAGCCGCCATGACTGGCATGATTTACCAAGCGATAAAAGCTTGTTTCACTCAGCCCCTGCATGCGGCCTCCCCATAGGTAATCTAACCAGTCAAATATTTGCCAATGTGTATCTTAATGCATTAGACCATTTTGTAAAACATGATTTAGGGATGCGTTACTACGGCCGTTACGTGGATGACTTTGTGTTGGTGCATCCAAGCCATGAATATTTAAAGGCGCTGATTCCACAAATTGCTGATTTTCTTCAGTCCGCACTGAAACTCACTTTGCATCCTCGCAAGATGTACTTGCAGCACTACAGCAAGGGTGTTCATTTTCTGGGGATGATAATTAAGCCAAACTGCATTAAGAGCGGCAAACGAATTAGGGGGAATTTTTACGACGCCATCATGCGCCACAATAAATTAACTCAAGAACGCAAACCTACCAAGGAAGAGCAAGCAGTCTTTCTGTGCAGTATGAATTCCTATTTGGGCATCCTAAAACACTACAACACCTACCATCTTAGAAAACGCATGCTCATAAAACATCTTTCAGCCTGGTGGTGGAATTTGATGTATTTCAGTGGTGGATGCGCCAAGTTGGTAGCAAAACAAAGAACAGTACGATAATACGATAAAAAGGATGTAAGGTAACAATGAGTTTGGATGTAGATGGCTTTGATAAGCTAGTTACAGGTGGCGTTGTCACCATTGCGGTCAGCAATGACCATCGCCTGGTTAAGTTGGCTCAGAAACTCCCCTGGGATGAGATGCTGCACCTAGTATTGCCTGATTTGCAGCGCACGGAGAAGAAGCGCTGGTGGATGGGCAGGCCTTTGCGAGTCCGCATTCATTTAGGGGTTTATGTCTTGCAGCAGATGTTTGATTTAACCGATCGCTTTGCTGAGCAACAAATACGTGATAATGCCACCTTCCGTCTGTTTTGTGGTTATGGCCTCTTAAAAAAATGGCATGCGCCAGACCATACCAGAATAGAGTCATTTCGATCGAGATTAACGGCTGAGACGCAACGTCGTCTTGCTAATTTGATAACGCAACACGCGGTTAAACTGAATTATGCCAATCCTACAGAGCTTGATGTTGACTCTACCGTTCAAGAAGCAAATATTGCCTATCCCGCAATAGCCAATTTATTGATTAAAGTTGCTGTCCTTGCGTCCAAAGTTGGAAAGGGACTGAATCAATTGTGCTGTGGTGGCATGAAGCGTTACCGTGTTGGGCTCAGCAATTTAAAACAAATCGCGCTGTATTATTTTAATTTGAAACGTAAGGATGTTGGCGAGGGTATATTATCCGTGGTACTTCAGCGATTGTGGCGTGAAACGTATGCTGATGTACTGCTCATCTTAAATGATATCTATTTGTTTGGTAATCAGTTGGCATCGGGTAAATACTGGGCGCTTCGACGTGCTGTTGAGACGCTGAGCTGGCGCGGGACTATGTTATTACAGAATGTGCATGGTTATATTTATGAAGGCATTATCAATACATCGATTTCTTCATTACATGCTTATGAAGTCGGCTGTTTTAACAAAGGCAAATTAAATAAAGGATTGCAGTTTGGTCGCGCCTATCAATTGGGACGCATTGGCGGTAACTTTCTTTTTGTTGGGGAGTGCACGTCTACGTATATGCCCGATGCACAGTCCTTACCGCTGATGCTCAATACCCATGAGCATCTTTTTGGAAAGGGGTTGCTGGCCTCTGTGGCGACAGATAAAGGATATTATTCATTGAACAACGAACAGCTACTGATTGAAAAGGGCGTCCTTGAAATTCAATTACCCCGTCCTGATAGGACGCTCAATGCGGCTCGTGAAACAACACCATGGTCAATTCGGCAATTATTACATCATCGGCGTGCTGGCATTGAGCCTTTGATTGGTCACACGAAACATGGTGGCCAATTGGGTAGAAGTCGTATGAAATCTGATGAAACCACTAAAAGCGCTGGTTACGCTGCTGTATTTGGATTTAATTTAAGGCAGCTTACTCGTTGTCTTGCGGGCGAGGTACGTCCAAAAGTTGATGTAGTGAATAATATTGCAGCAAATAATGCAAATATTATCGAAAAAATGAGCATGCAATTGGCGTGATTGAGATGGATGGGTTCACTCTGGTTTTATCCAGGCGTTAATGCGTTAAATTAGGATTTATCGATTGTTTTGTGAGCAAATCATTTCGCGACAGCGAC
>NZ_JASGFU010000013.1:0-55297 GCF_047605385.1 Legionella sp. | reverse complement strand
GATGTTCTTTAGCATGATCATCATGATGATGGTGATGTTCTTTAGCATGATCATCATGATGATGGTGATGTTCTTTAGCATGATCATCGTGATGATGGTGATGTTTTTCAGCATGATCATCGTGATGATGAGAGTGACCCATAAAATAATGGGCATCTTCAAACCCTTCGCTAATCAAGGCAATGAGTGCAGCGGTAATTTGTGACAATCCAGGCATCCGATCAGCGGTAAATGCGATGCTGACCAGATGGCCCAGGAATAACAGAACACGTAGTGGAGTAATCGTCAGTTTGATAACGATTCGAACGGGATTTAATATTTGTCCCCAATTTTCTGTGGCACGAAGGTGAGCCCAACCATTGGTAAGGGATTTTATAAAACCATGTTCTCCAAAATGATGCCAACCCTCTTTAACTGATTGAGTGATGCCATGTGTACGCAGATAGTTCCAGCCCTTTTTCAGCGATGTAATTACTTTGGTTAGTACTTTGGCAAGTAAATCTATGGTGTTCGCGGTATTTTGTATGGTGAAAAAGAAGGTCGCAAACCCAGTCACAATGGGGTTAATCACGCCCATCACATAGTTTGGCATTTTGGCCATCCAATAAAATAAAGGGCGTGTATTTTTAGTAATAGTCCACCAGGTTCCTGCGGTACAAATAGTAAGTCCTAGTGCCAGTGTAACAAGTGCTAACGACATGGTACCAAGCAATAAATTGCGCAAAGACAACTCTTGAGTAAATGAGCGATACCACTTTTTAAGAGTATCGTGGTTAACCATATCAGTGAGAGTATTGTAAATCAAGAGTCCGTAAGCAGCGCCAGCAATGACTGCCATGGGAGTAATTATCAATGGCCAGAAGGTAAACGGAATTGCTGCCATGAAAGGCAGTACACTAAATGCTTCCATAATGAGATAAGTTGTGCCAAGTCCCATAAACAGCGCAGATAAACTACTAAATGCGGAGGCTAAATAAAAAACACGACGGCGTCTTGTTAGTGTTGCTCTCCATTTATCTTGGGCAAATTCTTCTTGGGCTAGCCATTTTCGCAGTTTCTTGGCATATTTCGTAGATTCTTCATCATTGTGATCTTCAAGTAATTGCCGTGCAAACCACTTTTCCATATCTTTGAGTTTTGTTTCTGCTTGTTTTCTACGTTCTTCACTGGCGTCATCTAGCTTGCGATGTCCGAATTTTGCAAGTAGTTTTAATTGTCTTTCATAATCTTCGAAAAATTGGTGACGTTCTTGGTCATTAGTGTTTCTTGGAAAGTGTTTTAATAAAAAATCCCGGGCTAAAAGATTTTTCAAGTAATTAAATTTCAAATTCTTATCTAAAGAACCTTTAATATTTTGTAAATAAATTTCACCTTCATAGGCTACAGATAATACAAATACAGCAATTGCTAACGGCCATAATGGCGCTATAGCATACATTCCGCCAAAACTTAAAAAGCCAAGAATCAAGCTGGCTCCGATGGTGAGGAATGCTAAAGAAGCGTAATAAGGGATTTTTTTTGGTTTGAAGGCAGTTTTTTTTGTATTCATTGTATTATACGTGCTCATCGAAACAACGGTGGTAGCACTTTATCGTAAATGAAAATGATTATCAATAGCGAAAAGTATAAAAACAATCCATGTGTTGATTTTTTTATTCGTAACGATATAGATTAAACAGTTGAATTTAGGTAAAGTGAAATGGCATCACCTCTATATCAACTAGGAGTCTATATGCGTTTAAATCAATGGAAGGCCTGTATCGCAGCAAGTTCAATATTAGTGAGTACCTCAATTTATGCTGTAACCCCTATACGTGAGCAATTTCAAGTGCCACAATGTCTTGCTCAAAAAATAACTATGGCGCATGAAGTTCTTGCCGAAAATAACCAATTTAAAATTATTGATATTTCCAGTGCGGATGTTGACTCGTTAAGTCACTTGGCAGACAAAATTCAGTGTGGACGTTATGTGAATGTTAGTCATCATATTACAGGGTCTTTGATCACTGAAAAACGACATTTCGCACAAAATATTTTGCAAATGCAAATAAAGCCATTAAGTGTTGTAGTTAGTGATAATGTAACATACGAAATTAAACACCAAAATGAGGTTAATGCGGCATTAAAAAATATTGTTGCTGATAATATTTGGCAAGCCTTATCGCACTTAACCGCATATGAGAATCGCTCTGCAACTAAAAATACGGGTGTGGAGGCTGCAAATTGGTTAAAAACCAGTTTCGAAGCTCTGGCAACTGAATATGGACGTACCGATACAGCTACCTATTTTGTGGCAACCGGTCATTACAAGCAGCCTTCATTGGTTACTGTAATCGGCAAAAATATTAATGCTCCAGGCATTGTCATTGGAGCACATATGGATACCTTAGATGGCCATATGCCTGGTGCTGGTGATGATGGCAGTGGTTCGGCAACAGTTATGGAAATGGCACGTGTTTTATTATCCTCTAATATACAATTTAAGCGTCCCATTTATGTTATTTGGTACGCCGCTGAAGAACGTGGTTTAGTTGGTTCACAATATGTAGTTGATTATTTCCAAAAACATTTTATTCCTGTTAAGGCAGCGATTCAGTTTGATATGACTGGTTATCGCATCGATCCTAACGACTCAACCATGTGGGTATTCACTGATTATGTGGATCGACGCTTAAGTAATTATGTGGCGAAGTTAATTGATACTTATGTGAAGGTTCCTGTGGGTTATTCACGTTGTGGTTATGGCTGTAGCGATCATGCTTCCTGGCATAATGTAGGAGTTCCAGCTGCGTTTCCATGTGAGTCAAATTTTGAAGATCATAACCCATATATTCATAGTCCTGCAGATACTATGTCTTTACTGAGTTTGGAACATATGACCAATTTTTCTAAATTAGCAGTTGCTTTTGCCATAGAGCTTGCATCTGAATGAGTTTTTGATTGCAATGCAGGAAGACCCAATCGGCGCTTCAAAGCTATGCGCCGAATGTAAAATCTAACCTAGCCTTTTCTAAGACCAATATTTATGGCAGCAGGCTCTGTACCCCTTTGGCGAAGTTGAGTATGGTGTTGAAAAAATTTATCTACATAATAATCAGTGATAAGTGCTGAGAAAGGGGGAAAAGGTGAGCTCTTATTAGGTTTTAATTTGATTCCAGAAGTCTGATTTACTATAGCCAGTGCATTATAAGATGGAGGAATTTTGGAAGATAAGAGCGCTAGACTTAAAGACGAGGTTGCATTTATTTTTTGCTGTGCGATATCTATTTTTATTTTAACAATTATCTCATGAGTTATTTTATAAGCGTTTTCTAAAAACTTAATTTTAAGTGATGCTATTTTTAGGCATTGATCCATTTCTTTCTTAAGTCTGGATATCAATTCGGGGTTGATGTTGAAATTATTTATAGGATATTGATCCGGATACAGATGACGAAAAATTTTTGTTAATAAATTATACCAATTTGTACTCATGAAAAAGCGAAATACCTTTCTATTATCAGGAAATTGTTGAGCACATTCTTGTAGATGAGTTGCGCTAAATTCGAATAATTTAATTAGGGATTTTTTTTGTTCACTTATTTCTTCTTTGAATGAATGAAAATTAGAGCCTACTGATTCAAGTAATTTATCAATTTTTTGTTCTATTTCCTTTGCTTTTGTCAAAGTGGATATGACATCTTTTTGATTACTGAGCAATAGTTTTTCTTCTGCAGTTTGCAAATATTTATTATCAAGTGTTCCAGCATAAAGGGAATAAATACTTAAACATACTCGATATATTGTCAAAGCATAAGCAAATTGACGCATGTATTTTTGAGCATTAGGTGTATAATTTTTTTTGAAGTAAAATTATAACGATCGTCTTGTGATCTAAAAGGCAAATCGCACTCTGAAACAATGTGATCTAACGCTTGAGCGTAGTAGGGGTGATTAGACTTTGCGTGTATTTTCTGCTCTTTTTTGTGGATCTCGTCAAGGTTCAAGCATCTTTCTATTGCAGGCCGTACGTTTTCGAAATAAAAAGCAGGTTCATCTGATTGTATAGGCTCATGTAGGGTATTGATCAATGTTGGGTTCAAAAAATAGTTAAATAATAAATCTCTGATTTGAGTGATGGCTTGTTTATAATATTCACGTTGGTTAATAAGAGGAGTTAATACGTCATTTATCGCATCCCAATCGTTTTCTAACTTACTTTGCATGCATTGCTCCACGAGTACATTCGTTCAATAATTAAATTTTAAGTATTTAAATCGACCTTTATTTAGAGAGTAGTATATTAGCAGTTAAAGCTTAATAAGAGCTACAACTTGATAATTGTGTTTTCATTAAATTTAACTAATAGGCACGTGCCGGAGTAATAGGTAGCTGAATAGGTAAGAGTTAATCGATAAATCAGGCATCTTACGAACAGCGGTTTGTTAAGCGGTTTGTTATAAGATACTAATCTTCATAATGCTCCTCTTTCTTAGTCTGTTCCAGGGGAGGACAATGATATTGTGCAGTTATTTTATTATCACTATCCACGGATTGTAAGATCACCGGAAATTGCCATAGAGAATAAAGATGTTTTAATGTTGCAGGTGTTGTTTCACCTAATGGGGCGCGATTTTGCTGGGTATGTCTTAAAGTCATGGTGCGATCACCTTGTAAATCAACACAATACACTTGGATGTCAGGCTCAAAGTAGCCCAGATTATTTTGGCGAGACAAGGCTTCCCTGATTTTTCGGTATCCAGATTCATTATGAATAGCATTAACATACAGTTCAGGACTGCGATCATCATCGATAACATGGAATAATTTTAAATCACGAATCAATTTAGGTGATAAATATTGAGCAATAAAGCTTTCGTCTTTATAATTACGCATGGCTGTGTCTAAGCTGGTTAGCCAATCAGTATTGGCCAGATAAGGGAACCAGAATTTATCTTCTTCAGTGGGGGTTTCACAAATACGCTTAATGTCTTGCATCATATGATAGCCCAATGTGTATGGGTTAATGCCATTGAAATAAGGGCTATTGTAAGACGGTTGCATAATGACATTCGTATGATTTTGCAGGATTTCCAGCATGAACTCATCAGTGACTAAGCCTTCATCATAAAGCGCATGAAGAATGGTATAATGCCAAAAGCATGCCCAGCCTTCATTCATTACTTTGGTTTGGCTCTGAGGGTAGAAATATTGTGCCATCTTTCTTACTATACGTATTATCTCTCTTTGCCAAGGTTCTAATAAAGGTGCATTTTTCTCAAGAAAATATAAAATGTTTTCTTGTGGATCTTCAGGAAAACGCTTTTTCTTCCCTTTTTCAGTGGCTTGTTTATGGTGGGGAATCGTACGCCATAGCTCATTAACCTGCGATTGCATATAGATTTCACGATTTTGTTGGCGAATTTTCTCTTCCTGGATGGATAAAGGAGCAGGATGCTTGTAGCGATCAACGCCATAATTCATCAGGGCATGACAGGCATCAAGAATAGATTCTACTTCATCAATACCGTAATGCAGTTCACAATCACTAATGTATTTCTTCGCAAAGACGAGGTAATCAATGATGGCATCAGCTGAGGTCCACATTTTAAATAGGTAATTATTTTTGAAAAAGGAATTATGCCCGTAGCATGCATGAGCAATCACCAGAGCTTGCATCGCGATGGTATTTTCTTCCATCAAATAAGAGATACAAGGATTTGAATTAATTACTAATTCGTAAGCTAAACCCATTTGCCCGCGTTTGTAGCTTTTCTCAACGCTGACAAAATGTTTTCCAAAAGACCAATGATTATAGCCTATTGGCATACCTACAGAGGCATAGGCATCCATCATTTGTTCAGCAGAAATAATTTCAATTTGGTTTGGATAAGTATCCAGTTTAAAATCTTTTGCAATACGTGCAATTTCCCGATCATATTCTTGGATTAACTTAAAGGTCCATTCAGCGCCAACAGATATGGGCTTTTTCTTTTTCATGCCGTTTTCCTTTTGAATAATTCGTGAAACACAGGATAAATATCAGCAACTGTGTCAATATTTTCCATCGCAAAGTTAGGATATTGCTCTTTGACAAGTTGATACACTTCCCATAAACTTTGATGATGGCGCGGCATGATTTCGATGTAGGCAAAATATTGCAGCAAAGGCATGATTTTATCTTGCAGTAATTCTTGGCAATAAGGTGAATCTGCGTTCCAATTATCACCATCTGAAGCTTGGGCTACGTAAATATTCCAAGCCTCAGGAGGGTAACGTGCTTCAATAATGGTATAGAGCAATTCTAGAGCGCTTGATACTACCGTACCTCCTGTTTCGCGGGAGTAAAAAAATTCTTCTTCGCTTACCTCTTTCGCTGAAGTATGATGGCGAATAAAGACTAATTCAATTTTTTCGTAATTTTTGGTTAGAAACATATAAAGTAATATAAAAAAGCGCTTGGCGATGTCTTTTTTTGATTCATCCATTGAGCCAGACACGTCCATAACGCAGAGCATTACCGCTTGTGTTGATGGTGAGGGCACGCGAATTCGATAGTTGTACCGTAGATCAATAGTGTCAACAAAGGGGACTATGTCTATTTTTCTTTTCAAGTGTTCAATTGTTTTTTTCAATTCTTTAATGGCATCTGTATCGGGAATGGGCTCTTCCAGTAAGCGTTCTAATTCTGCTTCCGCTATTTTTAATTGGCGTTTATAAGGAGAGGTGAGAGCAACTCGGCGGCCTGTAGCTTGTTTCATTGAGCGTAATACATTAATGTTATTTGGAATGCCACTGGTAGTTACGCCTGCTCGTATCGTTTTAAATGTACTGATACGTGCTAATTCTTTTTTGATTAAATCGGGTAATTCCAGATCTTCAAAATATAAATCTAAAAATTCATCTCGTGATAATTCAAAGACGAAATCATCTTCACCTTCACCACTATTACTGGCTTCCCCATCACCACTACCATTCCCTGAACTATCACTGGGGCGTTTGATGCGATCACCCGCGATGAAATTATCATTACCAGGTAACACTCGTTCTACATGGCCACCTCCGCCATGATGAAAAGTAGGCTCAGAAATGTCTTTTGCAGGAATAGTGACTTGTTCGCCTTGATCAATTTCGGTAATGCTGCGCTTGCCTACGGCATCGGAGACGGCTCGTTTAATTTGATTTTTATAACGACGAAGAAAACGTTGGCGATTTACTGTACTTTTCTTCCCCGCGTTTTGTCGTCTATCAATCAGTTGCGACATGATTTTAGCTCCGCAATGTTGATTCTTAGCGGCAGAGAATTGTGAGCCGCTTCTTACTGCCATTAAGTTAAGAATTTGTCTTTCCTGTGAAGGCGGTAAACCATTTTTGGTGTTGTACCTATAAATGGGCCCATCTTCGTGAGAGCAGCAATAAAGCTCTTAACTTAATGACCGTGGAAGAATCATTGAGTAGTTTTTTTTCTATTCTTATTGTGATTTACGTACTCGTAAATACCATTCACAAAGCAGACGAACTTGTTTACGTGTATAACCCTTATCTATCATGCGAGAAATAAATTCTTCATGTTTTTTCTTATCATCTTCAGATGCTTTCGCATTGAAAGAAATTACAGGAAGCAAATCCTCCGTATTGGTGAACATTTTCTTTTCAATTACTGATCTTAATTTTTCATAGCTATTCCATACAGGGTTTTTCCCACGATTATTTGCACGGGCGCGTAATACGAAGTTCACTACTTCATTACGAAAGTCTTTAGGATTAGAAATACCCGCTGGTTTTTCAATTTTTTCCAATTCAAGATTGAGTAAGCCACGGTCAAAAATTTCTCCAGTATCTGGGTCGCGATAATCTTGGTCTTGAATCCAAAAATCAGCATAAGTAATGTAGCGATCAAAGATGTTTTGTCCATATTCAGAATAAGATTCAAGGTATGCGGTTTGAATTTCTTTACCAATAAATTCCACATACTTCATTGCCAGATATTCTTTTATAAAGCCAAGATAAGTTTCTTGCATCTCTTGTGGAAATTGTTCTTGTTCAATTTGACGTTCCAAAACATACATTAAATGCACTGGGTTTGCCGCCACTTCAGTGTGATCAAAGTTAAATACTTTAGACAGGATCTTAAATGCAAAACGTGTGGATACTCCGCTCATGCCCTCATCAACACCAGCAAAATCGCGATACTCTTGATAAGATTTGGCTTTAGGATCGGTGTCTTTTAGACTTTCGCCATTATAGACACGCATTTTTGAATAAATGCTGGAATTTTGTGGTTCTTTCAAGCGAGTCAGCACCGAAAATTGTGCCAACATGTCTAAGGTTCCAGGGGAGCAAGGTGCGTTGGTTAATGAGCTATTATCAATAAGTTTTTGATAAATTTTGAGTTCTTCAGAAACACGTAAGCAATAAGGAACTTTCACAATATTAATGCGGTCAATAAACGCCTCATTGTTTTTATTGTTGCGGAAACTTTGCCACTCAGATTCATTAGAATGTGCCAAGATAATTCCCTCAAAAGGAATGGAAGACAGGCCTTCAGTGGCATTATAGTTTCCTTCTTGAGTTGCAGTGAGTAATGGGTGTAGGACCTTAATCGGTGCTTTAAACATTTCAACAAATTCCAGTAAACCGCGGTTGGCACGGCATAGGCCACCAGAGAAACTGTAAGCATCGGGATCGTCTTGAGAAAATTCTTCAAGTTTACGAATGTCGACTTTTCCTACTAATGAAGAAATATCCTGGTTGTTTTCATCACCCGGTTCCGTTTTTGCAACGGCAATTTGTTTCAAACGCGAAGGTCTTACTTTAATAACGCGAAATTGACTAATATCACCGTTAAACTCGTGTAATCTTTTTACTGCCCAGGGAGACATCAAATAGCGTAGGTACCGTGAAGGGATACCAAAACGTTCTTTAAGTAATTCAGCATCTTCAATGGGGTTAAATAAAGACAAGGGAGATTCAAATACTGGAGAGCCTTTAATGGCATAAAAGGGCATTTCTTCCATTAAATCTTTTAATTTTTCAGCAATAGAGGATTTACCGCCTCCCACTGGCCCTAAAAGATAGAGAACTTGTTTGGTTTCTTCCAAACCTTGAGCGGCATGTTTTAAAAAGCCGACAATTTGTTCAATAGGCTCTTCCATACCGTAGAAGTCTTTAAATACAGTGTAACGTGGGATGATTTTATTAGAAAAAATACGTGATAAGATGGGATCATGACGTGTATCCACCATTTCTGGCTCACCAATCGCCATCAATAAACGCTCAGCAGGGTTGGCATACACTGAAGGATCGTTTTTACACAACTCCAGGTACTCATCCAAGCCCATTTCCTCTTCTTTATTATCAACAAAGCGTTTGGTATAGCCGGCTAAAAAGTCTTGAGTGTTCATGAGCCATCCCCTTTTACGTATCCCTTTATTGGAACATTTTTACATTAGATTTATTAAATTCGTATCTTAGTATGCTGAGATACTCTCTTTATAATCAGTATAGGCATAAAATTCGTAGTTAACTCAATAAACTTAAATGTTTTTTTAATTGAGATATGAGCATGGAGTCTATGGAGAGCATAGAGCAGATTTCATATTAAAGAGTAATATTTCAGTTTCTAAGGTCTGTTGACATTTCGTTTTCGTTCGAAAAATGTTCAAAAATGTCATATTCTTGCGCTTTCTCATTCAAAAATCCTAAGCCTGCGGAAGTCACGCCGCTGGTTTTTTCATTCCGGGCCACAAAAATCTGACATTTTTGAACATTTTTCGAACGAAAACGAAATGTCAACAGACGCTAATAATTTATTTGAAAATTATTTTGGATATGGCTATGAATTTACAGCAAAGTTGCATAAATTCTCTGCTTTTTTAGAGCGTGATTATTGATTTATCATACAATAAAAATGACAATAAATTCCATCCAGGTGTGAAGGAAAAAAGATGACAACTTCAGAAACGACTATTTATTTAAAAGACTACCAAGCCCCATTATTTACTATTGACAGCATTTATTTAGATTTTGACTTGCATGATGATTATGCTTTAGTTCGTAGTGAGCTTAAGCTGACACGTCAACATGAAGGACTTTTGCAATTACATGGGGAGGAATTGGAACTAGTCAGTGTACAACTCAATGGTAAAGAATTAAATGCTTCTGAATATCAAGTATCGCCTGAGGCATTAATCATTGAGCATTTTCCTGATCAGGCGACTTTAAATATTATCACGCGTATTTACCCACAAAAAAATACTCAATTATCGGGTCTTTATCGTTCCAATCATTTATTTTGTACCCAATGTGAGGCGCAAGGGTTTCGCCGTATTACTTATTTCCTGGATAGGCCTGATGTATTGACGGCCTATACTACACGTATTAGTGCTGATAAAAAGGATTATCCTATTTTATTATCCAACGGGAATTTAATTGATTCTGGTGAGAATGCTGAAGGCCGCCATTGGGTGGTGTGGCAAGATCCGTTTAAAAAACCTTCTTATCTATTTGCATTGGTTGCTGGTAACTTAGCGTGTGTTAAAGATCAATTTGTTACCTACACTGATAGAAAGGTCGATTTACGCATTTATGTTGAGCCTGGAAACGAAGATCAATGCGCCCATGCCATGCAATCGTTGAAAAAATCCATGCAGTGGGATGAAGAAGTTTATGGGCGTGAATACGACTTAGATACCTTTATGATTGTTGCTGTTAGTGATTTTAATATGGGAGCTATGGAAAATAAAGGGTTAAATATTTTTAACTCCAAGTACATTCTCGCACGACCAGACACCGCCACCGATCAGGATTTTGCTGATGTTGAAAGTGTTGTTGCCCATGAGTACTTCCATAATTGGACTGGAAATCGTGTGACCTGCCGTGATTGGTTCCAGTTAAGCTTAAAAGAAGGTTTAACCGTATTTCGTGATCAAGAGTTTTCACGGGATATGAATTCACGCGATGTGAATCGCATTATGGATGTGAAGATGTTACGCAGTAGCCAATTCCCTGAGGATGCTGGCGCTATGGCTCATCCTGTACGTCCAGACTCTTATCAAGAAATCAACAATTTTTATACGGCAACCGTATACAATAAAGGTGCTGAAGTAATTCGTATGCAACATACCTTATTAGGTAAAGAACGTTATCGCAAAGGGATGGATTTATATTTTCAACGTCATGATGGGCAAGCAGTAACTATCGATGATTTCGTTGCGGCTATGGAAGATGCTAATGGGATGGATCTTACTCAATTTAAACGTTGGTATAGCCAGGCAGGTACACCAGAAGTTGAAGTATCCAGTAGCTATAATGAGGGGAATTTAACGCTTACGATGAAACAAAGTTGTCCATCAACACCCGAATGCAAGGATAAAAAGCCCTTCCATATTCCTATTCGCATCGCATTATTTGATGCCAACGGGCAAATGATGCCAATCGCTGATGATATCTTACAGCTTAAAGAACGTGAGCAATGTTTTAATTTTAGTGATTTAAGTGAGAGGCCTGTTATTTCCCTGTTACGGGAATTTTCTGCACCAATTAAATTAAAACAAGCACTTATAGAAGACGAGTTAATTTTCTTATTACGTCATGAGATTGATGGCTATGCAAAATGGGATGCCGGGCAACGTCTAGTGCTTAATTGTTTTAAAGATTTATTAAGTAAGCCCAAAGCGCAATGGCAGATTCCAGAAGGCTTAATTGCTGCTTTTAAACATGTGCTCATTGAAGAGTCTTTAGATGCTAATTTACGCGCTGAATTATTGACTCCTCCTTGCTTTGAAGAAGTTGCAGCAATTTTGGATTTTGTGGATGTAAGTGCTGTTGAAGCCGTACGTGATTATTTTCGTAGCCAATTAGGCTTGAATTTATATAAGCAAGCCTCTTCTTTGTATCAACAACTTTGGCGTGTTGAAGATCATCAAATGAATGGCCCTGCGTATGGCCGTAGAAAATTACGTAATGTCTGCTTATGGCTCATGATGAAAGCTAAAGAAACCGAAGCCATAGGTTTGTGCCAACATCAATTTGCTGAAGCAAAAACCATGACAGACCAAATTGCCAGTTTTGCGTTACTGATAAATTGTGAAGATCAAAAGCTTCGCGAGCAGGCAATTGCTGATTTTTACCGCCAATGGTCTAAAAATGAGTTAGTCGTTGATAAATGGTTTGCGCTACAAGCATCTAGCGAATTGCCAGATGCTTTAGCAAATGTAAAAAAATTACTTAAGCATCCTGATTTCAGTATTAAAAACCCCAATAAGGCTCGTTCTCTGATTGGTGCTTTTTGTATGGCAAATCCACGTAATTTTCATGCAAAAGATGGTAGTGGCTATGTATTTTTGGCTGAAATGTTAATGATTGTAGATCAAATTAACCCACAAATTGCAGCACGTATGGCAAGTCCATTTACGCGTTGGCAACGTTATGATAAGCCACGACAGGTACTTATGCGCCAGCAATTAGAAACCCTGTCACAACAAAAATTATCTCGTGATTTGGTAGAAGTTATTTCCAAAAGTTTGGTAGTGAAAGATAAATAAAACTGGGATTGTAGAGTTTATGGCATTAAAAGATATTGCTGTGCCTTCAGAAAACTACAATAAGAGCTCTAATGAATCATAAAGGAACATTAAGAAAATAGGAATTGCTTATTGAGCCAGAGCAGGTTAAATTGTTAAATAAGATAAAAAACGGTTATAGAATATGAGCTCTTACATTTGTTTTATAAGGATTGGCTTGGAGCCTTAGAGCGAGTTAAGCTATTCAAGAGTAAATGATTTTAACTCTTTAACAATTTGTCCTTGTTGATTGACAATTCCTATACCAATTTCTACAGCGCTAACTCTAATTTGTGTCTGATGGTTTTTCGCAAATTTTGCAATAAGTTGCTGTAACTCTTGATGCAAACGTGCAATGTCATCTTTTTGTAAATGACTTATTGAAAACATTGAAAAATGAGGATTAAAATAATTTAATACTGCAGGGCTACCATATTGATTAAAAATGATTCTACGTTCAATATTACGTGCAGCCCAAGCGGGAACCAATGCTTTTTTATCGCGCAGTGGCGCTAATGTCATTAAAGTTTTATTACTTAAACCTTGAATTTGTGAATCATTAGTCACTGATAACTTCACATAACCACCTTTGGGCACAAACCGTGAAGTTAATAAAGAAACTGGTTTTTGTTGTTTGGCGAGAACAGCTATTTCCCTGATGATTTTCGGAATCTGAGCTTGCGAATAATGAGCCATGAACAAAGTCACATGCAACGGATGATTATCGATATAGGGTGTAATTTGATAAGTCATAAAAATTTTTTCTTTCTCTAAAAACTGGTTAAATTCTTTGATAAGCTCGTTGACTTCATTATTAGGTTTTAATTTAAGATACACATTAATCGCTTGGTTATTAGCAGCAATTGCAGTACTGGCGATAAGAGAACAAATTAGGAGGAGAAGGTAATGCTTCAGCGTTTTGGAGTGGTTGGTAATCCCATAGAGCATAGTTTATCTCCTGTAATTCATCAATGCTTTGGCAAACAAACCAATATTTCTCTTGGTTATAACAAAATTAAAGCAGATAATATTAAATTTGAACAGATCGTTGTTGATTTTTTTGCTCAAGGTGGTAAGGGATTAAATATCACTTTGCCTTTTAAGCAACGCGCTTTTGCTCTAGCAAAACAAAGAACTCAACGCTGTAATTTGGCAGGTGCAACCAATACTTTATGGATACAAGATCAACAAATACATGCGGATAATACAGATGGTATAGGCTTAATTCGCGATTTGGAACACTATATTTTTTTGCCAGGAAAACGGGTTTTAATTATTGGGACCGGAGGTGCAGCGCGTGGTATTATTCATCCTTTATTGGAGAATGGACTATCAAAATTGGTCGTTGTTAACCGTACCGCTGCAAAAGCAGACGAGTTTCGTCAGATCTTTCCACAAGTGCAATGTATCGGGATTGATGAATTAAATGAACCCTTTGATTTGGTGATTAATGCTACTTCAGCAAGTTTAGTAGGTGATTTCATTACTTTACCGCAGGTCTGTTTGTCACAAAAACCTTTTTGCTATGATTTGTCCTACAAACAACATGTTGATACCGCGTTTGTTCACTACGCTAAAGAACAGCGATGTGACGCGATTGATGGTTTGGGAATGTTGGTGGAGCAGGCGGCAGAAGCATTTTTTATTTGGCATGAAGTGATGCCACAAACGCAAGAAGTGCTCAAGTATTTACGAAATGTAGGCTAATCAAAAAAATCGCTTACAGTTTTTGCATTATTAATCGTGTCTTGAAAGCCTAACTCAAGTAGTTCGCGCGTGAATTCACGCTCAAATAACAAAAAGCTTAAGAGATCACCAGACTGGTTTTTAGCACCTAAAATATTCAGCAAATAACGAAGCAAAATCGGTAAGGTTTTAAAATGTTGTTGCGCGACTGAAGAGAGATCTTGACTGGGACGTAAATGCAAAGTGTGGATCGGTCTCCAGGGAGAATGGCGTTTTTTCCACATAGAAAGTAACATCGCAATTTCATTCATGCGATTTACCATTTCAATATCACGATCAAGATTGTCTAAAAAGAGGCCATTAAGCATGCTACCTAAGATATGGGCAAAAGGAATTTCCCCATCATTTCGTAATTCTTCATGGTCAACAAAGGTGGGGATTGCACGCGTACCTAAAATCATAATCTTATCGACTTCAAAACGTATTGCTCCGCGTAGCGGAGCAACTAGACCAATACTGCCATCACCATAGTGAAAACCATCAAAAGGAACAGTTGGAAAGAATAAGGGTAAGGCACTGGACGCTAAAACATGTCCTGCGTCTATTTGGGCTTTTTGACTGCAGTGACGAGGGTAATTCCAATCAACAAAGTCAGGATTTTTATGCTCATAAAAGGAAATTGTTTGATGAGTTTCATAACAATTAGTAATAATTTCTATGGCTTCGAGATGTTCTTCACTGATGTTTGTGCTAATTTTATTGAAATCAATTGTATCAGAGATTAATTCTTTTAATGGTGTTGTATCCAGTAAATGACCTGCTTGGCGTTGCTTGATAACCAGCGTACTTACATTACGCATCACTGATTTACTGAGTTCATAATTACTGGCTTTATAAATCTGTTGGCAATGAATTTCACTCCACATCATCTCCAATTTATCAAGTGCTGAGGGAAAATCATCTGCGTTTTCAGCGATTATTGCTGCATTAATACTGCCAACGCTCACACCACTGACAACGTCAAAGGGAAGTGTTTTTACTTGTAAAATGTGGCCAATCGCTTTTAAGACGCCTGCTTGATATGCGCCACGTGCTCCGCCACCTGCTAGATAAAGGGCTTTTTTAGCCGTCATATGTATTTTTTTATGTTATTCACTCGCTATATAGAGAACTATAGTTGAATTTTCATCTAATTAGCAAGCAACAAACATCACATTTTCTTAATGCTTTCTTGCTACGTCATAAATGAAACGTTCCATAATATCCCACCATATTTGCGATGGTAATGGTATTGGCATAATTGCTGCATGTGCTGTCCTTAGTCATATTCCAGTTAAATATTCCTGCCAAACCAATGTATGGAGGGTAATCAGGAGCACAGTTTGTTTCTTGAGTATCAATTCCATTGGCAATTTGCTTTTTAGGATAGCTAATAGCAACAAGTGCATCAAAGAAATCATCGCCCCATTCGCCGTTACCAAAATAACTTTGAATGTTAATTAAATCAAAGCTCTTGGCATTTAATACATCCACTTGAGTTGCTTCGATTCCACCTGGTTCATCATTATTTCCAGCAGGAGTAATGGTCAGATAATAAGGTTTGCCATCTTGCAGTGATGCATAATTTAATGCATTTCTTAAGTTGGCAATCACACCATCGAAATTGGCTTGCGAAATGGAACCGCTGGAATCACCAATGCTTTCATCATCAATATCAATACCATCCAGGTGATTATTGCGAATAAATTGAATTACGCTGGGTATAAAGATATTGGCATGATTCACATAATCATTATTAATATAGGTCCAATCATTTTTTCCCCATCCCAGTGAAATTAAAATTTTTATATGCGGATTCCCATTACGTGCTGATTGCACTAATAAAGCTAAACGCCCAGGTTCATCGGGTTGGCCTTGCTCGTAGGTAAAAATTGCACCATTTTGCTGCGCATAAGTATGAGCAAAAGCTATAAAAAGAGCACTAACCCGGTTAAAAGGAGGAATAGGAGCTTGATTTGGTGGTAACCATTGACCGGCACCAGAATTATAAATTGGGTAATAGGTTCCGGCATAAGGAAGAGGGAATTGGCTACTTGGAAGCGTTTTTGTTGCTGTTACTTTAATACGATTACTTAATATGGGCACAGAGCATGCCGCGCCGTTATAGGCGCAAATACGCGGCATTAAGGTGAATTCAGTGCTTTGGCTTACTCCTTGTAAAGAAACTATAAAAGAACAAGTAGCTCGTGCAGCTAAAGCAGTACAGGTATTGTTGTTTAAAGTGATTTTCAGAGTTTTTTTTGTTGCTCCATAATTAGGATCAATTGTAAGGCCACTCAGGTTTTTTGATGTACTATTTTTAGCGGTATAAGTAACATAAGTAGTGCCGGTTGGAGAAATAACAATTGGGTTTGAGCTGCTTGGCGTAATTTCGATTATAGAAGCCGCTTGCGCTGCGTTCAGAGACAACAGGCTCCATAAACAGGATATCTTTATCATAGTATATTTTCTCATTTGCTTTCATCCTTGTTAACCCAAAGAAACTGCCAGGGTAAATATGATTCCTTGTGTATAAAGGTCTTTAATCTTCAAGTGATCCTGAGACGTTTGTGCTAAGGAACGGCTTAACGCACCTTTGTCCAAATTAAAATATTGATAACCTGCAGATGCATGATATTGAACATGGCGCTGTTTATCATCCCATAACAGGTATTGAAAACCTATACCTAATTCATAGGAAAAAGTCTGTTGTGTATGATTGTTAAAACGAGCTGCTGGGGCGGCACTTAAAGAAAGATCTGTCGGAGTTTCATCATACGCATAAAAACGATTCCAGCTTGGGCCAATGCCGACCAAAGCATAAGGTTTCAAAGTATATTGTGAGTAAATTGCTTTTGCTTCAACCATCAGCGATGAGCTTTTTGCATGGAAATTATAATTCAAAGTATCAAAAAGCCCTTCGTTGATAAACGGGAATTCGGTTCCTTTTACTTGGCCTAACTGAAAAAAATATCCCGATACTCCCAGAGATAATTGATAAAATGAAAACCAAGGGTTTTCAAAAGTATGATTTGCACCTATGGCCCAGAAACCTTGCCAGTTTGTTTGGGTATTGGTTTGATAAGCGTTGGTTAGGAACTCGTTAATTTCCACCAACCGTTTATTTTTAAGGGTCGAAAAATTAGGACCTCCGGACACAAAAAAACTGACTTGATTGGTGCTTCCAGAGCAGGGGAACATTAAAAAAATACATGAAAAGACAATGAACTTACTCAGTTTAACATCCATATTTATATTAGTCCTTGTAAAATGTTCCAAAAAAACAATATATTATCTGAAAAATATGCAATTGCTCAATAAGTGAGGAAATTGCGGAGACTAATTTTTTCATAGTGCTTATTATCACATGAACTATCGATCATTTTTATGATGGCCTCATTGCAAAATATAAGGAATTGATTTAACGTAAAAGTTTTCCTCTAAATGGATAGAAATGGATGCGTAATCTCTTTCGTCAACAGCCACGCGCATTCCATATGATCTTTTTATTAGAACTTTGGGAGCGATTTGGTTTTTATACCGTTCAAGGGATTTTAGCACTCTTTTTCATTCGTTATTTAGGATATAACGATACCGAGTCTTATTATACTTTTGGTGCTTTCTCCGCCTTAGTGTATGGTATGGTGGTTATCGGCGGTTACCTGGGTGATAAGGTACTTGGTACGAAAAGAACCATAGTTCTTGGCCTAATTGTCCTGGCCTTGGGTTATTTCTCATTAGCCATGACAGATAAAGGGCATGTATTTTTAGCATTGGCTTTAATTTGTGTGGGCAATGGTTTATTTAAGGCAAATCCTTCTAATTTATTAGCCAAATGCTATGCGCCCAATGATCAGCGTTTGCATGAAGGATTTACGCTGTATTATATGGCTATTAATCTAGGTAGTATGATTGCTTTGTTTGCAGGCCCGGCAATTGCTACTCGTTATGGTTATTCATATGCCTATCTGATGAGCTCCATAGGTTTATTGATTGGTTTAGTGAATTATTGGTTACAGCGTCGATATGTAGCGCATGTGGATACTCGTGCAGATCAAAATAAACTTTCGGTAATCCACTGGATTGTGGTGGTTATTGGCATTTATTTGTGCACTGTAGGTGCTGCTTATTTATTACAGAATGTGATGCTTGCGAAAAACTTACTGTGGGTTATTGTTGGAGTTGTTCTTATTTATTACGCATATTTGGCACAAAAAGAAAGTAAACTCGTGATACTACGTATGTTGGTTGCCATTGTACTTATGATCGAAGGAGTTAGCTTTTTTACTTTATACCAACAAATGCCTACTTCATTAAATTTGTTTGCAGTAAATAATGTCATTCCCGTGTTATTGGGAATTCCCATTGATGCTCAAAGTTTTCAAGCGTTAAATCCCATCTGGATTGTGTTAATGAGCCCTGTTTTAGCTTATATTTATGCTCATTTGAATAGAAAAGGAGTTTCTTTTGCCATTCCCTATAAATTCGCATTAGGAATGACTATGTGTGCCTTGAGTTTTTTAATACTTTATTTTGCACGCTTTTTTTATATTGGTAATGGCATGGTTTCTTCTTGGTGGCTAATTGCCAGTTATTTATTCCAAAGTTTAGGTGAATTAATGGTTTCAGCTTTGGGTGTGGCCATGGTTGCTGAATTGGTGCCTGCGCAAATCGCTGGATTCGTTATGGGAATGTGGTTTTTAACCTCAGCAGTTGCTGGGTTTGTTGGAGCTATGGTCGCTTCATTTACGGCACTTCCTGAAAATATCAAACCTGGAATTGAATCATTGATGATTTATACTAAGGTGTTTGCTTATATTGGTTTAATTACTTTAAGTATAGCATTGATTATGTGGTTGTTTGCGCCTTGTTTAAGCCGCTATATTATACAAAAAAATATTCATACCCCTGACAATAAAGATGAAAATACTACGTTTTCTAATTATTCTATTTCTTAATGGGTTAGGACAACAAGTTGGGTTATAGGCATGCTATAACCCATGTATTTTATGAGACAGGCTTTATCTTATCGATGCCTCCCATGGAAGCCACCACGGCCCCAACCACCATGACCCCAGCCTCCGTGTCCCCAACCACCACGTCGCCAGTTGGCATATGCCCAACCACGATTTCCGTGCCAACCACGATTTCCATACCAGCCACGATTTCCATACCAACCACGATTTCCATACCAACCACCGCCCCAGCCGCTATAAGAACCCACATAATAATTGGTATAGCCTGGATAATAACTTGAATAGTAATAACTACCTGGATAACTCGTGACGTAACAGCCACTGAGAAAAAGTGTGGGTACAAATACTAATGTTGCGATAGCCATTTTTTTCATGTTCGTTTCCTTACGTAGTTTAAGCATCTTAATTATACGATATGAATCAATTTTAATCAAAAAAATAAAATGTAGCAATATCAATGCCTTTTGGTTGGTGCATCGATAAATGCTTTGTGCAGAGGCTAAATGGTGTTAATGGTTGTCAAATAATGCTTTTCTAATGTAAATTGGGTAAACTATGCGCATTTCATTAATTTTTGTTGTATGATGGGTACGGTAAATCAAATTGAGTTAAGTCTAATGAGGAATAAGCGTGGGTTTTGCGACTAGTTTGCGTTCACAAAAATTAATAAGTCAATTTAGAGCTGCTTGCGATCCGATTGAAAGCGAAGTTCTGCTTATAAGCTCACCACAGGATATCGAGCGGTTTTTCTATTGGCTGGATAATAATAAATCCATTTTGCTGTCAATTAAATCTAAAAAAGAACTGAAAAAAATTGAGTTTATTAAAACTTGTTTATGCACTGAACTTTTACATGATCTCCATTTATCTTTGCTTGGAGATAATACTGTCGCAATCAAAGAAGAGAACAGTTCATTAGATACTAAATTAAAGTTGGTATTACTTATTGCTGCAGGTGCTCTTGTTGCTGCTTGTGAAGGCTTTGATAGTATTGTTACCATGCTGAGTGTATTTTCATTGCCCGCCGCTATACTTTTTACTCTGGGCGTTCTTTTTGCTTTACTTTCAGTTCTTGCCTATTGTGGTTTGGATTTAATGCAGATATCTAATGCACTTGGTGTTCGTTTGGGTAATGCACATCAAGTATTAGATGTGTATATACAGCAATTAGAAGAAGTTAAGCAGCTAAGAAGAATAATAGATAATTATGATTTATCAAAATTATCACTTGAGGAACTAAATACGTTACAAGCAATTATGGCCATGTTGCAAAACTGTTATCATAAGTTAGTTGGTGCAAGTGAACAATTTCAAGAAGTACTTGAAAATGATCGTTTATACCTGACTAAATTAGTGGTTTCTGCGATTGCCTCATCGATTTTCTATGGGGGGGGGTTTTGTGCAGGACAAACGATGGCACTTTATGTTTGCGGATTATTTATGACTACAATCACGCCAGCATCTGCCCCGGTTCTACTTTTTAGTATGTTGGTAGGATTTGCTGCATTTAGTCTTTACTGGTGTACTGATATCCCTAGTATTAGTGAATTTATGGGGAATTGGTTTGGACTTAGTGAGAAAAAAATTAATACTATTTGTGATCGCACCTTATTAAATAGGGTGGGTGAGAAACTAACTGCTTTAAATAATAAAATCATCAGTGCTACAAAGAGGGAAGAGATAGAGCATTACAACTTGGATAAGAAAACTCTATCTGTTCCAGTAACCATAAAAATAAGTGACAATATTTATTCGTTTGTAGCCCAAGAAAGACCAAAATACAAAACTCCAGGAGAAGATGTCAATGTTAAGCCGGAATTGCCTAGTTGTTTTTGTGTTTTGTGAATATCGCCATGTAGATATCTAGCAACTTTATGCTGAACAAATTTTGAAAATTCGCCGTTAATTGGATAAGTAATATCCAGTAAGATAACTTAGTCAATTAAATATTTAAAGTGTCTTTGACAAAAGGAATGGTGATTTTGCGTTGAGCCACAAGTGAGGCATCATCTAGGCGATTAAGCAATTGATGCAGATCATGCATATTTCGTGAACAACGGCTTATTAGAAATTGCCCTACACTAGTGGGTAGATCGAATCCACGTTTTAAAGCATGTAATTTTAAAGTACTGATTTTTTCTTCATCAGTTAATTCCATTAATTGCATGACTAAACCCCAGCTAATACGTGAGTGCAGATCTGGAAGTTTTATAGGAAGGGTTGTCGATGACTGATTCCCAGAGATAATTAAAATATTTTTATCCATGTCTTTGACTTTATTGTAGAGATGAAATAAAGCCTCTTCCCATGTGGGATCTCCTGCAATGGCATCGATGTCATCAATACAAACCAGTGATTGTTCTTCTAATCCGTCAAGTGTTTGTGGACCCCATTCTTTCAGCAGGTGAAGAGGTAAATAGATTGCTGAATGAGTCGAACTTACGACTTGGCAAGAAGCTTGTAATAAATGAGATTTACCACAGCCTTTTGCGCCCCAAAGATAGAGTAGTCTATCTTCTTGAAATGTAAGTATACGGTGTAATTGTTGTTGTAGTAACTGGTTACTACCCCAATGAAAATCAGCTAAAGTAGCTTCATCATTCAATTTAATAGCTAATGCCAACTGCTTATTCATTGCAACAATTCTTTTTTAGACCAAGCTTTTCTGCTCCAGGTTAATATGTAGTCGACATAAGTAACTGCTGTAGTCAGTGTGGTTAAGCAGATTAAGATATTAACTATGATATTAGGAAATTGAAAATAGGCTAATTCAAATAAGCAAAAAGTTACTAAGATTAGCTGTAAAGCGGTATTAATTTTGCTTAATACCGTAGGTTTAAAATCTAATTTACGACGAATAAAATGATACCAAGCAAGAACTCCCATTGAAATGGTAAGATCGCGCAGAAAAACCAAAGCGACTAGCCACCAGGGCAAAACTTCAATTATGGCTAAAGAAATAAAACTCGAAGCGATTAATAACTTGTCTGCTAGTGGATCCACAAATGATCCAAAAAAGCTCTGCCAGTTAAATCGGCGCGCTAAAAACCCATCCAGTCCATCTGTAAGGCCAGCCAAAATAAATATATAAAATGAATATATGTACTCATGATGGTACAAAAATATCAAGAAAGGAACGATAAGTCCTAATCGAAACAAGGTTAACGTATTAGGTAAGTGTTTTAGTATCATAGGTTACGATCGTTTAAAATACCCTTAAAGTTTGGTTGGTTATCAAGGGAATATATATTACGCCAAATGGTACACCTGACAAACAGTTGCTGCAACTTGGCGATGATTAAAGACTAGTTTATACAATAGTCTTTGCTCTGTCACGTGATTGTAAAATAGACTTGTTCTTTTATTAGCAATATATGTTAGAATCTGCTGCAGTTTTTTCTTTGTAAGTGTTGGTACATCATGAAATATAGCTCTGACATAGATGGATTAAGAGCAGTCGCTATTATTCTTGTTATTATTTATCATGCGGGTTTTGCCGTATTTCCATCAGGTTTTGTCGGTGTTGATGTCTTTTTTGTTATTTCAGGTTTTCTTATTACCAGCATTATTTATGAATCACTTAATGACAATAATTTTTCATTTATTGATTTTTATAAGCGCAGGTTATGGCGTTTACATCCTGCGTTTATTTGTTGTTTGATAGTGAGTATTGTCTTCACTATTTTATTTTTTTTACCTGATGATTTAATCTTTTTTGGTCGCAGCATACGCAAAGCATCATTGTTCATGTCCAACATTTTCTTTAATAGAAATGCGACTGGTTATTTTGCTCCTAATACTCAGCAGATACCCTTGCTACATACTTGGTCGCTTTCCGTAGAATGGCAATGTTACTTGTTTTTTCCCTTTATCATGTATGGATTGTATCGAGGTTTTAAAAAACACCTGCGTATTGTTGTGTATGTACTCATGATTTTGTTTTTTATTTTGTCTTTATATTATTCCAACACGATTCCGACAAGAACGTATTATCGGTTTTCCAGTAGGATTTTTGAGTTTTTAATTGGCGCTAGTTTTGCCTTAACGCCAAAAATGAACTTGCGTCTTCCTCTTTATGTGGTAAACGGTTTAGGGCTTATGGCTCTAGTCGCTATTATTTATTGCGCTCATTTAAACGATATTGTATATGGGTATCCTAATTGGTATGCATTGTGGGTATGTGTCGCCACCGGCTTATTACTTGCGATTGGCCGCTCTTATCCATCTTTGTTTTGCATCAAGATAATTTCATTTAAGCCTTTGGTTTTTATAGGATTATTGTCTTATTCATTATATTTATGGCATTGGCCCATATTTGCATTTTTAAGATACGAAAACATTCATGAAACGCCATTAGGTATCAGTTTAGCCTTAGGGGGCACTTTCGGTGTCGCTTTTCTCTCTTGGTATTTTGTGGAGAGACCTGCTCGACGTTTAAACCGTATTAAATTTACATATACTGTGTTGAGCTTATTAATCATACCTATGCTTTTTGTTCACCTTATATCACATCTAATTAAGGCCAATCATGGAATCCCACAGCGTTTTGATCAGGAATATGCAGAAGTATATCGAGTCATGAAGGAATATGAGAGTGATCAACGCTCTCAATGCATCAGCGACATTGTAAAGTCAATAGATCCTAAATGTACCATTGGTTCAAGGCAAGTCAACCATAAAACGGGATTTTTGATTGGTGATTCATTTTCTAATCATTATTGGGGGCTTATGGATGTTATTGGTCGTGATGCCAATGTATCCATTTTGGCGCAGGCTGTTTCTTCATGTCTTACTCTACCTGACATTTATCTTTTTGATTGGGCAGACTCTAAAAATACGATTTATCAGGCTTGTCGTGAGCAAACTGAGATGTACTATCGCATGATTCAGATGAACCACTATGATTATGTTTTTCTTGGCCAAATTTGGAGTAACTATTTCAATTCTGAAAGCATCATTAATAAATTAGGCGATGAGCGCTCAACGACATTAAGTGAGACACGCTTTGCTGTGGCTTTGGAAAAAGCAATTCAGCAAATTATTGTCTCAGGAGCACATCCTGTGATTATCGATACTAATGCATTAATGCCACTTAATTTCCACGAGTGCTTTTTTAAGCATATTAAAAATCATAAGCCTTATAATCCACAAGAGTGTCGATTTAACTTAGTATTATCACCAGCGGAAAAAAGGCTTAATGCGCTATTTAAACGTATGCAGCATAAATACTCGCAATTAATTTTTATTGATCCCAGAAAGGTTCAATGTGTCCATGGGCGCTGTAATGTGGGTATTAATGGAGTGCCTGTTTATCGTGATGTAGGACATATTACGGATTATGCATCGTATCAATTTGGACGTTTGTATCTAAAGCAATTTCATAATCCATTGGTTCATGGGTAGGATAGGAATAGCCTCTTTGCGAAGAGAGAGGCATAAGTTATTTATCTTCATTTTTGCGATAAATAATTGCGGTATTACCAATTAATTGTACTAATTCAGCATTTAATTGCTGGCATAAATTATTAGCCATGATGAGACGATCTTCTTTTTCTGCGCCATTAATTTTCACTTTAATGAGCTCATGAGCAAGCAAAGCAAGATCAGTTTCTGCAATAACAGCCTCGGTTAACCCTTTGGCGCCGAGAAGAACAACTGGTTTTAAATGATGTGCTTGGGCTTTAAGAGATTGTCTAAACGAAGTATTCACCGTACGGTATTCCTTAAAACAAATAATAAATGGTAAATTATTGCACGTTTTTCTGGGAAAAGGTAGTGAAATTCAGTATCATGCTATAATATTGATATATTATTTGATGGCTTATGAGGCGTACCAAGAGCAGCAAACGATGGTTGCAAGAACATTTTGATGATGTTTATGTAAAAAAAGCACAGGCAGAAGGCTATCGCAGCCGCGCTGTATATAAATTAAAAGAAGTTGATGAAAAAGAATCATTATTGAAACCTGGAATGACGGTGGTTGATCTTGGCGCGGCTCCTGGGGGATGGACTCAATATGTGTCTGAGCGTTTACAAGGTCACGGACGCATTATTGCTTTAGATATTTTACCTATGGATGCATTACCTGATGTTCATGTCATTCTTGGAGATTTTCGTGAAGATGCTGTTTTACAACAATTGATGGATTTAATCCCAGAGCATGGTGTGGACTTGTTATTGTCAGATATGGCCCCAAATATGAGTGGTACGGCTGCAATAGATATTCCACGTGCAATGTATTTAGTGGAGCTCGCTTTTGATTTTGCGGAAAAAATGTTAAAGCCAGGTGGTTCCATATTGATTAAAATCTTTCATGGAGCTGGTTTTGATGATCTGGTAAAACAAGCCAAAGCCTCTTTTGACAGGGTGGTAATTCGTAAGCCCTTAGCTTCGCGAGCGCGTTCAAAAGAAACCTATTTGCTGGCAAAGGGATATAATTTATAGTAACTTTATAGATTAAGGAATTCGTTCTCCTAATCATAGGGTTTTACGTAACTAACGAGGTTAATACTTTGAACGACATGGTAAAAAATTTGTTTTTATGGCTGATCATTGCGATTGTCCTAGTTTCAGTGTTCAGTAACTTTGGGCCTCGTAACTCGGTTGCAGAGAAAATTTCCTATAGCCAATTTTTGAGTGAGGTAAAACAAGGCATTGTCAATACAGTGACCATTGAAGATGATAAGATTATCAAAGGTATGACGAAAAATAACAAACGTTTCGTCACCTACATGCCAATGCAAGATAACGCTCTGCTTGGTGAGCTTTTACTAAATAAAGTCGAAGTAAGTGGTCAGGAAAAACAACAAGAAAGCTTCTTATTGCACTTATTTATCAATTGGTTCCCTATGTTGTTACTGATTGGTGTTTGGGTATTTTTTATGCGTCAAATGCAAGGCGGTGGTGGTCGTGGTGCTATGTCCTTTGGTCGTTCACGTGCTCGATTGTTAGGCGAAGATCAGGTTAAAGTTACCTTCGCTGATGTTGCCGGTGTTGATGAAGCTAAAGATGAAGTAAAAGAATTAGTCGATTTCTTACGTGATCCCACCAAGTTTCAAAATCTTGGTGGACGTATTCCTCGCGGTGTGTTACTCGTTGGCTCTCCTGGAACGGGTAAAACTTTATTAGCTAGGGCTGTTGCTGGCGAAGCTAAAGTGCCATTTTTCACGATTTCAGGTTCTGATTTTGTAGAAATGTTTGTTGGGGTTGGTGCTTCGCGCGTACGTGACATGTTTGAACAAGCGAAAAAACATGCGCCCTGCATTATTTTTATTGATGAAATTGATGCTGTGGGCCGTCATCGTGGTGCTGGATTAGGCGGTGGGCATGATGAGCGCGAACAAACTTTAAACCAATTATTGGTTGAGATGGATGGTTTTGAAGGAAGTGAAGGAGTCATTGTGGTTGCAGCAACGAACCGTCCTGATGTTCTTGATCCCGCATTACTGCGTCCTGGTCGTTTTGACCGTCAAGTAGTTGTTCCTTTGCCTGACATCCGTGGTCGTGAGCAAATATTAAGAGTACATCTGCAAAAAGTTCCTGTAGATAATAATGTCCAAGTAATGGATATTGCTCGTGGTACCCCTGGATTTTCTGGGGCTGACTTATCTAATTTAGTTAATGAAGCCGCTTTGTTTGCTGCACGCTCTAATAAGCGTAAAGTCAGCATGGTTGAATTGGATAAAGCAAAAGATAAAATTATGATGGGTGCAGAGCGCCGCTCTATGGTTATGGATGATAATGAAAAGAAATTGACTGCCTATCACGAAGCAGGGCATGCGATTGTGGGATTGTCTGTGCCTGAACATGATCCCGTTTATAAAGTATCAATTATCCCACGCGGGCGTGCTTTAGGTGTGACTATGTTCTTGCCCGAGCAAGATCGTTACAGCCATACTAAGCGTCGCTTAGAAAGCCAATTATCCAGCTTATTTGGTGGTCGTATTGCTGAAGAATTAATTTTTGGCGTTGAAAGTGTGACTACTGGTGCATCAAATGACATTATGCGTTCTACAGAAATTGCTCGTAAAATGGTTACCACTTGGGGATTATCTGCTCTTGGTCCTTTAACTTTTGGCGAAGAAGAAGAAGAAGTATTTTTAGGTCGTTCGATGAATAAGCACAAAGAAATGTCCGACCGCACAGCGCAACAAATTGATGACGAAGTGCGTGCAATTATTGATAGAAACTATCAACGTGCTAAAGAAATTCTGTTGGCTAATATGGATAAATTACATAGCATGGCTCAAAGCTTAATTAAGTATGAAACTATTGATACCCAGCAGATACAAGAAATAATGTCTGGAAAAGAGCCTTCACCACCTAAGGATTGGGGAACTTCATCAAAGCCTTTGGATAAAGTTGAAGTTGTTAATGAGGCTCCTGCAAAATCTACAGATCCTGAAGCAAATGTAAAATCTGCTGAAGAGCACTAAAATTATTGATGTATGTGAGATAGTAGGTGAATTCAACGCAGTTTTTAAGCTGGCTTGCTTGTCAAGGCCAGCTATCCTTAGGTAGTCTTTCCAAAAAAACACTCATTATGGGAATTCTCAATGTAACGCCAGATTCTTTTTCTGATGGTGGTAACTTTTTTTCTGTTGAAAGTGCTTGCGAATACGCTTTGAAAATGGTTGCGCACGGGGCAGATATAATTGATATTGGTGGGGAGTCAACTAAGCCTGGTGCTGCATTAGTGCCTGTTGCAGTTGAGCTGGAACGAGTCATTCCGGTTATAAAAAAGATACGTGCACATTCAGACATTAGTATTTCAATTGATACCTATAAGCCTGAAGTAATGGAGGCCGCAGTCCATGCAGGTGCAAATATTATTAATGATATTTATGCATTACGTACAGAAGGTGCATTAACTATGGCCGCACAATTACGCGTTCCAGTATGCTTAATGCATATGCAAGGAGCACCACAAACTATGCAAGACAATCCTCAGTATCCAAATGGAGTTATGAATACAGTGAGGGATTTTTTTAAAACGCGAATCGATGCTTGTGTTCATGCTGGTATTGAACGTTCGCACCTAATTTTAGATCCAGGTTTTGGTTTTGGAAAACTGGTGGAAAATAATTTATATTTAGTAAAGAAGCTCAATAGTTTTTCAACACTTGGATTGCCGCTTCTATTAGGTGTTTCGCGTAAAAGCACCATTGGAACTGTTCTTTCAAAACCAGTGAATGAACGTTTAATGGGAAGTATCGCAATAGCTGTTTATGCAGCATTAAAAGGTGTTGGGATCATAAGAACGCATGATGTTGATGAAACAAATCAGGCGTTAATAATGGTTGATATGGTTTGTCAGGCCGAAGAGCCTAATAATAAAGGTGGTTAAGGATGAGTCAACGAAAGTATTTTGGAACCGATGGCATACGCGGGCATGTAGGTTTATCAAATATTAATCCTGAATTTGTATTAAAGCTCGGCTGGGCAGTAGGCCGTGTACTTGGCGGTAATGGTCATCGCAAGAAAGTAGTAATCGGTAAAGATACTCGAGTTTCGGGTTATATGCTTGAATCAGCACTAGAAGCAGGGTTATCAGCGGCAGGGGTTGATGTCGCATTGCTTGGTCCGATGCCTACACCTGCAATTGCGTACCTGACGCAAACACTTAGAGCAAATGCAGGAATAGTCATCAGTGCTTCACATAATTTATTCGAAGATAATGGGATCAAATTTTTTTCCTCTGAAGGTGGCAAAATTCCCGACAGTATTGAGCTAGAAATTGAAGCTGAGCTGGATAAGAAAATGCAAACTGTACCTTCAGAGAAATTAGGTAAAGCCACTCGGATCAATGATGCCAGTGGACGATATATTGAATTTTGTAAATCAACAATCCCTTCTTTGACCCGGTTGTTGGGATTAAAAATCGTTGTTGATTGTGCGAATGGTGCAACCTACCATATTGCTCCCAATGTATTTGCTGAACTTGGAGCACAGGTTGCTACAATTGGTAACAAACCTGATGGATTTAATATTAATCAAGAATGCGGCTCGACCTCTCCTGAACATCTGATAAAGAAAGTATTAAGCACTGGTGCAGATATTGGTATTGGGCTTGATGGTGATGGGGATCGCGTTATTCTTGTTGATGCACAGGGTAATTTAGTTGACGGCGATAAAATTCTCTATATTATTGCCAAAGATCGCCATGAGCGAGGAGTATTGCATGGTGGGGTCGTGGGAACGGTGATGAGCAATTATGGTCTAGAAATGGCAATTTCTGCACTCGGAATTCCGTTCATTCGTACCAATGTTGGTGATCGCTATGTTTTGGAAGCCTTACATGAGAACAATTGGAAAATAGGTGGTGAAACTTCAGGACATATTGTTTGCCTTGATAAAACAACTACCGGAGATGGTATTGTTGCTGCACTACAGGTGCTTTCCATCATGGTAAAACAAGGTAAATCTCTGGCGCAATTGACAGAAGGAATAAGTTTATTACCACAAAGCTTAGTCAATTTAAAAACTACTCAAGCTTCGATACTTGCCAAACATTCAGAGGTTATTGAAGTGGTAAAAAACCTGGAAAATAGCTTACAAGGCGAAGGACGAGTTTTACTTCGCCCTTCAGGAACTGAACCGTTATTAAGAGTGATGGTTGAAGGTATAGACAAAGTATTAGTGATGCAACAAGCGCAAAAGCTTTGTGATGATATTAGTCAAATTGAAAGAAATTTGTATGTATAGTCATCATTAAACAGAGAAGTTCTTTATGTTTCCTATGTTTTTTGTAAAAAAATGAGAATAATACTACACATACGCTATGAGTTTGGGTATAGTCCGCAATTGTAAGCGAAAGGGGATGAGATGAGGCGTAAAATAGTAGCTGGCAACTGGAAAATGAATGGTCAGTTACAGCAGGTAATTCATTTAAGTAAAGAGATAAATGAGTTACTTAATTTTGCTACTGATGCTCAAGTCATTGTCATGCCCCCCGCAATTTATATTCCAAAAGTAAATGATTTACTCAAGGGAAGTAAAATAAAACTAGGTGCTCAAAATGTATACCCCAAGGATAGTGGTGCATACACTGGAGAAATATCAGCACCCATGTTGAATGATTTTAATTGTACCCATGTTTTGATTGGCCATTCGGAACGAAGGCATGGTTTCAATGAAGATGAAAATTTTGTGACACAAAAATTCCACCATGTCAAAGAACATGGTATGATACCTGTTCTTTGCGTGGGTGAAACGCTAGAAGAGCGTGAAAAAGGCCAAACAGAGGAAGTAATTGCAAATCAATTACTGGCAGTAAGTAGAAATGATGAAAACGCATATAAAAATTGCGTGATTGCTTACGAACCTGTTTGGGCAATAGGCACCGGTAAAACGGCATCGCCAGAGCAAGCACAAGAAGTGCATCAATACATTAGAAAACTGGTTGCAGAAATTAACCAGAGAGATGCTGAAAGTTTATCACTCCTTTATGGAGGTAGTGTGAACGAAAATAATGCGAAAGTTCTGTTTGCTATGCCAGATGTTGATGGTGGCTTAGTTGGTGGCGCGTCGCTGAATGCAAAACAATTTGTGGATATAGTGAAATGTATCAATTGATATTAATGATTCATGTAATCGTTGCTGTGATTTTAATTGGCTTGGTGCTTATTCAACACGGTAAAGGCGCTGATGTCGGCGCAGCTTTTGGTTCAGGTGCTTCAAACACCTTATTTGGTAGCCAGGGTACAGGTGGCTTTTTATTTAAACTAACAGGCTGTTTGGCGCTTACATTTTTTGCAACAAGCCTCTTGCTGTCATACATGGTATCAGTACAATACCAAAAGGCCGGACAACAAGTAGTACCTCAGCAAACTAGTGTTCCTGTAGATACGATTCCTGTGCCAGCTAATAAGAGTGCAAATGATAAAAAATAGGCAGTTCCTCATTGAGGACTAACTTAAAGTAAATACTGATAAATATAAGAATAATGCCGAAGTGGTGGAATTGGTAGACACGCCGTCTTGAGGGGGCGGTGGCGTAAGCCGTGCCGGTTCGAGTCCGGCCTTCGGCACCATTTAATCGTGCAAGGTGAAATAATGTTATCTCAATATCTACCCATTCTTGTGTTTATAATTATTGGCTTAGTTCTGGGGCTTGTGATGTTAGGCGCTGGTTCCTTGCTGTCTAAGCATAGCCCTGATGCTGCTAAAAATGCACCTTATGAATGTGGTTTTGATGCATTTGAAAGTTCACATCTTCCATTTGATGTTCGCTTCTATCTGGTAGCGATCTTATTTATTATTTTTGACTTAGAAACAGCATTTTTTTTCCCATGGGCACTAGTTTTACGCAAAATAGGCTGGTTTGGTTTTGGTGGAATGATGCTATTTCTGGGTTTACTCGTTGTAGGATTTATTTACGAATGGAAGCGCGGCGCATTAGAATGGGAATGATTTTCTAGGCTGCGTGATTTATGAATCGCAACTCTTTAGCTTTGATTTTAGAATTGTTAGAAGTGTAGTTAAACTTAAACAGGTTTAAAATCAAGGTTGAGGAGTTGCGAGTATTTTTATTAATATTAACTGCTTAGAGGCTAGCTATGGCGGTTGCTGAATTGCAAAAAAATGGTTTTGTAACGACGTCAGTCGAAAAACTTGTCGGATGGGCCCGTAGTGGCTCCATGTGGCCAATGACTTTTGGTTTGGCATGTTGTGCAGTGGAAATGATGCATGTTGGGGCTGCACGTTATGACTTGGATCGATTTGGTATTATTTTTCGCCCTAGTCCTCGTCAATCAGACGTGATGATTGTTGCGGGTACTTTATGCAATAAAATGGCTCCAGCTTTACGCAAGGTTTATGATCAAATGCCTGAACCACGTTGGGTTGTTTCTATGGGGTCTTGCGCAAATGGCGGTGGATATTATCATTATTCCTACTCTGTAGTACGTGGCTGTGACCGTATTGTTCCTGTCGATGTCTATGTGCCAGGTTGTCCACCGACTGCAGAAGCTTTGCTTTATGGCATTATTCAATTACAGAATAAAATCAGACGTAAAAAAGTATTAGAAGCGTAAGATCATCAAAGGTGCTAATTAGATGACAAGAATTGATAATTTAGTTGAAAAACTAAAGACTGAATTAGCAAGTAAAGTAACCAACGTTACTGTTGCTTATAATGAAATCACAATTGAGTGTAGCATAGCCAATTTAGAAACATTAATGTTGGAATTGCGAGATATTGATGCATTTTCTTTTGACCAACTTATTGACCTGTGTGCAGTAGATTATCTGCTTTATGGCGAGTACGATTGGGAGACTGATTCTGCAACTGAAAGCGGTTTTTCTCGTGGTGTTGAGCGCCAGGAAGCTAAGGCATACATCATGGATAAGCCACGTTTTGCAGTGGTTTATCACCTACTCTCAACCAAAAAAAATCAGCGTATTCGTGCTAAAGTTTTTGTTGATGAAAAGCACGCAATAGTTCCATCAGTACATCATATTTGGAAGGGTGCTAATTGGTTTGAACGCGAAGCCTATGATTTATATGGTATTTTATTTGAAGATCATCCTGACTTACGACGTATATTGACCGACTACGGCTTCATTGGATATCCATTCCGTAAAGATTTTCCACTCAGCGGCCAGGTAGAAATGCGCTATGATGCAAAATTACAAAAAGTTATTTACGCACCTGTTGATATAGTGCCTAGAGTACTAGTGCCAAAGGTTATACGTAATGATAACCGTTATATGGTTGATGAGAAGGGCGAATAATGATTGAATTAAAGAATTACACTTTAAATTTTGGCCCACAGCACCCCGCAGCACACGGGGTTTTGCGTTTGGTACTCGAACTTGAAGGTGAAACCATTGTTCGCGCCGATCCACACATTGGTTTATTGCATAGAGCAACAGAAAAATTAGCCGAAACTAAGCCATACATTCAAAGCATAGGATACATGGATCGCCTAGATTATGTATCCATGATGTGTAATGAGCATGCTTATGTAAACGCTATTGAAAAATTTCTAGGCATCGAGATTCCATTAAGAGCAAAATACATTCGTACCCTATTTGATGAAGTCACCCGTCTTCTTAACCACCTGTTATGGCTTGGGGCGGTGGCTCTTGATATTGGTGCAATGACCGTGTTTTTATACTGTTTCAGAGAGCGTGAAGATTTATTTGATTGCTATGAAGCAGTTTCAGGAGCACGTATGCATGCTACATACTACCGCCCAGGTGGAGTAGCACGTGATTTACCTGATACCATGCCTAAGTATAAAGCTTCCAGATGGCATAGCGATCGTGAAGTAGAGAAAATGAACGAAGATCGCAGTGGTAGTCTGCTTGACTTCTTATGGGCATTTACCGAGCGTTTCCCAAAGCATGTAGATGAGTATGAAACCTTATTAACAGATAACCGCATCTGGAAACAACGAACTGTTGATATTGGTGTTGTCTCTCCTGAAGAAGCTTTGCAATGGGGCTTTACTGGACCTATGCTACGCGGCTCTGGTATTGCTTGGGATTTACGTAAAAAACAAAGTTATGCTGCCTATGATAGAGTGGATTTTGATGTTCCAGTAGGTAAAACCGGAGACTGCTATGATCGTTATCTGGTACGAGTTGAAGAATTAAGGCAATCAAATCGTATTATCAGACAATGTATTGAATGGCTAAGAAAAAATCCAGGCCCGGTACGTGTTGATGATTATAAAATTACGCCTCCGCGTCGTGTGGTCATGAAACATGATATGGAAGCATTAATTCACCATTTTAAATTATTCACTGAAGGTTTTTGTTTGCCACGTGGGGACGTTTATAGTGCTGTTGAAGCACCAAAAGGTGAGTTTGGAATTTATATGGTATCTGATGGTGCCAATAAGCCTTATCGATTAAAAATTCGTGCTCCAGGATTTGCTCATTTATCCAGCTTTGATCACATGTCGCGCGGGCATATGCTTGCAGACGGTGTGGCTATTCTAGCCAGCCAGGATATTGTATTTGGTGAAATAGATCGTTAATTTAACAAAGAAATTTTCCCTTTTGCCAGTCAAGAGGCCTCTATCTGTAAGTGCATTGGTAGGGAATTTCAAATGAAATAAAGGTTTAAATATGTCTGATACTTCAGCAAAAATGTTACCTCAACTGATGCCGGCGCACAGAATACGAGACATCGATCACTGGATAGCAAAATATCCTGCAGATCAGAAACAATCAGCCGTAATGAGTGCTTTAAGAATTGTACAAGAAGAACATGGCCACTTAACCGAAGAGTTAATGGATGCAGTGGCTGAGTATCTTGATAGTCCACCTATTGCGGTGTATGAGGTCGCTAGTTTTTATTCAATGTATGAACGCAATCCCGTGGGAAGGCATTCAATCAATGTATGCACCAATATTTCATGTATGCTACGTGACTCAGCTGGTGTTGTAAGTCATTTGGAAAAAAAATTAGGCATCAAATTAGGCGAAACCACAGATGATGGACGTTTTACCCTACGTTCTGTTGAATGTTTAGGGGCATGTGTTAATGCGCCAATGATGCAAGTGGATAAAGATTATCATGAAAATCTGACTCCTGAATCTATAGATAAAGTGTTGGAAGAATACAAATAAGATAGAGGTGGTTGCCGTGGTCGAATTAAATCAAGTTTGTTACCGAACATTTCATTTACCAGAGCCTTGGACTCTATCTGCATATGAAAGCATTGGTGGATACAGTGTCTGGAGAAAAATATTAAAAGAGCAAACTTCTCCGCAATTAATCATTGATGAGCTAAAAACTTCTGCACTGAGGGGACGAGGGGGTGCTGGTTTCCCAACAGGTTTGAAGTGGAGCTTTATGAATCGTAATACTCCCGTACAGAAATACGTGGTTTGTAATTCAGATGAAGGTGAACCAGGTACTTGTAAGGACCGAGAAATATTAGCCCTAAATCCTCATCAACTTATTGAAGGAATGGCTATTGCTGGCTACGTTATGGGTGCTACTGTTGGCTATAACTACATCCGTGGTGAATTTTGGTTACCTTATGAGCGTACTGAAGCTGCACTTAAAGAAGCATATGCAGCAGGCTTGCTTGGTAAGAATATTTTAGATTCTGGCATTAATTTTGATTTATATAACCACTTGGGTGCTGGCGCCTATATTTGTGGTGAAGAAACGGCATTACTCAATTCAATTGAAGGTAAAAAAGGACAGCCACGCTTTAAGCCTCCATTCCCTGCAAATTATGGTTTATATGGTAAACCAACAACAATTAACAATACAGAAACTTTTGCTTCTGTGCCTGTAATTATGGAAAAAGGCGGCGAGTGGTTCTTGAAATTAGGCAAGCCAAATAATGGTGGCACTAAATGCTTTAGCGTTAGTGGTCACGTTAATAAACCAGGTAACTTTGAAATTCCGCTAGGTACACCATTTAGAACCTTGCTTGAATTGGCTGGCGGTGTTCGTGAAGGCAGAAAAATTAAAGCCGTTATTCCTGGTGGTACATCCATGCGTGTTCTTCCTGGTGATGTCATGATGGAACTCGATATGGATTATGACAGTATCCAAAAAGCGGGCTCAGGTTTAGGATCTGGTGCCGTAATTATTATGGATGAAACAACCTGTATGGTTAATACTTTATATCGCATTTCTGAATTTTATATGGATGAGTCTTGTGGTCAGTGCACTCCGTGTCGTGAAGGGACTGGCTGGCTGGTTCGCATACTGCATCGTATTCTTCATGGGCATGGTGAACCAAGCGATATAGAACAATTAGTCAATGTTGCGGATAACATTGAAGGGCGCACCATTTGTGCATTAGGTGAAGCAGCTGCATGGCCTGTGCAAAGTTTCGTGAAGCAGTTTTATCATGAATTTGAGTACTTTGTTAAGCATAAACGCTCGATCGTCGCAGCATAATGAGAAGGTTTTGACCATGACAACTACTATTGAAATCGACGGTAAAACATTTGAAGCAGAAAATGGCAAAATGATTATTGAAGTTGCCGATGAAGCGGGTATTCATATTCCGCGTTTTTGCTATCATAAAAAACTATCTGTAGCCGCTAACTGCCGTATGTGTTTGGTTGAAGTGGAAAATGGTAGAAAGCCAGTCCCAGCATGTGCTACCCCAATTACTAATGGCATGAAAGTATTTACTAAATCGGAGCAAGCAATCCATTCACAAAAGGTTGTGATGGAGTTTTTACTGATTAATCATCCCTTGGATTGCCCAATATGTGACCAGGGTGGTGAGTGTGAATTACAAGATGTTTCTATGGGATTTGGCCAAGATCAATCTGAATATGTAGAAACAAAACGCTCGGTAAGTGACGACGATCTGGGTGTTCTGATTTCTACTGAGATGACTCGCTGCATTCATTGTACTCGTTGTGTACGTTTTGGCGAGGAAATCGCTGGCTTACGAGAGCTGGGTGCGACAGGTCGTGGGGAAAATATGCAAATTGGTACTTATGTACAACACAGCATGAAATCAGAAATATCCGGAAATATCATCGACTTATGTCCAGTAGGTGCATTAACTTCTAAGCCATATCGTTTTACCGCAAGAGCATGGGAAATGAGTCAATTTGACAGTCTTGCGCCGCATGATTGTTTAGGTTCAAATGTTTATTTGCACACACGCAGAAATGAATTGATGCGTGTTGTTCCCAAAGAAAATGAATTAATTAATGAAACCTGGATTTCTGATAGAGATCGTTTCAGTTACTTAGGTCTAAAAAGTGAAACGCGCGCGAGCAAACCACAGATTAAACGCAATGGCCAGTGGGAAATTGTTGACTGGGAAACTGCATTAAAGTTCACGGCAGATGGTTTAAGCCGAATTATTAAGCAACACGGTGGTGAACAAGTAGCCACATTTGCTTCCAGTTCTTCAACAATTGAAGAAATGTATCTATTACAAAAATTAATGCGAGAAATTGGGGTACATAATCTGGATCACCGCTTACAGCAAACTGATTTTAAAGATCAAAATAATCAAGCTACTACACCTAAAAATTCATTAGTCTATGCAGAAATTGAAAATCAACAGTCGATTGTACTTGTTGGTTGCAATATTGATAGGGAAGTACCTCTTGCAGGCGTTCGTGTGCGTAAAGCCTTCCGTAATGGCGCTAAAATTTACGCATTAAATCCTGTTGATTATGAGTATCATTTTGATGTGGAAGAACGCATTATTGTTTCTCCATTAGAAATACCAATACAATTAGCTAAATTAGCATTAGCGCTTACTGAAAACACTAAATCTCTACCTGAAGAAGTACAAAAGTTATTGATTGGCTTAGATGCGGATAATGTAACAAAAGGATTTGCTAAGGCACTCAAAGAAGAAAAAGCATGTTTAATTACTGGTGCAATTTGTGAAAATCATCCCGAAGCCTCTTTGATTCGCACGCTAATTCACTTAATTACAAAATTAAGTGGTGCCAAAGCGATTAGATTAACTCATGGTGCAAATACTGCAGGTGCGTGGATGGCAGGAATGGTGCCGCATCGCACTACTGCAGGTAAAGTTGATCAAAAGTCAGGATTAGATGTACAAGCAGCATTGAACGCCAAATTAAAAGCGTATTTCTTAATGGCTGTTGAGCCTGGTTTCGATTTTGCAAATCCATATGGCGCAAGGCAATCAATGCTTGCAGCCGAGTTTGTTGTGTTATTGTCAGCATATCATAATGAATCAATGCAGGATTATGCTGATGTAATTTTACCAATCGCGCCTTATGCAGAAACATCTGGAACTTATATTAATATTGATAATACTTGGCAAACAGTCAAAGGTGCCATGCCTCCTCATGATGAAGCACGCCCAGCCTGGAAAGTGCTGCGCGTATTAGGTAATTTATTCCAGTGTAAAGATTTTGAATATACGTCGACAGAAGAGATTTTATCCGAAATTAAAGACATCGCTACCATTACTGTAGAGCAAGAGTACATACCTTATTATCCTGCATGTTTACCTGTCATTAATCAAACTTTAATGCGTGTTGGTGAGTGGCCATTGTATCGTATCGATGCAATTGTCAGGAATGCCAAGGATTTACAACTTTGTGCTGCAGCAGATACGGCATGTATACGTATTCATCCCGCAACAGCAGAAAGATTGCAATTAGACGAAATTGCTACTGTATCTCAGGGTGATATTGAGATAACATTGCCGCTTAAACGTGATGAGCGCATTGCGGCCGATGTTGTATGGGTGGCAAACGCGATGGCTGAGACAGTTGATTTGGGTCATTCATTTGCTGCAATAACTATTAAGCGCTAGGCAGGTAAGAAAAAATGCTGCATGATATTAGCATATTAATTTGGATTGTTCTTAAGATACTGGGAATTGTTGTTCCTTTATTACTCGTTGTGGCATATTTAATTTATGCTGAGCGTAAAGTTATTGGTTATATTCAAGTACGTATCGGTCCTAACCGAGTTGGTATGAAGGGGTTATTACAACCTATTGCTGACCTTGTTAAGCTAATCACTAAAGAAATTATTGTTCCTACACGGTCTAATAAATACCTTTTTGTGATTGCACCACTATTAGCGCTGACACCTGCCTTAGCGGGATGGGCAGTTATTCCTTTTCAAGAAGGAATGGCTCTATCAAATATTAATGCCGGAATATTGTATATTTTTGCAATGAGTTCTTTAGGTGTTTATGGTGTTTTGATTGCCGGTTGGGCATCCAATTCTAAATACGCAATGTTTGGTGCGTTAAGAAGTACTGCACAAACTGTATCCTATGAAATTGCTATGGGCTTTGCACTAGTCGGCGTGTTATTAGCAGCAGGTAGCATGAATCTTACGGATATTGTGAATTCACAAAAAGGTGGAATTCTGCACTGGTGGTTTGTACCTTTATTGCCTTTATTCTTTGTATTTTGGATTGCAGGAATTGCTGAAACGAACCGAGCACCATTTGATTTAGCAGAAGGTGAATCTGAAATTGTGGCAGGATTCCATGTTGAATATTCGGGAATTGGCTTTGCCCTATTCTTTTTATCAGAATATGCCAGCATGATCCTGATTTCAGTAATGCTTAGTATTATGTTCCTGGGTGGTTGGATGTCTCCTTTTGAAGGTATTCCTGTCCTGGAAGATGTATTTTTTGTTGTGCCAGGTTTTGTTTGGTTACTTGTGAAAATCTGTTTTTTCCTGTTTGTGTATCTGTGGGTAAGAGCAACTTTTCCACGATATCGTTATGACCAGCTGATGCGTTTAGGTTGGAAAGTACTCATCCCTGTTACCATTGTTTGGATTATTGTAACTGCCATAATGGTCGTTGCTCAGGTTAAACCTTGGTTTTGATGGTTAAAAGAGAAGCCGATGAAAAAAGTATATCAAAATATTAAGTATTATATTCGTAGTTTCTTGTTGCTGGATCTATTGACTGGCTTAAAGTTAACGGGTAAGTATTTTTTTAAGAAAAAAATAACAGTACAGTTTCCTGAAGAGCATACACCGATTTCACCTCGTTTTAGAGGCTTACTGGCATTGCGTCGCTATCCTAATGGTGAAGAGCGTTGTATTGCTTGTAAATTATGTGAGGCCGTTTGTCCTGCATTAGCCATTACTATTGAATCAGAACCACGTGAAGACGGTTCACGACGTACAACCCGCTATGATATCGATATGTTTAAATGCATTAACTGTGGTTTGTGTGAAGAATCCTGCCCAGTTGATTCAATCGTAGTGACGCCAATACATCATTACCATATTAGTGAGCGTGGTCAAAATATAATGACTAAAGAAAAACTATTAGCTCTTGGTGATTTGCTGGAGCCACGTCTTGCAGCAGACAGAGCTGCTGATGAAAAGTACCGATAATGGGGTAATTGTATGCATGACTTATTAGTTCAAATCATTTTTTATGTGTTTGCAGCCTTAGCAGTTGGTTCAGCATTTCTGGTGATTACACAAAATAACCCGGTTCGCTGTGTTTTATTTTTAGTACTTACTTTTTTCTGTAGTGCTGTGCTGTGGATTTTGGCAGAAGCTGAGTTTTTAGCATTAATTCTGGTGCTGGTATATGTAGGCGCAGTAATGACATTATTCTTATTTGTTGTCATGATGCTTAATATCGATGTTGAATCATTAAAGAGTCATTTTAGACGTTATTTACCTTTTGGTTTAATTATCGTTGCTTTATTTATAGGACTCTTAATGGTTGCCATCCCAAGTGGTACTTTCAAGTCTAATGTTGAAATGAAACAAAATGCAGAAATGTCCGTAGCACAAAATTCTGGATCTAAAATTGAATCTCTTACTGTAGATGCATCAAATACAGAAGCTTTAGGTATGGTTCTTTATACTGATTATTTCTTAGCATTTGAACTTGCAGCAGTGCTTTTATTAGTGGCAATTGTTTCTGCAATTACTTTAGTACATCGTGGTGTAAGACACTCTAAACGACAAGATATTAAGCAACAAATTATGACTCGCAGCAGTGAGCGAGTTAAATTAATTAGTATGAAAGCAGAAAAATAAGTATTGGGGAATACCATATGATACCGGTTAATAACTACCTGATATTAGGGGCGATTTTGTTCAGCTTCGGTCTTATTGGCATGATGTTGAACCGCAAAAATATCATTTTACTCTTAGTCTGCATTGAATTGATGCTGCTTGCTGTTAACACTAATTTTATAGCGTTTTCGCATTACTATAACGAAATCGCAGGTCAAGTTTTTGTTTTTTTTATTTTGACAGTAGCTGCTGCAGAAGCTGCGATTGGTTTGGCCATAGTGATGTTGCTGTATAGAAATCGTGGCAACATAGACGTAGATAAGATGAATCATTTAAAAGGTTAACATTGTGAGTATACATCAACTTTGTCTGATAATTGTTTTAACTCCACTTGCAGGTGCACTGATTGCAGGTTTTTTTCGCAACCAAATCGGTCGTGTTGGAGCGCATACGGTCACTATTTTAGGTGTTAGTATTTCTTTTCTTGCGTCGCTGTATGTTGCGTGTCAAATTTTATCTGGCGTATTGCCCGCAGAGAGTAATATACTTTATCACTGGGCTGCAGGTGGTCAACTTATTCCTTATGAGTTTAACCTGGGATTTTTAATTGATCCATTAACCGTTGTCATGTTATTAACTGTTAATTTTGTTTCCTTATTAGTTCATATTTACAGTATTGGCTATATGGCTGATGATGATGGCTACCAACGATTCTTTAGCTATATTTCATTATTCACGTTTATGATGTTGATGTTGGTTACCTCGAATAACTTTCTACAATTATTTTTTGGTTGGGAAGGTGTGGGGCTTGTGTCCTATTTACTTATTGGTTTCTGGTATCAAAAAGAATCTGCTATTGAAGGCAGCTTGAAAGCATTTTTGGTGAACCGTGTGGGCGACTTTGGTTTTGTTATTGGCATTGCTTTAGTGTTTGCATATACCGGTAGTATTGATTATGCAACGGTATTCCAAAGCGCAAGTTACCTGGCAAGTCAAAATATTGAATTATTCCAAGGCCATCCTTGGTCTTTAGTAACAGTCACCTGCTTGGCTTTATATGTTGGCGCTATGGGTAAATCTGCACAAGTTCCTTTGCACGTATGGTTACCAGAATCAATGGAAGGTCCTACGCCTATTTCTGCATTAATTCACGCAGCAACCATGGTTACAGCCGGTGTTTTTATGCTTGCTCGTATTTCTCCATTATTAGAGTACTCTACAACCACGTTGACTGTGGTATTGGTTATTGGTGCAACAGGCGCACTGTTTACCGGTATTCTCGCTCTGGTAATGAATGATATTAAACGAGTAGTTGCTTATTCTACTCTATCCCAATTAGGTTATATGATGGTTGGTATTGGTACATCTGCATATAGTGCGGGCATGTTCCACCTTATTACCCATGCATGCTTTAAAGCCTTACTGTTCTTAGGGGCAGGTTCAGTAATTATTGGCATGCACCATGAGCAAGACATGAGAAAAATGGGAGGCTTATGGAATAAAATGCCCATTACTTATGTAACTTATATCATTGGTAGTTTGGCTTTATGTGCTATTCCGCCATTAGCGGGCTTTTATTCAAAAGATACGATTATTGAAGCGGCACAGTTATCACAAATTCCAGGTAGTAGTTACGCTTATTACTGTGTATTAATCGGTGCTATGATTACAGCGATTTATACCTTTAGATCGTTTTTCATGACTTTCCATGGAACACCACGTATGGATCAACATACCTACGATCATGTGCATGAGTCTCCATGGGTTGTTTGGGTGCCATTAGTGCTTTTAGCAATTCCTTCCGTAATTATTGGCTATATTCTTTACATGCCCATACTCTTTAACAATCCAACGATACTTGGTTCATCGGTGTTTGTTTTATCTCAACATAACGTTTTAGCTGAACTGGCTCATGAAGTGACTTCCCCGTTTGCAAGTATGATGCATTCAGTGCATTCACTTACATTTTGGTTGACTTTAGCAGGTATTCTTATCGCCTGGATTTGCTATATCGCTATTCCTTCTATTCCACGTTATTTGGCACATCATTTGTCAGTTATTTATAAGATTCTTTTAAGCAAATATGGATTTGATGCCTTTAATAACTTGTTTTTTGTAAAAGGTGCCAAGGGTATTGGTAGTGCTCTCTACAATATTGGTGATCAGAAACTAATTGATGGGTTAGTAGTTAATGGCAGTAGTGGACTGGTCAGATGGTTTTCCAGTAAAGGTCGCGCCATACAAAGTGGTTATCTGTATCATTATGCGGCTGTCATGGTGTTTGGATTATTGGGATTTTTGTGCTGGTTGATACTAGGCTGAATATAAGGTGAGGGTATGCATTATTTGCTCAATTTACTAGTTTGGTTGCCAATAATAGGTGGTGTTTTTGTTCTTCTTGCCGGAGACGATCGCAGTCCTAATGTTTCGCGTTATTTGGCTTTATTTACCGTGATATTGTGTTTATTGCTTTGTGTGCCTTTGGTAACAGGTTTTGATACTAAAGCACTTGGTATGCAATATCTGGAAGAGCTTCCTTGGATGCCTTCTTTAGGTATTAGTTATAGCCTTGGTATTGATGGATTGTCTTTACTGTTAATTGTACTAAGCATTTTTACTAACTTAGTCGTCATTTTGGCTACCTGGGATAGCATTACCACACGAGTCTCACAATATTTAGCAGCATTCTTAATAATGCAAGGCTTGCTTGTTGGGGTGTTCTCAGCTTTAGATTCAATTTTATTTTACATCTTCTGGGAAGCAACCTTAATTCCCATGTATTTAATTATTGGTATTTGGGGATCTGATAATCGCGTTTATGCAGCGATTAAATTTTTCTTATATACTTTCCTTGGTTCTGTATTAATGCTTGCTAGCTTCTTATACATGGGTTACATCGCAGGAACCTTTAATATCGAAGCTTTTTATAGCCTTAAATTAGGTATGGCTGCTCAGACATTGATCTTTATTGCTTTCTTCCTTGGATTTGCAATTAAGATTCCTATGTTTCCAGTACATACATGGTTACCTGATGCGCATACAGAAGCACCAGCGGGGGGGTCAATTATCTTGGCTGCTATTCTCTTAAAGCTTGGTGCGTATGGATTCATACGTTTTTCACTCCCTATTGTTCCTGATGCATGTAATCAATATGCTGGCGTTATGATTGCTTTATCTTTAATTGCCGTTGTTTATATTGCTTTTGTAGCAATTATTCAAAAGGATATGAAGCGGTTAATTGCTTATTCTTCAATATCCCATATGGGATTTGTGACCTTAGGCTGTTTTGCCATCTTTGCTATTGCCAAGCAATCAGGGCTAAGCAATGCCGGTTTAATTTTGGAAGGGGCGATTGTGGTCATGATTTCACATGCCTTTGTTTCCAGTGGTATGTTTGCCGGTGTAGGTTATATCTACGATCGGATGCATACACGTCATATTAGTGATTTTGGTGGTGTTGTGAATAGCATGCCTGTATTTGCATCCTTTTTCATGTTGTTTTGTATGGCCAATGCAGGATTACCTGGTACGTCAGGATTCGTAGGTGAGTTCATGGTGATTTTAGGCTCAATGAAAGCTGGTTTTTGGATTGCTTTCTGGGCCGCAACGACGCTTATTACTGCGGCAGCCTACAATCTATGGATGTACAAACGCGTTATATTCGGCAAAGTAGCCAATGATAAAGTTGCTGCACTAAAAGATTTATCTGGTTATGAACTTAGTGCTTATGTCTTACTCGCGTTAATGGTTATTGCTATGGGTGTTTATCCTAATGTTATATTGGACTACATACATCAGACAGTAACCCATACCCTGACATTAGCTAGCCAAACAAAATTGTAATAAAGCAAGGTTAATCAATATGAACGCATTATTTGAAAATATCCATGTAGCGATTCCAGAGATGATTATATTGGCCACAGCGAGCCTTGCTTTGCTTGCTGATTTATTTCTACGTGATCGCTATAAATCTGTAGCTTTTGTTATTTCCTGTATTGGATTAATACTTGCTGCATGTGTTAGTTATCTGTACATAGGAATGTACAAGGTAGTTGCCTTCAACAGCCTCTTCATCAGCGATGACATGGCTCATTTGATGAAATTTGCTATTTACCTGACTGTATTATTAGGTTTTATCTATTCGCGTCATTATATAGATGAACGTAAAATGCCGTCAGGTGATTATTATGTACTTGGCCTATTTTCTACATTAGGAATGATGATTCTTGTTTCAGCCCATTCGTTAATTACTCTCTTTTTGGGTCTGGAATTAATGTCATTACCTCTATATGCCATGACTGCAATTCGTCGTACAGATGGTGATGCATCAGAAGCAGCGATGAAATATTTTGTTATGGGCTCAGTTGCATCAGCAATGCTTCTTTATGGAGTCTCTTTGATCTATGGAGCTACTGGCAAACTGGATTTATTAGAAGTGTCAAGTATTATTTCAACTAATTGGCAGCAACAAAGCGCATTATTTGCTTTTGCATTAGTATTTATACTTGCTGGTATTTGCTTTAAGTTAGCTGCTGTACCATTTCACATGTGGGCACCTGACGTTTATCAAGGAGCACCAACTTCGGTGACTTTATTTATTAGTACTGCACCTAAGATTGCAGCGTTAGGGATGGCATTTAGACTATTAACAATTAGTTTTGTTGATCTCAGTAGTCAATGGCAGCAGATTTTATTAGTAATTACTTTATTATCTACTGGCTTAGGTAATTTATTTGCTGTTGTTCAAACAAGTTTTAAGCGGCTACTCGCTTATTCAGCAATATCACATATTGGCTATACACTATTTGGTATTCTTGCGGGAAGTACCGCTGGATATTCAGCAGCTTTGTATTATATTTTGGTTTATTCAATAACTACTGCTGCGGCATTTGGTTTAATTGTGCTAATGTCTAATCACGGGATGGAAATTGATAATGTTGAGGATTTAAAAGGATTAAATAAACGTAATCCCTGGATGGCATTTTTAATGTTAATCATTATGTTCTCAATGGCTGGTGTACCTCCTACCGTTGGCTTCTTTACCAAGTTGTTGGTACTTAAAGCATTAGTTGATGTCCATATGACCTGGGTTGCGGTTATTGGCTTAATTTTCACAATTATTGGTGCATATTACTATATCCGTATTGTTAAGCTAATGTATTTTGATAAGCCAGTACAAACTGATCCTGTAGTAATAGGTAAAGAGGATAACTTAGTATTGTCTTTAAATTGTCTTTCATTACTCTATTTAGGTATTTTCCCAAGTGCGCTGATTGTTAGCTGTATTAACGCATTTGCTAAATAATTCGCAAACTATAGCAAAAGTGCTTGCTATAGTAACCAAGTCTGAGTATACTTGGCCTCAGTTGACGCGGGGTGGAGCAGCATGGTAGCTCGTCGGGCTCATAACCCGAAGGTCGTAGGTTCAAATCCTGCCCCCGCTACCACTTATTAGCCCCTTTATGGGGTTTTTTATTACCCTGGAAAAAGCTTTAACGTTAGGTGTTATACTGAATTTAGCGAACAATTATCTACTTTCTAGGGGTATGTTTAATTTAGGGTACTTTGCGAATCCAGGTTATTAGTTGACAGACTTGGGCGTATGCGCCCTTTTTTTGTTTGTAGATGCTATGATTCAAGATGAACTGGAACAACTATTAAGTCCTGCAATTAATGATATGGGATATGAACTTTGGGGATGTGAATATCTTTCCCAGGGCAAACATTCTTTGCTGCGTATTTATATAGATAAAGCAGATGGTATTGGTATTGAAGACTGCGAGCATGTTAGTCATCAAGTCAGCGCCTTATTAGATGTTGAGGATCCTATCCAAGGTAACTATAGTTTAGAGGTTTCATCTCCTGGTATCCCAAGGCCTTTGTTTAAAGGTTGGCAGTATCAACAGTATATAGGTCAGCCGGTCCAGATTAAAACGTTTAAGCCAGTTAGTAGTAAACGCAAATTGCAAGGTACAATAGTTGCTGTTTTAGAAGATTCTGTTGTGCTGAATATAAATGGCGAAGATCATGAACTACTTTTTTCAAATATTGTGAAAGCATATTTGACAGTATAGAGAGGCGAACAATGAGCAAAGAATTAGTATTAGTTGCTGATGCTTTAGCAAATGAAAAAGGCGTAAGGAAAGAAGTAATCATACTTGCCATCCAGGCTGCATTGGAGTCTGCGACTCGCAAGATCTTTGGATTAGATATTGGTGTACGAATTAAACTCGACCCACGTACCGGTGAGTATGAAACGTTTAGATATTGGGATGTCGTTAATGAGGATGAGCTTGAATTCCCAGAGCGACAATTAACTTTGATGCAAGCTCAAGAGCGTAATCCATCGGTTAACGTGGGTGAGCGAATTGAAGAATCAATTCCCTCAATTGAATTTGGTCGTATTGAAGCGCAAGCTGCACGCCAAGTGATTATGCAAAAAGTTCGCGAAGCAGAGCGCGAACTGGTCATTGACCAATTCAGAAGCAAACTTGGCCAGCTTATTTACGGTACTGTCAAAAAGGTTACTCGTGACAATGTGATTATTGATTTAGGCGGTAAAGCTGAAGCATTTTTACCAAGGAGTGAAATGTTGCCTCACGAAATGTTCCGTCCGAACGATCGTGTACGTGCTTATTTATATGATATTACACCACAAGCACGAGGCCCACAATTGTTTGTAAGCCGTATACGCAATGAAATGCTCATTGAGCTGTTCCGTATTGAAGTGCCTGAAATTGGTGAAAATGTTATTGAGGTGAAAGCGGCTGCGCGTGATCCTGGAAATAGAGCGAAAATCGCTGTTAAGACTAATGATGGACGAATTGATCCTGTTGGTGCTTGTGTGGGTATGCGTGGCGCGCGTGTTCAGGCGGTTTCCAGTGAGCTTGGTGGTGAGCGTGTTGATATTATTCTTTGGGACGATAATCCAGCGCAATTGGTGATTAATGCAATGGCGCCTGCAGATATTTCATCAATTGTTGTTGATGAAGACACACATACAATGGATTTGGCTGTAGAAAAAGAACAATTATCTCAAGCTATTGGCCGAAATGGTCAAAACGTACGTTTAGCAAGTCAACTTACAGGTTGGACGTTAAACGTTATGACCAGTGATGAATTTGAAAATAAGAACTTAGAAGAATCAAGCAAGATTATCAAGTTATTTACTTCTGCTCTGGAAATTGATGAAGAAATTGCTACATTACTAGTAGCACATGGTTTCTCAACATTGGAAGAAATCGCTTATGTACCTAAAGAAGAATTGTTAGCTATAGAAGAATTTGACGAGGAAATCGTTGAAGAATTAAGAAACAGAGCTAACGATAATTTATTAACTATGGCATTAACTTCTGGTAAAGGTTTAGCGGGAGCTCCCGATGATTCTTTATTAAAAATGGAAGGGATGACTGAGGCATTAGCTAACAAATTAGCAGAAAAAGGTATCATCTCAATGGAAGATCTGGCGGAACAATCTGTAGATGATTTATTAGATATTGAAGGTATGACTGAAGAAAAAGCTGGCGTATTAATTATGAAGGCCAGAGAGCCATGGTTCTTATAATCATGGGAAACTATATTTCGTGTAATTCACGAGCAAATAAACTAACATGTTTCAGAATGCAGCTATGTTCATTTTTATTGAGCGTAGGCTGCTGAAAGGGGATTAAAATATGGCGGATGTGACGGTTAAACAATTAGCACAAGTCGTTGGTATTCCGGTTGAACGCTTATTGAACCAGTTACAGGAAGCAGGGTTATCTTTTACTGATGATCAACAGACTGTGAATGAAGAACAAAAGCGTATATTACTCAATCATTTGAAGAGTAACTCTGTGCGTGGTGATGTGCATGTTACACCAGAACGAATCACTTTACGCCGTAAGAGCTTATCTCAAGTGACTGTCGGTCATGATGCGCATAGTGGTAAAACTGTTAATGTTGAAGTGCGTAAAAAGAAAGTCTTTGTAAAACGCAGTACTTTAGTTGAGCCCCCAGAGATAGAGGATCCTACTGTTTCAACCGCGGAAGCAGCTGCACCAGAAGAACAGCTTCCTGTTGAATCTATTGCTGAAACACCCATTGTTGAGGCAGAGGAAACATCTTCAGACTTACCAGAAGTGCAGCCAAAAAAAGTCGAACAAGAAGAGCAAATCGAAGAAGTAATCACTGTGACTGAAGAAATGAGAGCCGATGAGCTGTTGGACAATACTTCTGAGCTAGAAAAAATTGCAGAGACTTCGATTAAAGAAGGTAGCAAATCAGATAAGACAAGCAAAAAGAAACATATAGATTCAGCGAATGCTGACTCTGAATCTTCAGACTATAAGAAACCAAAGAAAAAAGTCAAATATTCCCCTGGTTATGAGCGCGATGATGAAGAGCAAGATTCTCATCGCCGAGGTGGTCGAAGCAAATTCAAAAAACGTAAAGGCAATGAAAAATCAGATAAATACCGCGAAGCAGAAGAAACTTTAACTCATGGTTTTGCCCTACCTACTGCGCCAGTGATAAGAGAAGTTTTAATTCCGGAAACTATTACTGTTGCAGAGCTTGCAAAGCGCATGTCGGTTAAGGCTGCTGAAGTAATTAAAGTCATGATGACCCTTGGTGCTATGGCAACAATCAACCAAGTTATTGATCAAGAGACAGCGGTAATTGTTGTTGAGGAAATGGGGCATAAAGCAAGAATTATTAAAGAAGATGCAATTGAAGTAGGTTTGGATGAAGCTATTTCTAAAGGTAGTCATCGAGAATCAAGAGCGCCAGTAGTAACCATTATGGGTCATGTTGACCATGGTAAAACGTCGTTGCTTGACTACATTCGTCGCACAAAAGTTGCTTCTGGAGAGGCTGGCGGTATTACCCAGCATATTGGTGCATACCACGTGAGCACACCAAAAGGAGAAATTACATTTTTAGATACACCGGGGCATGCTGCATTTACGGCAATGCGTGCTCGTGGTGCGCAAGTAACTGATATCGTTATTCTGATTGTTGCAGCTGATGATGGTGTTAAACCACAAACTATAGAAGCAATTCAACACGCTAAAGCAGCGCGTGTGCCGATTATTGTGGCAATTAACAAAGTAGATAAGCCCGATGCAGATCCGGAGCGCGTAATGAACGAATTATCAGTTCATGAAGTAATTCCTGAGGCCTGGGGTGGCGATACAATGTTTATTAGCATTTCCGCTAAATCAGGTCAAGGTATTGATGAACTTTTAGATTCAATTCTACTACAAGCCGAAGTTCTGGAACTTACTGCGTTAACTGATGGTGCAGCTAAGGGTGTTGTTATTGAATCACGTCTGGATAAAGGGCGCGGCCCTGTTGCAACAGTATTAGTTCAAAGTGGAACTTTGCATAAAGGTGATATTCTTCTTGCTGGCTTCCAGTATGGCCGTGTTCGAGCATTAGTAGGTGACAATGGCGATATGGTTGAAAATGCCGGACCATCTATCCCTGTAGAGGTACTGGGTTTATCAGCAATCCCTCATGCAGGTGATGAAGCGATTGTTGTGCCAGATGAGAAAAAAGCACGTGAAGTAGCTCTATTTCGTCAAGGAAAGTTCCGTGATGTAAAACTTGCTCGGCGTCAAAAGTCTTCTTTAGAAGGCATCATGGAAAATATGACAGCAGCAGAGTCTAAAGTATTGAATATTGTCCTCAAAGCAGATGTGCAAGGTTCTGTTGAGGCAATAGCTGATGCAATGATTAAGTTATCTAATGATGAAGTTAAAGTTGCAGTTATTTCTAGTGGAGTTGGTGGTATCACCGAGTCAGATGTCCACTTGGCGATTGCATCAAATGCCATTTTAATTGGCTTTAACGTTCGTGCGGATGCTAGTGCTAAGCGTTTAGCAGAGCAAGAGGCAGTATCTTTACACTATTACAGTGTTATTTATGACATTGTGGATCAAATCAAAGGGGCATTAACCGGTATGTTGGCGCCACAATTTAAAGAAGAAATCGTGGGTATTGCTGAAGTTCGTGATGTATTTAAATCACCGAAGATTGGTGCCATTGCGGGTTGTATGGTTGTTGAAGGTATAGTAAAACGTAATAACCCAATCCGTGTTCTGCGTGCGAACGTAGTTATTTATGAAGGTACTTTAGAATCTTTACGACGATTTAAAGATGACGTGGTTGAAGTTCGTCAAGGCTTTGAGTGTGGTATCGGCGTGAAAAACTATAATGATGTGAAACCCGGTGATTTAATCGAAGTATATGAAATTGTTGAAATTAAGCGTGATTTATAAAAATGGGGCAGAATTTTAAACGTACAGACCGAGTCGCTGAAATGATTCAGCGAAAATTAGCGCAAATTATTCCTCTAGAAGTTAAAGATCCACGCTTAAAGGGTTTTGTGACTATATCTGCAGTTAAAGTAGCTGCAGACTTAAGTCACGCTAAAGTGTATTTTACGGTGCTTAATGACGATAAGCAGTTAGCAGGCTCCATTTTAAACGCTGCAGCAAGTTACTTGCGCAGTGCATTAGCTCGTAGCATTACCCTACGTACCGTTCCACAACTTCATTTTGTTTATGATGAGTCAATTGAATATGGTCAACATTTAAGTCGTTTGATTGATGAAGCCAATCAATCAACTGGCGATGAAGATGAAGATAAATGAGTTATCCTCAGTTAATAATGGAATTTTATTACTGAATAAATCTTTAGGGATGACATCCAATAAAGCGTTACAAAAAGCAAAAAAGTTATTGGGTGCAAAAAAGGCAGGCCATACTGGGAGTCTAGACCCACTAGCTACTGGAATGTTGCCAATATGTTTTGAGGAAGCCACCAAGATTTGCCAATTCTTGCTGGATGCAGATAAATGTTATGAAACAACAGGCATGTTGGGTATTAAGACAAGTACTGCTGATGCAGCAGGTAAGGTGATTGCCTACAGTGAATGTTTTCAAGTGTCACAATCACAATTGCAAGAAGTACTCACGCATTATACGGGACAGTTAAGTCAAACGCCATCGATGTTTTCAGCATTAAAACATAAAGGCGTACCTTTGTATCGTTTGGCGCGTTCAGGTATCGAAATAGAGCGTAAAGAGCGTGATATTATAATTCATGACTTACGCCTGAACTCCTTTGATGGGATTCAGTTTGAACTTACAGTAACTTGCAGTAAAGGAACTTATATTCGTAATCTGGTTGAAGATATTGGGGATTCCTTAAATGTGGGTGCCTATGTGAGTCGTTTACATCGTGTATATACTGCGGGATTAAATCACCTGCCAATATATACTTTAGATGAGCTAGAAAGTATGTCATTGGTTGAGCGTATTGCGTGTCTTATTCCTATGGACAAAGCCATTGACTATTTACCATCAATGGTTCTTGCAGATGATGAGGTATGGGCTATTCGGCAAGGGCGCGTGGTGAATAAAAATTTAGATGTGGAAGGTATGAATTGTGTCCGTTTGTATAATGAGAGCACACAATTTATTGGGTTAGGTGAGTTTAGTACAACAGGTATTTTAAAAGCAAAAAGGTTGTTGGCTTATTAATTATGCTATTATTTGGTATAAAAATTAAATTTTTTGCACAAATTAATTTGCAACACTTGTTTCATTTTGTATGCCTTGGTAGAATAGCCGCCTTTAAATGAATACTTAAGTAGTTCCAGGAGTGTAGCATGTCGCTAAGTAGCGCAGATAAAGCAGCAATCGTTAATGAATTCAAGCGTGCCGATAAAGATACTGGTTCGCCAGAAGTTCAAGTTTCTTTAATTACTAATCGTATTAAGTACTTGACTGAACACTTTAAAGAACACAAGAAAGATTTTCATTCTCGTCGTGGTTTACAAATGTTAGTAAACAAGCGTCGTAAGCTTTTAAAATATTTGAAAAGCAATGATCAAACACGTTACCAAACTTTAATTCAAAAATTAGAATTGAGAGATTCTTATTGATTGTTGAGCTTAAGCACCTTAGAGCGGGTGTATTAATACAAATTAATCTTTAAAATTAAGGCGCACTTTCTTGCGCCTTTTTTTCGTTATAATTACTAAAAGAGGAATATCTCGTGGCTAAAATTACAAAAGAAATAGCATTTGGGGACCATACCCTAGTCTTAGAAACAGGCGAAGTCGCGCGGCAAGCCGATGGTGCTGTAATCGCTAGTATGAATGGTACTCAAGTATTAGTCACTGTAGTTGGCAAAAAGGAAGGTGCTGAAGGAAATGATTTTTTTCCTTTAACTGTAAATTACCAAGAAAAATTTTATGCGGTAGGTAAAATTCCTGGTGGTTTTAACAAGCGTGAAGGTAGACCAAGTGAGCATGAAACTTTAGTGTCACGCTTAATTGATAGACCTATTCGTCCGCTATTTCCAGAAGCCTTTACTAACGAAATACAAGTTATTGCCACGGTTCTTTCTTTAAACCCTAATGTTTCATCAGATATTATTGCCATGATTGGTGCTTCTGCTGCATTAGCTATTTCTGGTGTACCTTTTAATGGCCCAATTGGTGCCGCACGCGTTGGCTACAAGGATGGAGTTTATCTGCTTAACCCAAGCCGTAAAGCATTAGAAGAATCGCAATTAGACTTGGTTGTTGCTGGAACTAAAGAGGCTATTTTAATGGTTGAATCTGAAGCTAAAGAATTAAATGAAGATGTAATGCGGGGAGCGATTATGTTTGGTCATGAAATGATGAAAAACGTAATCAAAGCCATTGAAGAATTAGCTAAAGAAGCTGGTAAGCCATGTTGGAATTGGGTTACTCCTGAAATCGATACGCAATTACAATCTCGTGTTGCCAATATGGCACAAGCTGATGTTGAAGCTGCATACTTGATTAAAGATAAGCAAGAACGTTATCAGCGTTTAGGAGAGTTAAAACAGCAAACTATTGATGCGTTAGTGGCTGAAAACGAAGAGTTAAGAGCAGATACTATTGGTACTATGTTTGTTGATTTAGAGCGGGCAACAGTACGTAATCGCATTTTAAATGGAGAGCCACGTATTGATGGTCGCGATCAAAAAACAGTTCGTCCTATTTCGATTCGTGCTAAATTTTTAGAAAGAACTCATGGTTCTTGTTTGTTTACACGCGGTGAAACGCAGGCTATTGTTGTTGCCACTTTAGGTAATGAGCGTGATGCACAAATTCTAGATGGCATTAATGGCGAAACTAAAGATCGCTTTATGCTGCACTATAATTTCCCTCCATATTCTGTCGGAGAAACCGGAATGGTTGGAAGTCCTAAACGTCGTGAAATTGGTCATGGCCGTTTAGCTAAGCGTGCGTTAATTGCTGTATTGCCAAATGCAAATGAATTCCCATATGTATTAAGAGTAGTGTCTGAAATTACTGAATCTAATGGTTCAAGTTCTATGGCTACCGTATGTGGTACAAGTTTGGCGTTGATGGACGCTGGTGTGCCTTTAAAAGCACCTGTGGCTGGTGTTGCAATGGGTTTGATTAAAGAAGGTGATCGTTTTGCCGTTTTAACTGATATCTTAGGTGATGAAGATCATCTTGGTGATATGGATTTTAAAGTAGCTGGTACAGAACAGGGTATTACTGCATTACAAATGGACATCAAAATTACTGGTATCACTAATGAAATTATGGAGCAAGCGCTTGAGCAAGCATTAGCCGGCCGTATGCATATTCTGGGTGTTATGAATAATGCTTTGTCGGAGCATCGTGAAGAACTGTCACAGCATGCCCCACGCATCACAACGATGAAGGTTGCTGAAGATAAGATCCGTACTATTATTGGTAAAGGTGGAGCTACGATTAAAGGCTTGATTGAAAGCACAGGCGTTTCTATTGATATCGACGATACTGGTGTAGTGCAATTATTCTCTCCTGATCAGATGGCATTAGAAGAAGCACAAAAGCAAATTAAAACACTAATTGCTGAAATTGAAGTAGGACAAACTTATCAAGGTAAAGTAAGCAAAATCGTTGACTTTGGTGCGTTTATTAATTTATTACCTGGTAAAGATGGTTTATTACATATTTCACAAATTTGCAGTGATCGTACACAGAAAGTTGAAACAGTTCTCCATGAAGGCCAAGAAATAGCCGTCTTTGTTGCCGGCATTGACAAACAAGGTCGTGTAAAGTTGGAATGGAAAGATAAGCCACAGACTGAAGAAGTACCTGCTGAGTCTGTTCCTATGGACAACCATCATCCAGATTCAGAAGAAGAATAATTAGTTGGCTATCGTATTTTTACGATGCCAATGCACTGCAAACGCATAGCCCCGTGAGGGGCTTCCCAAATATCTAGTAAACATGTAATTTAAGATGACATATTAAAGTTCATAACTGTTCACGGAGTATGTAATTTTTTAAAATTAAAAACTGGAGTTATTACGAACAAAGTAAAACAACTCAGTACAGATTTCTAATGAATAAAAGATCTGCCCCTCATCCCCTACGTGCCGCGGCACGTAGATACGGAGGGAGCTATTACTCTAATGAAATATCGTTTTAGGTTTTAGGTTATATGCATTTAATTACATCATAATTCCTTAATTTTTACCTATTATAATAATCGCTAAAATTTATTGGTTTTTATAGGCCTAGCGCTCCGGAACTTGCGCCCTAATGTAATGAACCATCTCACCCACTGA
>NZ_JASGFU010000012.1:0-59951 GCF_047605385.1 Legionella sp. | reverse complement strand
GAGGTTTTTCAGCAAACACCTTCTGTTCTCGAAATTATCACGTCTGCGCTACTTTCCGCGAAAAGCTTCATCATACTACTCAAACTCCTAGCGCGGGAGAGGGGGCAGATCGAAGTAAAATTGAAAAATATGTGAAAAAAAACTTCAGGGACATTGCCTAATAAATAAAATTGCTTTGACCTTCACTGCCGTTAAATTAAGAGCTTGTTGTGCCCGCGAAAGGCGGAAATCCATTCTCAATGTTGGTTCTGTGCCTCCATAATAATGAGGCCCTACTGATGTGGGTACAACACGCTCTCAAATTCTAGTTATGAATTTTTGAATTATATTATGCATAAATATTTATTTTCTTACTTTATGATTAATTATTTTTCTAATACATAACTTCCCGGTGCATCCATTAATGGTTTATAGGGCATTTTGATAAAATCAGGAGCAAGTACATTGCTTCCGGAAAGATTCTTCAGCCATGTTGCCCATTCATTCCACCAGGAGCCAGCATATTCTACTGCATTTTCAATCCATTCTTCTGCACTGATATTCGTTTGATCATTAACTTTATAACCGTATTTAGTAACTGAAGGAGGATTAACAATACCGGCAATATGTCCAGAACCCCCAAGCACAAAGCGTTTAGGGCCTTTCATCAATTCATAACCAATATACGTTGTTTTCCAGGGGGCAATATGATCTTTTTCAGTAGATAAGAAAAAGGTTGGAATATCAATAGTGCGTACATCAATTGGCGTATGGTTTATGTGAATTTTATTTGGTTTAACTAAATCATTATGCAAATACATCCATCTTAAATATTGTGAATGCATGGTTGCAGGCATGTTCGTGGAGTCAGAATTCCAATACAGAATATCAAAAGGAACCGGGTTTTGCCCTCGTAAGTAATTTTTAATAAAAAAAGACCAGACTAAATCATTGGCACGTAATGAATTAAAACTAGAAGCCATGAATTTGCCAGCCAGATAGCCTTTAGATTTCATTTCTTCTTCTAATTTTTTAATTTGTTGTTCATCAATAAATACAGAAATATCACCTGGATCACTAAAATCAATCATCGCAGCCAAAAAGGTAGCACTGTGTATGGAATTATCGAGATGCGCTTTATTATAAGCAAGTAAAAGAGAAAGCAAGGTACCGCCAATGCAAAACCCTAAAGCATTGACTTGCGGAACTTTTAATTGATTTTGAATGACATGAATTGCTGCTTGTGGACCTTCATGTAGATAATCATATAAGCTTTTATTCGCAAAACTGGCATCAGGATTTACCCAAGAAATCACAAAAACTGTAATGCCTTGATCGACTATCCAGCGGATAAAGGAATTATGTGGGCTTAAATCCAGAATATAATATTTATTAATCCAAGGTGGAATAATTAATAAAGGAATGGATTTTACTTTAGCTGTGGTTGGTGTGTATTGAATTAACTCAATCATATCATTTCTAAACACCACTTTGCCTGGCGTTACTGCAATGTTTTTTCCTAATTTAAACGCATCAGTATCCGTCATTTTAATGGAAATACGCGAAGAGCCAATTTCCAAATCAGAAAGTAGATTATGTAAGCCATGCAGTAAGTTTTTACCGTGACTTTTTAATGTTTCATCCATTAATTGAGGGTTTGTGTGGAGGAAATTTGCTGGAGATAGGGCATCTAGATATTGTTTAGTAAAAAATTTTAGTTTTCTTGCTACCTTATCATCAGGATATTCCATATTTTCAAACAGAGTATTCATGTGCTCGCTGGCCAGGAGGTAATGCTGACTTAACAGATTGAAGAAAGGATTGTTTAACCAATCTTCACCGCTAAAACGGTTGTCGGCAATTGGCATAGGAGCACCTTGCAACCAATGAGTAAATTGTGTGTGCGCCAATTCAAGAGCATCTTGCCAATAATCCATTTGCATTTGCCAAACTTTTTCAGGATTGTTGAGCATCACAGAAATAACATTTTGAAAATGTTCAGTTAAATCAATGTATTGTTGTATTAAGGCAGAAAGTTGCAGCGGTTTTTTCTGTAAGTCATTAATTATTTGCAAGCTTTTTTCAGCTACTGCCTGCAATAACTCACCTAATTCCTTATCTTGCGTCATGCCAAGCTCCTGAAACAAATCACTTTAATTATTCATTTTGGGTGCTTATTTGCAGTTTATCAAGTAACTTGCTGATAAATTTGTAACTTTTAATGTTTAAAATGACGAATGCCGGTAATCACAATAATCATTTTTTTCATTGAGACGAAAACTATTCACAGCAGCTTCCTTTACTTACGAGCAAAAACTAATAAAGACCAGTCATGTAATTTTTCTTGACTCACTAAGTGAAACATTGACCGATAGGATTCAATAAGAATAAGGGCTTGCTCGGTTAATAAGCCCGAAACTACTAAGAGACCTTCAGGATGAAGCAATTGTTGAAAACGATCTCTTAACGAGATTAATGGAGCTAATAAAATATTGGCAATAATCAAGTTTACTGGAGTAGCTAATTCATCAGGATAACTAATGCTTAATTTTTGCGTATCTAAATTATTACTAAGCGCATTATTTTGTGTTGCTTGCAATGCTTGTTGATCAATATCAACGGCATATACTTGCTTTGCACCTAATTTTAATGCAGCTAAAGATAAAATGCCCGAGCCACAACCATAATCAATTACTGTATATTCGTGTAAGGGAGCTTGCTCCAACCAGGTTAAACATAAAGAGGTGGTTGGATGAGTTCCCGTACCAAAAGCCAAACCAGGATCAAGCATTAAATTGACTGCTTTTGGCTCTGGCGGCGTAGACCAGGTAGGGCAAATCCATAGCCGCTTACCAAAACGCTGTGGTTTAAAATCATCCATCCATGCACGCTCCCAATCTTTATCTTCTAACACTTCAATAGAGAGTTTGAAATCAGGATTAATAGGTAGGAGTTGATCACGTGTGTGTTGTGCTTGCAAAGCGTCAGAAAATAAGGCCTGAATAATCACTTCAGGCCATAAAGGAGTTGTTCCGGGCTCTGGCTCAAGAACAGGATTATCGTTTTTATCGGTAAGCATAATGGATAATGCACCGAACTCCTCTAATTCCTCACTTAATTCATCTATTTGGTCAACGGGACAATGTTCTATTTTTAATTGAAACCACACAGCATTAATCCTTCAGCATTTTTTCTAGATAGTGAATATTAGTGCCCCCAGCAACAAAAGATTGGTCATGGAGAATACGTTGATGTAATTCAATATTAGTTTTGATGCCATCTATAATAATTTCATCCAAAGCATTACGCATTCTGGCAATTGCTTCAGCACGAGTCTCACCATAACTGATTAATTTACCAATCATGGAATCGTAATTAGGTGGTACAGTATAGCTACTATAAATATGAGAGTCAAAGCGTATACCAGGCCCTCCAGGTTGATGCAATAATCTGATCAATCCAGGTGAAGGCATGAATGTTTTCGCATCTTCTGCATTAATTCGACATTCGATGGAGTGACCACGCAGTTTAATGTCTTCTTGTTTTAGAGTCATGGGTAAATCGCTGGCAATTTTGATTTGCTCTTTAATTAAGTCGATGCCAGTAATCATTTCTGTGACAGGATGCTCCACTTGGATACGAGTATTCATTTCAATAAAATAAAAACAACCGTCTTGATATAAGAATTCAAAAGTTCCTGCACCGCGATAGTTTAATTCTTCGCAGGCCCTAACCACAGACATTCCAATTTCTTGACGCAATTCTTCGGTAATTCCTGGTGCTGGAGCTTCTTCCACCACTTTTTGATGCCGTCGTTGCATGGAGCAATCGCGTTCACCCAAATAAACCGCGTTCCCTTTACCATCGCCTAAGACTTGAAATTCAATGTGGCGAGGATTTTCCAAGAATTTTTCCATGTAAACCGTAGGATTATTAAACGCTGCTTTAGCTTCGCTACGTGTCAACGCAATTGCATTGAGAAGGTTGGATTCGCCATGCACTACGCGCATACCACGCCCACCACCGCCACCGGCAGCTTTAATAATCACAGGGTAGCCAATCTTGCGCCCCATCTCTAGATTACGCTGTTCGTCATCGCCTAAAGGTCCATCTGAACCAGGAACGCAAGGAACACCTGCTGCTTTCATTGCATTAATGGCGGATACTTTATCGCCCATTAGACGGATGGTATCTCCACGAGGCCCAATGAATTTAAAGCCACTTTGTTCGACAATGTCAGCAAAATCAGCATTTTCTGATAAAAATCCATAGCCTGGGTGAATGGCTACGGCATCAGTAATTTCTGCCGCGGAAATAATTGCTGGGATATTTAGATAGCTTTTTTGTGCTGGAGCAGGGCCAATGCATACGGTTTCATCAGCAAGACGAACGTGTAATAAATCTTTATCCACATCAGAATGTACTGCCACAGTTTGGATGCCAAGCTCTTTGCATGCACGTAAGATGCGAAGTGCAATTTCGCCTCTATTGGCAATAACTATTTTACTGAGCATAAATGCACCTCTATTCTATGGTAAACAGAACCTGGTCATATTCAACAGGTTCTCCATTAGCTACCAGGATGGCAGCAACTTTACCCGCGCGATCCGATTCAATTTCATTGAACATTTTCATTGCTTCAACAATACATAACACATCGCCAACTTTGACTGATTGCCCCACAGTGACAAAGGGAGGGCTGTCTGGTGAGGGAGAAGTATACATAGTACCTACCATTGGTGAGCGAATTTTATGCCCAGAGACTACTGCTGGAGCTGCTTTAAGTTCAGTACTTTCAGCAGTGATGATTGGTTCTGGACGAGCAACGGCAGGTGCAGGCGCTGTAACATAATGGACTGGTGGTACTACTTCTGGTACATTGCTGTAGCGGCTTAATCGTAATGATTCTTCGCCTTCTTTGATTTCAATTTCGGAAATGCCTGTTTCTTCAAGCAATTCAATGAGTTTTCTAATTTTACGAATATCCATTATTTGATTCTCTCTAATTCTTCAATAATTGAGGTTAATGCCAACGAATATCCTAATGCCCCTAAACCACTAATAGTCCCCTTGGCAATATCAGAAAAGTAGGAGTGGTGGCGAAAGGATTCACGGGAGTAAATATTGCTGAGATGTACTTCTATAAACGGAATCGCAACAGCACTGAGCGCATCACGTAAGGCGATGCTGGTATGCGTATAGCCCGCTGGATTGATAATGATGAAATCGGTTTTTTCCTGTTGCGCTTGCTGAATTTTATCAATGAATGCTCCTTCGCAATTGCTTTGAAAGCAAGAAAGTGTTAATCCAGCATGAGAAGCTTCTTGAGTTAAGCGCTCATTAATTTGCTCTAAGGTTGTTGAACCATAAAGTGCTGGTTCGCGAGTACCCAGGAGATTCAGATTTGGACCATGCAAAACCAGGATTTTTTTCATCATTCCGTATTATAAGGTAATTTCGGCAAATTTTGCCCTATCTTTGCATCATTGTCCATATATCTACGAGGATATCAGCAAGATCTCTGCATGATACTTAAAGTTTTCCCACAAGTTTCTCAGGTGAATCGTTTTATTTTGAGGTTTATGTATCAATTAGTTGGTATCCCAAATTTATTTCACTATAAAGTTAGTGTTGTTCCAACTGCACGTCAAAAGTTGCATGATATCTCACGTTGATCATTATTAAAACATAATATTTTCATATTACTTACCTCAGTCGCTTCTATTCATAATAATCCGCCTAATATATTTTCAAGACAGGTAAAATTATGCTAGTTTGGATTAGTTTGTTGAACTGTTGTGATGTTTAGAACAATAAAAGTGTGTGACTCACTGTTGGAATAATGGCAAGTTATTCCATGGCTTGAATTTTCGGGATGAAAATTTATTTCGGCAGTAGAAGAGTTACTTTTTAGTGAGTTGTAAAAAGGAGTCTTTCAATGCATCATAATTACTACTTATCCCCATTAGCAGTTGCTTTGGCTATAGGAATAGCATCTCCTGGACGCGCTGCAGAGCCTATGCTGCTACAAAATGTATCTTTTGTTCAATTAAAACAAAAATTTGCATTGGTAACACAAGATATTTCTGCGTTCGCCGACAGTTTAAGTTTTATTAAAGAACATACCGACAGCAACAAAATAACCCATGTTCGCATGCAACAGTATTATACCGGATTTCCTGTTTTTGGTGGTTATGCGATTATCCATAGCGCAAGTAACGTAAAATCATTAGCGACCACTCAAGCGAAGGTGACCATGAACGGGATTGTATATCAAGGACTTCAAGCTGAGTTAGGTAAGCCAAGTGCTGCGTTTATTTCTAATGCGCCCTTCGCTTTGGCACAATTTAAAGCTCCATATGTAGGAAATGAACTCAGTAACGCCTTCGTTACGCCAATAATTTACATTGATGAACAGCATCAAGCTCATTGGGCGTATAAGGTCAGCGTTTTTGTTACCTATAAAGATAAAATTCCTGCTCACCCAACCGCAATTATTGATGCGCAAACATTTAAGCCATTTCTTCAATGGGACGATGTGAAAACAAGAAAAATTCTTGCTAATAGCACTGGTTTTGGTGGAAACCATAAAATAGGTGTTTATCAATATGATGGTCAAGGTTTGCCTTATCTTGAAATAAGTCGTGATAAAAGCAGTGGTGAATGTTTCATGGAAAACCCTAATGTCAAGGTCATTGATATGGGACACAAGTACAGTAGCAAAGGCAAAGCAATGAAGTTTAATTGTGCTGATAATGATGCAGATGTGTATTTAACAGGTTATAAAGGTGATGGTTACGATAAAGAAAATGGTGCAGCCTCTCCAACTAATGATGCTTTGTATGCGGGGTACGTCATTAAACATATGTATCATGATTGGTATGGTATTGAAGCGTTAACCAAACCTGATGGCTTGCCAATGCAACTGGTGATGCGTGTTCACTATGGTGAGGGTTATGAGAATGCTTATTGGGATGGCCGTCAAATGACTTTTGGTGATGGTGATACCATGATGTATCCTTTAGTTTCTTTAGGTGTTGGGGCTCATGAGATCAGCCATGGTTTTACTGAACAACATTCAAATCTTGAATATTATGGCCAATCTGGTGGTATTAATGAATCATTCTCGGATATGGCCGCCCAAGCTGCTGAGTACTATTCATTAGGTAAAAGCTCCTGGACTATTGGTGGTGAAATTATGAAAGAAGACAGTGGTTATGATGCCCTTCGTTACATGGATAGACCAAGTCGCGATGGTGATTCTATCGATACTGCGGATGAGTATTATGGTGGTATTGATGTACACTATTCAAGTGGTGTTTTTAACCATTTATTCTACATTTTAGCACACAAAGCAAACTGGAATACACGTTTGGCATTTGATGTGATGGTCAAGGCCAACATGGATTATTGGACTCCTTATACTACTTTTGATGAAGCAGGTTGTGGGGTGATCAGTGCTGCAAAAGATTTGGGCTATTCAGTGGAGACAGTCAAAGCCTCATTGAAAGTAATAGCAATTAATTACACCTTTTGTTCTGCACAGGATTAATTAGAGCGTTTGATAAAATGCAGCCAGAAGTTGTGCAACTGTTTCTGGCTGTTCCATATGGATGTGATGTCCGCCAGCAAGTTTGCTAATCTGCAAATTATTCACTGCATTAATACGCTTTTCTATAATATCTGGATCAAAAGAAAATCCATCATGACTTAATAATAAATGAGTTTTCGCTGTAATATTGTGTAGACAGGATAAAATTTGTTCTTCCGTCATGCGTAAAGGGGAATTTGCTAATAAACGTTTATCATGACGCCAATAGAAGAGTCCTTTTTTTTCTACTACTGCGCGTTCACAAAGAATGGTTGCAATTTTTTTAGAAACATAACCTTTCGATGCTCTGGCTTGGGTCATGCTCTCAAAGTGAGTATATCCTTTGGACGATTGAAAATGGTGAAATTTACTAAGAAATTGCGCGTAGGTAGTTAATTGTTGACAAGCTGTTTCTCCAGCTGCGGAAAAGGGACCTAAGGCTTCAATGAAATAAATAGAGCTCATTAGTTCTGGCGCAACCCCTCCTAGTAAACTCGCAATGCATGCCCCCATGGAATGGCCTAATAAATGCACTTTACCTACATTTAGTTTTTTGATGAGCTCAATGACGATAAATATTGCATCAAAAAAATGATAATTACAGCCTTCGGGTAAATGTGAAGAAAGGCCATGTCCTGGTAAATCTATAGCGATAAAATAGTAGTCTGTTTGAAGATAAGGCGCCATTAGGGCAAAGCTATTAGCATTATCCAGCCATCCGTGTAGGGCAAGGATCGGGGGGTTTTTAGGATTTCCCCATGTTTTACCTGCAAGAGTAAATCCTGGAATCTTGATTTTGATTTCATTCATTTTTGTATTTGTAGCTTTATAAAAGAGATTAATGGAGTATAGACGAATACCGATATACAGATAAGGGCGGTGATTAGCTCAAGGTTTTTCTGATTTAATGTTATGATTAAAACAGAAGCCTGAATGGGGTGAATTTTATGCAGCAAGCAAGGCGTAGTGTTTCATTGCTCACTTACAATATCCACAAAGGTTTTGGAGTTGGTGCAATTCGTTTTTTACTTCCTAAGATGCGGGATGCAATCACCGCATTAAATCCTGATTTTGTGTTTTTGCAGGAAGTGCAAGGGGAACATCGAAAAAGACAAAAAAGAATTGGTAATTGGCCAGTAGCAACCCAATGTGAATACATTGCCGAAAATATTTGGCCTCACTATACTTATGCTAAAAATGCGGTCTATCAATCGGGTCATCATGGAAATGCTATTTTAAGCAAATATGCTTTTAATCAGATTGATAATATTAATTTGGCAAGTATACGCCGTGCTTCACGTGGGATTTTGCATGCACAATTGGTTTTAGATGGTAGCACTATTCATTTGTTATGTGTGCACTTGGGATTATTTAAACGCGAACGTGCAGAGCAATCTCTGGCTTTGATGCGTCGTATCCAAGAAGTTGTACCCCAAGATGAGCCGTTATTAATGGCCGGTGATTTTAATGATTGGCGCAATATAATTTCTAAACCTTTGGCAGAGTATTTAAATATAGAAGAAGCTTTTGTTTCCCTTGAGGGACAACATGCGCGCTCATTCCCAGCGATTCGCCCGGCTTTTTGTATTGATCGCGTTTATTTTCGTGGTATGCGGGTCCTTGAAGTCGCTTGTTTACAAGGGAAACCTTGGCGGATGTTATCGGATCATTTACCACTTTATGGTCGTTTTGAATTGCTTTAAATATTAATACTACCAACAATTTTTACAAAATGGCTAATGATCGCATATCCATGTATTGAGTTATCTACCAATTGGGCAAACAGTTTTAAGGTTGCTTCTATGGCAATCGCACTCAATTTTGAAGGACATTAAAAAATTAACTAGCTCGCGCAAGCGCTCATTTACGTGAACGTTTGCCTGCCCGCTTGCGTTCCCGAAGTGATTCGAGCCATTTTGGTCAACATGGAAACGATTCGTAATAATAGGTTACGTGATTTTAAGCTTATGTTTTCATCGATCAAATTGAAATGCATACAGATGTCGAGAATACCTACGCATTCTGTTGCAGAACGTCTTGCCATTCGATAGAACCGAATTTTTTCATTCATAGAAAATTCTCCGGCTCCTTCTGCGATATTAAGTACTACTGAAGAACCTGCTCGTTGTAGTTGGTCAATCAAATAAGCGCGTCCTTTAGGGAACTGCTTTACAATGGACTCAATGAGAGCAACAAATTCAATAGCTTTTTGATATACATCAAGCTTTTCATGATCAAAATACTGCATTTTATGAGTTCATCCATGGGCACAAGTTGGTCATGGTATTCTACTGAAGTGTAGTTACTGAGGGCAACATTATTTCGGGAACGCAAACGGGCAGGCAAACGTTCACGTGAATGAGCGCTTGCGCGAGCTATTTAATTTTTTAATACTTTTCAAAATTAAGTGCGATTGCCATACGCGCAGCCCAACATGCTGAGCTACTCTTCTCCACAAATACGCAAATTATTTGCTTTGGCAAAGTCTATAATGGATTGATAAAGTGATGGGCTGGATTCTTTGAGCTTGGGATCAAGTAAAACACATTGATAACCATTGCTGTTCACGCTTGGACGCAAAAGAGGAGAGTACCGAATACGACAGTTTTTAAAGCTTGCCAGTGAACCACTCATTCGCTCAGCCCAGTCACTTGGGCGAAATGTTTTTCCTTGAGAGGTAATGCCTTCGATAACGATTGTTTTTTTTTCTGGATCAGCCATAATTCTATGCAATATCAATACAGTGTGATAAGTATAACATCAAACAAACATGTCTGTATTGAAATTTATTCGATTTATTGCAATATATTTGTGTTTGCAAAAGTCGATTTTATCCCTATTATGTCAGATCATTGTTGTTTAGTGTTTTATAAAGGTTGATTAGGAATGAAAAAAGAAAGTCATTCAGGTATTTATTTATTACCTAATTTATTTACAACGGCCAGCTTATTTGCTGCATTTTATTCTATTGTTGCTTCAACAAAAGGTTTATTTGAAGTGTCAGTTGTTGCAATATTCATTGGGATGATTGCTGATGGTTTAGATGGGCGTATTGCACGTTTAACAAATACGCAAAGTGCCTTTGGAGCTCAATACGATAGTTTATCTGATATGGTGACTTTTGGTGTGGCACCATCCTTATTGATTTATAATTTAACTTTGGGGCAATTAGGAAAGATTGGTTGGCTAGTTGCTTTTGTTTATACGGCTGCTGTGGCTTTGCGTCTTGCACGTTTTAATACACAGCTTGAAGTGGCGGATAAACGCTATTTTCAAGGACTTCCTTGTCCCCCATCGGCTGCAGTTATGGCTGCTTTTACTTGGCTTTGTACGCAGAATAATTGGCATGGTATGTCTGTTGCGGTGTTGACAGCAGTTTTAGCTTTAGTCATTTCCGTACTCATGGTTTCTAATTTTCGCTATTACAGTTTTAAAGAAATTGATTTTAAAGGTAAAGTGCCATTTTTATATGTATTGCTGATGATTGTTTTATTCGTTGCTATTGCTGCAAATCCCTCTTGGGTCATTTTTGTTGGTTTTAGTATTTATGCTTTGTCTGGATTGGTTGTGACTTTATTCGTAGTTCATAGAGTAAGAAAACAAAGAAAACATACTGAGAAGGTTTAGATGGTAGTTTTTTAAGGTAAGAAACAGAGGTTTCCCTGACTAAATAATAGCTCGGGGAATGAGTTTCCCGTAACCCGTTATTATACTCTTATTCACCCTCACCGAAGTAATCATTAATAAGATATACTAAGGCATCATGCATTTGGGTTTCGTCTGGACCTTCAATTTCCAACAGTAGCTCACTACCCTGGTTCGCAGCAAGCATCATGATACCCATAATGCTTTTACCATTAACAGTTTGTGAATTTTTAGTAACCTCAATATGGCTTTGATAGCGTGCGGCAGTTGACACAAATTTAGCCGAAGCGCGGGCATGTAAACCTAATTTATTGATGATTTTAATTTTAGTCTTTATCATGACAATAAATGTATCATGAAGTAGACGTGGGGTACAGAAATTCCTGCGTAAAAGAAGTTAAAATGTTTTAAGGGATTGGGCCATCGGTTGGCCCAATTAGAAGAGATTAATGGCTACGAAGTTTCTCTTTATGCTTGAGCAATTGACGATCCAGTTTATCGATTAAGGTATCAATAGCTGCATATAAATCTTCTGATTCAGAACTCGCGTGTAATTCACCACCAGCAACAAAAACAGTTGCTTCAGCAATTTGTCTTAACTTTTGTACACCAAAAATAACATTAATTTTAGTGATTTGGTCAAAATGACGCTCAAGCTTATCAAACTTTTCTTCGGTAAATGTTTTGAGCGCAGGAGTAACATCTAATTGATGTCCGGTAATGTTGATGTGCATAACAAATCTCCTATGTTTACTAATTAATTACGGATATTCTTTCTTTCATTCGAGGGAGCAATTCCCATTGCTTCTCGATATTTTGCCACAGTTCTTCTTGCTACATTAATTCCTTGTTCTTTCAATATTAAGGCAATTTTGCTGTCACTTAAGGGTTTTTTCCGATTTTCAGCAGTAATTATTTTTTTTATCACGGCACGTATTGCAGTAGATGAACATTCATCACCGGCGTTAGTATTTACATGGCTAGAAAAGAAATATTTTAGCTCAAAAACCCCACGTGGGGTATGGATAAATTTTTGCGTAGTAACACGTGATACAGTTGATTCATGCATATCCAACGCTGAGGCAACATCGTTCAGAATTAATGGCTTCATGGCTTCTTCCCCAAGTTCGAGAAAGCTTTTTTGATAATCCATAATACATGTTGCAACTTTAAGTAGCGTTTCTTGACGGCTTTGAATGCTTTTTAAAAACCAGCGTGCTTCTTGCAAGTTATTTTTTAAAAATTGATTATCCGCACTATTATCTGCTCTTTGAATGAGTGAGGCATATTGGTTATTAATACTTAAATGAGGCAATATGTTTTGATTGAGAACTACTTGCCATTCATTATTCATTTTTTTTACGGTTAAGTCAGGAATGATGTATTCTGTAATGTCTTGATGAATTAAATTTCCTGGTTTAGGGTTTAAACCATGGATGATACGCAAAATATCATCAACTGTTTTTTCATTAATCTGATGATTTTTCATTAATTGCTTGTAATTGTGTTGACCAAGCAAATCAAGGTCTTCAATAATAATTTTCTTCGTTAAGGTTAAATGTGTCGTATCCAAAGGTAATTGTTCCAATTGGATAAGTAATGTTTCTGCTAAATTTACAGAAGCGCAACCTACTGGGTCAAACAATTGCAAACGATGGCGTACAGCTTCAATTTCTTCGATATCTAAAGGATGCTCTTCACTAGTTAAACTGGCATGTAATTCAGCAATGGGTATGCTTAGGAAACCATCATCATTAATGGCATCAATAATTGCTGTAGCAATGACGCGATCCACATCGCTCATAGAAGAAAGATCCAGCTGCCAACGCAGATGACTGTGTAAGTTGGTGGTGCTGCAATGCAAATTATCAAAATTATAATCACCATTATTGATGTTATAGCGATTATTAGATATTTGATACAGTTCAGACCATTGAAAATCAACAAATTCATCATTTGGATTTGTGGTCACTTCTTCATGCCTAGGCTCTTCTTTATCTTCATTAGGAGTAGCTTCGAGCATAGGGTTTGATTCAACAACAAGTTGTATTTCTTGTTGGAGATCAATTGTCGACAATTGTAATAGCCTAATTGCTTGCTGTAGCTGTGGAGTGAGCGTCAGATGTTGGCCTATATTAAGCTGCAGTGACGGTTTCATACAAATCCTCTTTGTTTCAACTGCTATTAATTATCAGTTTAAACGATTCACAAGGATTATCCAGTGTTTACTAAGGTTAATTTGCTGTAAGTACTGAAAATTGCTTAATATTTAATTAACTTTGCTAGGTTTTTTACTATGTTGGGGTATGGAGTTAATAAAAAGCCCCTAATTCATGGGGCTTTAAAATTGATTATTTAACTTTTTTCTCTTTGAAGAGAACGTGCTTACGTACTTTAGGATCGTACATCATTAATTCCATCTTTTCCGGATGGTTACGTGGGTTCTTAGTAGTGGTTTTATAGTATCCAGTTCCTGCGGTGGATTCCATTTTCACTTTAATCGTAACAGCTGCCATGGTTTATCCTCTTAATTATACTTTTTCGCCAGTAGCTCTGAGTTTATCCAGAACCGCTTTAATACCTAATTTATCAATAATACGCATACCTTTAGTGCTGACACGTAAAGTGACAAATCGTTTCTCTTCTTCAACCCAGAACTTGTGATTTTGAATGTTGGGTAGAAAGCGTCTTTTGGTTTTGTTGTTAGCGTGCGACACTTTGTTACCAGTCATGGGTCGCTTGCCAGTTACCTGACATACTCTAGACATTGTGTTACTCCAAATTTAGATATATTTAGTGATCGTCTTTGTAATATTCTGGGCAATTAGCCATATGTAAAATACAAGAGCGGTTTTATATCAAAAAAATGCAATAGTTGCAAGATTTTTGTAGAAACATATAATCACATTTTTTATAAATTGAGTCATTATGATGCATCGTAGAATTAAAAGTTATGTATTGCGCGCAGGGCGAGTGAGCAATCGGCAACAACAAGGATTAGATTTTTGGCTGCAAGATTATGAATTGTTCATAACTGGAACGTCTTGGAATTTAGAAACGATTTTTGGCCGTCAGGCGGACACGATTGTGGAAATCGGCTTTGGTATGGGAACTTCGTTATTAACTATGGCGCAAAATAGTCCCGAATTAAATTATATAGGTATTGAAGTGCATCAAGCTGGAGTTGGTAGCCTTGCGGCAGATTTGCATGATCATAAAATAACTAATGTGCGTATTGTTGCCTATGATGCGGTAGAAGTCTTTAAAACGCAAATTGCAGATAACTCGCTAAGTGGGGTGCAGATTTTTTTTCCTGATCCATGGCATAAAAAGCGTCATCATAAGCGGCGCTTGATTCAACCAGAGTTCATTCGCTTATTAACACAAAAATTAAAACCAGCGGGTTTTATTCATTGTGCTACGGATTGGCAAGCATATGCCGAGCATATGCTTGAGGTATTATCGTCAGAGTCAGCGTTGCGTAATTCACAAGTTGATGGAGGATATTCTCCAAAGCCTCAGTCACGTGGTTTAACCAAATTTGAGCAACGTGGCGAGCGTTTGGGCCATGGTGTGTGGGATTTAATCTTCATTAAGGTTTAGTAGAGCTTGTTGTTGAAAAGTGCATTATCTTAATCTAATCCAAAGCGCTACTTGCTTAAACTGCATATACCCCATAAAATTCCAGTTTTGTTAAAATTAGTCAGGGGAGTCGTACATGGGGTGGAATGAGCCAGATAAAGGCAAGGATCCTTGGAAAGGCAAGAATCAGCCTCCAGATTTAGATGAAGCTCTTAAACGTGTGCATGGCAAATTGAAGAAAATTCTTTTTGGCGATACTGGAAAACCGTTAGGTGAGTCACCCCAAAACTCAAATACAGGTATAATTGCAATGATGATTGCATTTACTGTATTTCTCTTGTGGGTATTATCAGGAATTTTTATTGTGGACCCGGCAGAGCAAGCAGTTATTCTACGATTTGGTAAGTATATAGAAACTGTTGGTCCTGGTTTGCATTGGATTCCTCGTATTATCTCTTCCAAAACAGTGGTAAATGTCGATAAGGTGGTGGATCATTCTTATTCAACCCAAGTACTTACTAGTGATAAAAATTTAGTAGCCGTATCTTTAGTGGTTCAATACCGAATCAGTGATTTACAACGGTATGTATTTAATGTTGCTAACCCCGAAGATAGTTTGCAACAGGCAGTATCCAGTGCCGTATGGCAAGTTATTGGTGCAAATACATTGGATCAGGTGCTTGCAGAAGATGTGGATGTTTGGGCGAGCAAGGTCCAGGAAACCTTGGCTAAAATGCTTGAGTTATACAAATCTGGCATTTTGGTTGTCAATGTTTCACCCCAGCCAATACGCGCTCCAGAAGGCGTACAAGATGTTTTTGATGATGTGATTAAAGCTAAAGACGATAAGAAGCGTTTCATAGACCAGGCCAATGCCTATGCAGCAAAAATTATTCCTGCTGCTGAAGGCAAAGCCAGCCGCATTCAGCAAGAAGCAGAAGCTTTTTCCCAGAAAGTGGTATTACGCGCTCGAGGAGAGGTTTCTGAATTTTTAGCCTTATTACCACAATATACAGCTGCTCCTGCGATCACTGCGGAACATATGTACCTTAAGACCATGCAAAGAGTATTAAAAAATAGCAGTAAAATTATTGTTGATAGCAAATCAAGCAATTTATTGTATTTGCCTTTAGATAAATTATGGCAAAATCAATCCGAGAGTGTATCTGCAACAAGTACGAAAAGCATTAAAATAGATACGGATGATAATACAGATACCAGCAGTTTAGTCGATGGGCGTGATGTGACTAGACCCGTTTATCGTCAGGGGAGAGAATAATAATGAAGAGCATCAGTAAAACCCTTGGTATCTTATTGTTTTTATTTATTTTATTACTTATTAGCAGTTTGTTTACCATAATAGAAGGCCAGCAAGGCCTTATTTTGCGCTTAGGGCATGTGCTTAAAGAAGATGGACAAGTTAAGGTGTTTAATCCGGGTTTGCATTTTAAAACGCCATTCATTGAGAGTGTTCGTATTTTTGATACCCGTATCCAGACTATAGACATTAAGTCAATGCGCATTATTACCAAAGAAAAGAATGATGTGGTATTAATAAACTATTATGTAAAATGGCAGATTGATGATTTAGCCAAATATTTTATGGCAACAGATGGTAATGATTTTAAAGCAAAAACCTTGTTAGAGCAGCAGTTAAATTCTTTATTGCGTATGCAATTTGGCAAACGAACAGTTTCAGAACTCGTTTCTGAAAACCATAATGAAGTAATAAGTTTATTGCGTACTACAGCCGAACAACAAGCAAGAGAAATTGGCTTAAAAATCATTGATGTGCAGATTAAGGGCATTGAACCGACAGCTAATACTCGTAATGCCATCTATCAGAATATGCGAATTAAGATGCAAAATATTGCGAACCAGCATCGTGCCGATGGTAAGGCAATGGCAGAGGAAGTAAAAGCAAAGGCTGACGCTCAAGTAATGGTGTTAATCGCTACCAGCAAAAGCGAGGCACAAAAAGCACGTGCAATTGGCCAGGCAAAAGCTGCAGAAATTTATACTGAGGCTTATAGTAAGGATAAGGATTTTTTTGCTTTGTACCGTAGTTTACTTGCTTATGAGAAAAGCTTCCAAAGTAAGAAGGATATTTTGGTATTAGATCAAAGCAGTGCTTTTTTCGATTATTTTAAACAGGCAACACCAAAAAATGATGGTGTAAGTATTAAAAAGTAACTATAATGTCCGATTTTGCTGAAATCAGGTGCAATTTTCGTGCTTGATAGCATGGTGCAGATTAAGAGTAGAAGATGGGTAAGAGCGTTGTTGTTTTAGGTACACAGTGGGGCGATGAAGGCAAAGGAAAAATTGTCGATTTGTTAACGCAAGATGCGCAGGTCGTTGTCCGTTATCAAGGTGGTCATAATGCTGGCCATACATTAAAAATTAATGGAGTGAAAACGGTCTTGCGCTTGATTCCTTCGGGGATGTTGCGTCCATATGTTACTTGTTACATTGCTAATGGCGTGGTGCTTTCACCAGAAGCTTTGTTAGGTGAAATCAAAGAATTAGAAGCTACCGGAATCGATGTCCGTTCACGCTTGCGCGTGAGCTTGGCCTGCCCATTAATTCTTTCTTGCCATGTGGCTTTAGATAAAGCACGTGAAGCTCATATGGGTAAAGCGGCGATTGGTACTACAGGTCGTGGTATTGGCCCTGCTTATGAGGATAAAGTAGCCCGACGTGCATTAAAAGTAGGTGATTTATTTCACCCGGAACGTTTTACTCAAAAACTGACGGAACTTTTAGATTATTACAATTTTGTGCTAACTCAGTACTTTAAGCAACCTGCAGTTGAAATGCAGCCTATATTGGATGCTGCGTTGACTTGGGCTGAAGAATTACGCCCAATGGTTTGTGATGTGCCTACAGCGTTACACCAACATCGTGAGAAAGGCGATAATATCCTTTTTGAAGGAGCACAAGGGGTATATCTGGATATTGATCACGGCACTTATCCTTTTGTTACTTCATCAAATACCTGTGTTGGTTCCGTAGTGAATGGTGCTGGTTTCGGCCCTAAGTACATTGATTATGTTTTAGGAATTACTAAAGCGTACACAACTCGTGTTGGTGGTGGTCCTTTTCCTACAGAGCTTTTTGATGATGTAGGTAAGCAAATTGCAGAACGTGGCCAAGAGTTTGGCGCCGTTACTGGTAGGCCACGCCGTTGTGGTTGGTTTGATGCCGTATTATTGAAGCGTTCTATTGAACTTAACAGCATTACTGGTTTGTGCATTACGAAATTAGATGTGTTGGATAACTTGGATGTGTTGCGCATTGCAGTAGCCTATAAGGACAGCAATGGCAATCTGTTGTCTCGTCCTCCACAAGCAGCGGTTGATTTTGAGGGATTAGAGCCAGTTTATGAAGAAATGCCAGGGTGGAATGCTTCTACTGCTGATGTGACCAATATGGCTGACTTACCTGCAAATGCGATTGCTTATTTGCAGCGAATAGAACAGTTATTAAATGTTCCTATTCATATGCTTTCAACTGGTCCTGAGCGCGATTCTACAATTATTCTTCAGGATCCATTTAACGTTTCATGTTAAGTTAAGAGTATTGTCTTTTCTTGCACGGAAATCCGTTGACTTGTTCGCGTGATCTAGCAATGTGGTTAGATTTCGCGTATAAACCGCAGAACGAGGAAGTCACGATTTTTTCATGCTTAGGCTCTGAGCTGCTTCGATACGCATCAATTTCATTTTCATTTGATTAAAATGTGAGCTTCGCTATTGCCACAAAGATTCAAATGTTTGTAATTTCTGTTCTAAACTCCATTGCAAACGCGCTTTTTCATTGTTTTTAATGAACTCTTTACAGTTTACGTTATTCAGATCCTGGCACTCTTGTACCAATACAGCATGTTCGGGATCTGCCCAAATACTTTTTCCAGCAACAAAGGCATAGGTTAATGCATTGCGATTAATTTGTTTCAGTGTCGAATAATCCAAACCATGATTTAGCACTGCATCTACATACTGTTCTGTTAAATTAGTACGTAATATTCCTTCGTCATCGGTAGACAAAACAACAGGGACATGATGGTTTAAATAATAATTTAGTGGATGCTGTGTTCCCGAGACGTTTAAGAGTTTTTGATTGCTAATCAGATTAATTTCTACAGCCTTATGCTGCTTGGCCATGTAATTCACGGTGCCTTTGGCATCATCCTCATGAGCGATATCCACTCCATGACCAATTCGTTGCGCTTGGCCTGTCATTAACGCGTCATGAATATGATAGGTTAAATCTTTAGGGGGCACTAACTCTTGAGTTAGTTCGCCTGCATGTAACGTAATATTAACCTGTGGATACAGTTGATGCATCCATTGATATACCTGCATTTGTTTGTGGTAATCATGTAAAGAAATAATGCCATCTTCAGCTTGCACTAAATTTATTCCAACCAAATTACCTCCTTGACTTTGTGATTTGGCCGCTGCTTCAAAAGCATTGAGGGTTTGTGCAAAAAAATTATTAAAAGGTTGCTCGCGTAGAGAGTAATACAAGAATTTGATTGTTATTTGACAGTTCATTGTTTGCGGATTGGTGTTACAACCTAACTCTTGGCGAGCTTGTTTTAAGACTCTCTCCGTTTCGGTAACGGTATAATCGACATTCGCTTGAAAGTCTTTATTTGCTAACAGTGTTTCTCTTTTTTGTGCAAAAGAATTTGTATCTCTAATCAATGTCCCAAACCCAAGTGATTTAGCATTATCGGGTAACATCATTAATTCCAGATATTGTTCATTCTGATTCGCGGCTCTTTTTATCACATCGGCCACTAATTCCGGACGGTGTTTAAAAACAAAAGATCCGAATTTGAAAAAGGTATTAAAAAAGTGATCATGAGCGCTTTCTTTACCAGGAGTAAAGTCTTTTAATGACCAGCTGCGTACTGCGTTGGCATAAATTTCTGGCTGACTCAGTAATTCTTTGGTATTAATCCCTCTACAATTATTGGTAGTTGTTTGTATCTCAAAGGTATTGGTATTGAGGCAGTAGTTATTTTTGGCACTCAAATCCAGCATCATTTCTGGATACGGTCCACCTGCTAAATGATAATGTAACTCCCCACCTTTAGGCATCAGCTTAAAAAATGCAAATAAGGCATTAGGGTCAGTTTTGATCTGTTCAAAATAAGATTGTACACTAGCCAGAGATTGAGAGCACAGTAAAAGGCCAAAAAGGTAAGAAATAGATTTAATAACATTCATCGGTTTTTATCTTGGTGGTAAAACATGAATCATCAGGTAATTATAAAAAATTCGCAAGCAGTTTGTCTTTAAGATGATGAACATCTAAAAGCAAGCATTGTATTTAACTGTTATTCATAGCAAAATGATTTTTATAACTCCTAACCATTAAGGCGAATATGACTCATTTTTTATCAAGATTTCGTGCTGTTTTGGGGGCTTTGGCAGCATTTTTCCTAAGTACAGGCAATATAATGGCTGCAGAGCAATCTCAAAAAACTATTAATGTGGGTATCTATGCGCCTTTTACCAGCGATTCAGCATATATTGGCCGCAATATGTTAGGAGCGATGGAAATTGCTCGTAGCCAATTAAAAGATCCTGAAATTCATTATGAATTTTATACTTTAGACTTGGTTTCAAATCATGCAAACGCTGCGCCTACCTTGCAAAAATTTATCGATGCCCACCACATCAATATACTCTTAACTGAGAGAGATACTTCTGCTTCTGTGGTTGCTCCTTTAGCGAAAAAAAATAAGCTAATTCATTTTTGCTTGGGATGTGATGGAGCTATTGCTGATGGTACACATAACTTTCAAACCAAAAGTCCAAACCATCGACATGGTGCCGTATTAACAACGGCGATGCGTTCTAAATTTGTAGCGCAGTTTAAGAAAGAGTATTTTAGTCACCCAGTCACTGAAGCGGGTTATGCTTACGATATTTTTCATGTTTTGAATAATAGTGCAGTTATTGCAATGAAAGCAAACACTGATTTTTCTGGCCAAGCAATTACTACGCATTTATTGGCCTTGGAATCTGGGAAAGGGGTATTGGGAACATTTAGCCTAAATAAAAAGGGTATTTCTTATAAAAAGGAAGTGTTAACTGCCTGAGTGTTATCTGATTTAAAACCAGGCAATAGTGCTTTTATATTAACTAGAGGTAGTATTAATGAAAATGATAAAAAAAGCTGTATTCATGATTGGATGTTCTGTTTCTACGATTGTCATAGCAGCACCAGGAAATTCTAGTTTATATGATAAGTTATACCAATTAGCAGAAAAAATGCATTATATGGAATATGCGTTAACTCCTGAAAAACAAAAAATAATAGAAGAACTCTCCAATAATATTGCAACAGTTATAAATGAACCCAATGAGATTACTTGTGGAAATAAAATTAGTGTATTTAAAGAAGCTTATAAATGGTCTTATAGTTCTGATGGTTTAGATTATACCACCTCTAATGCAGAAAAATTTGCTACTGGTATAGTGAGCAAATCCTGTCCTGAAGCATATCTTAACGTTTTTAAATTATCGTATAATTTTGCCTTTAAGAGTAATGGAATGGATAAACCAAGATCTGGTGCACTACAAATAGCAACTAAAATTAGTGATTATGAGGAATCAAAGTTTTATACACAAAACACATTACAATGCTACATGGAGAATTATGAATTTGCCTATTCAAGCAGTGGCATGAATAAAACCAGAGCCGCATCAGAGGTCTTTGCTAATCAACAATGTTTAGGTTAGGTGATGATACCTGTCATATTACATTAGGCATTTAATGTACTAAAGATTTTTTTAAATTAATAATATGTTTGTAAGCTTCATTAATTCTTTCTTCACTGATTTCACCCGATTGCACTCTGGTTTCAATAAGATGTACTAATTGCTCTGGATCTTGTGCTTTGGGTGAGAGCGCATTCCCAAAAATCAGCATGTCTGCCCCGGCATTAATTGCGAGTACCAATGCTTGCTCAAGAGGGTATTGAGCGCTAATCGCACGCATTTGCATGTCATCGGTAATAATTACTCCTTTATAATGAAGTGTATGGCGCAAAAGATCAGTCAATATTTTATGCGATAAAGTGGCCGGTAATCCAGAGTCATCTAACTGACGATTTACAATATGCGCAGTCATAATTACTCCGCATGAATTCTTTTGATTTAATAATTTTTGATAAGGTTCTAATTCGTAATTTTTCCAGGTATCGGTGACGTCAACAAAGCCTAAATGAGAGTCAGACGTGGAGCTTCCATGTCCGGGAAAATGTTTATAAGCACATTGCACCTTTTGATTTAAGAAATGTTGAGAATAAATCTTAGCGTCGCGGGTGACCAGTGCTGGATCGTTAGAAAAACTTCGCTCTTTCTTCGCAATAATCGGATTATCAGAATTGACATTTACATCCACTAATGGAGCAAAATCCAGGTTAAAGCCTGATGCAGCCAGAGTATTTGCCATTATTTTTGCATTGGCATTAATCTCTTCAACATTTTTTTCACCGACTTCTGCAGCGCTTAGTGTTGCAGGAAAACCATATTTTTCACTTAAACGAGTAACATGACCACCTTCATAATCTACAGAGATTAATAAAGGTAAATTGGGCCGATGATGAGTTAAATTAGCTTGTTTCGTAAAATACTGTAAATCATGATTTAATTGTTTTACTTGAGCAGGGCTTTCTATATTTTTATCAAAGGTCTGGGTTTGAATGTTATAATCAAAAAGAATAACACCACCAATATTGTTTTTGGCAATGGCGTTGACTATTTCTGATTGCGCATTAATTTGTTTTCCATCAAAACCAATCAGTAACATTTGGCCGATTTTATCATGTAAACTCACTGGAGGTAGGGTCTGAGCTTTGCATTGAAGTGACCAGCTGAGCGCGAAGAATAAGGGTAGAAAATAGTGTAAAAATGACATAATTAGCACCAAAAATAAAATAATTTTATCATTTTGATTAAATTTTGGCAATAAAAACCCCCTTTCACAAGAAAGAGGGAACAGATGGAGCCTATTTATTATTGGCTAGGGCCATACCTTCCAGTACAGTCAAAGCTGAATAAAGCTGGTAGTCGGTGTGTAACAAATCCTCAGGTTTTTCTGTAGAGTTTTTCACAGTAGAGTTTTCTGGATTGTTTTTATTCATGATGTGTCCGTTCAAATTGGCTTCACTAAAACCAGTTGCATCAGTGTTTTTGGCACCTGCAATTTTAGGTATTTCCAATTCGTTGACGACGATATCAGGTACAATGCCTTTGGCTTGGATTGACGTACCAGAAGGGGTATAATATAAAGCGGTAGTCAACTTAATACCAGTCTTACTGTCCAGAGGTAACACGGTTTGCACTGAACCTTTACCAAAACTGGTAGTGCCAAGCACAATGGCGCGTTTATTATCTTTTAAAGCCCCAGCAACAATTTCTGCTGCAGAAGCTGAACCATTATTGATTAATACCACCATTGGTGCATTATTTAAAATGTCGATTCCTTTAGCTAAGGCAGTGAAGTCTGACCCTGGGAGTCGACCTCTTGTAGAAACAATAGTTTCTGGCTTGCCTGATTTGTCTTTACCTAAAAAAGCATCAGAAACTTGGATGGCTGCATCAAGAAGCCCTCCTGGGTTGTTTCTTAAATCCAAGATTAAACCCTTAAGGTTACCGCCAGATTGTTGTTTTAAACGATCAATCGCTTGCAACATGTCTTTTCCGGTTAATGCTTGGAATTGAGTTAAGCGGATGTAGGCATAGCCAGGAGCTAATAATCGTGCTTGTACACTCTTAATTTGAATGACTTCACGAATTAAATCAAAGGACAAAGCCTTATTAACCCCTTTACGTAAGACGGTTAAGTGAATTGTACTGCCTGCTTTACCACGCATTAAGTTTACGGCATCTTTAAGGGATAAGCCTTGTACTGATTCTTTACCTAATTTAATGATATAGTCACCGGATTTAATTCCCGCTTTAAAAGCAGGAGTATCCACTAGAGGTGTGACTACTTTGACTACACCATCTTCCATAGTGACTTCAAGACCTAAACCACCGAATTCACCACTGGTGGAAGTTTGTAATTCTTTGAATTCCTCTTCATCCAAATAGCTTGAATGGGGATCAAGACCGCTGAGCATGCCACGAATGGCATTATCAAACAATTCTTTGTCATCTGTTGGTTTTACATAGTATTTCTTTATTTCACCCAAAGCATTAGAAAAACGTTGCACATCTTCTAATGGAACTGCCTTGCTTGAGCTAGTGTTGGTGCTTTCAGCATTAGATTCATCCGCGGTGAAGGCTGTCAGAGGTAACATCAGTGACACTGCATACACTGTTGCTAGCATGCATGGATGTAATTTTCTTATCAACATGGCGATCTCCTCAGATGCGGGCTTAATTTACAGATGCCCTCTTCTTTTTTTTATTTTTATATATTTGAAATGCAATTTAAGTGCCAGAGGTGAGGCGATTACTTTTTATTAATGTTAACTGAGCGTAATTACTCAATTATTTTTTAATTAAAGTAAAATGCCTAAACCTAAGATAACCAAGCTAGAGGAGGGATGGTTTTTCCCCTTAGTCTTATTTCGAAGTATAGACCGTTTTGTTTAATTCCGCCGCTATGACCGACACTCGCTATTTGCTCGTTCTTATTGACGTTGTCTCCTTTACGTTTAAATAAGGACTCATTATGTGCGTACAAGGTCATAAATCCCTGGCCATGATCAATAATAAGTAATAAGCCATACCCATTTAGCCAGTCGCTAAAAACGACTTTACCGGGATGCACGGCAGTTACTGGTGTGCCTTCATCGGCAAAAAATGTCACTCCTTGATTCATCTTTTGTAAAGGTCGGCTCTGAGACTGGACTGGAGGCGGCAATTTTTTACGCATTTGATTAAACGGCTTGCTCGCTTGTGCAATACTTTGCTGTGCAAGCGTTTTTAATAAACGCGCAAGATTCTCTTTATTGCGTCGTGCTTCACGTAAGCTATATTGTTTGCTTTGAATTTCATTATTTAGCGATTGAAGCAATGTTGCATGATAATTTCTATGGTTCTCAAGCTGTTGTTGGTTTTTAGTCAATTTAGCTTTGAGCTTTTGATTTTCAGCAAACTCCAGATTTAAGCTTTCTTTGCTTTGATTTAACTGTTGCTTGGTTGCATTGATTTGCGCAATTAATTGTTGGCGCGATTTTATCATGTACTGATAATAAGTTAAGATACGGCTGATTTTATAGGGAGTATCTTGATTTAATAGCCATTTCATTGGTTGATACTCACCCATTTGATAGCGAGTACGTACATGTCTTGCCAGCAGTTGCTGCTGAGTAATTAATTGCTGATTGAGTTGATTTACTTTATTTTGCAGTATATTAATTTTTCCTGATTTGACATTCATGCTTTGCTGAATGTCGTGTAGATCACGAATTCCTTGGCCTATTTGTCGCTCAGTTGACGATAACTTTTTATTTAAAACACTGCGTTTATTGTGTGCTGTATTTAAGGTTTGCTGCAACGAGTCAATTTGCGCATCTAACTGTTTGAGTTTACTTTGGGTTTGTTGAATTTCCGCTGGATTGGTGTATGCGGCAAAAGAAAGCAGTATGCCTAGAGTCATTGCTACTAAATTTTTTTGTAATCTCTTACTTCGTTTAATCATGCGTATCTTTTTCTAACAATTGATGTCCGGTCATTTCTGGAGGAGGTTTAATATTCAGCAAAGCCAGCATTGTTGGGGCTATGTCTGTCAAACTTCCTTTGGTATGCATAAAATGCCAATCTCCACCGACATAGACTAAAGGTACTGGCTCACTTGTATGAGCAGTATGAGCCTGGCAGGTTTTCTCGTCAAACATTTCTTCTGCATTGCCATGATCGGCAGTGATTAAGAGTTTACCTCCTTGATTTTTTAATGCATGCCACACGCGATTTAAGCACTGATCCAAACATTCAATGGCGCGTACAGTTGCGTTAAAATTACCTGAATGACCTACCATATCTGCATTGGCATAATTACAAATAATGACATCATAAGCGCGTGTATTAATGGCGTCAATCAAGCGATCAGTTAATTGTGGCGCGCTCATTTCCGGTTGCAAATCATAGGTTGCTATTTTGGGCGAGGGAATTAATATTCTATCTTCACCCGGAAATACGTTTTCATTGCCACCATTGAAGAAAAAGGTAACATGGGCATATTTTTCAGTTTCTGCAATACGCAGTTGCCTTAAACCATGGGTAGCCAAGACTTCACCTAAAGTATTATTCATTGAAATCGGCGGAAAGGCTTGCGTTGTGGGTAAATTTTTATCATATTGAGTCATGCTGATGAAATAAGATAGATGTGAAGTCACTTTACGATGAAAATGGTGAAAGGCCGGATCAATAAATGCAGTGGTTAATTGTCTGGCTCTATCGGCTCTGAAATTAAAAAAGAAAAGGGCATCCCCATCTTCTATTGCCTTTCCAGAGCTGATGCGCGTAGGTGGAATAAACTCATCAGACAGATTGTCTTGATAATAGGCTTTGATGGCAGTTTCTGCATCTGTAAAATGTTTGTCGCTTTGGTTTTGAGTCAATAAATCATAAACCGGTTTTATCCGTTCCCAGCGATTGTCTCGGTCCATCGCGTAGTAGCGTCCAGAGATAGAGCAAATGGTTGCTACAGGGGATTGTTTTAGCTCTATGTGCAAACGTTCAATACTTTGTAAGGCACTTTGCGGTGGGGTATCACGCCCATCCAAAAACAAATGCAAACATACGGAATGGAAATTTTGTTGCGCACACAGAGCTAAAAGCGCAAATAAATGCTGTTCATGGCTGTGTACTCCACCAGGAGAAAATAATCCCATAACGTGTAATGACTTGCCTGTACTCTTTAACTGCTGAATTACTTCAAGAAACACCGGGTTTTTCGCAAATTCCCCATGTTCTATGCTGTGATTAATACGAGTAAAATCTTGCTCAATAATGCGTCCTGCGCCAATGTGCATATGCCCTACTTCAGAATTACCCATTTGCGTATCAGGTAAGCCTACAGGGGTTCCAGAAGCTTCTACAAGAATATGTGGGCACGTTTGCCACCATTCATCCCATTGAGGTGTATTCGCTTGAGCAATGGCATTGTATTTATTATTTTTGTTATAACCCCAACCATCTAATATGATTAGCAATAAAGGGGTATTCTTTTGCATACAGTACTCCGTAAAGGAAATTACAGCAATTATACTAGGGTCTGTTTGTATTTCTACTACCATGAACCCAAATCAACTCATTTTGACCGGAAGAGTAGAAATACAAACAACCCTATTAAGTATTTATGACGAACACTTAAATTTTTGTATTAAAAAGGTTAGACTATGTACCATTTTTTAGGGTAGGAAGAGTAGTTTTGGAACAGAATATTCCTCAGCATGTTGCCATCGTGATGGACGGTAATGGTCGTTGGGCTGAAAGCCGTGGTTTGCCGCGTATTGAAGGTCATAAGGCTGGTGTTGAATCAGTCAAAAAAATTATTCGTGTATGCATGACCAAAAAGGTTCGCTGTTTAAGCTTATTTGCATTTAGCTCTGAAAATTGGTCGCGTCCTATTGAGGAGGTGACTTTTTTAATGGAGTTATTTATTGAATCTTTGCGCAAAGAACTTGTTGAGTTGAACCAGCATGGAATCAGAATGCGTTTTACGGGCGATCGCAGTTTATTATCTCCAATCCTGCAAGAGCAAATGCAAGCGGCAGAAACTGTAACCGCAAACAATGCACAATTGACTTTGAACGTAGTAGTTAATTACGGTGGTAAGTGGGATATTACAGCTGCAGCAAAAAAAGCAGCACAAGCAGTACTGCAAGGAACGTTAGCGGTAGAAGATATTAATGAAGCAACTTTTGCTCGTTATCTGGATACTGAGGGTTTGGTGGATCCTGATCTATTTATCCGTACCAGTGGGGAATTACGCATCAGTAATTTTTTCCTTTGGCAGCTTGCTTATACAGAACTCTATTTTACTGAAGTACATTGGCCTGATTTTGGCGAGGAAGAATTAGAGTTGGCTCTAGCTTCTTTTGCAAAAAGAAAAAGAAGATTTGGGCAAATCATTTAAAGAAGAGTTCATTGTTTGTGATTAATGCACAGCTTGGCATAATAATAAATAGCACAATAAAAGGGTAGCACTATGTTTTTACAACGGTTAATCACTTCGCTTATTTTAGTGCCCTTGGTTTTATTACTTATTTTCTATGGCTATCCTTGGTTATTAGGTGGAATTGTACTCCTGATATTCCTGGCTGCAGGTAGGGAATGCTTGCAATTAATTCCACTAAAAAATCGTGGCATACAAATTGGGTATTTGGCACTTTTGGTCTTGGGCTTATGGGGTAGTAGTTATGTGTTTTCGTATTGGCTTGTAGTAGGCTTGATTCTTTGGGTGTTGAATATTGTTGCTATTCTTGGTTTTCCACAATCACAAAATTATTGGGGATTTCCAGCACTAGTTGCGAGTGTTTGTTTTATTCTTTTACCTTTATTCATTCAAAGCTTGGTGCATTTATATTATTTGCCTGATGGTAAAGGGTTATTAGTCTATTTACTATTTTTGATTTGGGCTTCAGATATTGGGGCTTATTTAAGCGGAAAATGGATTGGTAAGCATAAGTTAATTCCTCAAGTAAGTCCGGGTAAATCTTGGGAAGGTGTCTTGGGTGGTGTGTTATTAGCTATGCTGGTTGCTGCAGTAGGTAGTTTTTATTTAGCTTTCGAAAATAAACTGTATTGGTTCTTTTTAGCTTTTTGTACTGTAATCATTTCAATTTTTGGTGATTTATTTATCAGTATTTTGAAAAGACGCTGTCATTTAAAAGATACCGGGTCTATTATTCCAGGACATGGTGGTATTTTAGATCGTTTAGATAGCCTGATTGCTGCTTTACCTTTATTCTATTTCGGTTTAATTTGGGGATAACAATATGCTTTTAACATTGCTGTATTTTTTATTGGCCTTGTTATTACTGATCACCGTGCATGAATACGGTCATTTTATCGTAGCACGCTGGTGTGGCGTGAAAGTATTGCGTTTTTCTTTTGGTTTTGGAACGATTTTAGCGCGCTGGCATGATAAAAAAGGAACTGAATATGCATGGTCCTTATTTCCGTTTGGTGGTTATGTTAAAATGTTGGATGAATCTGAAGGTGAGGTTCCTGAAAATGAACGTCATTTAGCATTTAACCATCAATTGATTTGGAAGCGTATAGCCATAGTACTGGCCGGCCCATTGTTTAATTTTCTTTTTGCATTTATTGCCTTATGGTTGGTTTTAGTGATTGGCATGAAGTCTTTAGCGCCAATGATTGATTCCGTAAAACCTGACAGTATTGCTGCTAAAGCAGGTTTAACAACTCGAGAAGAAATCATTTCCTTAAATGGCACCAAGATAAACAGTTGGCGTGATTTTCAGTATGCGATGATGCCTTTAGTTGGCTCTAAAGAAACAGTAAATTTAACGGTTAAATCGTTAGTGGATGGTCATCTCACAGAAATTAACCTTCCTCTTGCTGATTGGCACTTAAATGATAAGAAACCAGATCTTTTCCAAAGTTTAGGTATAGAACCTTTTATCCCAACAATTCCTGCGATTGTTGGGGAAGTTATGCCTGATTCCCCGGCAGCTAAGGCTGGTTTGAAAGTTGGTGATAAACTTATCAGTGTGGATGGCCAAGCTTTTGATGATTGGTTATTTATTGTCGATTATGTAAAAGCACGTCCTAATACTCAATTGATTCTTCAAGTTAAACGCTTGAGTGTTGTCGAAGATATTAATGTGTATACCGGTAGCCAGGATGTTAACGGTAAAGAAGAAGGCTTTTTAGGTGTGCGTTCGCAAAAAGTGAATTGGCCAGATCATTGGTTGCGCACAGAACGAGAACATCCCATTGCTGCTTTAGGTACTGCTTTAAAGCAAACAGTACATCTTACCGAGACAACGTTTATCCTGATGGGCCGTTTGGTTACTGGAAAATTAGGCTTAAATAATATTAGTGGGCCTGTAGGTATTGCTCAAGGGGCAGGGGATTCTGGACGTGGTGGATTGGTAACTTATTTGTTTTTTCTTGCATTAGTCAGCATTAGTTTAGGTGCTTTAAATTTATTACCTATTCCTATGCTTGATGGTGGACATTTACTCTACTATGTTTTGGAGCTAATTCAGCGTAAGCCTGTATCTGATAATTTAAAATCAGCAGGGGCTTATGTGGGGCTGTTGTTATTAGTCGCTTTGATGTTTATTGCTTTGTCTAATGATATTTCAAGACTTACGGGCTAGTAGGCCAATCTGATGCCGATAATAAAGTTTAGGAAGCGCTTTTTATCTCTCAATGGATTTTGAACAAATAAAAAAGATAGAGGACAGAAACTTGACAGTGGTTTCCACTTCCTATAAAAAGTGTTTCAATTTTTGGTGCGTTCGATTGTTTCTTGATTTGGACACACATGTATGCTTTGTTTGCCCTTAAAGTATCCACATTTGGGTGTATAAAGTAAAACTGGACGTAAAATAATAATGAAAAAAATCAGTAGTAAGTTGTTAGTAGGGGTTTGTTGTTCCACGCTTTTAGCTTGGTCTTCTCAAACAATGGCCGATGATGGGTTTGTCGTTCGTAGCATTAAAGTAACCGGTTTACATCGGGTGTCTACAGGAACGGTATTAAACTATATTCCTGTACAAATTGGTGAAGAGGTTGACTCCAGTTCCACAGGAGAAATTATCCGTGCTTTATATGATACCGGTTTTTTTCAGTCCGTTACCTTGGAGCGTCAAGGGAATACCTTGATTGTTAATGTGGTTGAAAGATCAACAATCGGTACGATCAATGTCACTGGAAATAAAGAAATTCCTAGCGATAAAATGAAAGCTTTTTTAAAAGAAATGGGTTTGGTTAAAGGACGAGTATTCCAAAAATCAACTTTAGAGCGCTTAGAAAAAGAATTGAAAAAAGCATATAATGCACGTGGAAAATATAATGCCCGCATTGAGACTCGAGTTAGTGAACTTACTGACAACCGCGTAGCAATTAATGTCACCATTTCTGAGGGGCGTGTATCGCGGATCAAACAAATTAAAATCATTGGCAACCATGATTTTAAGAGCAGTGAATTATTACCTCAGTTAGCGTTATCGAATTCGAATTTATTTACTTATTTCACCAAAAAAGACCAATACTCAAAGTCAGGTATGGATGCCTCTTTAGAAGCGCTACGTTCCTATTATTTGGATCGAGGTTATTTGAAATTTAAAATAGTTTCTTCACAAGTACTACTTTCACCAGATAGAAAAGATGTTTTCATTAATATTCATGTTGATGAAGGACCACAATATCATTTCTCCGGTTACAAAGTTGTAGGGAAAATGGTTGTACCTAAAGAAAAAATTGATTCTTTGATTCAAGTGCATAAGGGTGCAGTTTTTTCTCGTAAAAAAGTAACTGAATCCATTTCTGCTATTGGTCTGGCTTTAGGTGATGTAGGGTATGGCTTTCCAGCGATTAACGCCGAACCGCAACTTGACGAAGAAAATAAAACCGTATTCATCACCTTTGTGATTGAGCCTGGACGTCATGTTTACGTACGACGTATTAAATTCCATGGTAATACGAAAACTGGTGATTATGTGTTACGTAGCGTCATTCGTCAGGATGAAGGGGGTTTGTTATCTTTACACAATATTAAAGAATCAGAACGACAATTACGTCTTTTAGGGTATTTAAAAAATGTGGATATAAAAACCACGCCAGTACCCGGAGCAAATAACCAAGTTGATTTAGATGTTCAAGTTGAAGAGGCACCTTCTGCTGAAGCCAGTGCTTCTATTGGTTATGGTACCAATGGTTATCAAGTCAATGCGTCAATTAATCAACATAACTTTATGGGTACCGGCCGTTCTATGGGTGCTGCATTTACTTCAAGTAAGTGGGGGCAAGATTATAATGTTAACTATTACAACCCATTTTATACCGACACAGGTATTGGTCGTGGTATTAACCTGTATTTCGCGCGAGTCGATCCGCGAAACTTGAATGTTAGTACCTACAGCTCAAACCGTTTTGGAGGGGATGTATCTTATAATTTCCCATTGGGAGAAGCCAGTAACTTCCAATTAGGTTATGGTTATCAAGATGTAGACGTTAAAACGGTAGGTTATGTAATTCCAATTCAGAATTTCATAGGCGTTTATGGCAAACACTTCCAGGAAATTCGTTTATCGTCGGGTTGGAGTAGAAATAGCTATGATCAATTCCCATACCCAACTCGGGGTATAAACCAACAGATTACGGCAGTGGTTGCTTTACCTACAACCAGTAATTCCTTATCCTATTATAAGGGCTCTTATCAGGCACGTTTATATCAGCCTTTAATTCGGGGATGGATATTCTCCGTACAAGGTTTTGCAGGCTATGGAAATATGTTTAACAGCCAAGGTTTGCCATTTTATGAAAACTATTATGCAGGGGGTACTGCCCTACCTGGTCAGGTTCGTGGTTATGACAGTTTCTCTTTAGGTCCATTGGATAATTTACATAACTCCATGGGGGGAAACTTTTTAACTATTGCAAGTGCGGGCTTGATTTTACCTTATCCATTGAGTCGCGATACGGTCAGAACCACAGTATTTGCTGATGCCGGTAACGTATTTGCAGTGAGTACTTTGCCTGCGTTTACAGGTTTTGATGCAGGACCTATACGTTATTCAGCGGGTGTGTCTGTTGAGTGGCGCTCGCCATTTGGTCCTTTGGCATTTAGTGTCGCCAAGGCATTAAATCCACAACGATTCGATCAACAACAATTATTCCAATTTGCCTTATCTTCTGGGTTCTAATCGTTATCTGGATTAGAGCGCTCTCTAATCCAGATTCATTTATGAAATTAATAAATATTTAACCATTAATTTTATGCTGTACATATCGCAACCTATTTCAAATTATGCTAGCATCTTCGTCTTTAAATTTAGGAGATAGTCATGATGAAGCGGTTTGCCGGTGTTTTAGCCTTGGTTTTTAGTGTTTTTAGCGCGTGTGCATTTGCTGATGCTGCAAAAATTGGTGTAGTTGATCTCCAAAAAATCATGCAGACCTCAAGTCAAATGAAAGAGATCCAACAAAAATTGGAAAAAGAGTTTAAGCCACGTCGTGATAAATTAGTTGCTATGGAAGCAACCTTGAAAGCGGATATGGAAAAATTCAAGCGTGACAGTGCAGTAATGAGTACAAATGACAAGAAAAATCTTGAAAAGAAAATCATTGCTGCTCAACAGCAATTTGAGCGTGATGGTCAACAATATCAACAGGAATTAAGCACTGCAAATAATGAATCAATGGAAGGTTTATACGCTAAGGTTCGCGCAGCTATTTCTAAAGTGGCTAAAGAAGACAAGTACGATATTATCGTTCAAAAAGATGCTGCACCTTTCAGTGCTGATGCTCTTGATGTAACTGACAAAGTTGTTAAAGCCATTGACTAATTTGACGTTGCCAAGTTGTTAACTTTAGCACAATTAGCAAAGCATGTAGATGGCGTGTGGCATGGGAATGCTGAGCATGCCATTTTTTCTTTTGCTTCCTTAATGCAGGCCACAGCACAAGATATTTCTTATTATGATCCTGTTTTTCCACATCACTTTTTAGAGAATACCGCAGCAGGCGCTGTATTTCTGAAAGCAACACAACAGTCTCTATATCATGGTAATTGCATCATTGTCTCCGATCCATTACACGCGATGATGCTTGCTACAAAATATTTGGACGTAAGGGTAGTGCCGCAGCATGGAATTGATCTCAGCGCGCAAATACACCCTAGCGTACAATTGGGGCAGAATATCTCGATTGGCGCTTTAGCAATTATTGGTCCACAAGTTCAATTAGCTGATGGGGTTCATATTGGTGCTAATACGGTGATTGAAGCATCAGTGCGAATTGGTAAAGACAGTCATATTGCAAATAATGTAGTGATTCATGCAGGCTGTCAGCTGAGAGCAAATATTGTTGTTAATTCCGGTTGTATTCTTGGTGCTTCTCCATTTAACCATGTAAAACACCAAGGACGTTGGCAACAAGGGCCGGTTGTCGGAAGTGTTTTCCTGGCTGATCGCGTGCATTTAGGTGCGAACACCGTGATTGATAGAGGTACGTTTGCTGATACTTATTTAGCTGAAGGGGTGTGTATTGATAATTTAGTACAAGTAGCCCACGATGTGCTTATTGGTAAGAATACGATCATCGCCGGTTGTGCTGCACTCGGTGCACATGTACGAATTGGTGCCGATTGCATCATTGGTGGGGCAAGTTCAATTGCTGCTGCAGTCCATTTGGCAGATGATGTTGTTATTACGGGCATGTCTACTGTAAGTAAATCCATTACTAAAGCAGGTATCTATTCGTCAGGGAGTCTTGCCCATGAGCATCAACGTTGGCGTCGCAATGCCGCACGATTTAGACGCCTGGATGATTATATAATAAGGCTTAGTCTGTTAGAAAAAAAATTAAATAGTATTGAATAATCACTTTTAGAATTGATTTGGATTAATTAAATCAGGATAATGACTCTTCTTTTAAAGAACCTGATAATAAACCGGGAAATTACGTATGAGTGAATCTACATTGGATATAAAACAAATCTTTGATTTGATCCCTCACCGTTACCCAATGATTTTGGTTGATAGGGTGTTAGATTATAAAGTGTATGATCATTTGACCGCGATAAAAAATGTGACGGTGAATGAACATTTTTTCACTGGGCATTTTCCAGAAAACCCTGTTATGCCTGGCGTACTTATGCTTGAAGCTTTGGCCCAAGCGAGCGGGATTTTAGCTGCGGTATCGCATCCACACCCAGATAATATATTGCATTTTTTTGCAGGCATTGACAATGCAAAATTTAAACATGTAGTAACTCCTGGAGATCAATTACGCCTGGAAGTAAAATTTTTAGGGAAAAAGAATGTATTTTGGCGTATGCATGGCGAAGCTTATGTAGGTGATAAACTGGCCTGTTCTGCGGATTTATTAAGTGCAGCGAAGGAAATTCAAAAGTGATAGATGAAAGAGCAATAATTCACCCATCTGCTAAACTGGCAAAAGGCGTCACTGTAAGTGCCGGTGCTGTAATTGGTGCAGATGTTGAAATAGGTGAAAATACTTGGATTGGTCCTTATGCTGTAATCGAAGGCCCAACGACCATAGGCAAGAATAATAAAATTTTCCAATTTGCCTCACTGGGTGATCAACCACAAGACATCACTTATAAAGGTGAGCTTACACGATTAGAAATTGGTGATAACAATATCATTCGTGAATATTGTATGATCAGTCGTGGAACCGTAAAAGGTGGTGGTTTAACTCGTATAGGTAATGATAATTTTTTAATGGCTTATACTCATGTTGGTCATGATTGTATGTTGGGTAATAACATTATCATCATCAATTATGGGGCTTTATCGGGGCATGTTACCGTTGATGATTATGCAATTATTGGTGGTTATGCTGCAGTGCATCAATTTTGTCATGTTGGGGCTTATGCCTTTGTGGCCAGAGCGACTTACGTACCTAAAGATGTACTTCCTTATATTATGGTTGCAGGATATACCTCATCGGTATATGGAATTAACACCGTGGGCTTGCGTCGTCGTGGATTCTCATCGGATGCCATTAATTGTTTACGTCGTGCATACAAGACTATTTTCCGTAAGGGATTAACAGTGCAACAAGCTGTTGCTGAGCTTGAATTGATGCAAGGTGAATGTCCTGAAGTAATTCCTATGATTGATATGTTGAATAAATCAACACGTGGTATTGTAAGGTAAAAGAACTATGAGGCCGTCTCAAATTGGCTGAGGCAATTGCTCTTGCATCTGAATGAGTACAATAAATTAATTTTAGAGTGATAACTTATGTTAGACAATCAATTGTTGCGAGATGATCCACAATTAGTCGCTTCTCAGTTATTAACGCGTGGTTTTCAATTCGATGTTGATACCTTTACTGCTTTAGAAGAAAAACGTAAAGCTTTGCAAGTTGTTACTCAAGACTTGCAAAATCAACGTAACATTCGTTCCAAGGCAATAGGAGCAGCTAAAGCTCGAGGTGAAGATATTGAACCCATGCGCGAAGAAGTCAATCGTTTGGGGGTTGAGCTGGAGCAAAAAAAAGAAGAGCTTGAATTGATACTACAACAAATTGAAGCCATTATTTTACGACTACCTAATATCCCTGATGAATCGGTTCCTGTCGGTTCCAATGAGACTGAAAATCAAGAAATAAGACGTTGGGGAACTGTTCCTACTTTTGATTTTCCAGTCAAATCTCACGATGAGCTAGGTGAGGCTTTAGACCAAATGGATTTTGCATTGGCAGCAAAGATTACTGGTAGCCGCTTTGTTGTCATGAAAAATCAATTAGCTAGGCTTCATCGTGCTTTGATTCAATTTATGCTAGACATCCATACCCAACAACATGGATATCAAGAAATTTATGTTCCTTACATTGTCAATGCTGAGAGCCTTTTAGGTACTGGTCAATTACCAAAATTTGAAGAAGACTTATTTAAATTAAGTGGTGATCAAGGTTATTATTTAACCTCTACTGCAGAAATTCCTGTTACTAACACTGTTCGCGATGTGATTTTATCTGCCGAAGAATTACCTATCCGCTACACTTGTCATTCACCTTGTTTTCGTAGCGAAGCCGGTTCTTATGGTAAGGACACGAAAGGGATGATAAGACAACACCAGTTTGAAAAAGTAGAATTAGTGTGGATCACCAAGCCTGAAGACTCTTACGTTGCTTTAGAGCAATTGACGCAGCATGCAGAAACAATATTACAACGTTTGGAATTGCCTTATCGAGTAGTTGCTCTATGTACAGGCGACCTTGGTGCAGGTGCTGCAAAAACGTATGACTTGGAGGTTTGGTTACCTAGTCAAAATACTTATCGTGAAATTTCCTCATGCTCTAATATGGAGGCATTTCAAGCACGCCGGATGAAAGCACGCTACCGTCATCCTGAAACTCGTGAAATTGAGTTGGTACACACCTTAAATGGCTCTGGATTAGCAGTAGGTAGAACCTTAGTTGCTTTAATGGAAAATTACCAAGAAAAAGATAGCTCAATTCGTATTCCTAATGTTTTGCGCCCATATTTAGGTGGTTTGGAGCGGATTCAGCTAAGCCAAACAAAATTCTTATCTGGAGTGGGCTTATCTGTTGAGTTCCCTAAAGAATCCTAGCGTATTTTCTTCACTTAAAAAGTAACCTCACGGTGTATGCCATTCTTTGAAGAACGAGATAAGAACTGTCGTTGGCACTGCGTTCGCAATGACAAAATATACATACGCCGTGAGGTTACCACATAATTCAGCTTTGAAGATTATTCGAGGAAATCTTAATATTTTAAATTATTAGTCCCTTCTGGATTGGCAGCCTGTGAATTATCCGTCTGTAAATTACCAAAAAGACCTAATTGGCGTCGCAGCTTCTTCAATACAGCATCTTCTGCATCTTTTTTAGAGAACACTTTTTCTGTTTTACTCTTTAAGCGGTTATCATTATATGAAAACTTAAGTCAATATTTAGTTTTGCTCACTGTCTTTCGAGTGCTAGGACAGCTTAGATTATTTTCTCATTAGTAATTTCGCCTCAGAATCTGTAAAATTTAACAAGAAATCACTATAATAAAAATATTCATCAGCGAATTAATGCTGGTGTTGGCTGTACCACTTAAATTACGTCATTTTAATCATTTATTGGTATCATGGTCATGGCGACACAAGCGATTGTAAAAATGGGCAATAAGCAATTAGCTACACCTTCCTCTCCAATTATCCATTATGAAAAGCCGCTTCAGTATCATCCCGAATTAGCTGATTTAGTCCAAAACCTAAAAGATACCATGCAAGCTAAAGAAGGGGTTGGCATTGCTGCACCGCAAATAGGTTGTAACCGTCGAATTATTATGTTTGGATTTGAGGAGAATAGGCGTTACCCCAATAAAGCACCAGTACCCTTTACCATTTTAATTAATCCCGTGTATTGTCCTTTATCTGATGAGTTGGTTGAAGGCTGGGAAGGGTGTTTGAGTGTACCTTGCATCAGAGGTTTAGTACCCAGATTCAAAAAAATTGAATACAGTGGTTATGATTTGGAAGGGAATTTGGTTACCCGTGTTGCCGAGGATTTTCATGCGCGAATCATCCAACATGAATGCGATCATCTTGATGGCGTTTTATTTCCTTACCGTTTGCGCGATCTACACGAATTTGGCTATGAGGATGAATTGGGCGAGCGTATTTACTTATAGATTCTTATAGTTCATAGAGCAAAACACAACCACATTTAAAATCGCACTCTAGTGAGTGTGTGGATTATCAAGACTTGTAAACTCATGTTATATTTTATGCTTTATCACAGGAAATTATGGTAAGAGCTATGTTTAATAAAAATAAAATAATGAAGCTCATGCTGATTCTAGGTTTTGCAACAACGTGTATGCTGCAAGCTTATGCTTTAATACCTGTCAAAATTAATCCTTTTGCGGAACAAGCGCAAAAAGTAGCCTCTCGGGAAATTGTGGTTTTAGTCCATGGCTTGATGCGTACTTCACTGAGTATGGCGCCATTAAAATTTTATTTGCAGCGCCATGGCTATGAGGTACGTATTTATAGTTATCCATCACCACGATACAGTATTCACCAACACGCACAACAGTTAAATTATTTTATTAAACAATTAGAAGCAGAAAATCCTGGAGTAAAAATTCATTTTGTTACCCACAGTATGGGAGGAATTATTACTCGTGAAGCTTTATCCAGGCTTTCAAAAAAAGAATTCAATCAGATTGGCTATTTAGTCATGATGGCCCCCCCTAATCAAGGTTCCAAATTAGCAAAATTGTCTACAAATATATTTCCCATATTAAAGTCCATGATTAAACCATTATCTGAATTAAGTTCTGAACATTCAGCATACGTCCATCGGGTACCTATTCCTCCTCTAAAAATGGGGATTATTGCTGGGCGCTATGATGCTAAGGTTCCCCCAGAAGCTGCGCGTATGGATGGTTTTGCAGAGCCGATAGTTATTAGTACTACTCATACTTTTATTATGAATCATCCTGAGGCAAAGAAGTTAATTGTTACATTTTTAGAGAAAGGGACATTTAAAGGAAAACAGGGACAATAAAATACATAATTTAACGGGAGTTTCGGATAAATATAGTGTTAATTTTCTAACGAAATGGCTAGTTGGCAATTAATCGTCTATGTTCAATGGGGAATCAGTATAACGAAGTAATGTTATTTTAGACTCGGCCCATAGGTACTAATATTATCGAGATCATTTTTACTGCTTGCTTTTTGTTGGGTTTCGATGGCTTCAAAAAATGCGTCTATGGCAACCGTTGCATGACGTCCTTGCGTTAACAAATGATCCCCTCGAGATAATGGTACAAAAGACACTTTATCGTTATGCTTATTTGCCTGAGCTTCTTCAAAAGAAGAAAAAGGTACAGCTTTGTCTCTTTTACCGTAAAAAATAGTCCAGGAAGGAGCAGTGTCTTTTGCAAATTGCTTGGTAACTAGTGATTTAAGCGATTGATAGGCTTGTGTCATCAGAGACAGAAGATAAGGCAAAGTAGTAATTATTTTTGATAAGTTGGCTACAAAACGTGGTTGATTATTTTGCTGACGAGCAAGTGCTTCTTCATGTGCTTCTCGGCCGAATAATGCGTTACGTAACTCACTAAAAAAGGAAGATAGTGAAGGGGTAACAGCAGGCGAAAAACAGGTCACTGATTTTATGGCCGGTTGCGTTGCAATAAAATCTTGGTTATTTAATAAAATGGCTCCACCCATGCTATGACCCACCAAATTAATTTCAGCCTCTGGATTTTCCGTGATAACAGACTGAACAAATTTTCTAAAATCAATGGTCAAATAATCATTATTGTGGCCGAGATTTCTACGCTCATCATCAAAGCCATAACCCCGATGATCATAGGCAATCACTTTATACCCTTTTTCAATAGCGCTCTGACCTAAATTGTTCCAACACTCGACACTATCCCTCCATCCGTGTAAAGCAATAATAATCTTGGGTGGTTGTGGAGAAGGTTTTTGTTGTTTCTCCCATGTTTTAATTTTTACCAGACGTTGGTCACTAAATTTAGCTATATACCTTTGAAATTCCTGAAACGCATTAACAATATGTTTTTTCAATAGGGGTGATGGAGACATTTGACTAAAATCAGACTTCATTTTTAAAGAATCAATAATATGTTCATCATCCATGTATTCTTTACCTTGCTTATTCCCTTTTTCTTTTCGATATTTTTCAATATGAAAATTTATAAAATCATTAAGGTTATATTGAATGGATTTCTCAGAATATTCTTCATTAAATCGTACGTTTTTATCTAAAATTGGTTTAATGTTATTCTTGAAGAGGGATTCAAGACTATTTTTTGCTGATTTTTCCTTGGCAAAATTTGATAATATTTCGTTTAGGTTTTGCACAGTTATTTCATTAATTTGCGCTTCTATTTTATCAAAGGAAGTATTAATTCGTTCTTTACTGGTTTTAGTGCTCTGAATTTGGTATTTGGCATTTAGTAGGCATTGATGTAGCGATTTCTTGATATTTTCTACATTCTTTTCATTTTCTTGGTCAAAAAGAAGAGGTTGCACTATGTGTTCATAAAATGAATCGACAGTGGCAATAACATAATCTTCTAATTTACTGCCATCCAAAAAGCCAGTTTTAAATTGATGATGACTTAATTGTTGAACTAGTTCTCTATCTGTCTGAGAGAGCGGTTCGGTTTTAAAAAGTTCCTCAACTGATTTCCCTGAGAAATAAAGATCTAGCTTTTTACGACATTGGTCTACTCTATCGCAGTTGTTAAAAATCAATCCAATAACTTCTATATCTTTTTTTCTATTTTCTGAAATGGAACCTTTTTGATAGGTTTTTATGGCTGCTTCCACAGCTGAATGTAATATGTTTATAAGGGTTTTATGTTCAAAAGTATATGATGTTTCTTTAAAACGTTCTTTTGCTTTTTTAAGCATGTAGCGATAGCTGCTTTCGAACATAGAGCGCCCACATTTAAGGTAAGATAATTAAATTATATACTTTAAATATTAATTAAGTATTAACGTCTTTGTTAAAAATAAATATTTTGCATGAGAACTGAATCAGATGCTTAATAAATTCTTAAGCTAACCCCTCTATAATTTGCTTTCTATTTATTCTTAGAGGTTATTATGCTTCCAATAACTGCGCCATTATTTGCTCAGATTACAAACGATTCCCATATTTCTGGTACTTATGGTCTCAAGGGTATGGATTTTAATATTTGTGTTCTTTATCTAAAGCAATACCTGGACATTCTTAGAGAAAATAAAGAAGAGTTTCCTGCTGTGTACGTCAATATTTTACACCAGATGAATTATCTAGTAGATATTCAGAAAAAAATAAGGGCCTTAAATGCTGCTCCAATATTAGGAGGTGCAGAGATTATAGCAAGAGAAATTGTTGATAATATTTTAAATCTCCCTATAAATAATAATCTGCAAATTCCAGGTATTTGGTCAAACATTAAAGGCCACGCACATGCGATGGTTTGTCAATTTTTGCGAACCGACGAGGGTTATCAGTTTGCAGTTATTAATTCGGGGGCTGGAATTGGGTATCATCAAAAAAAATCAAGTCACGAAAAAGAGCTTTATAATCCGATGAAGACTTGGTCTTTTCCTTATCCGAAATCTGATCAAGAAAAACAAGCATTACTGCATTTTATTAATCAAATCATACAGGCTGACTGTCCTGCTGTACCAGAACGTCAAAACAAAATTATTGATGAGGAATATTTTTATAATCACATTTTAGCAAGCATTGCTTATTTTGATGGCCAGGAAATTGAATCACCACAAATCCAGGACTATATGTATACTTCAGGTCAATTATCTGGAACTTGTTCGCAACGTTGCTTGCATCAGATGCTTAAGATTAATTCAGAATCTGCTGAAGTTTATGAGCGTTTTATTTTTGGATTTAAGCAACATGCTGTATTTGATTACGCCAATGCTTGTTTTAATGGAGCACAACCGTTCACTGCTGCAGTGAAACAACAAATTATTCTTGCAATCAGTAATAACTTAAAAATTTTGAATAAACCAAATTTATTTAGTGAAGAAGAAACTAAAAAACATATGGAGCGTGTTAAAGATTTGAAAGTAAAATTAAAAAATATGCCCTTAACGGTACTTTCCAAAACAGCCGTACAAACTACTATACCTTTCTTCAAACTAAATCATGTGTCTATTTCTGGACAACAAATTTCCTCTGAACAGCTGACTTATAAAGCGCTATCATTTCAGGCTGTTAATTTAAACAATGGAACGAATTTATTAGTAAATTTAAACGCGATTGTCCAATTTATTCAAAATATTAATGATGCACCAATGCAGTACTTTTATGTGAAACAATTAGTTTTAAATTTGCCGTTTAGTACAATAATGGTAGGACTTACAGATTTTTATAAAGAATTAACCACACTAGAACATTATGAGACTTTTAAGAAACAGCTTGACGCAATTCAAAATGTAATCCAACACCTGCAAGAAAACTGGCTAAAAAAAGCACAAATACCCGCATTGAATATCTTAAGATTACACGTTTTACTATTACAAACCGATGCGCAATTTCACATTGCTAAAAAAAATAATGCACCTCAATTTACATTGTTTACCAATTCCATTATAGAATCAATTATCGGCGAGCAAGTCCGTAATCCTTTTTGGGCTACTAATCATCCTGAAATAGATAAAAATTTACAGCGAATGCAAGTACGTTTAAAAACAACAGGGGCTTCATTAGTAAATGAAGAACAATATTTTCCCTATTTTAAACAAATTCTAGATTCTGAAAGAGCTTTAAATGAAGAGTTAAATCAACTTTATGCAAGCAATTACGGTAATGAAAATGATGAGTACCATCAAGAAATTAGAAAACATGGATTTCAATCACTTTATATGATTTCTTTGCATTTGTTAGAAAAAAGAAAGCTAGATAGTAAATTCACTCTTCTTATCGAAAAAATTGAAAAACATGCTGACTATGAAGCTCAGATTAACAACGTTGTAAATCCTTTCTATTTAAATCAATTCAAGAGTCCTGATAAGTTGACGCTTGATTTTGTGCATTTTAGTGATAATACAAAAAAATTTTTGATTCAGACTCCTTTACAAACTGCTACACGAAGCTTTCAATCTTTATCTAGAGAAATTTTAAATTACAAATATAAATTGCAATTTTCTCCTGCGCAAGCAGCTTTATATCACGATGTTCCCACTTTGTATCAAAAAAAAATAGACGTAAGAACGGCTAATGGAATTCAACTTAATCCTAATCGAGTTACTGAAAAGCAACAACCTGTAACTCAATCGGATATCATAGCTCGTGATTACTTTCACTTACGTAGTAATACGTCACTGCAAATTGCTCTTACTTTAGATTATTTTAAATGCAACATCGATAGGCTAAGTGACGAAGCGAATCAGCGTTATGTGGAGGCGAATCTGTTTCAGCCAGGACTTTTATTAGAGGCGTTAAAATCTCCTGAATTCTTTAAGCAATTTAACTCTTTTTTAGAAGTGGGTTTTCGTTTTTATAATAAGGATGAACAATATACTTGTGAGTCTCTTTTCTTTCTACGACTTAACTTTTTAGTAACGCAGTACTTTTATTTAATGAACAAAGCTTCTGGACTTGTATTGATACAAAGCATGCAAGAAGAATTACAAAAACAAGTGTTGCAAGCTCATGATCCACAAGTTACGTTCGTTATGCAGCAATACTTATTTTTGACATTGATGGTGCAAGTGGATTTAGAAAAAGAAAACAGTGAATTATTTGCGCAGGCTTTTGAAGCTTACGTTTATATACAACGTCATGCTAACCCACGTATTTTAGAAGATGAAGCCCACCGAGCCGAGATAGAGCGAAGCATTGCAAAATTTCAAATTTTAGCCAGTTTGCAGCCCGAAGCAAAGATTAAGGCCGTCATTGAAACAATGCTTCTCAATCAACCTACTTTAAAAGGTCTTGCTATTGAACAAGGAACTTTTCCTCTTTATACATTGAGCTCTAGCGAGCAAAAAGTAACCTTGAATATTTTGTTAGGTAAACTTTTTGAGCGAGACTTAGCTCATAGTGGTGTCCCCTTAGCGATTCAAAATCACCCACTTATACACCATTTAAAGTTAGCCAACCGCCATACTTGTTTAGCCAACGCTGAGGGTACTTATCTGATTTTTCAAGATGAAAAAAATGAAGTACACTTATGGCACGCTCAGGGTAAGTTAACTGTACATAAAAACTGGAATATTCAAAACCAACCTCAACCATTTGAATTACAAGCACTTTCTGATAGACACCTGGCCTTTAATGCCGCATTAAAACAAAACTTGGTTAATTCTTGGCTTCCTTTCATTTTGAAAGATAATTCCATGGATTATTGGCAAAGTACTACTTATCCTAATTATGGTTTACTCGTTAAAAATAATATTCCTTATTGTACCGTTTATCAGGACAGAATGGTTCTTCTTGATAAAGAGGGTAGAGAAACAGCTCAGCAATTAATGCCTTTCTCTGAGTTCATTTTTTCTTCCATCAAATGTTTTGAATGTGGGCAATTTATTGTTACTCAATCTGACGAAATTCGATATTTTATTAATTTACCTCGATATAATTTACAATTTGAAATTATTGAGGCAAATAATAATCAGTTTGACTTGATTTTTGGACAAACTGGCGAATTTATTATTAAAGGAGGCTCTCCTATTCATTCCACAGTGGCAGGTGTTGTTCTAGGTAAAACAAAGTCTCAAATGCGTAATTTAATACCGATTACGCGCTTTTATGCAACAACGGTAGATGCTGAACAAAGTGATTTTTTTCCGGTAATCCATGATATTGATGGAATTATTGCCAATCAATCCGTTAGTGAGGAATGGAAAAGTCGTCCACCGTTAACTATTCCAATGTGGAACTATGAAAAAAGCGAACAATTTGTCAGTTTTCGTTTAGAAAATAATGAGCCCATGGCTGACACGGTCGCTGATGCACTGTATTTAGCTTATATTTATCTTGCAACTAATCAACCAGCGAAAACCTGGCATGTCTTAGAGCATTGCGATAAGTATTGGGGCGGATTAACAGGCGATTCAAACGAATTAAAATTTATTGCTTGGATTTGCAATGATGTGCCCCATATTTTACCTTCATCGGGCATAAATAAAGAGGATGCCATTAGAAAAGTTCCCCCATATGTGGCTTGTCAACTTAAAGCAATGGGTCTTTTAAGTGATTATCTGTTACAAGACCGTCAATTTTCTTTAATTGAACCAAAGCAAGATGGGACAGTCAATTCTATTTATGCTGCAATTCAATATCATCAGTTACAAAGTTTTTTAACTAATTTACCCGAAACTATCTACCAGTCATTTTGCAAATTACAAAATATGCGTCGACATTTAGAGCATATTTATAAGCTATCCAATCGTGAGCGTAAACAATTATTGAATTATTATTATCGCTCACAAGATCGAGTTGCTTGGGGTGCTTTAGGTTACGAATGGTTCACTTTAAACCTTGAAACCACATTGCAAGAACGAGAAACACTTGCTGCACGTATTGAGCTAAATAATGGTGCACCTAGCGATAAAAAAAGATTAAAACGTATTGATGAGTATATAAAAAAATTACACCCTGTGATGGCTAAGACCTCTATTTTAGAGCTTGTTGAGATTGATTTAACACTACCTACTCAAATAGAAATAAATGAATTTAAAATTGGTTCAAAAGCATGGGCTGCTTTTGATAATTGGCGCAATAAACTGCCTGGATTAAAATTGCCAGATGAAAATGCTCTGACGTTGGCGCTTGAGCAACTTAGCTGTTCTCTATCAGAAAGTGAGTTTTTTATTCATTTTCCAGCGTTAATGCAAATTGCCTATTCTGAGAATGAAACACAAAAAATAGCATTGCGTAATTTCTGTAGTAAAACTTTACTTGCCAATCGACATATCAATCTACAAAAACAAACATCTTATATACCTTTTTTAACTAATATATTGTATCGAGTAATAGAAAATGATAATAAATTTAAATCCTTTATTGGAAAAGAAATTAATTTTAAATTATTAGTTCATATTGTCAGTCAATATCAAGTAACTCCAATAAAAGTATATCAATCTAAAGATGTATATAAGGAAATTTTAGCAACCCCGCAGGAAATTGTTACGCATTCGAGACCTAAATGTATCCCTTATGTAATTGAAAAACAAAATAATGCTTCTTTGGTGCCGAATATTATTAAGAAAATACTTAATCAGATTGCGGATGAGAAAAAAAGAAGTGAGTTGGAGCAATTAATTAAAAATTATCAACAAATGGATGAAAAAGGTAATGCCGAAATCAATGTATTAGGTAAAAAGCTAACTGAGAATTCTGCAGATTATTATACTCTTGAAACACAAGCGGGTAAAACGTTAGCGGCTACGGAAGAAGAGAAAAAACGATTAGCTAAGCACTTAAATGATGATAAAGAATTGCTACAAATTATTAAAAATATCATTGACGTAGAATTAGTTGCTTTAACAAGTAAAAGTGAAAGAAGTTGGCAAGAGGCTTTAAAATTTGCAAATCAAGGTCCAGAAAATGCTTTAAAGGCACAGCAATGGTTAATTGAAAGGAGAGCGAAAGTTCGCCCTAAATTAACTAAAAAAGATTTGGTAGCCTTGTATTGTCGAGGTGATATCACGTTAACCATTGAAAGGACTGGACTAAGTCAAGAACAAGCAAACCAGCTGCATTCTTTAATCCATAGAGCACTACTAAATGGAATTCAGCATCAACTGGCTCAAAAATTAAAGAGTACTATTGAGCAAGCAAATAATATTAATGATATGGATGCAACGTTACACGCTTTAGAACTGTTATCTACTGAAGATATTCCTGGTTTAGACGAGCCTTCAACTGTTCTTATGCAACATGAAGAGGCGATTTTACTACGTAAACGTCAGGTTAATGCTTTTAAAAAGTTACTTGGAAATGATAAAGCTGAAAAAATCCATGAGACAGTAGAAAAAATTATCCCTGGTGGTGGCAAGTCAAAAGTTATTTTGCCCATTCTTGTAGAAAGAAAAGCCCGTGGCGATAATTTAGTGGTGGTGGAGGTACCAGCAGCTTTATTTGCGACTAATTATGTCGACCTTAATCGCACCTCGCAACGTTTGTTTGGTAAGCGTGCTTATCGCTTTGAATTTAGTAGAGATAGTAATTGTTCACCCCAACAACTTGAAGAATTATACCAACGGTTTATTGAAGTAATGACTACTAAAAGCTATTTGGTGACTACAAGCGAGTCAATTCAGTCTCTAGAACTTAAATATATTGAGCTCTTGTTAGAAGCTAAGGACGATGATAATTGGCAACAGCAAGTATTTTGGTTAGATAAGCTTACTGTTTTATTTCGTGATTATGCTGATTGTGTAATAGATGAAATTCATCAAGGTCTATGGATTAAGAAAAAATTAAACTACACGATTGGCGAATCTAAGCCTATTAACCCTTTGCTTATTGAAGGTTCTGTTGCGCTTTTTAATTTAATTGATATTAATCTTATTAAAGAAGCTCCGTTTTTTGCAGATAATTATAATTGGAACGAATTTAAAAGGAATCTGGCTAAAAAGCTTGTTGAAACATCAACAAAACCTTTTAACGCAAAAGAATTTATTGCTAATGCGGTAATACACTATGATGGTGCTGTTCAGAAGGAGTTTATTCAACAAGAACTCATAGATTATCTTACTGATGAATCCCAATCCATTAATCAAGCGATTCAAAAAGCAACCTTGGAAGAAAAATCGATACTCGCTTTTTATAAACAACAAATTAACAAGGTGCTGCCGGTAACTCTAAAGAAAAGGCTTAATGAACATTATGGAGCTTCAAAAAGAAAAGATTTATCTCCTATCGAATATACTCTAGCGATTCCTTATGCGGGCAATAATTTGCCGAATGAACGTAGTCGTTTTGGTAATGAGTTTGAATCAATTAATTATGCTATTCAAATGATGCTTATTAAAGGGATTAGTAAAGATCTTCTCATAGAAAAATTAACACAGTGGCAAGCATTAGCTCGTCAAGAGTTATTTCAAGATGAAAAGTTAAAGCAAATTGAAGAGACACCCACAGCCCAAGGGTTTAAATTTTATACAGGGCAATCCGACCTTACTTTAAGTCAAATTAATATTCATGATGAAGCACAAATAAATCAATTGCATGAGTCTCTTAAATATAACCGAGCATTAATTTTTTCAATTTTAGCTGAACGAGTTTTAAAACAAATTCAACATGATACCACTATTGTTTCTAGCAATGCATTTAATCATGTTGATCTTTACCGAAGTGTGCAAGGGCTAACTGGTACTCCTGCAAATTATACTACTTATCATCAGCGTTTAAATTATGATGCGACAACTTCACTTGGAAGTGATGGCTATATTGTTGAGGTATTAAACCGTAAAAATACGCCCATTTTAAGTTATGATTATAATAGCGCATCCCAATTTATCGAAACAATATTAATGGGCTCGAAAGCGCAACAAAGAACGCGCACAATCATTGATATTAATGCGACTTTTACCGGAATTAGCAATTTCAGCGTTGCAAAAGAGATAGCGGAATTTATAAAAAAGCATCCTTCCTATTTTAGCAACACTATTAAGCATGTGTTGTATTTTAATGAGGATCAAGTTTTGTGTGCTCTTGCAGTTGCTAAACTCGAGGAAATTATTGAATTAGGAACCAGTGATGAAAAATCAATAGCTACTATTCTCAGAACTACGCCTGCTGAACGATTTACCTATTATGACCAACTTCACATCATGGGAGTAGATATTACCCAATGTGATAATGCAAATGCTCTAGTATTGGTGGATGAGAAGATAACTTTTCAAAGTTATATTCAAGGTAATATGCGCCAGCGACGTTTGGCTCAAGAACAAACTGTTGAACTCATTGGACCAAAATACTGGAATAATAAAACACTACAAGAATTGAGCCAACAGTTAGTCAAGCAGGAGAAAGAAACACTACTCGTTGATAATATTTTTGCGGCCAAAGGGAAAATGGCTAATATCTTCCGACGTTATTTCCTTTCTGTTATCCAAGACTTACCTGCAGAAGAGGCAAAGAAAAAGGCAACTTTGTTACACTATTTAAAATTGTTTTTTGTCGAGACACCTTCTTTCGATTTATTTGCGCTATACGGGGCAATTCATAAAAAAGTACCTATTGCTGAAATTTTAAATCAATCGAAGAACCAATTAATTAATTATTGGTCTTCTTGTGCTAAAAACGCTAATTTAACTTTGCCTCCCGAGGACTTAATTAAGATTACTAACAGTTTGGATGAAATTATTAATCAAGCGATACCCGTTTGTTTAACTGAATATGAATGGGTCAATGATTCTTTAGGAAATGAAGTTGAGATTCAAAAAGAAATTCAAAAGGAAATACAAGTGGAGTTATTAGCGCTTGATGCTTGTTATGACCCTGAATTAACCGAAAGCCCGACGTGGAGTTGGCGTCAATTTTCCATTGACGAAATGATTTTAAAGTTAAATAAACTTTTTGCTTCGGATAAAATTTCTTCTGGCCTTTTTGATGATGAAATGTACGTTAGCAAAAATTATACAGCAACTTATAAAGAACAAAATAACTATATTAATGTGTTTTTAAAACCAGTTTTTCTGCTTTGGTATCGACTGCATGAAAATGATAAGTTACAAGCCATAATTGTGACGCCCCAAGAAGCGCAAGAGTTAACTTTTTTCATAAAAAATTCACCCAATAATTGGTTAGTTACTACTCAAGGTACTGTTCTTGAAGGTAACCATCCAGAAAAATTAAAGAATAATCGTATGTATTATTCTTTACGTGAGCAAGCCTTATTTTTTAATGGGGAGTTTAAAGTTTTGTTAAATCAAAAAGTGCCTTTACAGTGGTTACCACAAAATACCATTGAAAAACTTAATCTTTTTGAAACTTGTTTAATGCGCTACAGGCCTGGTAGTCAGAGAGAGTTTCCTCTTCTCAGATCGTTATTAAGCGAAAGTAATAACGAAGGATTTATTTATATAGTTAATCATCCGTTTGATGATTTCACAGAGGTTAATTGGGAAAAATTATTTCCTAAAACGATGCCAATTATAATTGCTGCGTACGAGCAAGTGGCTGCGGCATTTATTTATGTAAATAAAAATTTCTTAGAAAGAGAAAAGGATATTTCAATTAATGCCATCCAAAGCATGTTTAATGTGCCAATAAATACACTTAATTATATTAATGAGCATATCAAGACATTAGATGCATTAAAAAATTTACTTTTCCATATATTATCTTGCGAAGAAGTATCGTTTTTAGTCGATTTACCTAAAAAAGAAAAGAGTACGTTGGAGGTATATTTAGGGTTGCCACTTTCTATTTTTTATAAACGGTTTGAGCATGTGCCTACACATAGTAACCTTGATAAAGAGATATCAAAAGAATGTAATAAACACTGGAAAACCTGGCAAATTATAAATATTACTGTTCTTAATGTCTTATTTAGTCACTCTGTATTAAAAGATAAGTTGAAAAATAGGGATTTTACCAGTTATTTAATTGCTGTTGCTAAGGAAGCTCTTTCTTCGGAAGTTTTACAGAAACTATTACAAAATAATATATCTGCAGAAGTTATTCCGTCCATTTTAAACAATCCTTATTGTAATGCTCAAACAATCGATTTTATCCTGGATCACTATCCTGTTTCTTCTGAAATTATTAATAATTTGGTAAATGCTAATAAAATAACTAATAATTTATTAATGCATGCTTTAAAGAATACTGCGGAAGAGAGGGTATTAAAAACAATGATAACACAACCTTTAAGTGAAGAAGTTTTAGTAGAATTAGTCAAACAACCAAATGCAACTTATCCTCTTCTTACTCAAGTAGCTAATCATGCTTTTTTCTCAGATAAGGTAGCGCAGGAGCTATTAATCAAAATGATGCCGCGAGAAGAACAACTGACAACAACGCAAAAACTTGTACGTTCTAGCACTGTAAACAAAGTTATGGCTCAAGTTTTAAAACGATATCAATCAACGCCTTCACTCATTTTTGATAACGTTATTGTCAACGCATTTATGCATCTACAACCTATTAAATTAGATTGGTTAGTATTAGCAAAGCAGGCGCAATCAAAAGAGCTCATTAAATTAGTACTTGAAAAGGCGAATGGAGATGAAAAAATATTGTCTCTGGTTTTAGAAAAAGAAAATCTTGACTCAAGGCATATTACCTTGCTAGTTAATCAAGCGAAAAATAATCAATTTTTAAAGTTGGTTTATAAAAAAACGATCAATAGTGAAAGCAATGAAGAGCTATTAATTTTATTGGCAAATAAATGCAGCGATAATGAGTTAATTAGTACGTTCTTAGAAAGACCAGATCTTACCGAGCAGGCTTTTAACATTTTGATTCAAAAGGAGCTTAATTCTGATAATCTTAAGAAGATGGTTACTCATCCTAAGTTTATCGGAACCCTATTGCTTGAGTTGATTAATAAAACTAATGTATTCGATGAAGAATTATTAACTTTAATAGCGAACAAATGTTCAACTAATGAATTAATTAGTAGGTTTTTAGAGAGAAAGGATTTGACACCAACTGTTCTTTATAAACTCTTGACTGAACAATCACCTAATGATGATAATCTTCTTGATAAAATTTTAAGGCATTCTCAATCTGAAAGCCAAGTTAACGATTTTATTTTAGCTAAGAGGGCAAAAAAAGCGGAAGTTTCAATGCCTCTTGCAGAGAACGATATATCACAGCAAGTAGTTATGCTTGAAATGGATTCTGCTTTATTGTGTTCGCTGCCTAAAGATGTTGTTAATAGTTCCACACAGTTACGATTTTTTAAGGTAGAACCAGAGCCCTCGCATGTAGTCGTAGATGAGACGATTAAAAATGACAATGAAGCTGCTATAAAGGAATCTTTGTAATCATGTAAGCAAGAAAATGGAGTTTCTTGTCTTAATTTTTTCCTATTGATGCTGATATTTCTTTATGCGATGCCGCATGCAGATTATATTTGCTATGTGGTCAGCATTTTAATCAATAGTCAGGCAAAATATCAACTGTGATGATTCGATCAAGTTTTTAGAGGTTTCACGATAATGTAACAAATAATCTTGCGATTGATGAAAATCAAAATCCTCTTTCGAGTGAAAAAATTCAATCATCGTAAAGCTTTGCGGTTGATTCACATTTTGGAACAATTCATAACTGACGCAACCAGGTTCTGCCGTGGTTGGTTTAATTAGTGCGGACAGCTCCTTAAGTAATCTTTTTTCTTTACCTGAATTGATTTTTATTTGTGCAATACAGACAAAATAAGACATTTCCATTCCTTTTTTAAGTTATTATTATGTTTCTCTGAAGGTATTTTATGAAAACTCCTGTGATATTTTTGGATGAGATTTTCATTGTGAATAAATTTAACAGGTATACCCTCTCAATTTTGCCTAGGTTAGAGTGAGGGCTATAACCTAGACAAAATTGAGTTCGCGGAAATATATTTGCTTACCTATGCCAACTATTATTGTGGCGCCAAACAGTACAATATCCATTTTTGCAATGTTTATGCACTACCGTGTGATGACAATTATTGCCATAACATTTAGTGACATTACGATTCCAATTCCAAGCAGCAAAACTGCTGGTGGTAAAGCTACTAACTACCAAAATCATTAAAATTTTTTTAAAATGTGTTGATAACATATATAACTCCTTAGTGGTTTATTATTGTACGGTTCTTAAGGAGAGTATAGTTTATTTTGGAATTATTTTGACCTTTTTGGATTTTTATTCCATTAAAAGCTTCTTTTCAATGCAAACTGAGCTAATTCAGCCAAAGCATTTCTATATTTGGATTCTGGCAAGATCATTAAGAACGACAGAGCAGAATCAATTTCCTGAGCAGCAATTTTTCTAGTATATTCAATGGCCTTAGTTTCTTCCAAGGCAATAAGAACTTCTGGTAAAAATTTAAGGCTACCTTTTTTAAGGCTGCCTATAATTTGTTGTTTTTGCGTTTCTGTACCATGTTGCAGGGCATGAATTAAAGGAAGTGTTGCTTTGCCATCTGCTAAATCATCACCAATGTTTTTGCCAATGGTCTTGGTATCCGAACAATAGTCTAAAGCATCATCAATAAGCTGAAAGGCATTACCTAAATGCAAGCCATAAGCATAGAGACTGTCTTGAACTTCTTTTGATGAACCGCTAAGCATTGGCCCGATACAAGCTGCTGCAGCAAATAATAAGGCCGTTTTCGCGCGAATTACATCAAAGTACTCAGCAAAGGTTAAGGTTGGATTATGACGGTTAGAGAGTTGTTTTACTTCTCCACAACTAATATCTAAAGCGGTATTGGCAAATAGTTTTAGAATTTCATCATTGCCAGAACTAACCATTAATTGAATGGATTGGGTAAATAAATAATCGCCAACTAAAATACTGGCTTTGCTACCCCAAATATTATTTGCTGTTTTCCGACCTCTTCTTAAAGTTGATTCATCAACAACATCATCGTGTAATAAAGTTGCCGTGTGAAAAAATTCAACCATGGCTGCAAGGTCAATGTGACGATTGCCTTGATAACCACAGGCGTTACTGGTTAACAGTACTAATAGAGGACGTAAGCGCTTCCCACCACTTTCAATGACATGATGGGACATATCGTCAATTAAACCAATTTGAGATTCAATTTTGTTAACAATTAAGGCATTAACCGCGTTAAAATCATCAATTACTGCCGCGCGTATACTCTCAATCGTCATTGCTTATCCTCAACCATTCGATGAACAAATGCTAAAGTTGTACATGTGAATTGTCAAGTAAACATGAGTTATTGTGCATAACTTGGCATGAAGTATAAACCATCGCCGTGAATCAAAGCGCAATTTTGCTGAAGATTAATGGCGATTGGCCAACAAACATATTACACATTAAAACGAAAATGCATGACATCACCGTCACAAACAATGTATTCTTTGCCTTCCAAACGCAATTTTCCCGCCTCTTTAGCACCCTGCTCGCCACCAAAAGCAATAAAGGCATCATAGGCAATGACTTCGGCGCGAATGAATCCTTTTTCAAAATCAGTGTGAATCACGCCAGCTGCCTGAGGAGCGGTAGCACCTTTACGAATAGTCCAGGCCCTTACTTCTTTAACGCCAGCAGTAAAGTAAGTTTGTAAACCTAAAAGATCATAACCTGCACGAATCACACGATGTAAACCGGATTCATTTAAGCTTAGGCTTTCCATAAATTCTTTGCGATCTTCATTGTCCAACTCAACGAGTTCTGCTTCAGTGGCCGCACATAAGGCAACTATTTTCGCATTTTCTTTAGTAGCAAGGGATTTAACTGCATCCAGCAATGGATTATTTTCATAACCATTGTCATCCACGTTAGCGATGTATAATACGGGTTTTGCGGTGAGTAAAAACAAACGACGGGCGATAAGTTCTTCATCTGGAGACAGTTCCAAAGTACGTACAGGAAGGCCTTCATCTAAATGCACTTTGATTTTTTCTAAAGTTTTTACTTCAGCAAGAGCTTCTTTATTACCGCTACGACTGTTTTTTCCTGCTTTAAGCATGGCTTTATCAATTGTTTCCATATCTGCCAAAGCCAATTCAGTATTGATGACTTCAATATCACTTAAAGGGTTTACTTTGCCCTCCACATGCACAACCTCTGTATTTTCAAAGCAACGTACTACATGAGCAATTGCATCAGTTTCGCGAATATTGGCAAGAAATTGATTTCCCAAACCTTCACCTTTAGATGCCCCTTTAACAATTCCGGCAATATCAACGAACTGCATTGTGGCAGGAAGAACCTGCTGTGGTTTGACAATGTCATTTAATGCATCAAGGCGAGGATCGGGTACAGTAACTATTCCTACATTGGGTTCAATGGTACAAAAAGGATAGTTTGCTGCTTCAATACCTGCCTTTGTCAGCGCATTGAATAGAGTTGATTTACCAACGTTGGGCAAGCCCACGATTCCACATTTAAATCCCATGAATAGTACCTCTATTAAACATTTAATTGATTCATTGCTCTGGCCAAATCGCCAGATAATACAAGTGGTATCACCACAATGCCGCGATCGATGGCATCATAAATTTGTTGCCGATCATGTACTGAGGGTTTGCCAAGTACGTATTGGTGCACCAAATCTTTATGGCCTGGATGACCTATACCGATGCGCAGACGATGAAAATTAGGATTGCCCAAGTGGGCAATAATGTCACGAAGACCATTATGGCCGCCATGACCACCACCGGTTTTTAGCTTGATGCGGCCAGCCGGTAAATCTAATTCATCATGTACGACTAATATTTCTTCAGGCTGAATACGGTAAAATTGACTGACAAGTCGCGTTGGTTGACCGCTATGATTCATAAATGTAAGAGGCAGTAGCAATTTGCCTGAATGATTATTTAAGTTAAGCTGCGCAATTTCAGCCTGTAATTTTTTATCTAATTTGAATGAAGCGCTATGTCGATGCGCTAATGTTTCAGTTAGCCAAGCACCAGCATTATGTCGTGTATGCTCATAAGCTGAGCCAGGGTTTCGTAATCCGATGATGAGTTTTATAGCCATGTTCAGCTCGTTTTGATGTTACTACATGGATTATTATTGTGGGTTATATTTTTATTAGACCTCATGGATAACCAGCAAAATCCGCAGGCTAGGCAAGAGGTCTATTATAGGCGGACGAGATATTACTCTTCGTCTTTTTTCTCTTCAGCACTGACAGTAGGCACATCAGATGCTGGAACTTCTTCAGCTGTAGTTTCTTCTTCAACTATATTGACACGTGGCATATGGATGCTTACAACAGGAGCATCGTGGCTGCCATCAGTCACGTCAACAGTTAAGTGAACACCTTTAGGTAATTTCAAGTTAGATAAGTGAATTACATCATCTAATGCAACCTTAGACATATCGACTTCGATGAATTCTGGAAGATCTTGCGCTTGGCAACGAACTTCTATTTGAGTCATCGTGTGGTTGATCATGCCACCAGCTTTTATACCAGGAGCTTGTTGTTCATTGATAAAGTGAATAGGTACCAATTTAACCAGAACGTCTTTTTTAGATACGCGTTGCAAGTCCATGTGTAAAATTACAGGCTTGTATGGATGGCGTTGTAAGGCTTTTAAAATAACGTGTTCTACTTTTCCATCAACAGTAATATCAAAAACACTTGAATAAGTGCTTTCAGATTCTAATGCCTTGATTACTTTGTGGTGGTTAAAATGAATAGACGTTGGCTTTTTGTCACCGCCATAAATTACCGCAGGTACTTTATTTTCAAGACGACGTAGGCGGCGGCTCGCACCTTTCCCCATATCCGTTCTTGTTTCTGCTTCTAAAAGAATGTTTGACATTATATAATGCTCCAAAAGTTTGTATATTTACCCCTTACTTAATCCGCGACCAGATTAAATACCAAATTTAACTGTTAGTGAAAAATTCAGAAAGGGAGGTGAAGTATACAATAATTTAAGATGAACATAAATAGAAATTACACTTGAAGTTAGTTACATAATTTCATAGAATATGCAACTTTGTTGAATTTTTGGTAGCCAATCAGGCGACTTGGAGAAAAATTATGTATGCGGTAATCAAAACTGGCGGTAAGCAATACACCGTGAAGGAAGGTGATGTACTTAAAATCGAATTGCTGCCTGAAGATGTTGGCAATGAAATTAAATTTGAAGAAGTATTAATGATCGCTGATGGTGACAAAATCGTTTGCGGCACACCATTGATTGCTAAGGCAACTGTTAAAGCAGAAGTGCTTGACCATGGTCGTCACAAAAAAGTCAGAATCATCAAATTCCGTCGTCGTAAGCACCACATGAAACAGATGGGGCACAGACAGTATTATTCACAAATTAAAATTACTGCTATTAGCAAGTAAGAGGGGATAGCAATGGCTCATAAAAAAGCAGGCGGTAGTACACGTAACGGCCGCGACTCGAATCCTAAGTACCTTGGCGTGAAACGCTATGGTGGTCAATATGTTAATGCAGGTGAAATCCTTGTAAGACAACGTGGTACACGCTTTCATGCGGGTCCAGGCGTTGGTGTTGGCCGTGATCACACCTTATATGCTTTGGTTGGTGGTTTGGTTAAATTCGTTATCAAAGGCGAGAAAAATCGTAAATTTGTTACTATTGTTCCAGAGCAAGAAGAACAAGCTGTTAACGAATAGTTTGATTAACATTAATTGATTTATTGAATTTAATTGATGTTTCTCCTTCAGTTTTTTTACTAACCCCGATAGTAGCGGGGTTTTTTTTATATTGAGGATAAGTCATGAGATTCGTTGATGAGGCGCTAATCAATGTAGAAGCCGGTCGAGGTGGCAATGGCTGCCTAAGCTTCAGACGCGAAAAATTTATTCCTCGTGGCGGCCCAGATGGCGGGGATGGCGGCGATGGTGGCAGCGTTTTCTTTGAAGCCAGCAGTGATCTGAATACACTCATCGATTTTCGTTACACTCGCCACTATAAAGCAGGTAATGGCCAGCAAGGAATGGGTGGCAATTGTACGGGTAAAAAAGGAGATGACCTCATCATCAAAGTTCCTGTCGGAACCATGATTTTTGATGCTGATACTAATGAATTATTGGGTGATATTAATCAAGTTGGTGTGCCTGTTTTAATTGCACAAGGGGGCTTTCATGGTTTGGGGAATACACGCTATAAGAGCAGCGTCAATCGTTCTCCACGACAGACTACTCCTGGTAGTTCTGGTGAATCCAGATATTTACGCCTGGAGCTTCGAGTCTTAGCGGATGTAGGGCTTTTAGGGTTACCTAATGCGGGTAAATCGACATTAATTCGTGCTGTTTCTAGCTCTAAAGCCAAGGTTGCTGATTACCCATTTACTACGTTACATCCAGGCTTAGGTGTAGTGAGTGTTTCTTCACATAAAAGCTTTGTTATGGCTGATATTCCCGGTTTGATTGAAGGTGCATCGGCTGGTGCAGGTTTAGGACACCGCTTTTTAAAACATTTATCTCGTACCTGCGTTTTATTACATGTAATTGATATTGCTCCTTTAGATGAGAGTGATCCAGTAGTATCCGCCAAAGCCATTCTTAAAGAGCTGGCAGATTATAATCCAGAGTTATTAGATAAACCACGCTGGTTGGTATTAAATAAAATCGATATGTTGCCAGATGAAGCACAGCGCCAAGCGCGTATCCAAGCCATCATCGATGGCCTGGAGTGGAGCGGCAAAGTTTTTGCAATCTCTGCTATCAGTGGGCAAGGAACCCAACAACTGTGTTATTCCCTAATGCAACTCATTGATGAGCTGAAAGAGTCGGAAGCTTAGCCATTCCGTAGCATGTTCCAGAACTGCTGGAGTACGATAAGGAATAATATGACTTTCTGCTCTTTCTTTTTTCCCATTATTGTAATGAATCGTTAGTTGCGTTGTACCCGTAATGGGTTTTTGCTGCCAATATTCTTCTAAACCGGTAATATAAAAATAGGGTTCGATTTTTTTTACCTCATGAAAATGTAATAAATGATGTAATTTTGGTTTAGAAAGAACAGCTTGTAATAAACCACCAGTTGCTTCATCAATAATAGTAATCGATTGATTCTTTTGTAAAAGATACTCACGTAAGCTGTCTGAGGCTTTTTTATCAATACTGCTGATGATGTGCGGTGCCACAATAGGGTCAACAATTTGTTTTACCTGCGCCACCATTTCGTGTTTGCAACGGACTTTAAATTCAATATAAGGAGATTCCCAGCGATAACCCGTTTGGCAGTTCACATCACGCAATGCATCTTCTAGCATTTGTGCTAACTCGCTTTCTGGCACGCCAAAGACACGCCATTTCAGGATTTGTTTTTGACTGTGTGACGTTTCTTGCAACAAAGGAAATGCATGGTGATTAAACATCGGTAAGCATTCACGAGGTGGTCCAGGCAATAAAATAAAAATTTTATCATGCCAGCGGTAATAACAACCCATAGCGCTTCCATTGGGGTTGGGCAATAATTTTGCCGACTCTGGAAATAAGCATTGTTGCAGATTACCTGGGTTAAATGGGACCTTTATATGTTGTAAGCGCATTTTAAGATGTTCTAAGGCTTGTGCATGTTCCACTAAAGAGGAATTAGTAAATTTAGCTAGGGCAAAACGAGTTAAATCGTCTGTAGTGGGACCAAGACCGCCTGTAATGATAATAATATCGTGGTGTGTTGTTAAAAACTGCAGGCAATTAACAATGTCTTTTTCTTTGTCACTGCAAGAAAGGTGAAAGCCTAAAGGTAAGCCTTCAGAACTAAGTATATGAGCAATTTGATGACTGTTTGTATTGAGCGTGTCCCCGTGAACAATTTCATCGCCAGTTGCCAGAAGGGCTATAGTCATTGAATCTTCCTAATAAATGAGTTAATAATTTTAGTTTAATTTGTTCACTTAAAATTTTATTCAGTTACTAAAAATAAAGTATTATATTACATTTGATCTTGCAAATTTTAGCTTAATGACCGCCGCACCTACTAATTTTTGATGGCAAGGTCTTTATTCACGTAATGCAATAGGATAGCCAAGGAGAGGTAATGTATTTTAAAACTAGTCAACATAATCCCTACCCCAAGTTAATTGAGAAGAATAGAAAAGATAAATTTCGACTCTCTTTTACTGTTTTTGCGATGATACCCTTATTTATAACACCGCATATAGTCTCGGCTGATGGTGGAGCAGGTGGTGGTCCTGGCGGCGGATCTGGTGGCAGCGGTTATATGGGTACAGCTGGTGGAAATGGTACCGGTTTTGGCGGTGGCGGTGGAGCTGGTGGTGGAGCGGGAGGAACAGGGGGAAGTAGTGGTGGTCAAGGAGGTCAGGGTGGCACAGCAAGTCAACTTAATGGTGGT
>NZ_JASGFU010000011.1:0-62128 GCF_047605385.1 Legionella sp. | reverse complement strand
CCTTAACTTAATGACAGAGAGAAAGAGGAAATAGCCTTAAGTTGACGCCATTAAGAGTTCACTGCCATTAAGTTAAAGAATATGGCTGATTGATTGCCTACGTTGCGCGACTTGTTCGCACAATCCAGAAATCTGGCTTCGTAGCTGGCTCCCGCGAATAAGTCGCGGAACCCGGGCAGTAAAAAATTGGCTTAACCAATCGTGATAGGTTAAGCGTATTGTCATTCCTTCGAAAGAGGGAATTCATTATAAATCTGGGCTCTGTACCTTTATAAAATGGATCCCACCCTTTAACTTAACGGCATCGAAGGTATAGGCTGTTCGCTTAATCTGTGCCAACCTCATATATCTTTTACAAACGGAGAATTCCATTGATGAAACCTAATAGTGAATGGGAATTGGCTCAATGGCTTTCTGATCTTGAAACCCGTAATGTTCAAGAAATTCAACTAGGGCTTGATCGCATTCTTGAAGTGGCGCAAAAACTACAACTTGATGTCGCATCTTGTCCAGTAATTACTGTTGCAGGAACCAATGGTAAAGGCTCAACTGTTGCTGCGTTAGAGCAGATTTATCACAGCGCTGGTTATAAAGTAGGTGCCTATACTTCTCCTCATTTATTGCATTTTAATGAGCGTATCCGTGTAGGATTACAGCCAATTACCGATCATGAATTATGTCAGATTTTTTACCGTATCGATCGAGTACGGGGAACAATTGTTTTAACCTATTTTGAAATGACTACTCTTACCGCATTATGGTATTTCAAACGGAGTGAGCTCGATGTGATTATTCTCGAAGTAGGTCTGGGAGGGCGGCTCGATGCAACCAATATACTCGATGCTGATGTGGCGATTATTACGACCATCGATTTTGATCACCAAGATTTCCTTGGCATTACTTTGGAAGCTATAGGCTATGAAAAAGCCGGAATTTTACGTCAAGGAAAACCCTTTATCTATGCCGATGAGGAGCCCCCAACAACAGTTATTAAAGTCGCTTCTGATTATTTTTCTCAGGCTAATTATTTAGGTTTAGATTATATAATTAAAGAAAATGTAGACGATTGGAATCTTCATTATGGAGCAAGGCATTTAAATCATTTACCAAAACCTGCGATTCATCTTAAGTCAGCCGCAGCAGCAATAATTGCTTGTTTAATTCTAGAGTCGCGCTTGCCTGTCTTTTATGAACAGATACAAAAAGCTCTATCTAATGTATTTATTCCAGGTCGCTTGCAATTGGAAGAAGGTTTAGTAAGTGTTCTATATGATGTATCACATAACTCACAATCAGTGCAGCTACTGGCTGAAAAGCTCCAGACACTGAATACGCAAGGCAAAATACATGCAATTTTTTCTGCTCTAAAAGATAAAGATATACCCGCATTGATAATGCCGTTAAAAGATAAAATTGATTGCTGGTATCCTGCACAATTAGATGTTAAACGCGCCATTAGTGCAAATTTACTACTTTCTTACTTCAAGAATGCAGAAATATCTGTAGAAATTTGTTATAATAGCCCCGTTCATGCCTTTGAGATTGCATTAAATCAGGCTAAACCAGGTGACTTGATTGTTGTTTATGGGTCATTTTTTACTGTGGGTCACGTTATGGCCGCAAGGTCAAATAGGAGATTCGATGAAACTAGTAATGGATGAGAGATTAAAGCATCGCTTAGTAGGTATTTCAGTTATTTTATCCTTAGGCGCCATTTTTCTTCCAGCAATGATGAAAAAATCCAGTCAACGACTTGAAAGTAATTTCAGTGTTAAAGTACAACTGCCCCCCAAACCAAATGCACCTAATGTTGCGGTAACTAATGAGGAGCAGATGTTTAAAACCATCAAAGTGGCTAAAGTTGAACTCACTCCATCGATGCAAAGCAAAGCTAAAGCAGAAGATTTTGTTGCTAAAGCGCCTATAAAAAATAATACGCTTATTCCTGTTTCCAAGATAGAGTTAGCGCCTAAATCTATTAATAGGCCTATAGAATTTGCCATAAATGAGGCAACTAATAAGGCAGTTAAAAATGAAATTAAGGTTGCTTCAATAAGGCCAATTGATCCGATAAGGCCTGTAGTTCCAGTAAAACCGGTAAGACCAGTTAAAACAAAGGTTGTTGTGGCAAAACCTCCAGTAGTTATTAAGGCAGCTCAAGCGAGTGTTCTCTCTGCAAAAACTGCAGGCAAAAGAGATATTTACGCCGTACAGCTTGCATCTTTTGTAAAAATAAGTAATGCTGAGGCTTTAGTACATAAATTACAGCAAAAGGGATATAAAGCAAATTACATTCGTGTTGCTGGAAGAAAGAACGTTATTTATAAAGTTTATGTAGGGCATTCACCAATTAAGGAAGATGTTGTTAAATTAAGAACTCAATTGGCTAGTGTAATACAATTAAATGGATTTGTAGTTAATACTGGAGTTAGTTAGGCATGCAATTTCAAATTGTTGATTTAGTCATTATAGCGATTATAGGTCTTTCTTCTATTACAGGTTTATTCCGTGGTGCAGTTAAAGAAGTCATTGCCTTAGGTGTTTGGATCGTTGCCATATGGACAGGTTATAATCAGGCACAAAATTTGGCTCCTTGGTTGCAAAACTATATTCAAAACCAAACTGCCTGCACAGCAATCGCATTTTTGATTATTGTAGTAGGTGTTTTAATTGCAGGGGCGATTCTTAATTTTATACTTGGTTTATTATTAAAACGTACTGGCTTAAGTAGTATGGATAAAATGCTTGGTATGTGCTTTGGTTTTGTCCGTGGTGTGTTTATGGTTTCGTTGATCTTGGCTATTTTAAGTCAGACTTCGCTGCCTTATCAGTCATATCTTGCTGGCTCTACAATTGTTCCACAATTACAACCTGTAGTTACTTGGATTAGTGGTTACATCCCTACAGTATTAAATCAATTACAATCTGTTGATGGCAATGTTGGTGGTACTATAGGAAATATTATTAATACAATCCCTCGTCCTTAATGTACTGGTCAACTTCTTTAGGAAGTTGCCAGGCAAGATCTTGCTTATCGTGAATTGCTTTGCGAATTTTTGTTGATGAGATTTCATAATGGCCGGCATCGAATAAAAAAACGCTACCTGCTTTCTGGTTGAGAATGACTGTTTGATTCTGTGTTTGATATTTTTTTAAAAACTGATGCATGACTTCAGAGGTTTTTTCAGTGATAAATTCAAGACGACTCATAACCAAGATATTGGCTAAACAAATAAGCTTTTGCCACTTATGCCATTGCGGTAGGGAAAGAAAAGAGTCATAACCCATAATTAAGGTAATTGCAGCTTCGGGAAATTCTTTTCTAAAGCTCTCTAATGTCTCTATCATATATGAGGGCGTATGGCGCTCTATTTCACGTAAATCGATTTTAAAGCAGGGATAATCTTTTAATGCCAGTTCGAGCATGTGTACTCTTTGCTGATTTGTTGTATGAGCTAAAGGTTTCAGTGCCGGAATTTTGCAGGGTAGGAAGAGGTATGAATCAAATCGGAATTCTTTTTGAATCGCTAGGCTTGTTTGTAGGTGGCCATTGTGAATTGGATCAAAAGTACCACCGAAGATTGCTATAGTGTACATGCATCACCTATTAACGCCCCTATGCATAGAGATAGTGCCAGATTTTCTAATGAATTCCATATTTGAGTGTTAAAATAGCTCGATTTAATGCGCTCATCAATGATATTACAATATTGGTGAAGCTGTTTTAAAGTCACACTATTAAATCGAGAATAACTTTTCTGATAGAGGTTTATACGCATAGGCCATATTTTTAATTGGGTGCAGGCACTGTTTATGTCCATTTGATTTTGAACTAAATTAGTGAGTTGCAACAGCGTACGAATTTCTTGTGTTAACATCCATAATACCAAGATTGCTTCTGTTTTATTATTAGCGGCATGTCTTAGAATTTGGATGGCTTTATCTGCCTCTCCCAATAAACAGGCATCAACCAGCTCCAAAAGATTATGGTCACATTGATTAGATAAATGCTCGTGGGCTTGTTGCATGGTTATGGTACTGTTTACTGCATTAGTCAATGAGATTTTTTCAATAACTTGAGCACAAGCCAGCATATTGCCTTGGGTATATTGATGAATAAGATCTGGAACTTGTGGTGCAAAATTAATGGCTTTATTTTTTAACTGCACTGCGATCCATTTTTTCATATTCCCAGCCGTCAAAGGATAAGCTACAGAAATTAGAGCGTGCTCATGTGAAGTGAGCCAATGCAATTGTTTTGCAGGTAGGTTAGGCGCTCTGATAATAATAAAACAACGAGTATTCACTTCATTTAGATAGGCTGTGAGGACTTTCTTTCCGGCTGCATCAAATATTTTTTTATCATAAAAGATATTGAGCAATACGGTGTCTGAGAACAACGAGTAACTGTTAGCCTCTTCGAGGACAATATTCCAATCATCAGCAGAGTGAATAGAAATAATTTTTTCATCACAGTTATATTTTGCTTTAATTGCTGTTTTGATAAGACTTAAAGATTCGTCAAGAAGGTAACTGTCTTGGCCAGTTAATAGATACAGTGGATGAATTTTTTTCTGCATTTGCTGGGCAAGCATGTGTTGCTTTATTTGCATGGCGTTATCTTATTTGTGTTCATTGAGCCGATAGTTATTTTGTAACGAGTACATATATCGTCATTGCGTGAACGGTTGTTATCTTTTTACATCCATCCAGGTTCATTACGGTGACTGAGTTGGTTGATGATTTGTACTACAGCATCTTGCTTCATTTCACCGATCAGAATATTTTCTTCGTCTGTCGAGCCCAAGATCCGGTCATTATTAATTGTTAATTGGCGAGAAACACTTATGGTCTTGGGTGCCTTTATTATCTGCCCTTTGCGTGTTTGTAGCATGAACTCTACATACAATAGTAACGTATATTGGCGGGGATTGGTACTGGCACCAATACTGATAATTTGGCGATCAATAGTGAGCCGATTAATGACCAGCCAATAGTTGGCAAGGGCCTCATCTGAATTTACATGAATATTATATCCTTCCAGTTGAGTCGTTAGGATTGAGATCAATTGTTTGTCATTATTGTTGCTGATGATAGCAACGTTATTAAGCCAGGTTGGAATATCGATCATACCACGTAAATGAAAACCGCAAGCCGATAACAGCAGCATTAAAACGAGTGGTGTGAATAGTTTTTTCATTAGCCCACCACCAGGTTAATTAATTGTCGATGTTGAACTACAATCGCTTTTTTCACTGTGAGATTGCCAATAAAGTCATGAGCATGTTCTTTAGCAGCAGCAATTAATGCTTCTTCACTTGTATCAACACTGGCAGTGAATTGTGCTCTTAATTTGCCATTTACCTGAACTACATAATCTACTTCATCGGTTTTTAAAGCTGCTTTATCGACACGTGGCCAATTGGCATCAATAATTGCTTTTTCAAAACCTAACTGCTGCCATAGATGATGAGTGATATGCGGTGTGATCGGTGCCAGTACGCGTAATAATATACTCATGCTGGAGTGAATGAAGAATTTATCTTCTTCAGTTTCAATGGCATAGCTGGAAATTTCGTTAAATAATTTCATACAACCAGATACAACAGTATTAAATTGATTACGATCATAATCACTAGTTGCTTGTGCCAGAATTTGATGGACTATATGACGTGATTTTTTTAAGCGACTGTCTACTTGTTGCCAATTCACATGTCCATTACCACTGAGAATGATGTCATTAATTTCTGTAAGCATAGTTTTATGCTGATGTGCGAAAGCCCAAATACGTTTTAAGAAGCGATGAGCTCCTTCAACACCAGAATCAGACCATTCTAAAGATTGCTCAGGAGGGGATGCAAACATGACAAATAAACGAGCTGTATCTGCACCATAAGTATCAATCAAATGGTTAGGGTCGACAACATTGCCCACAGATTTAGACATTTTATGCCCGTCTTTGAGTACCATTCCTTGAGTTAGCAAGGCTTTAAATGGTTCATCAGAATTTAGTAAGCCTTCATCACGCATTAATTTATGGAAGAAGCGCGCATACAGTAGATGCATTACTGCATGTTCAATTCCACCAACGTATTGATCTACCGGGGTCCAATATTTGGCACGATCATCGAGCATCGCATTTTCTTGCCCTTTACAAGCAAAACGCGCATAGTACCAAGAGGATTCAACAAATGTATCAAACGTATCTGTTTCACGGGTAGCATCTTGGTTACATTTAGGACAAGATACGTTGACAAATTCTTTGCATTGCGCAAGAGGTGATCCAGCACCAGTAAAACTGACGTTTTCTGGTAAGACTACTGGTAAGTCTTCATCAGGAACAGGAATAACACCACACTGTTCGCAAATAATCATTGGAATTGGTGTACCCCAATATCGTTGTCTGGAAACCCCCCAGTCGCGTAATCGGTAATTAATAGTTGCTTTACCCGCATCGTTATCTTCAAGAAATTGAGTAATGGCAGCAATTGCTGTATTTGAATCAATACCATCAAATTGACCGGAATTGATTAATGTTCCCTCACCACTATAGGCTGATTTTTGAAAATCATGATGAACGCCTTGAGCGGATTTAATTACTTGCTTCATTGGCAATTTGTATTTTTGTGCGAATTCCCAATCACGTTGATCATGGGCTGGAACCGACATTACTGCGCCAGAACCATACTGCATGAGTACGAAGTTAGCGATCCAAATGGGCAATTCTTCACCAGTAATTGGGTGGGTTGCAGTAAATTCAGTTGCGATTCCACGTTTTTCCATAGTTGCTAATTCAGCTTCAGCCATTTTGACGCCTTGGCAGCTGGTAATAAATTCAGCCACTTCTTGATTATTTAAAGCAGCTTCTTTAGCAATAGGATGGTCACTCGCTACAGCAAGGTAGGTGGCTCCCATTAAGGTATCTGGACGGGTTGTGTATATTTTTAAGCGTTTAGGGTACTTGTTTACATTAAAATAAATTTCTGTCCCTGTAGAGCGACCAATCCAATTGCGTTGCATTTGTTTTACTTGTGCTGGCCATTCATCTAAAGTGTCTAGGGAGCTTAGTAATTCATCTGCATAAGCGGTAATCTTAATAAACCATTGTGAAATTTCTTTACGCTCTACTAAGGCTCCAGAGCGCCATCCACGGCCATCAATAACTTGTTCATTAGCTAAAACAGTTTGATCTACTGGATCCCAGTTAACGACGGCGTTTTTCTTATAAACTAAACCTTTTTCAAACAAGCGGATAAAGAACCATTGTTCCCAACGATAGTATTCAGGAGCGCAAGTTGAAATTTCGCGGCGCCAATCATAAGCATTACCTAAACGTAAAAATTGTTTCTTCATGGATTCAATGTTTTGCTTAGTCCATTGAGCAGGGTGAATGTCGTTTTTGATTGCTGCATTTTCTGCAGGTAAGCCAAATGCATCCCAGCCAATAGGTTGCAACACATTTTTACCTAAAGCGCGTTGGTAGCGTGCAATCACATCACCAATGGTATAATTACGGACATGCCCCATGTGTAATGTTCCACTGGGGTAAGGAAACATGGATAAACAGTAGAATTTTTCTTTATTTAAATCTTCTGAAACATTAAAAGATTGTTTTTTTAGCCAATACTGTTGAGCGTGTTCCTCAACTTCTCGTGGTATATAGATATTATCCATGGTCCAGTTTATTAAAAAAATGATGGTTAAGATCGCTAAGGATAACTCCTCTTGTGTTTGCCAGCAATAGATAAACTTAAATTCCGGATTTGAATTGAGCATAAAAAATGCTTGACATGAAGATATTTTGGCTTGAATCGAGATTAATTAAGGTAATTGAGTTACTGTTTTTATTGTTGACCAATTATGTTTTTTATGATAAATTTGTGTTTAATTTTTTCATTAAAAACCTAATGAAGCTAACACATAATGATTTAATAAACCTTGGAACTGGATTGGGATATCAAAATCTGGAAGAAGGTTTATGTGCCGGTTTAGGGGGTATGTGGCTGCAAGCGGTTTTTGCAGAGGATGAAGCAACGTTTTATCAACGGCTTGAGTTTATTAGCGGTTATAAAGAGCGATTTTCTGATCTTATTCAGGAAATAAAACAAGCTCAACGAAAACAAAATAAAGATCTAACCTCTACAGATGAACAACTAGTTGATATTCCTGCATTTTTTGATGGAATTAAACTCTATTTGCATCCTGATCAAGGCTATTTTTCCAATGAGTTTTTTGTCACTCCACACCATATTTCAACTATTTTTTCTGCAGCAAAGTCAGATGTCTTAAAAAAGAAAGAAATAGAATTGCTTTTTGATAAAAATTGTTGCTTTACCAAAGCGTTATTAACTCATTTTATTCAGGATTTAGAAAGTATTTTAAGCAAAACGCAAGATTCAATTCCTATTATCTTGAATTCAGTAAATCATCAGATTTGTTTAAAATATAATAAAGAACACTGGTGTTGGGATTATGTTGATACAAATGATTTTGAACGTTTTCCTGAGGATGATCAGTATGTTCGGGAATTAAATATTTATTCTTTAGTGGGCAGTATTTTTGCATCTTTTTTTACGCGCGACTATGCTGTTTTTAATATCCAAATTTTAACCACTAGCGTTAATGATTCGCTTAAAAATGAATTGCATCAGTTTGATTTAAAATATCCACTTGATGCAACTCAACTAAAATATGATAGCTTGAATACGAGTGTTTTTCATTTAGCCTGTCGACATGGTGATCTTGAGACAGTTAAAGAGTTCTTAAAACCTGAAATGCGCACGGATGTGAATCAAGCAACATATAGAGGAGGAGCGCCACTTCATATAGCTTGTCAAAACGGTCATGTTAAGGTAGTTCAAGAACTCTTAAAACCTGAAGTACATGCCAATGTGAATCAAGCAAATAATAATGGAGCAACGCCGCTTCATATAGCTTGTCAAGACGGTCATGTCGAAATAGTTCAAGAACTCTTAAAACCTGAAGTGCATGTTAATGTAAATCAAGCGATGAATGATGGAGCAACACCGCTTCATGTAGCTTGTCAAAACGGTCATGTCGAAATAGTTCAAGAACTCTTAAAACCTGAAGTACATGTCAATGTGAATCAAGCAATGAATAATGGAGTAACACCACTTCATATAGCTTGTCAAAATGGTCATGTTGGAGTAGTTCAGAAGCTCTTAAAACCTGAAGCACATGCCAATGTGAATCAAGCGACGGATGAGGGAGTAACACCGCTTCATGTAGCTTGTCAAAACGGTCATGTCGAAATAGTTCAAGAACTTTTAAACCCTAAAATGCATGTCGATGTGAATCAAGCAATGAATAATGGGGGAACGCCGCTTCATATAGCTTGTCAAAACGGTTATGTTGAGGTAGTTCAAGAACTCTTAAAACCTGAAGTACATGTCAATGTGAATCAAGCAATGAATAATGGATTAACGCCGCTTCTTATAGCTTGTCAATATGGTCATCTAAAAATTGTTGAAGAGATTTTAAGCCAAACGCAACTAAACCCCATTAATTTTGATACCGTCTTATTTGTTGGTAATGATACTCAAAAAGAAGAAATGAGGATAACTGCTCTGGATGTAGCGATTTCTACGAATAACAAAATTTTGATCAGTATGCTAATCGATTGGATTAGTGAACAAAACTACTCACTACCGATGATTATTTCCCCAGGAATGCTCAACACATTAATTCATTTGGATATAAACAATCAATACCTCCCAAAATTACAACACTTTATGGATGGAGAGCAACTCCAAAGACTATTTAGTATTAAATATGATTTGTCTTATTCTCATGGCTCGTTAACTCAGTTAGGTCTATTTAATCAAAACTCGAAAAAAGTTGATTTGATCCTTAATGAAATTCTTCGTCAGGCAAAAGAAGGTCAGTCTGAATACACGAATATTTGTATTGAGTTGGGTTGGCTCAATCAGGAGAATCACTTAAATTTGCATGCTCCAAAAATTATTCATGAGGCTTATTCTGTTGTGGATAACGAGATAAAGTGTTTAAAATTTTGAGTTTTTAAAATTTATTCTGAATGTGCTTACATCGCTTTATTATAAAGGCAAAAACAGTGAATAATGCACAAAAAATAAGTACAGGATATTCACTCCAAATAATCCAGAGTGTGCTGCCTTGAGCTGAATAAATAGTGCTTTGTAATACCCCTGCGCTAAAAGGAGGGAGTGTATCAATTATATCTCCATTAGCATTAATCACAGAAGATAAGCCATCGTTATTCACTACTACTTGATAACGTCCAGTAAGTAGTGAAAGTACTTGCGCCATTTGTAATTGTTGATAACTGGCAAGAGAATGCCCAAACCAACCATTATCGCTAATGGAAACAATCCATTGTGCTTTGGGCATTTGCTCTCTTAAGGTATTTGGATAAGCAAGTTCATAACAAATAAGACTCGCAATAGGGTGGCCTGCAATTTTAATTAGAGGCTGTTCTTTTTTTCCTGGGACAAGATTAGGCTCAGGTAAATTGAACCAACGATTAATCGTTTTTAATGGCATAGGAATGTATTCACCAAAGGGAACAAGTTGTCTTTTTAGTTTTTTTCCTTTGGCTTGTCCTAAGGTAATGACAGAATTGTAATAATTAACTTCGTTGTCGGTTGTTGGTTGTAATATGCCAAGCATGATCGCACTATTGGCTTTCATGGCTTTATTATTTAATCGATGCAGATATTTATCAATATAACTTGCTGGCAGCGGTATTGCTGACTCAGGCAAAATAATTAATTGCTTTCCAAGTAGCGTATTGATTGAATTTTCATAATACTTTAAGAGATTCCAAAACAAACGTTCATCCCATTTATCACGCATGGATAAATTGGCTTGTATGCCGCCAACAGTAATTGCTTCTTTTTGAATTTGTGTCCAGGAAATATTCTTACACAAAGAAGGACTAATGAGGATTAAAATAAAAATTCCTGAGTAAACATAACGCTTTTGTGCGCTCTCTTGCATGATTAGGGCGAGAAGTGCTGAGGCAAAAGCACAAAGAAAGCTCAAGCCATACACTCCTAATAAAGAAGTCAAATATTTAATGGGTGTATCAATAAGTGGAGTACCTATGAGTAACCAGGGAAAACCTGTAAAAAGGGTAGAACGCAGGTATTCACTAAGACACCATAATACGCCGAATAAAATCGCAGAATAAAGTTTATGTTTTTTAAACTCAAGAAATTTAAAGCAATAAGCAAATATCCCTGGGAATAAGGACAAATACATAATAAAAATAAGAGTAACCAAGGCAGAGAGCCCGTAGTTTAATTGACCGTAGTCGTGGATACTGACAATGACCCAAGAAATCCCAAAACCAAAATATCCCAACCCATAAAAAAAACCTAAGGCAATAGCCTGTTTGCGCGAACAATTTTTAAGTCTGGCAAAAAGAAAAGCCAAACTTAAAATAATTAATCCTGGCATGTGAAAAGGAGCAAAGCCAAATGGTGCCAATAATCCATTGAAAAACATGAAAAAATAATTCAGATAACTCACCTGAATCGTGGCATTAATAGGGATGGAATTGGCTAAGGCAGTTTGCTTCATATACTGTCAAAGATTATAAAATCATTAAGATAAATGAGTCCTGTACTAAGGTCAAGAAATGATGAGCTGAACTTTGCAATTCTCAATATTTTGTGTAGGATGATCGCGTCTTACAAAGGAGAGGGATTTATGTATAACGTAATGATCACCGGCGCAGGGAAAATTGGAAGTTTGATTGCTTGCTTGTTAATGGAAAGTGGTTCTTACCAAATTCATTTAGTTGATGTTGATTTTAATGGTACTGATGTAAAACGGCTACTTAATGCATTGCCAAAAATTAAAACAGTTGCTTTAGATGTTACAGACAAACATGCCACACAAGCCTATATGGAAAAGCACGGGATTGTTGCGGTGATTTCTAGCCTCCCTTATTTTTTGAATACTCATGTGGCAGAAGCTGCCAAAGCTGCCAAAGCTCATTATTTTGATTTAACGGAAGATACGTTTGTTACCGATGCAGTCAAAGCAATTGCTGCTGATGCGCAGAGTGCATTTGTCCCTCAATGTGGTCTTGCTCCAGGTTTTATCAGTATTGCTGCAAACAGTTTAATGCAAGAATTTGAAGAATGTCATCATGTGCGATTACGGGTAGGCGCATTACCTCAAAATGCAAGCAATGCGTTGCATTATTCATTGACTTGGTCTACTGATGGTGTAATCAATGAGTACGGTAATCCCTGTTATGGAATTAAATATGGTAAAGCCGTTACCTTATCTCCTCTTGAAGGGTTAGAAGCCATCCAAATTGATGGATGTGAGTACGAAGCTTTTAACACTTCAGGCGGCCTGGGAAGCTTAGCTGATTTATATGCTGGTAAAGTACAAACCATGAATTACAAAACCATGCGTTATCCAGGTCATTGCCAAAAGATGCGTTTTCTCATGAAAGATTTACACTTAAATGAAGACAGAGCAACATTGAAGCGTATTTTAGAAAATGCGATCCCCAAAACATATCAGGATATTGTCATTGTTTATGTGACTGTTGAAGGAAAAAAACGAGGTGAATTGACTGAAAAGAACTATGTGAAGAAAATTTACCCCCAAGAGATTTCCGGATTGGAGTGGTCTGCAATCCAGGTAAGTACTGCATCAAGTGTTTGTGCAGTAGTTGATTTGGTTTTAGGGCAAGCCAACGAATATCAAGGCTTGGTTTTACAAGAGAAATTTCAACTGACTGATGTCTTAAAAAATCGTTTTGGTCATTATTACGCATAGATACGATGAAGAAAGTTATGGGAAGTCGTAGCTTGCTTTAGTTTCATTGCCATTAAGAGATTTGTCATGCTCACTTTCGTGAGGACGACACTAAAAAGCTTATGGCTCTAGTTTTATGCTTTTCCAGGAGTTATTTATGGAATTATTAAAGCAATTAGATATTCAAGATATTAATGCCGGTGCTTTTAGCGGCCAAGGTTGGCAAAGCGGGACTCATAAGCATACTTTTATTTCGTTTAATCCCACTAATGGGGAAAAGCTCGCGGAAGTCGCTTCTTGTTCTGCGGATGATTACGAGCAAGTCATAATGCGGGCACAAAATGCCGCGCAAGAATGGAGAAAGGTTCCGGCACCCAAACGTGGTGAAATTATTCGTCAAATAGGCCAACTACTGCGTGAAAAAAAAGATTTACTTGGCAGTTTGGTTTCCTTGGAAATGGGTAAATCCAAACAAGAAGGAGATGGGGAAGTTCAAGAAATGATTGATATTGCCGATTTTGCAGTGGGGCAATCAAGAATGCTCTATGGTAATTCAATGCATTCTGAGCGTCCTAACCATCGTATGTATGAGCAGTGGCACCCTTATGGAGTCATCGGAGTCATTTCTGCATTCAATTTTCCTGTCGCGGTTTGGGCTTGGAATGCATTTTTAGCCGCAATTTGTGGTAATGTAACACTTTGGAAGCCCTCAGATAAAACGCCTCTATGCGCAATTGCTGTGCAACATTTATGTAATAAAATATTAAAACAAAATGATTGTCCAGAAATTTTTAGTTTAATTATTACACAAAAACAGCAAGTCATCGATGCCATGGTTAATGATAGCCGCATTCAGCTAATTTCCTTTACTGGATCAACTGCTGTAGGAAAGCAGGTGGCAGCAAAAGTTGCTTCGAGACTAGGCAAAACTATTTTAGAATTGGGTGGTAATAATGCAATTATTGTAGATGATTGTGCTGATCTGCATTTAGCCATTCCAGCAATTGTTTTTGGCGCCGTAGGCACCGCTGGTCAGCGCTGTACTACTACACGCCGTTTATTTGTTCATGAATCTCACTATCATTTTGTTCTCGATAAGCTCCGTTTTGCTTATGAGCAAATCACGATTGGCGATCCTTTGGACAGTCATAATTTAATGGGGCCATTAATTGATCAACATGCAGTGGCGCAATTTAAAAAAACCATGAATCGCATTAAAGAAGCAGGTGGCAAGATTGTCTTTGGTGGTAATGTCTTAGATGAGCAACCAGGATTTTTTGTGCAACCCACTTTAGTGACGGATGTAAAAAATAATTGGGAAATCGTGCAAGAAGAAACTTTTGCACCTATTCTCTATGTTATGCCTTATCGTACCTTAGATGAAGCCATCGAATTACAAAATAGTGTTCCACAAGGTTTATCTTCAGCTTTATTCACGCAAAATTTGAAAAATGCGGAGCGTTTTCTGAGTGCCTGGGGAAGTGATTGCGGTATTGCAAATATCAATATTGGCACATCAGGTGCAGAGATTGGTGGGGCTTTTGGTGGGGAAAAAGAAACTGGCGGTGGCCGTGAGTCAGGATCTGATTCATGGAAGGCTTATATGCGTCGACAAACCAATACAATTAATTGGGGGGATGAATTGCCTTTAGCACAAGGTATTCGCTTTAATTTGTCGTAGTAATTAAATAATTGAATGTTACTTGGGCATTGCCCAAGTTCTTTAATGCTCAATAATGAGGGAAACATGATGCAAGAACCTTTTTTTATTAAAAAAGTCGCGGTTCTCGGTGCAGGAGTGATGGGAGCACAGATCGCAGCACATTGTGTCAATGCAGGGATTCAAACGTTACTGTTTGATCTGGCCGCAAAAGAGGATAATGCCAATGCATTGATTGATAAAGCAATTGCTAATTTAGGCAAACTAAAACCAGCTCCTTTGGCAACTGTGCAAACTGCTACTTTATTGCAGGCGCGTAACTATGAACAAGACTTAACTGATTTATCTTCATGTGATATTGTCATTGAAGCCATTGCTGAACGACTGGATTGGAAGGAGGATCTCTACAAACGCATTTCTCCTTACTTATCAGGACATACCATTTTAGTGAGTAATACTTCTGGTCTGAGTATCAATACGTTGTGCTCTGTATTGCCCCAAGTGCACCGCGAGAATTTCTGCGGCGTTCATTTTTTTAACCCACCGCGTTATATGCATCTTGCTGAACTGATTCCTGCAAAAACAACTCATAAGCATTTATTGGATCATTTGGAAACGTGGTTGACCAGTTATTTAGGTAAAGGAGTCATTAGGGCTAAAGATACCCCTAATTTTATTGCAAACCGTATCGGGGTATTTTCATTATTAACTACTATGCATCATGCTTTAACAATGAAGATGGGACTTGATGAAGTCGATGCATTAACAGGACCATTATTAGGTCGACCAAAATCTGCAACGTTTCGTACCATGGATGTGGTTGGTTTAGATACAATGGAACATGTGGTTCATACCATGCAAGAGGAGTTAAAAGATGATCCATGGCATTCTAGTTTCACACTGCCTCAGTGGCTCACTAAGCTTATTAAAGAAGGTCATTTAGGGCAAAAATCAGGTCAAGGTATTTATCGCAAAAAAGGTAAAGAAATTGAAGTATTGGACATTCAATCAGGCACTTATCGGTCATCCAAAGGGCAAGTAAGCGATGAGTTAAAAACCATTATGAGCAATAAAGATCCTGTAGCACGTATGCAAGCATTGATGAGTTCTAGTAATAAGCAAGCTCAGTTCTTGGCTGCTTGTTTTAGAGACTTATTCCATTATTGCGCTTACCACTTAGAAGAGATTGCTGAGAATACGCGTGATGTGGATTTAGCCATTCGTTGGGGTTTTGGTTGGATGCAAGGTCCATTTGAAACTTGGCAATTATCTGATTTAGCGCAAATGACTCAATTTATTAATCAGGGCATTAAGGACAAGCTTACCTTAAGTAGTGCTGCCTTACCGGGATGGCTTTTCGAAATTAACGCTTTTTATACAGAAGAAGGAGCTTATTCACCACAACAGAATAACCATCAAGCTCGTAGTTCGTTACCAGTCTATCATCGCCAATTTTTCCCAGAGCGTGTGATTAAAGAAAGAGTGCATCCTGCTTCGGTAATTTATGAAAATGAAGGGGTGAGCTTATGGCATTTGCAAGATGATGTTGCAGTGCTTAGTTTTAAAACTAAAGCCAATACCATTGGTCAGGAAATTTTGGATGGCGTCGCGGGTGCTTTAGAAGCTGCAGAAAAACGATGCCGCGGTATGATTGTTTACCAACAAGATGCAAATAACTTTAGCTCGGGCGCTAACTTAAAAGGTATTTTGCACTTAATTAAAGAAAATAAAATGCAAGCCTTGGAAGAGATGGTAAAACAATTCCAATATATCTCCTTGAGCTTAAAATACAGCCCAATCCCAACTGTTGCTGCTTTAAGAGGGCGTGCTTTAGGTGGCGGTTGTGAGTTTATGATGCATTGTGATGCTGTCGTGGCTGCATTTGAATCTTATCCTGGTTTGGTGGAAATGGGAGTTGGTGTTATTCCTGGTGGGGGAGGTTGTAAAGAAATGGCCCTGCGTGCTGCACAACGTGCAGCTCCTGGTGAACTGATGACTATTTTGCAAGGTTATTTCCAACAAATCGCAATGGCACAAGTTGCTGGTTCTGCTGCTGAAGCAAAACAGATGGGCTATTTACGTTCTAGCGATACTTTTGTAATGAATGCCAATGAGGTGTTGTATGCTGCATTAGCTAAAGTGAAGTTAATGCATGCAAAGAATTACATGCCACCACTGCAAAAGCAATTTCAAATCGCAGGAATTGAAGGCCGAGCTAAATTACAAGCAGGTTTAGTGAATTGGCTAGAGGGTAATTTCATTTCGCAGCATGATTATTTTCTGGCAACAGAATTGGCCAATGTGCTTTGTGGTGGGGATTTGAATCAAGGTACTGTTGTTGATGAACAATGGATGTTGGCTTTAGAGCGTAAAGCATTTGTCAAATTGGCAAGCACGCCATTAACACAAGCACGCATAACCCATATTTTAGAAACAGGCAAACCCTTACGTAATTAAATGGAGATTTAACATAATGACGAATATATACATAGTTGATGTATTACGAACTCCAGTAGGTAAGGCTCCACGTGGTGTTTTTAAGCATACTTTGCCGGATGATTTATTAGCATACACTATTCGTACTTTAACAAGTCGTAATAAGTCCATTGATTGGGAGGAAATTGGGGATGTGGTAATTGGTTGTGCTATGCCAGAGGCTGAGCAGGGAATGAACGTTGCTCGTATTGCCTCTTTGCTTGCTGACTTACCGCAATCAGTTCCTGCAATGACTATTAACCGTTTTTGTTCTTCAGGGGTGCAAAGTATTGCGACTGCAGCAGCCGCTATTCGTAGTGGGGAAATGCATTTAGCGCTTGCGGGTGGTGTTGAAAGTATGTCGATGGTGCCTTTAGGTGGTAATAAATATACAGCGAATCCTTCCATATTTGATAATGAGCATGTAGCTATTGCTTATGGTATGGGGATTACCGCTGAGAATGTGGCTAAACAATGGCAAATTACTCGCGAACAGCAAGATGAGTTTGCTGCAGAAAGCCATAAAAGAGCAGTTACTGCACAACAACGTGGTGATTTTAATGCGGAAATTGTTCCTGTCGAGATTACGATTAGGCACGCTGATTTGGTGAATGACACTACTGTTGTGAAGAAAAAATTGATCAGTGATGATGAAGGTCCACGAGCAGATACCTCATACGAAGTGATTGCGAAATTAAAACCGGTTTTTGCTGCACGCGGTACAGTGACTGCGGGCAATAGCTCTCAAACTAGTGATGGCGCAGGTATTGCTTTATTAGCGAGTGAAGAGGCTGTGCGCAAATATAATTTAAATCCTATGGGACGGTTATTAAGTTATGCGGTTGAAGGTGTGCCACCTGCAATTATGGGAATTGGTCCAATTAAAGCCATTCCTGTTGCTTTAAAACGTGCTGGGTTGACTTTAGATCAAATTGACTGGATTGAGCTTAATGAAGCATTTGCTGCACAGGCTTTGGCGGTCATCAAAGAACTTGGTTTGTCACGTGAGAAAGTGAATCCTTTAGGAGGAGCGATTGCCTTGGGGCACCCTTTAGGTGCAACGGGAACAATTAGAACGGCAACTTTATTGCATGGTTTAAAACGTACCAAAGGCCGTTATGGTATGGTGACTATGTGTATAGGTACTGGAATGGGTGCCGCTGCAATTTTTGAAGCATTATAAGTATGTAGATATCTCAATTATTCCGGAGAATAATTTTGATTATGTCGGGCCAAGGCCCGACCTACGTCTAGTAGCCAGTGATTGCGCATTCTTCTGGATGCCGCGAATAAACCGCGACACGCAAGGGGTAACACCTTGTGTATCGGAGGTTCACGGTTTTTGGTATGATGATTTTTACAGTATGGATTTAATTCTTATCGCGGAAGATAATGCGGCCTTTAGATAAGTCATAAGGAGTTAACTCGACTTTAACTTTATCGCCAGTTAAGATTCTAATGTAATTTTTACGCATACGACCAGAAATGTGGGCGGTGACAACATGTCCATTTTCTAATTCCACACGAAACATTGTGTTGGGCAGTGTATCTATAACAGTACCAGCCATTTCTATATGATCTTCTTTTGCCATAGGTCTCTCAGTGATGTACCAACAATTAATTAATAAAATTGAAAAATAAAAAACAAAATGTTTCTCGCAAGTATACTGCTAAAGTGAAGAGGATAGCAATTAACCTGTGTTAAAATCCTTGAAGTTGTAGAAAATTTAAATGTGATTCAATACGATGTCCCGATATCAATGAATAAACCAAACTCCTTGGTTGGTTGGATATTCCAAGGTATTTTTTAATAAGCGCAAGAATTCCTTGCGACTAATGATACTTGCACCCAGATTTTGCAAATGATTTGTAGGTAGTTGGCAATCAATAAAATCAAAATTCCAGGAAGAAATTGTTTGGGATAAATAATAAAAAGCAATTTTTGAGGCGTCAGTTACTTTATGAAACATGGATTCACCAAAAAATGCGTGGCCTAAGCTTAAACCATATAAGCCACCAACCAGTTCTTTATTTAACCATATCTCAAAAGAATGTGCATAACCCATAGCATGAAGTTCGGTGTAGGCTTCGATCATTTCGGGAGTGATCCAGGTATTTTCAACTCGCCCTTTGTTGCTTGCGCATTCAATCATTACTTGGCGAAATGCAGTATCTGTTGTCAACTGAAATGGTTTTTTGAGTGATTTTGCCAAACTATGGGATACCTTAAATTGATTAGGGTATAAAATTAATCGTGGATTAGGTGACCACCAAAGTACAGGTGAACCAGGGCTATACCAGGGAAAAATTCCTTGAGAATAGGCTTTGAGGATACGTTGCGGGGTTAAATCACCACCGATAAGCAATAAACCTTGTCGGTCACTGGTTTCGGGATCTGGGAATATATACTCTTCCACCATGCTAATTCATTTCTCCACAACTCTTGGTTTTATTTACGATATTTATTGCATATCCTACAATTATTATAAATGAATTTAGGGGAAATCAATTGGATTATCTTTATAGCTTAGGAAATATTTTAATTCTTCTTAGCCTTAGTTGTAGAAAAGTTCTTTTGATTCGTATAGTTTTTGCCTTATCGGACACTTCATTTTTATTGTATGGTATTTTAGCTCATGTTCCTCCAATTGTTTATTGGGCTATTGCCTCATTAGCTATTAATTTTGTGCAGATTGGCTTGTTAATTAGAGATATGGTTCCTAAAAATTTAAGTGAAGAATTACAAGAAATTAAAGGTCTATTTTTTGACAGTATGCAAACCAGTGATTTTCTGCGTCTTATAAAATTAAGCCATCATGGTAAAGCTGAGAATAAATTGATTTTAGAAATGGGGAAACCGGTGAGCGCATTAATGCTGATTACTCATGGAAAAGTGTATATCGACATTCATGGCAATATTTTAGAATTGGGTCCTTACCATTTTATTGGTGAAATGAGCTATTTTAGTGATGGCAATGCCAGTACCACGATTCACGCTCGCGAGCCAGTGGAGTATTTATATTGGAATTATGCCGATTTACATCGTTTGCAAATCAAAAAACCGCCTTTATTCATGAAAATGATTGAAGCTATGGGTAAGGATATTATGTTGAAAATGTTAAATCGTAATAAGGAAAGCATAGCCGTGGTTTCACCTTCGCCTTAAAGTGAGTGGGAAAGAGCTTCTTTCCCAACTATAGAATTTTACTTTAGAGATCCAAATCCAGATATTGTTCCGCATCAAGTGCTGCCATGCAACCAAAGCCTGCAGAGGTAATGGCTTGGCGATAGACGTGATCAGCCACATCCCCACAAGCAAATACACCAGGTATCGAGGTACTCGTGGCCATGCCTTCTAAACCTGATTTGATGGTGATATATCCATCACGCATCTGCAATTGCCCTTCAAATAAGCTGGTGTTTGGGGTATGACCAATAGCAATAAATACGCCATCGAGATTCAGCTCGGCAATGGTATCATCTTGTAAATGACGTACTTTAATTCCTGTTACTTTTTTGCCATCACCAAGTACTTCATCTAAGGCACTATTCCAAATAATTTTTATATTGCCATTACGGACTTTCTCAAACAGCTTATCCTGAAGAATTTTTTCAGAACGTAAGCTATCACGACGATGAATTAGCGTGACGGAAGAAGCCAAGTTGGAGAGATATAATGCTTCTTCTACAGCTGTATTGCCACCACCAATAACACAGACGGATTTATTGCGATAAAAGAACCCATCACAAGTAGCACACGCAGAAACACCACGTCCTTGATAGGCTGCTTCTGACTCTAATCCCAAATAACGAGCAGAAGCACCAGTTGCAATAATTAAGGCATCACAAGTGTAGGCTTCACTGTCGCCTTGTAGAGTAAATGGTTTTTTTGATAAATCAGTTGTTACAATATGATCAAAAATTACTTGCGTATCAAAGCGCTCTGCATGTTTTTGCATGCGCTCCATGAGGGCAGGGCCTTGTAATCCTTCGACATCACCGGGCCAGTTATCAACTTCAGTAGTTGTAGTGAGCTGTCCGCCGGGTTGCATGCCAGTAATTAAAACAGGATTGAGATTGGCTCTTGCAGCATAGACTGCAGCAGTGTAACCTGCAGGTCCTGAACCTAATATGATCAAGCGGTGGTGGTTGCTAACGCTCATCGTTTCAGCCTTCCTTAATATTTTGATATTTTGTGTTAAGATTGCGAATATTATGACATAAACAGGCATATGAAAATACCTATGGCAAAACAACAAATGGGAAGAAAGGCAAGTTTCCCTAAAAAAAACATGCCAAATTTTATTGCTAAACGAATTAGTGAAGGCAGTTTTATTATTACATTAACTGGGGCATTGTTTGTGCTCTTGTCGTTAATGACTTATCAATTTAGTGATCCTGGATGGTCTCATGTTTCTCATGTTGGGATAAAAATATCCAATTCTGGCGGACAAGTTGGGGCCTACATTGCCGATGCACTTTATTTTGCTTTTGGATATATGGCGTATCTATTACCTATCGCCTTAGTGTATGTTTCTTGGGCAATTTTGCAGGATTTACGTGCTTTAAACACCTTGGATCAACGTGTTTTAGCCTTGCGCTCGGCGGGTTTTGTTCTGATGATTATTGGTGGCTGTGGACTTTTAAGCTTTGAAACCCAATTAAACAAACTTGATGCCATGCATGGGCCTGGTGGTTTAATTGGACAAGCAGTGGGTCAAAGTTGGTATCATTTACTTAACTTACACGGGGCCACTTTATTGTTGTTGGCTACTTTTTTGGTGGGTACAACATGGTTAACCGGAGTTTCCTGGTTGCAAGCCGTAGAGTTAATCGGTTTTTATACTTTATTTTTTATTAATAAGCTTATGGCTGTTTTAAAAAAAGCAGCTTATCTAGGAAATGCTGGTATTGCTGGCTATAAAGCGCGAAGCATTGAAGTTAAAAATAAACCAGCACAACAAAGAGCAGCTCCAACATTATTTAAATCGAAAGCTGAACGAGAAAAATCAATAGTTGAGAAAGAAATGCCAGCCCCTGTTGTTTTAGTAACTCCAGAAGGGAAGCCTGTGATTGTGAAGCCTGCCCCAGTTGTTGTGGCTCCACCACCACGAGAAATGAAAGAAATTCGTGCGCCGAAATTGCATAACCCAGGTGCTTTGCCTTCACTGGAATTGTTAGATAAAGGGGAGCCGGGTAAGCCTATGGGCGGTTATACCCATCAAGAGTTGGAAAATTTATCTCGTGATTTAGAACAACATTTGTTGGACTTTGGTATTCAAGCCGATGTAGTTGCTGTACATCCTGGGCCAGTAGTTACGCGTTTTGAATTGCAATTGGCTGCAGGGGTTAAGGTCAGTAAGTTAACAGCTTTATCCAAAGATTTAGCGCGTTCATTATCGGTGATTTCTGTTCGTGTAGTTGAAGTTATTCCTGGTAAAACTGTTGTTGGTTTAGAGTTGCCAAATCAATCACGACAAATGGTTCGTTTATCGGACGTATTATCTACTGAAGTTTATCAACAGGCTCATTCACCGGTTACTTTGGCTTTAGGCGTTGATATTGCTGGTCATACAGTGGTTGTTGATTTAGCAAAAATGCCTCATTTATTGGTTGCAGGAACTACCGGATCTGGTAAATCGGTAGGGATTAACGCCATGATTTTAAGCATTTTATTTAAGGCAACCCCCGATCAGGTCCGTCTGATTATGGTTGATCCGAAAATGTTAGAATTATCAGTATATGATGGCATTCCCCATTTATTGACACCTGTCGTTACTGACATGAAAGAAGCCGCCAGTGCTTTACGTTGGTGCGTTGAGGAGATGGAACGTCGTTATAAATTGATGGCTGCTTTAGGAGTAAGAAATTTGGCCGGTTTTAATGCTAAAGTTGCTGAAGCAATTGCTAATGGTACACTCCTTGTAAATCCATTATGGAAGCCAATTGATTCTATGGATGATACAGCACCACAATTAGAAGCTTTGCCTTATGTGGTCATTGTTATTGATGAGCTTGCTGATATGATGATGGTAGTTGGCAAAAAAGTAGAACAACTTATTGCTCGTATTGCCCAAAAAGCTCGTGCCGCAGGAATTCACATGATTCTTGCAACGCAACGCCCATCAGTAGATGTTTTAACTGGCTTAATTAAATCGAATATTCCAACACGAATGTCATTCCAGGTTTCATCAAAAATTGATTCTCGTACTATACTGGATCAGCAGGGTGCAGAGCAGCTTTTAGGACATGGAGATATGCTGTATCTGGCCCCAGGCAGTGGTGCTCCTTTACGTGTGCATGGTGCCTTTGTTGATGATAAAGAAGTACACCGCATTGCGGACGATTGGCGTTCACGAGGTGAACCCAATTATATTGATGAAATTATTAAAATGCCTGGAGAAGGAGGTGAAGGTGGTTTTGATGAGGATAATCAAGCAGAAGATGATGATCCGCTCTATGATCAAGCTGTAGAATTTGTGATTCAAACACGCAAGGCTAGTATTTCTGCAGTACAAAGACGATTAAAAATTGGTTATAACCGTGCAGCCAGAATGGTTGAAGAAATGGAGCGTACTGGAATTGTTGGCCCGTTAGATGGCGGTTATAGAGATGTTTTAGTGAACTCAGTCACTGAGGAATAAACATGAAAAAAATAATGCTCACGCTACTTTTAGGTTTTACGACTGCAGCTTTTTGTGACACACCCGAACAAGTGCTGCAAACTAAGTTGAATTCCATCCATTCGATGACGGCCACATTTAAACAAGTGGTCAAAGCCAAATCGCGGGTAGTTTCTCGTTCTTCTGGAACAATGGCTTTAGAGCGTCCAGGCCGTTTTCGCTGGCAAACTAAAGAACCCATGCCACAATTAATGATTGCTGATGGCCAACGCATTTGGGTTTATGACAAAGATTTAGAGCAAGTAACGGTCAAAAAACAAGAAAAAGGTTTAGGCGGAACAGCTGCTTTGTTTTTAAGTGGCTATGATGATACAGTGACTCGCGATTTCACTGTTGCTCAAAGTGGTTCAATGGCAGATCCTGCCTTTGATTTGAAATCAAAATCAGCTAAAGCTAATTTCCAACGTATTCGTTTGATGTTTCATCAAAATATGCTGACTGGATTGGAATTGTACGACCAATTAGGGCAAATCACTACAGTGCAATTATCTCAAACAAAATTGAATCCTAAATTAGCAGCTGTTTTATTCCAATTTAAGCCGCCTAAAGGGGTTGATGTGGTAAAGCAATGAGTGATACTAAAAAGCAGCCGTTGCTCCCACTAGCAGAGCTTTTAAGGCCTAAGCATTTAGATGAAGTCATTGGCCAAAGTCACTTACTGGGGGAAGGCAAGCCATTGCGGTTGAGTTTTTCTGGCCGCAAGTTGCATTCAATGATTTTATGGGGGCCTCCAGGTGTTGGTAAAACAACAATAGCTCGGCTTGCAGCAAAAGCTTTTGACTGTGATTGGATTGCTCTATCTGCAGTGTTTTCTGGAGTAAAAGACATCCGTGCTGCTATGGAGCAAGCACAAGAAAATTTAAATCAGGGCAAACATACCATTTTATTTATTGATGAAATTCATCGTTTTAATAAATCACAACAAGATGCACTTTTGCCTTATACTGAATCAGGTTTAGTGACTTTTATTGGAGCCACTACTGAAAATCCTTCCTTTGAAGTGAATTCCGCCTTGCTTTCCAGAGCACAAGTGTATGTATTAAAGCCCTTGTCAAATGAAGAACTCAAACAATTATTCACCAAAGCTCGTAGCTCCATTATGAAGGATATTCTCTTTGATGAAGCAGCTGTTGCCATTATTGTCAATTATGCTGATGGTGATGCGCGAAGATTATTAAACTGCATGGAGCAATTAGAAAATGCTTGTGCAGCACTGAATATCCAGAAAATTACTAAGGAATTTGTTATTAACTCACTGGCTGAAAGTGCGCGGCGTTTTGATAAGGGAGGCGATCAATTTTATGATCAAATTTCTGCCTTACATAAGTCAGTTCGTGGCTCTAATCCAGATGCCGCTCTTTATTGGCTTTGTCGGATGTTTGATGGTGGAGTAGATCCAAATTATCTTTCGCGCCGTGTTGTACGCATGGCCTGGGAAGATGTTGGTTTGGCTGATCCACGTGCCATTCAAATTGCTAATGATGCAGCTGTAACTTATGAACGTTTAGGCTCTCCGGAAGGTGAGTTAGCTTTGGCACAGGCAGTGATTTATTTAGCAGTAGCTGCGAAAAGTAATGCGGGTTATAGAGCATTTAATCAAGCCATGGCCTTTGTAAAAAAAGATAAATCGCGAGAAGTTCCCATACATTTGCGTAACGCACCAACTCGTTTAATGAAAGAATTAGGCTATGGTCATGAATATCGTTATGCTCATGATGAGCCTAATGCTTATGCTGCCGGGGAAAATTATTTTCCTCAAGGAATGAAAAAACAAAACTGGTATCAACCAGTACCACGTGGTTTGGAAATTAAAATTGCAGAGAAATTATCATTTCTAAAAAAATTAGATAATGATGCTAATGAAAAATGAGCATTAACATAGCAATTTCTCTGATGATTCCTAGCCAAAAAGGTTATTTTTCATTCTTTAAATGAATATTGTTGAGCAATATTTTTTCAAGTCGTGCTTTTCCTGTCTTTCTGATTAATATTTACTAATTGCATGATTTTAAAAGAGTTTTCATTTCATAAAAAAATTTGATACATTCTTTAATATCCGAAAAAATGTAACGTCCAGAATGCATTATTCAAATTATCAAACATGTGCGGTAAGGCCACAGATTTCTCTATCTGAATGGGATATTTTGTCCAGTTTGCCTACTGCACTTGTGATTATTAATTCCCAAGGTCGAATGGTTTGGCTTAATCCTACAGCTGAAGCGATGTTAGGCTATGGCTTGCTAGGTTCATTATGGTTGGATGTTCTTTTACGTGCTTTTGTACCACGTGCTGATGATGGGCACGAGGTTTCTTTGGCGGATGGGCGACGTGTACACGTTGCTTTGGCTACATTAGACAGCTTACCAGGTATTTTAATCAGCTTAACCGATATTACTGCCACTCGCGATTATGAAAAAGCCAAAGAAAACGAAAAACGCTTGGTTTCCATTGGCACCATGACCGCTCAATTAGCCCATCAAATTCGAACCCCTTTAGCATCAGCAATGCTTTATACTGATCACCTAAACACAGTGGCCGAAATGGAGCCACGTGCTGAGGCTTGGATCTTACGCTTGAAAGAGTGTCATAGCAGTATTGAGCAACAAATTCAAGATTTATTGCTATTTGCCAGAGGTACCACCATTGAACCGACGCGCATGGATATGGATTATTGGTGCGCTCAGTTAGAGCATCGCGCCCAACCCTATGTAACAACGCATTCTGTCTTATTTCAGGTTAATAACCAACTAATTAAACGTGAAGGAATGATTCATGGTGAATCATTAATTGGTGCTGTTTTAAACTTAGTGATTAACGCAATACAATCAGATGCTACGGAAGTATACATAACTCTTGCATCTATGGATAATTCCGGTATACAAATATCTATTGATGATAATGGTAAGGGTATGTCAGAAGAGGTAAAAAACCATGCGTTTTCTCCTTTTTATACAACCAAAGCAAAAGGTACTGGTTTAGGTCTAGCAGTAGTTTATGCCGTGGTGAAAGCCCATGGTGGTTATGTAAGCTTAGAATCTACAGAAGGGGTAGGCACGCAGGTTAATCTGTATTTGCCATGATGCGCTAACCAAGTAATAACATTAGTATGAAAAAGGGACTTTGATATGAGTCATGTTCTAATTGTTGAAGATGATCCAGTATTAAGAGAAGCATTAGCTGAAACGATGACCATAGCAGGTCATACTTATATTACCGCTAAAGACGGTAAGGAAGCTTTGGCTTTACTTGAATTGCATAGTCCAGCAGTAGTTCTTACTGACATAAGAATGGATATAGTGGATGGTAATCAATTATTGGATGAAATCCAAAAACGACGCCCAGGTTTACCGGTGATTTTAATGACGGCTTATGGTTCAGTACAAGATGCGGTCATCGCAATGCGTCGTGGAGCGGTGGACTATTTACAAAAACCCTTTAGTGCACAGCTCTTAACCGAAAAAATTAATCAGTTTATTAAAGTTGAAATGGACGAGGATACTGGAGAGCCAATAGCCCAAGATCCTAAAAGCCAAGCTTTGCTCTCGATGGCTTTAAAAGTAGCGCAATCTGATGTGGGTGTCATGATTAGTGGTGAGAGTGGTACCGGTAAAGAAGTATTAGCTCACTTCATTCATGATCATTCATCACGTAAAAAACACCCTTTTATCGCTATTAACTGTGCTGCAATTCCAGAGCAAATGTTAGAGGCTACTTTATTTGGTTACGAAAAAGGTTCTTTTACTGGGGCATATAAGTCAACTCCCGGAAAATTTGAGCAGGCCCAAGGTGGAACTTTATTACTTGATGAAGTTAGCGAGATGCCTTTAAGTCTGCAAGCAAAATTATTGCGAGTATTGCAAGAAAAAGAAGTGGAGCGCATTGGTTCCAATAAAACAATTAGCCTTGATGTGCGTATTCTTGCAACAACCAATAGATTACTTAAAGATGAAGTGTTAGCAGGACGCTTTAGAGAGGATTTATTTTATCGCTTAAATGTTTTTCCTTTGCAGTGGCATCCTTTAAGAGAGCGAAAAAATGATATTATTCCTTTAGCTAATTACCTGATCCGCAAACATTGCCAACACAAGCAACCTATTATTCCAGTTATTAGCCCTGCGGCACAAAAAATGATGCTTGCTTATCCGTGGCCTGGGAATGCTCGTGAGTTAGATAATGTGATTCAAAGAGCACTTGTGCTGCAAACTCAAGGTATAATTGAAGGGGAGCATTTGCAATTATCCGCCTCTACAGTCACATCAGAAACCATGACTGCAGCGCAGAGTAAAAATTTGCAAGTACATGAATTTGAGTTAATCGAAAAAACTTTATTAGAAAATGGAGGAAATCGCCAAAAAGTGGCTACTTTACTCGGAGTTAGCGAGCGAACTTTGCGCTACAAATTAGCAAAAATGCGTGAAGAAGGTTATGTAGTTTAAACGTAGTTGTTGGGGATCTTTGAGATTCTGGCAGTTGTGGGCATCAGGGACGGGATGTGTTCAAGACTCAGGTTTTTCATAACGATAAAAATAAGAAATATTGTTTGTGTAAAAAGGAAGAATAAGGTCATGAATGAAGTTAATACCGTTAACCTGTTTAATCAAATGCAATCTATGTCAGCTAAAGCTGAAGCAGGAATCACTGAGCCAGAAACAAATCAATTTTCTTTTGGTTCTGTTTTTCGAAAAGCAATGCAGCAAGTTAGCGATCTAAGTTTTAAAGCAGATTCTCTAAAAACTCGTTATGAGCTTGGTGATCCAAAGGTTAGTATTGGGGAAGTAATGATTGCAACCCAAAAATCTAATATTGGACTTGAAGCCGCGCTACGTGTTCGAAATAAATTTTTGCAAGCATATCAAGACGTTATGAGCATGCCAGTATAGACAAATAAACATCCCACCTTATTTTACATGGTAGATTTTATAGGAGTTTAATATGGCATTTGCTGATAATGCGTCAATGGTAGCAGCAAAATTTGCAAGTTTATCTGTTCCTCGTCAGATTGGTTTATTAATTGGCTTAGCAGCGAGTGTGGCGATTGGTTTAGCGGTTGTTTTATGGTCTCGTGATCCAAACTATGTTCCTTTGTATACACAAATGAATGCACGTGATACTGCTGAAGTGGTATCGGCATTGGAGCGTAATGGCATAGACTTTAAAATAGATAATAATAACAGCACCATTTTGATTCCTTCACAAAGTCTACAAAGCACACGTCTTAAATTGGCAGCAGAGGGTTTGCCCCGTGACCCTGTAGGTTCTGAAGAGTTATTTAATAGCGGCAATGCATTTAATAGTAGCCAATTTATGGAGAATGCGCGCTACAAACAAGCACTTGAAGCTGAGTTAGCGAGGACTATTAGTAAATTTAATGACATTAAATCCGCACGTGTGCATCTAGCACTGCCACGCGAATCTGCTTTTGTTCGCGATTTGCATCAACCCAGTGCTTCCGTATTTATTGACGTTTATTCCGGTCTAGAGCTTAAAAAACACACAACTGCTGCTATTATTAATTTGGTGGCTTCCAGTATTCCCAACTTATCAGCAAGTCGAGTAACTGTAGTTGATCAGGATGGTCAATTGCTAAATGAGGGAGGTGGTCAAACATTATTCACAGAAACCGAGCGTTTTTCTGAATATCGGCAAAATTTAGAGCATCAATTTGCACAAAAAATTCAAGAAATATTAACGCCTTTATTAGGTTATGGGCGGGTTCGAGCTAAAGTTTCTGCAGATATTGATTTTACGAGTTATGAACAAACTCAAGAATTATTCAATCCAGAACTTCCTGCATTACGTAGCGAGCAAACCATGAAAGAAAAGCGAACTTCATCTAGCGAAGCTATGGGGGTTCCTGGCTCTTTATCGAATACGCCACAACCTAGCCCAGCCTTGGCTGCTCGAAATCCCAATGCACCACCTACGACGCCAACTGCACAGCCAACAACAGATACCTCACAGTCTGGTGATACACGCACGCAAAGCACTAAGAATTTTGAGTTGGATAAGACTATTAGTCATACTAGAAATCAGCCAGGTACAATTAAACGTTTGTCTGTAGCTGTATTAGTAGATAATCCCAGTGTAATCGATGAGAAAACTAAAGCCGTGACTAAAAAAGCATTAACAGCCAAAGAGATAAATCAGATTAAACTTTTGGTTGCTGATGCAATTGGTTTAAATACTCAACGTGGTGATAGCCTTAATGTCATCAATAGCGATTTTGTGAAACCAGATCCGATTGCGCCAATACCCGAAGAGCGATTTTGGCAAAAAGAGATTTTTTGGTCAATAATTAAGCAGGTCATGGGTGCCTTATTTATACTTGCCATGGTTTTTGGTGTGTTACGTCCTATGTTGAAAACATTGGCAAGCAATAAAGGGGCTGATGGTATTCCCTATCTGGAAGAACCTGAAGCTCAAGGAGGAGAGCTGACTTATGATGGTGGTATTGCCGTCAAGGATGCTAATGACTATGAATCGCAGTTAAATTTATTACGCCAAGTTGTTGATAAAGAGCCCAAGCGTGTTGCGCAGGTAGTTAAAACTTGGGTTGATCGAGGATAAAAATGGATGGAATAGAGCGTGCAGCCATACTACTTTTAAGTATGGGAGAAAAAAATGCGGCAGAAGTAATGAAGCATTTAGAACCAAGACAAGTACAAAAAGTAGGAGTAGCAATGACTACTTTAAGTACAGTAACCAAGGCAAAAATGCAAAATGTTTTGCTTGATTTTACTAATGCAATAGGGGATCAGACAAGCATTACTGTTGATACGGAGCATTATTTGCGAACGGTATTAATTGAAGCCTTAGGTTTAGAAAAGGCAACTCCTCTGATTGACCGGATTTTAGTATCTGATAAAGACAGTGGTCTCAATCGTTTGAAATGGTTAGATGGACGCTTAATCGCTGATGTAATTCGTAACGAGCATCCGCAAATTATTGCAACCATATTAATCCATCTCGATAGTGAACAAGCATCAGAAGTGGTGAGCTACTTTAGTGTTGACAAACGCTCAGAGGTTTTACTACGTATGTGCAATATTGATACGGTAAAGCCCGAAGCAATTACAGAGCTTGGTCAGGTTATTGAAAAACAACTTAGTGGGCAAAAAGTAAGTAAAACCGCATCTATTGGAGGCATTAAAAGCGTTGCTGATGTCATTAACTATTTTGATGGAGCCATGGAGGATGAAGTTCTTAATAAAATTAAGGATTGGGATGAGGAGTTAAGCGAAAAAATTCGCGATAAAATGTTCGTATTTGAGAACTTGGTAGAGATGGATGATCGTAGTGTACAAACTTTATTGAGGGATGTTTCTCCTGAATTATTAAAGCTGGCCTTAAAAGGCACAACTGAACCCACGAAGGAAAAAATATTTACGAATATGTCTAAACGTGCTGCTGACTTGTTACGTGAAGATATAGAGTTACAAGGTCCTGTTAAAGTTATTGATGTGGAAAAAGCGCAACGCGATATCTTGGCTATTGCAAAGAGCCTGGCAGAGGAAGGTAAAATTGCCTTGGGAGCCAAGGGTGGAGATGAGATGATTTAAACCCAGGTAAGTGTTGGCCCAACAGGCGTTTGTACACTCTTCTCAATTTGTTGGGCCAAGGCCCAACCTACACATGGATCTTAATATAATAAGGATTTTGTATGCCGAATAAATTTGAGCCTTATAATAAAAAACAAAATAATGAAAATGAATTTAATACTTGGGAATATCAATCTGTAAAAAAAGAGTCTAAAGAGGAGAAAGCCGTCGAAGTTGATGAACAAGAAGCGTTTCGTATAGAATGTGATCTTTTACGGCAAGAGGCAGTAGAGAAAGGTTATAAGCAGGGTTTTCAACAAGCGCAAGCGGAACTCGATGAAAAAAAGAAAGAACTTGCTTACTGGTTTGAGCTGATAAAAAATCCGGTCAAGTTACTGGATGAACATATTACCCAAGAAATAATACAAACAATAGTTTGGTTATGCCAACATTGTATTGCGGTAGAGCTTTCTGTCCAGCCCGAAAAATTACGTGATTTATTGAATAAAGTCAAAGCAGAATTACCTACCTTAAATAATCATCGTCAACTCGCAATGCACCCGTTGGATGTTGCCTGGATCCAAGCTGAAGTGGATGAAAATGAAATTCCAGGCTTGCATGAAATTTTAATGGCTGATCCTGAACTTAACCGGGGAGATTTCTATCTTAAGGGTGAGTACAGCGAATTAGATGGGCGTATCCACAATCGTTTTGCTAGTTTATTTGCAAAATATATTACTAAAGATAATTTATTTATGCCCATCCAAGTACAGGATTAATTCATGGATAGCTATGAGTCACGTTTAATTAAAATTCTCTCTGAGGTACGTCAAAAAGAAGCATCAGGCTTATTACATTGTGGTCGAGTAAGTCGAGCTATTGGACTTACCTTAGAAGCTAAAGGTTTTAATCAACCGGTAGGCGCTCGCTGTTTTATTAAGGTGAATGAAACGCATTCGATTGAAGCAGAAGTGGTGGGATTTAATCACGATAATGCCTATTTAATGTCTATAGGTGCTATTCAAGGCTTAGCTCCAGGTATGATTATTACGCCCACAGGACGGGTGGCGCAGGTGGAAACAGGGTGGTCATTATTAGGACGTATCGTGAATGGTTCAGGTGCTATTATTGATGATGGCTCACCTTTAGAGCTTACTGAGACTTACCCACTTGAATGTGCGGTAATTAACCCATTAAAACGTGCGGCCATTGATACTTATTTAGATGTTGGAATTCGCTCTATTAATGGTTTGCTTACTGTAGGCCGAGGTCAACGAATCGGTTTATTTGCAGGAAGTGGTGTGGGTAAATCGATACTGCTTGGTATGATGACGCGTTTTACTAAAGCTGATGTGGTGGTGGTCGGATTAATTGGTGAGCGTGGTCGAGAGGTCAAAGAGTTTATTGAGCTAAATTTAGGCGAAGAAGGCTTAAAGCGAGCAGTGATCGTTGCCGCTCCTGCAGATGAAAGCCCCTTAAGACGTTTACATGGAGCTAAAGTTGCAACGAGCATCGCAGAATATTTTCGTGATCAAGGCAAACATGTATTGCTATTAATGGATTCGTTAACTCGTTTTGCCCAAGCACAGCGAGAAATCGCTTTGTCCATCGGTGAAGCACCAGCGACCAAAGGATATCCGCCTTCAGTATTTGCTAAACTGCCCAGGTTAGTAGAGCGTGCAGGTACTGGTGAACCTGGCAGTGGCTCGATTACCGCATTTTATACGGTACTCACGGAGGGCGATGATTTACACGATCCTATAGCGGATGCAGCACGTGCAATTTTGGATGGCCATATTGTCTTAAGTCGAAATTTAGCTGAAGAAGGTCAATATCCTGCGATTGATTTGGAAGCATCGATAAGCCGTGTGATGCAAGCAGTGGTATCTCCTTCGCAAATGAATGACATGCTGTTGTTAAAAAAATATTTGTCTCTTTATGAAAAGAATAAAGATTTTATCTTGCTCGGTGCTTATGTCAAAGGCACTGATCCCAATTTGGATAAGGCTATTTTGGCAAGGGAGCAAATTAGAAAGTATATGGAGCAAGGAATAAATGAGCAATTCAACTATAATGATAGTGTGAATTTATTATCTCAATTAGCTTCATCATTTAGGAGCTAATGAATGAATCAGCGATTGGACCGCTTAACGCAATTATGGAATATCAAAAAAGAAATGACCAAAGTGGCGTATCAGCAATTTTTAGATGCTCAAGAGCAATTTAAAAAGAACAAATTAAAACATGACCAATTAGTAGGATATCGACAAGACTATTTAAAACAATTAGAGTTATTAGGTGAGAAAGGATCGCATGTTGGCAATCTTCGCAATCGCATCGATTTTATTGCGCACATTGATACCGCTCTAGGGCAACTTAATGCTCATTTGGCACAGCTGGCTAAAGTGCGTAGCCGGGCGGAAATTGTCTATAAACAGGCTAAAGTCTCTGAAGAAGGGGTTAATCTATTAATAGAACGGGTTAAAAAGAAGCAACAGTCGCAGTTGATGCGCCAAGAACAAAAAGAAAATGATGAGTATGCGCAAAAGCAATGGTATAGTGATGAGATTAACGAGTAATTGAAGCAAATATAGTGAATAAGATACTAAAAAAGATTTGGATGACTTTGGCCATCCTAATTATTTTTATGGCTGTTTTATCCAGCATTTTCCGCTCGTTAACGCCTTGGGCGATACAGTATAAGCATGATGTAGAAAAACATCTTTCCTCACTTCTTGGGCAGCAAGTAACTATTCAAACCATGGAAACCGGATGGTATTGGTTCCAGCCAGTGCTTAAATTAAATCAAGTAACGTTAGGTGATGACTCAAAAAAAATATTTCGTTTAAATAAATTATTGGTAGGCATTAACTTATTTAAATCCATTTGGAATTGGCAAATTCAGCCAGGTGTTCTTTATATAGATGACATGCATTTAACCCTTAGGGAACGAGTAGGGCATTGGACTATTGACGGCATCAGTACTGATACAATTAATAACGATGAGGTGACTCCCGAAAAATCAAAGCAGATCTTAATTTGGTTATCACAGCAAGAACGCTTAATTATCAAGCGGGTTTCTGCTTATTTTTATTTTAGTGACGGTGGAATTATTCCCGTTGATGGCCTTAATGTTTCGATATTAAATAGTGGTGGGCATTATAAACTAAAAGGCAATGCACGTTTGGAGCAGACCAACAGCACTGATTTTGAATTACTTGGTGATGGTTATTTTGATCCCGAACATTTTGAAGATATTGATGGAAAATTTTATTTTTCAGCACAAAATATTTTACCTGCGCAATGGCAAAGTTTATTTCCAAAAGCAACAGAACATCTGGAGAGTGGTAAAGGTGGAATTAAACTATGGATGGATGTACAAAAGGGGAGAATTTCTTCTATTCAGGCACATATTACGCTAAAGCGTTTGGCCTGGCGCCTATTAAATAATCAAAATAGCCAATTAGTGCAATACTTTTTTGCTAATTTATCGTGGTTGCCCGATGACGAAGGTTGGCAATTACGTGGCGATCACATTCAATTACGTATTGGTGATGTCAATTGGCCAGAAAATCAACTCTTAATTAAATACAATAGAGAACAACAAAGCTATCAATTTTTTGTGAAAAACATCATCATTCATTCTTTATTATCCGATGCGGTGAATTGGCCTAAGAGTGTTGATAAATTACTGCAATTACATCCTGAAGGTATTTTGCATGATACGCAAGTATTAGTAAAAATTAATGATAATTCATTTCATATTCCCTCAATTACCTCTGCATTTGCCCTCAAAGCTAATATTCCTACAAGCAGAACCTTGGAAGATGCTCAAGATCTTTGGACGCATGAGCATGAGGTGAGCTATATTTTAACTCGTTTTGAACAATTAGGCTGGAATGGAAATGCCAAAATGCATATTCCAGAGATAAAAAATCTTTCTGGAGTAATCAATTGGCAGCCAAATGAAGGACGTTTGGAATTGGATTCTGAAAACACCACAATACATGTTGATGGTTATCCTAAGCAAATTTTATCTTTACTGAATGGGGCTTGTGATTGGAAAGAATTGAATGATGGATTACGCATTAGTTTGGAACGATTCGTTTTAAGTAAGACCGATTTTACTTTAAGTGCACAAGGCGCTGTGGATCAGGTGAGTAAGAATTCTATAGGTCATATTCGGTTGGGTGCGGAGTTTTCGGGTAAAAATATTGAGCAGTGGGCCGCTTTTTTACCTGAGAATAAACTCAAACCTAAATTGTATGCTTGGTTAACTAAAGACTTGAAACATATTGCAGACATGAGTGGCACCATTAGCTTAAATGGATTAGCGAAAGATTTTCCTTTTGATAATAAAGAGGGTGAGTTTTTAATCAACAGCCATGTTTTAGGTGGGGAACTATTTATTAACCAAAAATGGAAAATCATTAAAGATTTAGAAGCAAATATTCAGCTTAAAAACCGTGACTTAAATATCGATATTATCAATGCTGATTTTCAGGGGGTGCCTGCAAGAGATTTGAATTTACGAATCGATGATATTGGTAAAAATAAAGAAAATATGGTGATTAATGGGAGCATCACAGGCCCAGTGCAAAAAATGGTAAATTATGTGATGGCTTCTCCTTTAAAGCAAAAATTAGACCTTTTAAAACAATTAACCATTAAAAGTTCTGCACAACTTAATTTAAACATCCAAGTGCCACTTTATCCTGAAAACGATAAGATTTTGGCGAAAGGGGATCTCACTTTTAATGACAATACAATTTTAGTCAAACACGAATTCGTTAATTTCGCTTTGAACGAAGTTGTGGGAAAGCTATTCTTTAATGAAGAAGGGGTTAATGATAGCGCACTAACTGCTTTTGCATTAGGCCATCAATTAAATATTAAAGTGCAATCGGTAAAAACTCCTATTGCAGCGACGACGATTACAGCAGATGGAGTATGGACTGTAGATTCTTTAAAAAGTCAATTTGATCTTCCCATGGTTTCTGTTTTAAATGGTAGTTTTCCGATAACAGCAGTATTAAAATTAGCGAATAAAGCCTCAGAGCCGGATGTCTTTAGTTTTAATTCATCACTGCAAGGATTGGCAATTAATTTGCCTGAACCATTAGGTAAGAAACAACAAGATAAAGCAAATTTAACGGTGGATATTAATTTAAATTCGGATAATTCAATCGGCTTAAAATCAAATTATGACGATCGATTAAGTTCTGATCTTTTATTTAAAACAATTAATGGCGCTTTAGGTTTTTATTCTGGCCAAGTACGTTTGGGAAGTACTCCTGTGGGCAACCCAAAATTACCAGGACTTGCAATTGTAGGTTCGTTAAAAGGATTTGATTTAGGTGAGTGGAAAAATGTATACACACAATTTTCTTCGGCCAAAACAAATGCAAATTTTGCGAATAAGTTACGAATTATCAATGTTACCTTAGACAAGCTGCGATTCTTAAATCAGCAATTTGATTCTATGGTAGTGAAAGCGAAATTATTACACAATAAAGATTGGTCTTTTCATCTATCGCAAGAAAATATTGCAGGGGACTTAATCTATCGTTCTGCTACGAATGAACTTAGTGGTGAGGTGCACCATTTGCATCTAAAAAAACTAGATAGCGAAAATCTGAATTCTTCCAATGGTCAGATAACAAATTTACGTCCGGATCAAATTCCAGGGCTTAATTTACAAATTGATAATTTCTCAGTAGGGAAAATAGATATTGGTGATGTGACTTTAAAAAGTAAATCGACACATGAGCGTTGGTCTTTGGAATATTGTCGTATTGATTCACCAGTATATCAATTTAATATTGAAGGCGAGTGGATCTATAAAAATGGTATCAATCGGACCAATGCTCATGTACGTCTGGATATGACGAGTTTGTCAAAGAGCTTGGCGCGTTGGAATTTCTATCCTGCAGTTGATGCGAAAAAAGGTTATGTAGAATTTAAAGGTGGCTGGAATAATAGCTTACTACGCTTCTCATTAGCATCAGTACATGGTGCAATGTATATTCAGTTAAAAAATGGGCGTATTACGGATTTAAGCAAGGAAACAGAGGAAAAGCTCGATTTAGGCAAGCTTTTAAGTATTTTAAGCTTACAGACCATACCCCGACGTTTACAGCTTGATTTTAGCGATTTAGCCCATCAAGGCTATAGCTTTGATATATTTCAAGGTAATTTTGGTATTAGTAAAGGCACTATGAGTACTCAAGACAGTTATATTGATGGTCCTGTTGCTTATGTTAGTATGAAAGGTGACTTAAATTTAGTGAGACGAGTATATGATCTGAATTTAAAAATATCACCGCATATCACAGCAAGCTTGCCTATTGTGGCAACAATTGCCGGTGGACCAGTTGCTGGAGTTGCTGCCTGGGTTGCTACTAAAATCATCAACCAAAGTATGCAAAAGATTTCAGCTTATAGTTATAAGGTTTCTGGGCCTTGGAATCATCCTGTAGTCCAGCAATTAAGTATTGTTAAGAAAAAAAGTGAACTAATTCAAGAAGGGCAAGGAGCAATGAAAGTTCATCCTAATTTGGATTAGACTACACTTTGAGAAATGATTTAACAATGAAGGATTAAATGGTTCATCTTGTATTAGAGCGCTATTTGGGATATCTGTTTATTAAAAGAAAGCTTCTGCACTAGATACTACTGCCAGCCAATCGGTACTTGTTGCATTTGGCTTAATCGCAGTCACTATTTTAACCGTTTCTTTATTACAATGAGAGAATTATGCATCTACATATTTTAGGGATAAGTGGAACTTTCATGAGCGCTTTAGCGCTCCTTGCTCGCGATGCTGGTCATACAGTAACAGGCAGTGATGCACATTGTTATCCACCAATTAGTGATTTACTCCGGGCAAAAGGAATTTCCTGGATTGAAGGATATGAAGATACTCGTTTAGCTTTAGAGGCAGATGTAGTGATTGTTGGGAATGCGATTAAACGAGGAATGCCCGTTTTAGAAGCAATTCTTGAGTCAGGTAAGTCTTATACTTCAGGGCCACAATGGCTTGCAGAGAATATCTTATCAAAATATCAAGTGATTGCTGTTTCAGGAACTCACGGTAAAACTACTACAACATCAATGCTTGCATGGATTTTAGATCAAGCTGGTTTAAATCCTGGTTTTTTAATTGGCGGAGTTTCCTCTGATTTTAATACGAGCGCGCGTCTGGGGAGTGGTCCATGGTTTGTAATTGAAGCAGATGAGTATGACAGTGCATTTTTTGATAAGCGCCCTAAATTTATGCATTATCGTCCGCGAATTGCTATTTTAAATAATCTGGAATTTGATCATGCCGATATTTATGCCAATCTTGAGGCCATTCAATTACAGTTCCATTATTTTTTACGTACTATTCCTGCCAGTGGTGTGGCCATTAAACCTCGTGATGATAAGGCTTTAAATGAAGTATTTGTACGCGGTACTTATTCTCGAATAGAGGATATCACACTTGCTGGTGCTGCTTCTTGGTCAGTACAATTACTCGAAGACAATGGAGCTTCCTTTAAAATAATGCATCATGGGCAAGAAGTTGCCGAGGTAACCTGGCCACTTATTGGCCGTTTTAATGTAGAAAATGGCCTTGCTGCTATTGCTGCGAGTGTGAATGCAGGAGTTGACCCCAAAATAGCGGCAAAAGCCTTAGAGAGTTTTACACCAGTAAAGCGACGTTTGGAAGTAAAATCGAATCAGCATGGCATTACTGTTTATGATGATTTTGCCCATCATCCAACTGCAATTACTCGAACTATTAATGCTTTGATACGCAGTAAGAAACATCAGCGTATTTTTGCTGTTTTAGAGTTTGCGTCATACACTATGAAAACTGGTGTACATGCTGCAGAAATGGCTACTGCATTAGCAGGCGTTAACGGCGCCTATGTTCTGAGGCCTTATGATTTTAATCTGCAAGAGACAATAAGCCATTGGACTTGCCCTTACCGTATTTGCCAAGATACTGATGAGATTGTGCGTGAAGTTTCCAATCATGTGCGAGAAGGAGATGCAGTATTGGTCATGAGTAATCGGGGTTTTAATGGAATTCATCAGCAACTAATCCAATCTATTGATAAGCGTTTTACTCTGTAATCTTTTGTACTATCGAGAGAGGTTTAATATTCATGTACAAATAGCAAAGATTCAAAATACAAAAAAAGAAAATTGAATTTAAGCTTGGACTCTTAATCATTGTAGTATAGATGAATGAAATCTTAATGGAGTTTTTAAAAAATGTTTGGTAGCTAACTCCAAATGGACATTATGATGGGTTGGATCTTTTAGAATTCAGAAATGAGTGAAAAGGAGGTTATATGATATTTTTATCAGAATATGAGAAGAGCATAAAAGAAATTGCCGCTATAAGTAGTTGGTATTCAATAAAGCTAGGGCGATATACAATAAAAGATCCAAATAAAGATATTTCTTCACAAAGCAAAAAAAAAACTAGTCTTGAAGTTTTAATTGGGCGTGTAAATAAATTTATTATTACAGACTGTGACACTGTTCATGTTACTGCTCGTGACGTATTTTCAAATATAACGAATCAGTTACGTCGACAATATCTAGACGTAAAATGTACTCCTGAAGACGAAGCTACAGCTTCTTTATATTTATTAGGTGCGTTGATTCATCGTTATTTGAGAATAAAAGAATCATGCAATTACTCTCTTTCACTTTTTAGATGGTTTTCCAAACCGAAGAACAGCGACTTATATTTAGGTGTATGTGCTGCATTAGAAGTCACCAAGAGAGCACTCGATGATTATACAATTTATACTGGCTTATCAGCATTTCGTATGCTTATGTATGCGGATGTTGAATATGAAGAAACTATTGACGCTACGAAGACAGTTGTAAAAAAGCCTAAATATAAGACATTTGTACATTTTAATAACGATCCAAATTTTCAAACACATTTAGACGATTTAATTAACAGTTATAAGATTCGTGGCGCTGAAGTAATTTTTCAATTTAATGCTATTTACTTTATAGATTCATTGGCTAAGCAGCTTGAGAAAGATCGGATAATATTTGAAGAGGAGCTTAAGCAATGGCGTAAATATTTAGAGAGTCAGAGCAAGGAATTTTATCAGTTAAATTACCTGACTATAAAAAAACATATCAATGAATATATTCAGGAAAAATTAGATTGTATTCACAGGATAGGTGATCCAAAAGAGAATGAAAAAGCGCAACAACAAGCCTATACCTATATTGTCACTAAAGATAAGTTATTGTTTTTAGTCGGTCATATATATGAGACTCCTGAAATATGGAAAAAAATAAGCAATTTTCCAGACTTTTTTGATGCTCTAAAAAAAGCCAACATTACTAACAACCGTTTAATACTTTGTGGTGGTTACTCATTATTATTAAAGAGTAAAGAATGGTTAAATGATAAAAGCATTAATTCTGATGTGTTACATCAAATCGAAGAGTCTATAAGTCTTGAGGAGAGTCTTACTGAAGAGGAACATTGTGATTGCACCAAGAAGCTCCGGGTATATGTTGAGTCTGAACTACCGCCTGTTTTAAATTGTGATTTTTTTGATGGCCGTGGGAAAATGTTGACTATTTTGACTAATGTTACGAGCAAGTTATCTCAAGCAATGAAAGAGCAACGGGAAAAAGAGAGGCGGGAAAAAGAACTGCAGGAAAAGCGAGCAAAAGAGCAACATGAAATTGTTCCTGAACCCGCTTTGGCATTGGAAAGTCCGTGTACGTTTCGTTAGCACGGACTAAAAAGGAAGTTATTTGGTGCTAAATTGCATTAAACCATCTTTAAAGTCTACTTTAATGGCCTCTCCAGATTTAAATTTTCCAGCTAAAATTGATTGTGCTAATGGGTTTTCAAGTTGCTGTTGAATTGTGCGTTTTAGCGGTCTGGCGCCATATACAGGGTCAAAACCTGCTTCAGCTAAATGATTTAATGCATTGCCATTGACATCAAGGAGAATGTCTTGCTGTTGCAATCGCCTACGCAAATACTCGATCTGGATCTCTGCAATTTTGGCAATTTGTTCTTTGGCTAACGAATGGAAAACAACAGTATCGTCAATGCGGTTGATAAATTCTGGTCTGAAATGCTGAGTGACAAGCTCCATGACAGCATTTTTAACCTCCTCATAACTGGCTTTATTACCCATTTCCTGGATAACATGCGAACCTAAATTCGAAGTCATGACAATGATCGTATTGCGAAAATCAACTGTACGTCCTTGACCATCGGTTAGACGCCCATCATCCATTACTTGCAATAGGATGTTAAAAATATCGCTATGCGCTTTTTCCACCTCATCAAGCAAAATCACTGAATAAGGTCTACGGCGAATGGCTTCAGTTAAGTAACCTCCTTCTTCGTAACCTACATATCCTGGAGGGGCACCAATAAGTCTTGCTACGGAATGTTTTTCCATGAATTCAGACATATCAATGCGGATCATGGCTTCTTCCGTATCAAAAAGATAAGCGGCCAAAGCCTTACAGAGTTCGGTTTTACCAACCCCGGTAGGACCAAGAAATAGAAAGGAACCAATAGGACGATTAGGATCGGCTAATCCTGCACGTGAACGGCGAATGGCATTAGATACTGCCTCAATCGCTTCATTTTGGCCAATAAGTCGTTTGTGTAACACTTCTTCCATTTTGAGTAGTTTTTCTTTTTCACCTTCCATCATCTTGGACACAGGAATGCCAGTCCATTTGGACACCACTTCGGCAATTTCATCCTCAGTGACTTTATTTCGGACAAGCTTGGTTTCATGTTCTTCACCACTACCTACTTGTACCAGACGTTTTTCTAATTCAGGAATGCGTCCATATTGTAATTCAGACATACGACTTAAATCTCCTGCGCGGCGGGCAGTTTCCATTTCCAATTTTGCTTGCTCCAATGCTTCTTTAATTTGCGTTGCTCCTTGCATGGTTGCCTTTTCTGCTTTCCAGATCTCTTCTAAATCAGAATAATTTTGTTCTAATTCATCAATCGTATGCTGTAAATCGTCCAATCTTTTTTTAGAAGCTTCGTCATGCTCTTTTTTTAATGCTTCACGTTCAATTTTTAATTGAATTAAACGACGTTCTAATTTATCCATGCTTTCGGGTTTGGAGTCAATTTCCATGCGAATAAGACTACCGGCTTCATCAATTAAATCAATAGCCTTATCAGGCAATTGGCGATCGGTGATGTAGCGATGCGACAGTGTTGCAGCAGCAACAATTGCAGGGTCAGTAATTTCAACCCCATGATGGACTTCATAGCGCTCTTTTAAACCACGTAAAATAGCAATGGTATCTTCAACATTTGGTTCATCAACCAAAACTTTTTGGAAGCGTCGCTCTAAGGCGGCATCTTTTTCAATATATTGACGGTATTCATCCAAAGTGGTGGCACCGATACAATGCAATTCTCCGCGGGCTAAAGCGGGTTTTAACATATTACCGGCATCCATTGCACCTTCAGCTTTACCTGCACCAACCATGGTATGAAGTTCATCAATAAAGAGTATGATCTGCCCTTCTTGTTTGGAGAGATCATTAAGTACTGCTTTTAGCCGTTCTTCAAATTCACCACGGAATTTTGCACCAGCGATTAAAGCTCCCATATCTAAGGAAAGTAAGCGTTTATTTTTTAAACCTTCTGGTACTTCACCATTAATGATGCGTTGTGCTAACCCCTCGACAATGGCTGTTTTACCAACACCAGGTTCTCCAATTAACACAGGATTATTCTTAGTGCGGCGTTGTAATACTTGCACCGTACGACGAATTTCATCATCACGTCCAATAACGGGATCTAATTTACCTTGTTCAGCACGTTCCGTTAAGTCTAATGTATATTTTTCTAAAGCTTGGCGCTGCTCTTCTGCATTTGGATCATTGACGTTTTCACCGCCACGTATTTCGTTAATTGCATTTTCAATAGTTTTGGTTGTGGCACCTGCCTCTCTAAGCAAGCGTGCTAAGGGACTGCTTTCTTCATTCATAGCGGCTAAAACAAATAGTTCACTGGAAATAAAATTATCTTTTTTTTGCTGTGCCAATTTATCGGTAAGGTTTAATAGTCTATTTAATGAGTTTGAAATATGCACCTCACCACCTACACCTTCCACTTTAGGGAGTTTATCTAAAGCCTGATCTAAAAGTGTTCTTAACAAAGGGATATTTACACCAGCTTTACTAAGTAAGGGACGGCAGCTACCTCCTTGCTGATCCAGAAGCGCTTTCATTAAATGTTCTGGCTCTATGAAATTATTGTCTCTTCCAAGAGCCAAAGATTGCGCATCAGCTATAGCTAATTGGAATTTTGAAGTTAATTTATCCATTCTCATAATGATCACCTTATTTTATGGGTGTTAATTCTTGCTTATCTACCGTAGAATGGGGTTTAATTTAATTATTTCAAGTAACTTAATTTATATGACAAACAATCTTACTACTAATTCTAATCCTGATTCTCAAGCTTTGCTTAATCAAATTATTATAGATTACATCAAAGAGCAAAAACGCAAGCGCAGATGGCGTTGGTTTATGCGCATTATTTATTTGTTAATTATTGCTTTTGTTGTATATCAACTTTTTTATAGCGGTAATGAAGAAACAGGTTCCAATACAAAACCTCACGTTGGTTTAATCGATATTAATGGTGAGCTTTTTGATGCGAAGCCTGCGAATGCAGATGACTTTGCTAAGGGCATAGAGGCAGCATATAAAAATTCAGGGTTAAAGGCATTAGTAATCCGTATTAACAGTCCTGGAGGCAGTCCGGTACAAGCTGAATATATGTACAATACCATCAAATATTATCGAGAAAAATATTCAAATATTAAAGTGTATGCAGTATGTATGGATTTATGTGCCTCAGCTGCTTATTATGTTGCGGCTGCGGCTGAAGACATTTATGCCAGTCCAGCGAGTATGGTTGGTTCTATTGGAGTGATTTATAGTGGTTTTGGATTTGTTGAGGCAATGAACAAAATCGGTGTGACTCGCAGGCTGCAAACAGCTGGGGCTAACAAGGGCTTTTTAGATCCATTTTCTCCTGACAGTGATTTTCAAAAACAAAAATTACAAGTGATGTTAGATGACGTACACCAGCAGTTTATTAATCGTGTTAAAGAGGGACGAGGGGATCGTCTACATGTTGATAATGATACCTTTTCTGGTTTGGTTTGGACTGGTGAACAAGCATTACCCATGGGCTTAATTGATGGATTTGCCAGTAGTGGTCAGTTAGCTCGTGATGTAATTAAAATCGATTCGATGATTGATTATACACATAAACAAAATTTGTTTGATCGTGTGACTAAGAATTTGGGCACTGCAATGGCTGATGAGCTACCCCTAAGTTTAGGGATTAAGCCTGGTTTGCGATAATCGTATGTTAACTTGACGGTGCCTTAATCAAATTCTTATAACTATATAATTTTTTTTGAGAAGGATTTTGAGGATAGAAAAATGAGACTAGTACAGTAGATATTCATTGGATACATATTGCATAAGGATATGAATATGAAAAAAAATTCTTTCAAAGAATTCCTGTATATCGGTGCAATGATATTATTATTCCTTGTAACGACTCATGTCAGTACACGGTATGGCAATCGCACTTAATTTTGAAGGGTATTAAAAATTAAATAGTTCGCGCAAGCGCTCATTCACGTGAACGTTTGCGTGCCCGCTTGCGTCCCCGAAGTGATTCGAGCCATTTTGATCAACATGGAAACGATTCGTAGTAACAAGTAACATGATGTTAAGCTTATATTTTCATCGATTTTTGCAGTATTTGCTCCTTATTCCATAAACACTTTATTCAATGATATTGCGCCTTCATGTGCAATTATTCGATAAGATGTTCTCATTGCTATGGACCCATCATTTAATCCATTATTTAGCTCAGAAGAAAAACCTCTCGTTTTATCTATTGTATTTTGCCCTGTTACCGAATAAGTATAATTTATTTTAATAAACCAGCTTGAGGAAAGATAATATGCATAACCCGTTTGCACTGCGCCACCCCATAGCCATCGAGAGCGTGAAAAGCCATCAAGATCACCTATATAATATGCTGATAATGTATCAGAACTAGAATATGCTTTGTATCTGGTCTTAAATACAGAAGGACCACCTCCTAAATAAAGGAAACTTTGTTTAAAAAAACGTCCAATAAATACGGGTAGTATTAACTCATCATTAACTTTGAGTTGCAGTCCATTGCTTTGGAGTACGTCAGAAGTATTGGCTGCTGCATTAATTAAGTTAAGACGTGTGCCACGATTGTAAGAAGTTTTTTTTATCCGCGAATATTGGTATAAAAATTCAATCCCTAATAGCCAATTACTTTGGTTAAGTCGCTGGAAATAACCTGTTTGCACTTCTGGTGAAAAAGCTGGTTTGGAAATAGCATAAGAGCCTGTTTGAGCAGAAAATATACCTAAAGGTGGAGGACCATCAATCACATTAAGTATTCCTTCACCTGTTGCATTATAACGTATGCTATTGTAACTTCCGCCAGCACCAAGAAAAAAACCTGTTTTCAATGTGGGTTCTACTGTGCCCATTGCGCCGGCGTTTAATGATGAGCAGAAAGAAAAGAGACTCATACTGGAAATGAGCCAACAAAGATGTTTCATACTTAATCCTTTATTAATAGTAACAATTGTTCGCATTATCATTAGGGCAATTACATGTTCCAGAAAAAGTGATTTGCTGCTGAGCATTAATTGATTTCACTGTACTGGTGCAAGAAGGATTCCCTCTAATTGTGATCTTCGCTCCAGGAAAGATTAAATATTGAGGCCAAGGCGCATCCGCTAAAGGATCGGCGGTGCCTTTGCTACTGATGGTAACATTTGCAATTTTCCGGGTGATGGGATTAGTTTGCGTGATAATTAATGTATAAAGTGTACCAAATCCAACAATGGTGAGTAATGCACCACCTGAAAAGCCTTGGCAACCGAGATTATTTCCTGGTGAATAACTTGTGTTTGGCAATAAATTGACATTATTAGGTCCTTTCAAATTGCAGTTGTAGTCAAACATACCATAATAATCTTCCATACTGGTGCCGCCTGGCATCTTAGCGGGTTCATCATAGGCTTCAAAAACTAAGACTCCACTATTATTGCTTGGTGTGTTCACGAATTGATAAAGCGCAGTTAAATAAGTAGCTTCATTAGCAATACTTGGCATGCAGTGAGTACCACAGGCATATCCTGGGTTTGTGGTTCCTGCAGAAGCCCAACCGGATTCAGCCATTAAAATACTCCGTGGTGGGGCATAAAAACTTTGTTGTTCGACTTGATAATAGTCCCAGCCAATCGAATTTATCACTGAAGAGCTACTCACGGTTTGTACTGCTTGAGCTACAGGAACTCCCCATTGAAAAGGATAAGGGTCAAATCCTAATGGTGCTGAAGGGTTATAACTATTTACTAAAGTGCTAATGTCACCGGAAGGTGGGGCAATTAAATCACCACTGACTAGAGCAGAGTTGACTGGGATACTAGGTGTTATACTTTGTAAAGCACTTACGGCTTGTGTCAAATAAGTAATATTACTGTTGCCTCCTGGTCCGCAGGTATCACAATAATTTTCATGACCTGCCAAGATTAGTGTGACAGTATTGTTAAATTTGGCTGCTCCTACAGTATGAATCACTGTTGTTAATAGATTTGTTGCGGCATTGATGTCTGCAGTGGAACCAGTTTGAGGAATTACTGCCTCATAAATTACATGCATACTTAAAGCATTGGCTTGATTGATCAGATCTACCCAAGAATAGTCAGTCGTTTGATAGGAGCGAACTGTATTAAATCCTGCTGCTTTTAATTGCGATAATTCGGCATAGATGTTTGTTATTGGAGTTTTTTGATTCATTCCCACATAAAATACATCGTGATTATTTAATGTATTTCCTGAAGGATAATGATTGGGTTGATAGTCTACGCCAATTAAGCCAGTCCATGAAGTTGCGGGAAGCGAAGTTGAAAAGATGAGGAATAATGAGCTCAGTATTGGGGCTTTGAAACGCTTCATTGAGTATACCTTTACGTCTTATGTTAACTTTGTCATCTTGATGTATGAAGATGACGTTCCTTGTGATGCATTCAGCACATTGGTTGTGTTGTGAAACATTTCAGCATCAGCTGCACACTCTACCAAATGCGATGACTTTTTGCTAATACGTTTTTCAGTGCGCATTGCATATGCGCGTTAATAACTCACGTGTCATAGCTTAAATTTTAAAGCATAAGATATATATACTCCGTGAGCTATTACCAGTAATGTCATTAAATTGTAGATTTCAATGTTGGAGATAATGTTTGTAATAATGACTTAAATACTTTAGGTGTTCCGGCAACTACATCGCCATGCTTTAAAAAATCATCACCACCATAGATATCACTGATTAAACCACCTGCTTCACGAATAATTAACGAACCCGCAGCAATATCCCAAGGGCGCAAGCCTAACTCCCAGAAACCGTCTAAACGACCACTGGCTACATAGGCTAGATCTAATGCTGCTGAGCCTGTTCTGCGTACTCCGGCACATTTGCCAAATAAAGCTTCAAATGTAGGTAAATACCGTCGACCAATGCTCGCATCGCGAGAGGGGAATCCGGTTCCTAATAATGAAGTGCTTAATTGAGTTTGTTTGGAAACACGGATTCTACGATCATTTAAGCGAGCCCCTCGTCCACGGCTTGCAGCAAAACATTCATGACGTAATGGGTCATAAATCACACCATGCTCAATACGACCTTTGATTTTTAAAGCAATAGATACTGAAAAAAAAGGAAAGCCATGTAAATAGTTTGAAGTTCCATCCAGGGGATCAATAATCCATATTGAGTCTCCATCACCCTCTTGAAGTCCGCTTTCTTCAGCAAGAATTCCATGTTCAGGATAGGCTTTATGGATGGTGTTAATAATTGCTTGTTCGGCCTTGATGTCTACTTCGCTGAAAAATTCAGTGCTACTTTTAGCAGTGACTTTTAAATGATCTACTTGTTCCATGTGACGAATAATGATGTCCCCGGCTTGGCGAGCCGCATTCACTGCAATATTTAAAAGTGGTTCCATGGAGTTTCTCGTTAAAATTACAAAACCGGCAATTCTATCATACTTTTTTTATGCAAAGGTAAGCATTTTCATTGAAAACTTTAGTTTTATTTTAATGCTGTTCTAAAAAGGATTTTGAGTGAAGAACCAGTTAAATGCTATTATATAAAGATTGTTTGTATTAAGTTAAGTCTTTTTTATGAATTTAAGTTCAATTCGCATCATTTTGGTGGCAACTTCACATCCTGGTAATATTGGTTCTACTGCTCGTGCTATGAAAACCATGGGATTGCAGTCCCTGTATTTAGTGACACCTAAATCATTTCCTGATCTTAAAGCTAAGGAAATGGCAGCTGGAGCTGATGATCTTTTAGCATCGGCGATGATCACTGCAACTTTGGAAGAAGCTTTGGCTGGTTGTCAATTAATATTAGGAACTAGTGCACGACCAAGAGGCTTATCTTTACCTGGGTTAACACCTGCTGCATGTGCTGATTTAGTCAATAAGCAAAGAGATTCAACGCAAATTGCCATTGTTTTTGGGCGTGAGCATGCAGGATTAACTAACGAAGAACTGCTAAAATGTCATTATCACATTCATATTCCAAGTAACCCTGAGTACAGTTCTTTAAATCTTTCGCAGGCAGTACAAATTGTTGCTTATGAGCTGCGCATGAAATTATTAGCACCCAAAGCCGAAGTTGCCTTGCGTACTGATGAATACGCTACAGCGGATGAAATTGAGCAATTTTATGAGCATTTAAGAGAAGTATTTATTGAAATTAAATTTTTAAGAGAGGCCAATCCGCGGCGGCTCATGCAACGGGTGCGCCGTTTATTTAATCGTGTGAATTTGGAGAAAATGGAAGTTAGTATTTTGCGAGGAATGTTAAGCCAGGTACAAAAATCATTAAAATGGGCTAGTAAACGAGGTGGGGAGTGAGTAACATAATTAAAACACCTATTTATTTTGATTATATGGCTACCACGCCGGTTGACCCGCGTGTTATTACACATATGGTTCATTATTTAGGTCCTGATGGCGATTTTGGCAATCCAGCTTCAGTAACCCATGATTTTGGCCGTGTTGCAGCTTTGGCTGTGGATAAAGCGCGTACACAGATTGCTGATACTGTTCATGCTTGCCCACAAGATATTATTTTTACTTCCGGTGCTACGGAAGCAAATAATCTTGCTATTATTGGCGCTGCTCATTTTTACCAAAATAAAGGCAAGCATTTAATCACTATGAGCACCGAGCATAAGGCAGTTTTAGATAGCTTTAGCCACTTGGAAAAAGAAGGTTTTACAGTCACTTATATTGATCCTGAACCTGATGGCCTGCTAAATTTGCAAAAATTAGAGCAAGCTTTACGCACAGATACTATTTTAGTATCTGTGATGCACGTTAATAATGAAATTGGTGTGATTCAGAACATCGCTGCCATCGGTGAGTTATTACGTAATCAAGGCATTATTTTTCATGTGGATGCGGCACAAAGCATAGGTCGTCTTCCAGTGGATTTAAGTCAAATTTGTGTTGATTTAATGTCCTTTTCAGCACATAAAAATTATGGTCCTAAAGGTATAGGGGCTTTGTATGTACGTCATAGGCCAAGAGTTCGTTTACAACCGCAATCCTTTGGAGGAGGGCATGAAAATGGTTTACGTTCGGGGACTTTAGCTACACATCAAATTGTTGGCATGGGAGAAGCTTTTGCTTTAACTGAAAGCATTCGCGAAGAAGAACAAATACGTATCTTAGGTTATCGCCAACGGTTATGGAATGGGATTAAGCACTTACCCGGAATTCAGCTGAATGGTCATGAGCAGCAGCGTATTGCTGGAAATCTAAATATTAGTTTTAAAGGTTTAGATGGTGACTCTTTATTGTTGGCATTGAGTGATTTAGCGATTTCTACCATGTCAGCCTGTAGTTCGGCCAGCATTCAACCTTCTTATGTTTTACGTGCCATTGGTTTGAGCGATGAATTGGCACAAAGTTCAATACGCTTGTCCATAGGGCGTTTTACTCAATCAGAGGACATTGAGCATGCGATTAACGTAATCTGTATTCAAGTGATTCGTTTACACGAAATAGCACCATTATGATGTATAATAATACAGTATACGATTGTTTTTTTGCTCCAAAACATGTCGGTGTGATTGACCCAAACCATGAATTGACTGTGTTTTTTAAGAATAGTCAAAAAGGTCAGGGGCATATCGAGTTGTATATGCAGTGTGGTGAAGATAGAATAATCAAAAAGATATGTTTTAAAACCAATGGTAATCCTTATTTGATCGCGGGCTTAGAATGGATTTGTCGTCAATTAGAAGGCCAATCTGTGGGGCAAATAACTTCTGTAGAATACCAGGTATTGGTAAAAGAGTTAGATATTCCTGTATCACAATACTCTTTAGCAGTAAGGATTGTTGGCGTTTTAAAAGAGGTTTTAAACTTAATGAAAAACCGGTTGGCCCAGGAGGGGCAACATTTATAGAGGTATAAATTATGAGCGTAGTAATGCAGAAAGCATTCAATGAAACAGTCCCTGAAATTAGCTTTACTGAATCTGCAATTAAGCATTTAGTATCTTATTTACAACAAAATGCGCAATATGCTGGAGTCCGTTTGTCAGTTAATAAAACAGGATGTTCTGGTTTTTCTTATGTTGTTGATTATGTTGTATCACCTGCAGAAGATGATTTGATGAAGCCTTTGCATGAGAGTTACGTTGTTTGTATTGATAAAGGAAGTTATCCCTTTTTGAAGAATATGAATGTTGATTATATAAAACAAGGCTTAAATTCTCGTTTTGTCTTTAATAACCCTAATCAAACCGGGCAGTGCGGGTGTGGAGAAAGTTTTACTGTTGATTAATGGACTTGCGTATTAAATTAGAGACTGCAATAACAATCTAAAAGCTTCTATATCGGTAACGGGATCCAGTTTTCTGCCAGTATGCTCATATCTTGCATTCTCAGAAGGTGTGCCAGGCTTATTTTCAAGCAGTTGAGGGATTAAATGCTCTTGTGCTTCTTTGGTAAATTGTCCTTGATATTAAGTATGGGATAGGTCTTTTCAATTGGAAACCACATTTGCATGTTTTGCATCATCAGCAGTTTCAATTACTATAATATTTATCTTTTAAAGAGAATTGTTTATATTATAGCCATTATTATTGGTTTTCTTTGATATAGCTCATATAAACACCTTTTCTAGACAAAAAGAGTATATGAAATTCTTTTTATATCAACGAGTTATTCTTTTAATCTCCTTCCATTTGCAGTTTTTTGTCCCGTACAAAGTGGTTTTGTACTAAAAAGGTTTTTTTCCACATTTTCAGACCACTTTGTCAATGACTTTCCATTTTCTTGAAACAACATGGTTTCATGATTTTCTGCGATTGAATGCTTAAGTACCCATTAAAAAATAACTCCCCCGCCATCTCTTGCTACACTCTGTATGACGGGGAGTTAGAGAAAAAATGAAGTGATTTTTTATAAGCAAATTTTTTCTTTAAGAAGAGGAACTTAGTACAAGAAAATAACTGAATGAGCATAAAAAACTTAAATAAATACATAAATAACCTTGGGATTTGCCTTAATCAATGATAGAATTTTTCCTTCTTAATATTTTCTTAATAAATGAGTATCATTAAAACAATGTTTACACTCTTTGAGATGTTTGATACTATATAGACCATGATGTTTGGTATGTGTTTGTGCTGAGCATAATTTAATTTATTCTAATATGTACTAGGAGGCTTTATAATTATGAGTACAGATGTTGCTGTGCAAAGCAAAGAAGCGCTTTCGCATCAAGTAATTCATGCTGTTAAAGGATACTTAACCAGTGTTAATAATAAAGATGCTAATTTGAACTTATATCAATTAATCGTTGAAGAAGTTGAAGCACCTTTATTCCGTACTGTTATGGAATTAACTCGCTATAATCAATCTAAAGCTGCTCGCGTACTTGGTGTAAGTCGCGGAACGCTACGCACTAAGTTAAAGCGCTATTTTGATGACGAGTTTATTGGCACTCGCGATTTCTAATTTGATGTGTTACAGATATTTTTTTGCGTTTTAATCTCTAGTTGTTGTGGTCTTTAGCTGGGCACTCTGTTATTATCGATAACAGAGTTGGTTAGACAATCGCTCTTTGCTTTGTGCAAGGGGAGGAAAGTCCGGGCTCCAAAGGGCAGAGTGCCAGGTAACGCCTGGGAGGTGTGAACCTACGGAAAGTGCCACAGAAAATATACCGCCTCTTTGAGGTAAGGGTGAAATGGTGCGGTAAGAGCGCACCGCGCGACTGGTAACAGTTGTGGCAGGGAAAACCCCACTCGGAGCAAGACCAAATAGGAATCCATGTGGCTGCAAAGCCACAATGTGTGGCCCGCACGGGATTCGGGTAGGTTGCTTGAGGCATACGGTGACGTATGTCCCAGATGAATGATTGTCCTTGACAGAACCCGGCTTATCGACCAACTCTTCTTCGTAGCCATGTAAGTTACAATGAGCTTAAGATTGAGCCAGGTACTTTTTCAATAATTGACTCACTATTTCAGGATCTGCTTGCCCTCTAGTTTGTTTCATTATTTGCCCCACAAAAAAAGCCAGTAATTTTTCTTTACCTGCGCGATAATCAGCAGTTTGTGCAGGATATTTGGTGATCAGTTCCTGAATCATTTCCTCTAATGCAACAGTATTATCCATTTTTTGCAAGCCTTCACGCACAATAATGGCATCAATATCTTCTTCACCAGCCCATAAGAATGTAAAAATCGTACGTGCATTGGTTAATGATATTTTATTTTCATGGATTCTTGTGAGTAAATCAGCCATTAGTGGCGCAGACACGCGTAGAGACTCAAAGCTTAATTGTGCTTCATTGACTGCAGCAGCGTATTGGCCTTTTAACCAATTTACAATCATTTTTTCGGATGCGGAAGTTAACGTTTTTATTGCTTTATAAAAATGATAGATTGCCGGGGCAGAAAGCAGAAAATTAATATCTTCCTCTTTTAGATTCGGCGTTACCTGCAAGTGTTTATAAATTGTCTGAGGTAATTCGGTTAAATTATTCTTAATTATCTCGATATGTTCTGTAGTGATGGCAATGGGCAGCAAGTCAGGATCTGGAAAATAACGGTAATCGTTTTCATTTTCTTTCTCGCGCATGGGGTGAGTGCTGTTCGTGTCTGGATTATATAGACGAGTTTCTTGAATAATTTTTTGCCCACTTTCCAGCAGATCCTGATGTCTTGCTTGTTCATATATAATCGCTTTTTCAATAAAACGAAATGAATTTAAGTTTTTGAGTTCAGTGCGGGTTCCCAATACCAAAGAGCCTTTAGGTTTTATTGAGATATTTACATCGCAACGAAATGATCCTTCTTGCATGTTCCCATCGCAAACTCCTAAGAATTGTACTAATTGGTGTAAAGTTTTTAAATAAATAACCGCTTCTTCAGCACAGTACATGCATGGGGCAGTAACTATTTCTAATAACGGAGTTCCTGCGCGGTTTAAATCGATACCGCTAAAACCTGGAAGCACACCATGTAAGGATTTGCCCGCATCTTCTTCTAAATGAGCACGGGCAATTGCAATTTCTTTGTTACCGCCGTCAACTAAGCGAATAGTCAATTGGCCATTAGAAACAATTGGTTTTTGAAATTGGCTAATTTGATAACCTTTCGGTAAATCAGGATAAAAATAATTTTTACGCTCAAAAACACTGTGATTATTAATCTGTGCGTCAATAGCCAAACCAAACTGAATTGCCATAGTGACGGCCTCTTGATTTAATACAGGAAGAACACCAGGAAAACCTGCATCAATAAAACAAGTTTGTGAGTTTGGTGCAGAACCAAAGGCAGTTGAGGCACCGGAAAAAAGTTTGGATTTTGTTTTTAATTGAGCATGAACTTCAAGACCAATTACTGTATCCCATTCCATAGTCCACCTCTATTGCTTTGGTCTGGCTTGGTGCCAGTCGGTATGTTGTTGGTATTGGTGCGCTGCGTTTAGTAAACTTTGTTCACTGAAATGTTTGCCCATTAATTGCATTCCTATTGGTAAGCCATCAGCAAAACCCACGGGTATGGAAATTGCTGGCAATCCAGCAAGATTGGCGGCCACTGTAAATACATCAGCTAAATAGTTTTGGATGGGGTCGGCAATTTTTTCTCCAAGCTTAAATGCTGTAGTGGGTGTGGTAGGACCCAAGATGAGATCAACACAGTTAAGTGTTACCAGCAATTCTTCCTGGATTAAGCGGCGAATCTTTTGTGCTTGGAGGTAATAGGCATCAAAATAGCCGGAAGATAAAACATGGGTTCCCGTGAGAATGCGACGCTTTACTTCAATACCAAATCCTTCAGTACGCGAATTGCGAATGAGCTCCATCAAGTTAGCTGCCTTGGCACTGCGATGACCAAAGCGTAGGCCATCATAGCGAGAAAGATTGGAGGAGGCTTCTGCACAGGCGACTACGTAATAACAGGGGACCCATAAAGGTTGTAATTTTAATTCCAAAGGAACAATGACAGCACCTAAGCTTTTGAAAATACTCACAGCAGTAAGTATGGTTTGTTGAATGCTTTGCTCTACCTCTGGTTGAAAAAAACAAGAAGGTAGGCCAATGCGTATTTTGTCTAAAGGCTTATTTAATTGTTGCATATAATCAGGAAGCGGGCTTTTCACAGATGTTGAGTCTTTAGGATCAAATCCTGTCATAGTCTGCAAGATAATTGCCAAATCTTCAGCACTTTGTGCCATGGGACCAGCCTGATCCAGACTGGAGGCATAAGCGACCATGCCATAACGAGAAACCAAACCATAAGTCGGTTTGATGCCGCTGATACCACAAAAGGCTGCAGGTTGGCGAATGGAGCCTCCTGTATCTGAACCGATAGCAAAAGGAATCAGCCCTGCGGCAACTGCTGCTGCGGAACCTCCAGAGGACCCTCCAGGAACACGTTCTTTATCCCAAGGATTTTTAACTGAACCAAAATAACTGTTTTCATTACTTGATCCCATAGCAAATTCATCCATATTGGTTTTGCCTAATAAAATGGCACCATTTTCTTTTAATTTGCTAAATAGGGTGGCTTCATAGGGCGCTTTAAAGTGTGCGAGCATTTTTGAGCCACAGGTTGTATTCATAGTGTGGGTACAAAAAATATCTTTTAGGGCCATCGGAATGCCGGTTAAGCTTTTACTCTTACCTTGATTTATGTCCTTGTCAGCTTTTTGCGCTTCCTGCAAGGCTTGCTCTTCATCCAGACTAATAAAGGCATTTAAATCCTGATGCTTATTAATTTGTGCTAAATAGTATTGAGTTAATTCTACACTGGAAAATTGGCCTTGTCGTAAGGCCTGAGATAATTCTTTTAAAGACATTTGTTCCATAGTTATTGTGTCTCATCGATGACTTGTGGCAGGAGATAAAGATCTTTTTCAAACAGCGGAGCCAAGGCTTCTAATTGTGTTCGGCAGTCCTCTTCGGTAATAACGTCTGGCCTTAGGCGCTGCTGCAAGGCAAGGGGATGAAATAATGGGGCAATATCGGTGGTATCTACTGCACGTAACTGGTCCACAAAATCCATAATTTCATTGATTTCTTGCATTAATCGCGGGCGGTGATCAATATTCGTATCTAAATAAGCAAGCTGTGCGATTTTTTCCAAATCTTTGAGGGAGATGGTCATAATATGCGTCTCCAAAACCTAAGCAATTTATTATATCCAGGATGAGAAAAGATACAAAGAGTTTATCTCGTTTCACAGTTAAAGCAATATTATGTAGAATGATGATTAATCTCTAATCATTTAGTCGAGTACTATATTATGTTACAACACGTTAAAACAGAGGGAGGAATTTTAGTTGAGGTAACTCAACAGGCGTTAGATTATCAGCAAGGCATTGAGCACCTAATTGAACATTTAGATTCACAACGAGGAGCGTTATTTGCTTCTAGCTTTGAATACTCCGGGCGTTATACATGTTGGGATATTGGTTTTTATAATCCTCCTTTGGTACTGACTTGCCGACATGGTTTAATTGAGATGGATGCCTTAAATGTACGTGGTCAGGTACTTTTATCGTTTATTATTCCTCTTTTAACAATGCAAAATACACTGGAAATCCTATCACAAAATCAAGAGCAGATATGTATTAAAATTAAAAAATCAGAGCATGTTTTTAGTGAAGAGGAACGCAGTCAACAAACTTCAGTATTTACGATAATTAGGTTGATACTTGCTTTGTTTAAAACAAATGAAGAATCTTATTTAGGTTTATATGGATCGTTTGGTTTTGATCTAATTTTTCAGTTTGAAGAATTAGAGCGTCATAATCCTCGCGAGCAAGCTCAGCGTGATATGGTTGTTTATTTGCCTGATGAAATTTTTATCGTAAATCATCGTAAAGAAGAGGCCTTTGTGCGTCGTTATGAATTTGCATTGGATAAGCAAAGCACACAAGGTTTGCCTAGAGAAGGTAAGGCTCTTTCTTATCGGGCTTTGTATAAGCCAGAACAGGCTAGTGATCATACTCCTGGAGAATATGCTCAAGTAGTGCGTCAGGCTAAAGAGCGTTTTGCTTGTGGGGATCTATTTGAAGTGGTTCCTAGCCAAACCTTTTTTACACATTTTGAAGACCAGCCATCCGTATTGTTTCGCAAAATGCGACGCTTAAATCCATCTCCTTATGGTTTTTTAATTAATTTAGGAGAAGAAGAATATTTAGTGGGAGCCTCACCTGAAATGTATGTGCGTGTACAGGGAAATCGTGTAGAAACATGCCCGATTTCAGGTACCATCCGTCGCGGTGCTGATGCAATTGAAGATGCGCAAAATATTCAAGTTTTACTTGATTCGAAAAAAGAAGAATCTGAATTAACCATGTGTACTGATGTGGATCGCAATGATAAATCCCGAATTTGTGAAGCAGGAAGCGTTAGTGTAATTGGTCGTCGCCAGATTGAAATGTATTCACGGGTGATTCATACGGTGGATCATGTTGAAGGCATATTAAGAAAAGGCTTTGATGCTGTTGATGCTTTTTTAACCCATATGTGGGTTGTTACCGTAACTGGTGCGCCGAAAATTTGGGCGATGAATTTTATTGAGCAGCATGAAAAATCTCCGCGTAAATGGTATGCAGGAGCAGTGGGTTGGTTTGGGTTTAATGGGCATTTAAATACCGGGTTGGTGTTAAGAACTGTACGCATTAAGCAAGGTATTGCTGAGGTACGTGTGGGAGCTACCTTGCTTTATGATTCTGTACCGGAATCTGAAGAGCAAGAAACACGTTTAAAGGCTTCTGCTTTTTTAGATATGTTACAAAATGAAGAGTGTAGTTTGAAAAATATCACCGCCTCTTTACCTCACACAGGAAAAGGGCAGCAAGTATTATTGATTGACCATCAAGACTCATTTGTCCATACCTTAGCAAATTATCTACGTCAAACTGGAGCTGAGGTGAGCACGGTTCGTTTTGATAAGGCTTTATATTATTTACAAGCCCATGATTATGATCTAGTTGTTTTATCTCCAGGACCGGGAAAACCTGGTGATTTCAACTTGTCACAAACAATTGAAGCGGTAGTTGCACGCGGTATTCCTTTATTTGGAGTTTGTTTAGGTTTGCAAGGTTTAGTGGAGCATTTTGGCGGTAAGTTGGATGTTTTAACTTATCCCATGCATGGTAAACTGTCGACAATTCAGGTATTGAATAAATCTGGCTTATTTACAGGTCTAGGAGATAGTTTCAATGCGGGACGTTATCATTCTTTATATGCACGTCATAACGCTATGCCTGAAGAATTAGTAGTGACTGCAGTGAGTGATGATGGGGTAGTTATGGCTATTGCTCATCGTGATTTACCTATTTACGCGGTGCAATTTCATCCAGAGACTATTTTATCTTTGGTGAATCAAGCGGGATTAAAGATTATTACCAATTTAATGGATATGGTGAGGCATGCATAAAAAACTGTTGATACTGTATGGTGTCGCTATTGTTTTGGGAGTTTTTGTTGGACTTTTGGGCTCTGCATTTCGTTTATCTATTGATGTTTTGGACTCTTTATTAGTTCATTTTTTTCATTTTGCGGCAGGTCAAGGTTGGCATACAGGTTTATTGTCTGGTTTGCTTTCCATGTTATTGGTTGGTGCTGGCTTTTTAGCAGTGAAACATTGGGCTCCGGAAGCAGGAGGAAGTGGAGTTCAGGAAATTGAAGGAGCCTTATTACATCTTAGGCCGGTACGGTGGCGACGCGTACTGCCAGTAAAATTCTTTTTTGGTATTTTAGTATTGTCGGCCAAAATGATTTTAGGACGAGAGGGGCCGACTATTCATATCGGTGGTAATTTGGGAGAAATGTTAGGCAGTGTTTTTTCCATGACCCGGCGTCGACGTGATAGTTTGATTGCTTCGGGAGCGGCGGCCGGCTTGGCCGTGGCATTCAATGCTCCTTTAGCTGGTGTGCTTTTTGTTATGGAAGAGATGCGTAATCAATTTAACTATTCATTCACTAATTTTAGTATGGTAATAATTAGCTGTATTACTGCTACAGTAATTTTAGATTTGCTCATAGGGGGAAAAGCAACTATTCAAATGGATGTATTTCAACTTCCTGAATTAGGTGCTTTATGGTTGTTTGTCGTTTTAGGAATAGTGATTGGTTTTGCTGGGCTTTTATTTAATAAAGTACTTATGAGTTCTTTATATTGGATTGATAAATTGTCTTCGCGTGCAAAGTTAGTGTATGTACTTTTAGTGGGATTCACTATTGGCGTATTGGCTATCTATTATCCTGTTGTCACCGGTGATGGCATGGAAATTATTCATCAGTCTTTATATCTATCTGTAGGATGGGATATTCTATTGCTTTTATTTATTCTGCGTTTTATTGGTACAATGGCGTGTTATTCCACGGGGGTTCCTGGAGGGATTTTTGCCCCGTCGCTAGCTTTAGGTACTTTATTAGGCCTAGCCTTGTTCCAAATACTTACCTTTTTACATCTGGAAAGTTTAACACATTCAGGTATGTTTGCTGTTGCAGGTATGGCTGCATTTTTTGCGGCAGTTACTCGCTCACCTATTACTGGAGGTGTTTTGGTGGTTGAAATGACGCAAAATTATTCATTAATTTTTCCAGTAATGATTACCTGTATTGCAGCAACCATTGTAGTGCAATTGACGCATAATGGGCCCATTTATGAATTACTGTTGAGACGTACTTTATTAAAGGATCGAAGATGAACTCTGGGTTTAATTACAGATCTGAGGCAAAAGCAAACCAGGATCTTATTTTTGAATAAGCTAAGAACAGAAATCCCTAAACACTCAAAATTTCATTAGACCCTCATTTGAAACTTGAGACTCTTTTTCTTCAATATCATTATATTCACTCTCAGTGGTTTCACATTCAGGTAAAGAAATAATTAGTTCAATTTCATCTCCATCATTATTATCTTCTAATGACACATGTTTTTTCATCCGCTGAGTAGCATAAGAGAGATAAAAATTAGTTCCATCATTATCCATTTCTGCACGTTTTTTGGAGGAATTTTTATATTCTTTAAGCCATTTTTCAGAAAAATATTCCAGTTCATTCAGTAGTTGTTTATTTTGTTTAATCATAACTGAATCTTTCTTTGTTTCAGCAATTACAATGGACTTTTGTAAAATGCTATAGAGAGTTCTAACAGAATAGGATTTATCTTTATGAGTTAAGATAGTTTGTTCATCATTTGCTAAAATTGCTTCAATCACTTTATTGTAAAAGCTTGACTGAGAATATCGTAAAACATGAGGTGATGGCAGAAAGAAATTAACTACTTCTCCCTTTTCATTATAGAAAGCAAATATTTTGCAATAATTGTTTAATTGGTAGCTATCATTTTTTAATAATTCTTTTAAATACATCAAGCCTAATGTTCCGCATTCATCTACTCCAGCTTGAGCTAAAGGCTGCTTTTCTAAGCTCTTCCATCCTTCTTTAAGGATAAAATCCTGGGTATTAGTAAAGTAAAGATCTGTAATATCCTCTGTATCTAATGCTTTCTTTATTCCACTTTGATTAACTTGCTTTCCCCAATTAATAGGTTTGATAATTTTGGATGAGGTAATAATTAAAACTTCAAAATGGTCTTGATCCAATACATTACCATTAGTGAAAAAATAACCTACTATCTCATTCTCTTTTAGCTCTTTTTGAATAAATTCAATTTCTCGTGGGATGCTTTCACGCGATAGCCCCTTATTCTCTAATATTTTTTTAAATTCTTTTTGATAGCATATTATGCTTTCATCAAATAAAAATTTAAATTCAGAGTTTCTAATTAATTCATTTAAAGAAATTTTTTCGATATTGTTTAATTGTCTTAATAATCCATTACAATCCAGGAAATTATTGTTTGATAAAAGTAGATAAATTTGACTAATATAATCTTTAAATTTGGGGTATTTTTCTGAGAATGAAAAAGGATATTCATATCCATTTTTTAACATATTAGTTTTCAGCTCCCATTGTGCTATCAAAAAAACGCTATATTTAGATTGATCATCTTCTAATTTAGAAAATATGAGCATTTCTTCTTCTCTTAAAGAAAGAATACTTTTTTTCCCAAATTCAGTTTCTCCATTTATTATTATTCTAATATTAAATTTATTAGAATAATGCTCTCTAATAATTGGTAAATCCCGTGATAATAAGGTGTATGGATCAGATGGAGATTTCATAAATTTTTCTTTATTATTTATGTATGTATCTCTATCTTCTATAAAAAATCTCATAATTATCCAATTAATTAATATATGTATATTATATATCTTCATTATTAACATTTTATTAATTATTTAATACATTGATTTGTCAAACGTTTTGGGATTGAACACCGGCTACGGTTCTCCCTTTGTATAATTTTTCTATTCTGGAACAGATTTCGTTACGTCATACCTATTGAGATTATTTGGAGCAGAATAATTGACTGATTAAACCCAATGTGATTTCCATTTTTTATTTAAAATATCACGGTGCCCCACTACCAAATTTCCAGACATTCTCCTCGGACGTTACCTAATCGTTTCATTTAATCCTTACAGTATCTAACACAAGATCATCTACAGAATTATTTGGAGAAATATCTTGATTATTTGCAGGAATGTCTGTGCGTATACTGTTTTTTCTATTTTCATGAAAAAATTTGTATGCATACATGGCGAATAAAAGAGGTATTTGTACAGTCAAAAACTGCTTAAAATTTATAGTATACTTCGACTGAACCTCATAAGTATTCTGAGTTTCTTCAGTATTGGTATTGTCTTTAGAATAAGGGTTTGTTCTTTTATTGATTTGCTCCTCAAGAAGTGTTCGTGCCAATCCATAAATACGTTGAGCTTCCTCTTCATAAATTACAGTGCAGTGATCAGGGTGCAGCATTTGATGTATCTGTAGACGAAAACGTTTGAGTTGCTCATCTGTTAATTTATCTAAATTGATGCCAAAGAAATTTTTATGCGTTATTTTTTGAAACCTTAAAAGATATTTTTTCCTTTCTGTGTCTGTGAGTTTCTCCCAATTTTTGGCAATATTTTTTATTTCTATGTTTAAGTGATCTGGGGAGTTATTATGTGGAAAAAAAAATCGTGTGCTTTTTGTTTGTGCTAACGATTTGGGCATTATTAATGGTGTGGCCTTAGGAAAAAACTTTATCATTCTATACATTAGATAGCCTCTATGCATGGAAAAAATCTATTTTACCTTGATATTGCTTGTTTTTCAATCAGATGGAGTTGTTTTTATATAAATACGTAAAGAGTTGTAACTCCCCAGGTATTTAATTGAGCTCACCGGGCTTCCCCTCTCCACCGCGC
>NZ_JASGFU010000010.1:0-62654 GCF_047605385.1 Legionella sp. | reverse complement strand
ACTGCATTTTATGAGTTCATTCATGGGCACAAGTTGGTGGTGGTATTCTACTGAAGTGTAGTTACTGAGGGCAACATTATTTCGGGAACGCAAACGGGCAGGCAAACGTTCACGTGAATGAGCGCTTGCGCGAGCTATTTAATTTTTTAATACCCTTCAAAATTCAGTGCGATTGCCATGTATACGTAGCCATGATTCTAGTTGGTGCTAGGATTATGGTTATAGTGCTAGCGCTGGTGTTTTCGGCACCGGCGCAGCACGCCTTAAGCATTAGTTTAGGATTCTTTCTACTTAAAAGTCAACTAATATCATAAGCCTATTCCCCTTCTCCATACTGCCATTGCTTAACGTAATGGTAATGATCTACGTGGGGACGATAATAAGTTCTCTAGCGCGGCCACTACTTTAGTTATTTAAACAGCAGGTCCATTTGCTGCGGCTGCATCTGGTTCTACTGCAGGTTCTTGTGCTTCAGGCACAACGGTTTTATGTTTACGTAAAGAGGGTTTTTCTGCGATCGGTTTAGAAAACAAACTAAAACGATTTAATACCGGTTCATCCATGGCATTTTTAACGTTATTATAAAGCTGCACTCTTTTAGGAGTATAGAGATGGAGTGCTTCAAGTAAGTCGTATAAACATGCTTTCAAATAATCTAACGTAAATAGAGCAGGGGTTCTATGGGCAAGGATTACCTCCTCAAAACTCTGCTTTGGCTTACTCTCTTGCCCATCCTCATTGATTATGACTTCACTTCGTTTATGGATTTCATTACGAAGTCTTTCTAATCGTTCTTGAATTGATAAATTAGTATTCTGAGCAATTGTTTCTAAATTTAAGACTACTTGGTCTTTGTTTCGTATGGTTTCAGCACTTTCAAACGGTGGGTTTGTCGACTTCGCCTCGGTAATGTATTTTCTGAGTTTATTTAATGCATTTATTACTGAATGCAATTTCTCAAAAGCACTGATATGTTCTCGTAACTGTGCTTTAATGCTTTCAGTGATGTCTTTCTTTTGCGCCTGAGCTTCTTTGGCTCTATTAATGATTAGCTCTTTAGAGTCAAGTAAATAAGTTTTTAAAATGTTAGTATATTCGACTCCAGTATAAAATAAAGCTTCAGGATGATGAGTGCATGCATTGTTGAGCTGCTTTGCAAATACTTCTTGTGCATACTCATCAATAAATATTACTTTTTCTCTCTGTTCGGTTTGTATTAATTGAGTGAGGTAATCTGAGCTCGCAGTTTCGATATTTAATTGCATATGCAACGTAGCTTGTACACCTAGCCCATAATGATGGCTTGCTGTAACTAGAGCTTCAATCTCAGTAAAAAGAGGTTTACGTTCTTTTATTAAGTCTTTATTGCATAGTGCATCAAATAGATGGTCTTTCTCATTGGTACTTGGCGCGATATTTACCTGTTGCGCCTGTATGAGCTTGCATAGCTTGGGAAGAACCGCCTTGTATGTTTGCGTTATATTTTGCTTATACCGTATGCGAGTTTCTAAAGATACTACTTTTTCTGGCACATCATCAAAATGTTTATATCCTTGCATCAAACGTTTATACTCTTGCATTAGTTGGTGCAAGATACTAATCTCTGCAAAATATTGAGTTTCTTCTTCCTGCTGTGCTCTAATTTCGTTAATATTTTGTGTAACGACTGCAATTCTTTGTTCCAATGGCTTACTATCACATACTAAATCGATATGCTTTTGCGAGTCTAATTTTAAAGAATGCAACAAGCCTTTAAAGTACTCATTAGTAATACCTCTTAAGGGTTCCGACAAGCTTCCAGGAACAAGGCCAAGTTCTCTTTCCCATAGATCTGCTTCTTTGAGCATCGGGGTAAATACAGTAGACCGGATCTTATCTAAATTATTAAGTACTGCATCACGCCCAGTGGTAGAAAATTCATTAAGTTTTTGTTTTAATTCCTTATATAAAATCAACATATTCGGTGATTGCAGGAATAATTTGAAGTGTGAATTTGAGTTTCTGATTAATTCTTCAATGATCAAGGTGGCGTTTTTCGCGCGCTGATGTAAATGGTCAAGCTCTTTAGCAGTGAGGTAATTAGTATTGTTTAATGCCCTAATGTGTTTAGGACTGATATAAAAAGCGTTTAGTGTATACCAAATAGAGTTATATTGAACCTTGCCTGGTACATCGATTTGGTCGGAATCAATCTGATATTCTCCAGTTTGCCCTTGGAATGCAGCATAAAGAGCGTGGGCTTTGCGCATGAGCTCTTGGGTAATGAGTCGAGCATGAGGATCATCGACTAAACGTTTGCTGAGTTCTTTGATTTGAATAATATGGTTATACTCTTGGAACAAATAATAAACATAACGCCCCTTTTGGGTTTTAACGGATAATGAATTGCTCGAAGAACTATTAAGATTTTCATCGGGTAATTTTTCAAGCTCAATAGCAATACCTTCTAAATGAAACAATCCATTATAAATGTCTTTGATTGCACGTACTTGTTTACATTGGCTCAGCAGCGTGTTCGGATCTTCCATTTCTGGATAGGGAATACCATCAGCTTGAGGTTTTAACTCTTCTCGCATGGGTTCATTAAAAAGCTGGACCATTTTTCCTAAAGCAGTTCTAAAGTTGTTAACGCTTTTAGAGAGATTGGTGTGTTTAAGGAGATATTGAGCCCTTTCATTATTTATAGATGGGGTTAATTTTGCTTCGTTATTTTCACTGATGAATTTTCTTTCCGTTAAGCTAGAATACTTTTGGAAATTTTTATGTAAGTCTTTTTTGGCTTGGCTAAAAAATTGTTGAAAGAGCCCATCTAAGTTTTGAAATGCAACATAAGTTGGGGCTGTTTGCGGATCTTCTAAGGTTTTATTCGTAAGCAGTGCTACCAGAGATCGATCAAATTCTAGAGCTTGTTGCCTATCTTCTAGTGGTATTACATCGATAAAATAGTTCTGGAGAGTACAGTAAGAGCGACGTAATTTTTCTTTAGTTTCCTCTGTAAGTGAACCAATGAGCAGCAAATTCTCGAGGACATTATTGGTTCTTAATAGCACTTTAAAACCAGCATATTTTTTTTGAATGCCCGCTAGCTTATTGTCTTTATCACGATACCATTCACGTAATTGTAAGGCTTGGTCTGCAGTTAACATTTCTTCAGTATTTTCTGCTAATACAAAGTAGCCATTCTCCTGAATAAATTGCTTCTTTAACTTCTCGATTTGTATGAATGTTTGTGCTTCTTCTGCAGTAAGAAATCTTTTTTTAGTTAAATCATAGTGACTGTTATTATTCCAATGACACTTTATTTCCAACAGATGGTTGTTGCCTTTTTCCATCAGTTCGGTGAATTGCTCATTAGTAAGTTGGTTGCTGGCATCTGTTTCTTTTTGTGCCAAGAGATCAGTAAGATAGTGAGTAAGACGCCGTGCATTCGCTTTTTGATCTATTGGTACTAAGTAGATTAAATAAGGATGCAATGCTTTGAGTTCATTTTTTGCTTGCTCGTTTGGTTGTGTCTTATATTGTGTAATGAGCTGATTTAATTTTGGAAAAGAGTGATGAAGAGCGTCAAACTCATGGTGGTCGAAAGTGAACTTGGTTTCATTGACATCAATATCTAAAGCAAGTGCTTCATCAAGAATATAAACATTGGTTTTATTGCTGTAGGGGCATAAAATTAAATCTGATTCGGTTTGTACAAACCGAATCAGCTCTTTATTCAAACGGATATGGAACAGTTGACTATCTACTTCTTTAGTTAATAAGTTTTCTAATGAGCTTTGTTGCTCTGTAATGACAGTGATATGATCTTCTGATAAAGATCCGGATAGCCAGTCCCTAAAGGAACCTAGCCGGCTTTTGTTACTTTCATTTTCTGACGACAACAAGCTTGAAATGATTATATCACTTAAGTGAGGATTGATACGCTCCATATAAGGTTTAATGATTTTGTAGTGCTGGATAAGTTTTTCCTTGGTTTTCGTAGATAATTGATTAAGACTACTATTCTGGAATTCTTTTTGGCTTAATCGGTTAAAAAATTCTTTTGCTGCGTCTTTGACTTTCTGGTTTTTATAAAGAATTTTATTTGCTTTATCAATGCGCTTATAAGCCAACTCCAACCGTAATTCAATAAACTGCGAATCTTCGATGCTGAGTAACTCTGCTCCTTTAGTTTCAAAATCTATGGCTTTACGAGGAAGAAACAGTACAGCGTCATATAATTCTTTTACCTTCTCCATCAAAGGGGTAGACAATGTTCCGGGTTTGAGCATGGCATTAACTTCGATTTTGTCTACTAAACCAAATAATTGAGGCAATAAGTCATATTTTAATTGAGCTAATTTATCTCGTACTAAATCTTGTGAGGATTCGGTTAAATGTCCCGCTTGAGCAAGGGTATTCTTCGATAAGGTAATGATGTTGTTGATAATGTGGATGTAATTTAACAGTTTTAATGGAACAAACAGATTGTTTCCCTGTAATTGTTGTATGTCATTTAATAAATGCACGGAAATATCACGCAGTTCATCTAATTTTTCTTGGTTTAGTGTAGGTTCATGTTCTTTAATTTGTGATGAATATTCCTTTATGGATTTAGTTAGTTTACTGAGGTAATCGGGTAAACTGGCACCAACGCTTGTGAGTAAGTTATAATCAACATCCTTACCTATCGGACGCATTTGATCCGCAGTAATTCCTGAAATTTCACCAACTTTATAACTTAGTGGATTGATTTTTATTTTTTTAGATTGTTCATGTGAATAATTGTATGCAAATTCTTGTACTTTTGCTAATTGTGGCAAGATAAAATCCAGTTCTGCTCTAAATAAATCGTATAAATCAATATCTAAGTGGGTGGCTAAATAACTGGCCTGATAAGCAGATTCTATAGTGTCTTTATATAATGTATATAAGTCGAAAAGATTGCCTAAATTGCCTTGAAGATCAATCAGCTCCAAGTCCATAAAGGTTTTACGTGCATAATAAAGTGCGTTAATTAGTTTTTTTATTTGTGAAATATTATCAGGTTCGTTATCAAAGTTAGAAAAAGGGATTTCTTTTTGTAGGAATGCTTGTGTTTCTTCTGCCGTGAGAAATCTTCTTTTAGTTAAATCATAGTGATAGCCATTCCAATAATGTTGTATTTCCAACAGATTGTTGTTGCCCTCTTCCATCAGCTCAGTGAATTGTTTATCAGTAAGCTGGTCGTCAGCATTTGCTTCTTTTAATTCCAGGAAGTCTGTAAGATAGTGATCCAGACGTTGTACATTAACCCTTTGATCTATTGGAACCAAGTAGATCAGGTAAGGATGTAATTCTTCATGCAGGGTTTTGAGCTCATTTTTTGTTTGTTCATTCAATTCGTTAAGTGTCAGTCGGTCACTTGATTGTTGCCTATATTGTGTAATAAGCTGATTTAATTTTAGAAAAGAGCGATGAAGAGTTTGAAATTCATACTTGCATAAGATAAGTTTAGTTTCATTATTATTGATATTTTGAAAATAGGGGGCAATTTGCGGACTTGCATGCTCACTTTTGATCATCGCATATGCTTTGTCGCTCATAATTTTTAAGAATTCAGCTATTGCGTTTTTCTTACATGCCTCTAATACAGCTTTATATTTTTCAAGATCAAGATAATCAAGATATTGGTTAATCATAAGATAATCCAAATTATTAACGCGCTGTCATTGTAAGTGATAATACTTAAGTTAACCTTAAGAAGACAGTTTTTGATCAACTATTTTGATAGAAAGCTCAAGGATAAACTCTGCTACCTTATTGGTTTGCCCTGGATAATCGGTATAGGCATCGATACGAATAGGGTTATTTACACGCATCTTGGTCTTTTGGGTTTCTTGAATCATTGCTTTAACTACATCGCCCTCAGAGCAAACAAAATATACATCTGATTCTGGACGGCGTAAAAATTGGGCTTGGAAGGATTTAAATACCAGGGAAATCTTGCACTTTGCTAAATCTGCATGATAAAAGCCATGTAACCCAGCGGCTAAATCGGCGCCAACTGATAAAGCACCAAAATACATAGAGTTTAAATGATTCCGGCTACGTCTTTTTAAAGGTAGACGAACGACAAAGCGTTGTTCAGATAATTCAATTAATTGTGGTTTTAAATAGCCGATCATCACTACCTTAAAATGGCAGAAGTACCAGAAAAACAGTTTAAAGCGAAACATTGAACTCATGGATTCACCTGTGGATTTAGGGTTATGCTATGAACGAGATAAGGATCTTTAGGGGATGATTTAGTGGCGAGAACAATAAGAGAAAAAAACACTTTTTTGTTAATTTCAGGGAGTATGATTTCTGCATTAATACGCCAAAAAGGGATATTGGCGGCTGTTCCTGAGTCCACTATTTTAGGCCCAATAAGAAAAGCAGGGTGAAGTGTTAATTGTTTGTCGCGCATTTGGGGCAAATAGTTTTCTATAAAAGCAGCGACACTACTCCAAGCAGCGGGGGTTAGACCAATGCTATGTTGCTCATTATCCGTACTGGTATCGTTATAACGGATGGCTAAAGTGTTTAACAAGGTTTTTTTGGTCCAGTGCGTGACTTTAGTTGTATCGTCAGCATGGGTTACAGTAGAAAAAATTAAGAAGAGTCCCAAAAGAAAAGCGCTCATTATTAAAATCCTTTTTAATTAATAGGTTATCTTTATTATTGTAACAGAGTCTATTGAGGTTCTCTAATTCGGAGAAAAAAATGTCTATACGACCTGCTCTTTTAAGTTCATAATTCGCCTATAATTAAAAATTTACTGCCCTATTTTGTGCGCAGTGTAAGCTAGTTATCGAGTTTTATGCATACTATTAGTATTCGTGGAGCCAGAACCCACAATTTAAAAAATCTTGATTTGGATTTACCTCGGGAACAACTCATTGTGATCACCGGTTTGTCTGGGTCTGGGAAGTCTTCGTTAGCTTTTGATACCTTATATGCTGAGGGCCAACGACGCTATGTTGAATCTTTGTCTGCTTATGCCCGTCAGTTCTTATCAATGATGGAGAAGCCCGATGTGGATTCTATTGAAGGTTTATCACCAGCAATTTCAATTGAACAAAAAGCGACTTCTCACAACCCGCGCTCAACAGTGGGAACTATTACCGAAATTTATGACTATTTACGATTGCTTTATGCACGCGTGGGGGAGCCTCGTTGTCCAACACACCATATCAGTTTGCATGCACAAACAGTCAGCCAGATGGTGGATCAAGTTTTAGCGTTACCTGCGGATGCGAAGGTTATGATTCTAGCCCCTGTGGTGCGTGAGCGTAAAGGCGAACAAGTGCACTTGTTGCAGCAATTGCAGGCTAAAGGATATGTGCGCGCACGTATTGATGGTGCACTTTATGAATTAGATTCGCCTCCTAAATTAGGGTTACGTACCAAGCATACCATTGAAGTAGTCGTCGATCGCTTTAAAGTACGGCCTGATATTGCCCAACGCTTAAGTGAGTCATTTGAAAATGCTCTAAATCTTGCAGAGGGGCTGGCGGTAGTTGCTTCAATGGATGGAAACTTTGCTGATTTGATTTTTTCTTCAAAATTTGCTTGTCCTGAATGTGGCTATAGTTTAAGTGAATTAGAGCCTCGACTCTTCTCTTTTAATAATCCAGTAGGTGCTTGTCCTGGATGTGATGGTTTGGGCGTGGATCAGTTTTTTGACCCTGAACGGGTAGTTCATGATGCTACTGCAAGTCTTGCCGAAGGGGCAATTCGCGGTTGGGATCGTAAAACCAATTATTATTTTTCGATGCTGGAATCCTTGGCAAAGCATTACGGTTTTGACGTCGATACGCCATTTTGCGATTTACCTAAGGACATGCAAAAAGTTATTTTATACGGAAGTGGGCGCGAATCAATAGAATTTCACTACCATCGTCCAAGCGGTGGATATATGGTAAAGCAGCATGCATTTGAAGGAGTGATTCCTAATATGCAACGCCGTTATCGCGAATCAGAGTCAGGCATGATGCGCGAAGAGTTAGCTAAATATTTATCTTCACGTCCCTGTGAGGCCTGCCAAGGTGCACGTTTGCGCGAAGAAGCACGCCATGTTTTTGTTGATGATAAAAATTTACCTGAGATTACCGCGTATTCAATTGAAAAAGCTTATGAATTTTTTAGAAATTTACGCTTGACAGGCTATCGTGGAGAAATTGCGGCTAAGATTAACAAAGAAATTGTCGAGCGCCTTGGTTTTCTAGTCAATGTAGGTTTAGATTATCTTTCTTTAGCACGTAGCGCAGAAACTTTATCAGGTGGAGAAGCACAAAGAATTCGTTTGGCAAGCCAAATTGGTTCAGGACTCGTTGGCGTCATGTATATTTTGGATGAACCTTCTATTGGATTGCACCAACGCGATAATGATCGTTTATTGAAGACGTTGATGCACTTACGAAATCTTGGAAATACTGTGATTGTGGTTGAGCATGATGAAGATGCGATTCGTAGTGCTGATTTTGTGCTGGATATTGGCCCTGGTGCGGGAGTTCATGGTGGTAAAGTGGTTGCTTATGGTACGCCTGAAGAAATCATGAATAATTCTGCTTCGCTTACAGGGCAATATCTATCTGGAAAGCAAGCAATTCAGGTTCCTAAAGAGCGTTTGCCCATTAATCAAGAACGCATGATTCATTTAAAAGGAGTAACTTGTAATAATTTAAACCAAGTGGATGTCAGTATTCCTTTAGGTGTTATGACGTGTGTTACTGGTGTTTCTGGTTCTGGAAAATCCAGTTTAATCAATGACACTCTGTTTCCTATTGCCGCCAATATGCTCAATAGAGCAAGCTTATTTACCGCGGGTCAAGTAAAAGAGATTCAAGGCTTAAACTGGTGTGATAAGGTGATTGATATAGATCAAAGCCCGATTGGGCGTACGCCACGCTCAAATCCTGCAACCTATACTGGTTTATTTACGCATATCCGCGAGTTATTCTCCAGTACTCCCGAAGCGCGTGCCCGTGGTTATCTGCCTGGGCGTTTTAGTTTTAATGTTCGCGGGGGGCGCTGCGAAGCATGCCAAGGCGATGGCATGATTAAAGTGGAAATGCATTTCTTGCCGGATATCTATGTTGCTTGCGATGTGTGTCACGGCAAACGTTATAATCGAGAAACTTTAGACATTCAATATAAGGGCAAAAATATTCATGAAGTTTTAGACATGACAGTTGAAGAGGCATGTAATTTTTTTGCGGCAATTCCTGTTTTGGCGAGGAAATGTCAAACCCTCATGGATGTAGGTTTGGCTTATATTAAGCTTGGGCAAAGCGCGACCACCTTATCAGGAGGAGAGGCACAACGAATTAAATTAGCCCGTGAGTTATCAAAGCGTGGTACAGGTTGCACCTTATATATTCTCGATGAGCCGACAACAGGGTTGCATTTTCATGATACGCGCCAATTATTGTCAGTCTTATATCGCTTACGGGAACAAGGAAATACCATTGTCATCATTGAGCATAATTTAGATGTCATTAAGACCGCTGATTGGATTATTGACCTAGGCCCTGAGGGTGGAAGTAAAGGTGGACAAATTATTGCTGTGGGTACTCCAGAGCAAGTTGCACAAAACAAACATTCTTACACTGGACAATTTTTACGTCCCATGCTCAAGCCCCACCGGCCATAAGCAGGAAGCAATCCTGGTTTAGGATTATTTTTTGTCATCAGCGGCTTTGTTTACCTGTTTTTTTTATCATTTTCAGCTATAACTAATGTTAAGGCATCTTTCAGAGGACGAAAAAACATGGGTAAATTCTTGTTAGTGCTTTTAATTATTGTGGTGGTCTTAGGATTATGGGCTGTTGGAGTCTACAACCAGCTCATTCAATTGATTGAGACGATTAATAACGATAAAAAACAAATCGATATTCAATTGGACCGGCGTTTTAAAGTATTTGAATCCTTGATTGACACAGTCAAAAAATACATGGACTACGAACAAACTACATTAAAAGATGTAGTTGCTTTACGTAATCAAGCTCAAGCTGCTAAAGCTTCAGGTGATGAACAAACCCGCATGGCAGCGGAAAATGGTATTTCTAAAATTGCTTCAAATCTTAATGTAGTGTTTGAAAACTATCCTGATTTAAAAGCAAACCAAAACGTCCTGCAATTGCAGGAAGAAATTGTGAATACGGAAAATAAGTTAGCATACGCCAAGCAAGCTTATAATGATGCTATAGAGCGTTATAATGCAACGAAGAAATCGTTTTTTCAATCCATGATTGTGAAGTACTTCTCTGCTGCATTAGATAAAGAGTTTGTGTATTGGGGGCTACCTGAAGAGCAAATTCAGGCTAAAGAAGACTATACTGTAAAACTTTGAGATAAATTATGAGTCTTGCAGACTATCATGGCAGTGCGGGTGACTGGCGTGAGCAAATAAAGAAAAATCAACGCAAGACCCGTATGGTAATTGCGTTCTTTATCGGCGTTTATTTTGTTGTGGGTTTTATTGCGGATGTGGTGGTGTTGCAAGCACGATATCCGCATATTACCATAGAACAAAGTGTCTACGCACTTACTCACTTATTAGTTACTCCGTATGCCACCTTAATCATGGTAAGCATTGCTGCTTTGTCTTTATTCATTACTTATGCGATGTATGACCGCATTATGTTGTTAGGGACGGAGTATCATGAAATTACTCCGCAAACCGCACAAAACGTGCAAGAGCAGCAATTGTATAATGTAGTTGAAGAAATGACCGTTGCTGCTGGCCTGCAGTATGTGCCTAGGGTATTTATTATCGAAGCAGATTATATGAATGCTTTTGCCAGTGGTTACAGCGAAAAATCGGCGATGGTAGCAATTACTCGTGGTTTAATTGATAAATTGGACCGTGCTGAGCTGCAGGCGGTTATGGCTCATGAATTAAGCCATATTCGTCATTATGATATTAAATTAACGCTTACCGTTGCGGTTTTAAGTAATATTTTATTAATCGTAGTGGATATGCTCTTTTACACCATGCTCTTTCGTCGTAATGACGACCGTCGGGATGATAATCGTTTAGCGATGGTGATCATGATTTTACGTTATGTTTTGCCCTTATTAACCGTTTTATTAACATTGTTTTTGAGTCGGACACGTGAACTTATGGCGGATGCTGGTTGCGTTGAATTAATGCGTGATAATGAACCTTTAGCACGTGCGCTGTTAAAAATTAATTCAGATCATGAGCAAAATGCAACTTATTATGCAGCAGAGTATGGTAATACGCCGCATGAGCAAGTACGACAAGCTTCCTATCTTTTTGACCCTTCAGATATAGACCCTGTTAAATCATTAAGTAGTGCCTTTGATACCCATCCATCAATTGAGCAACGCTTAAAAGCGTTAGGGTTTATCCATAAATAATAAGCATTCTTTTCTTGTTTAAATCCCTGTTTTTTGTTTATGATAATGAATAATTTTAATACCGTTGATTTATACAACAGGGAATTTAGGTGCAATGAAAATTAAATGGATTTTTTTATCAATTGCTCTTCTATACAACGGACAAATAGCATGTGCTGATGCATTTTCTCGAATCAGAAATGAAAATGTACGCGCAGTCAACGGACATTTTGGCTTTTTCCATAAAATAACGCCGGAAATGATGTATGGTTATACGGATTTCGATTTTAACTCAGTACAAACAGAGAATTTTAACCGTTTTAAAGGTCATTCAAATCTTTATTCTGCAGGCGCCGATCACCTTTCTTTAGGGGCAAATATGATGGTTGGTGTTTATTACTTTAGAATAGATACCGCTTTAGCTTCACAATTTTCTTTTTTACCATCGCCGATTATCACTTCTGGGCAAACGATTAAAAACAATACGATCTTCACTCATTTGTTAAAGATTTTTACTCCACAACTATATGTAGATGTTGCGGGTGGTTATGGCTACAACCAATTTGATACTTATACAAAACTTATGATCGAACCCGATGCGTTGTTTGCACATGCACGTAACAACAATGATAACTGGTTTGTGAGCGTGAATGGAATTTATAGAAAAAACTGGCAAAAATTTTTATTGCGTATGAATTTGGGTGTTTTATACAGCCAAATTGATACGCCACGTTATAATTATCTATTTCCAGCATCCAATATATTCCTGGTTGTTGAACCATTAACCAACAAAGCAACGTTATTATTAGAAAATGCTGAATTTGGTTATTTTATTAATCCCAAACTCATGGCATTTATCAATGGTGGTTTAATCCAAGTCGCTCAATTTACCAATAGCCGCCCACTTCTTAATCAAGCAATTGTGATTAATGGCTCCTTACCGCAATTGAATATGAATAAGGATGGTTTTCGTTTAGGTGCTGGTGTGACTTATTCTTATAAAAATGTCACCGTGAGGGTTGAAGAGAAATATTATAACGCCAGTTCTACGTTCCACAGTTATCAAACACTTGCGGCATTAGAATATCAGTTTACTTAAATTAAGAATTAATCACTCGGATGAAGCTTGTTTTCATCCAATATGATCGCTATTTTACTGAGTGTGCAGGGACTATATGAAAACAATAATTTGGATAGGATTTTTACTTGCAACGAATCAAGTGTTTGCTGAAGCAGCAAAAGTGTTATACACCCAAAATAAGGTTACGCTCATTCATAATGACAGTGTGAGAATACTAAGTCGTGGTGCTACTGTTGATGCGGGTGATCAAATCCATACAGGAGATGGTGGTGTAGCTCATATCCAATATACTAATGGGACATTAGTGAACATAGGGTCTAATTCATCATATAAAATTTTGACCTACTCTCCTAAATCTGACATCCAAATTAATGCAGAAGTACATCACGGAAAGGTTGAGATTGAGAACCTTGGTAAAATCAAAGAAACGTTAAAAACTCCCATCGTTTCTTTAGCTATTTTAGGTACTCACATCAATGTGTATGTCCCTTCAGCCAAAATGACCTATATTCGAGTCATTAAAGGTTTGGTTTTAGTACGTAATGAGTATTTGCGTCCTGGAGATAGTGTCCGTGTTACTGCAGATAGTATTAAGAATGCTCCATTCCCGAAAGATGGTCTTGTGATTTCTCCTGTGAACGCTCCTGGCAAAATTGAGGATATAACAGCAGGAGTTACTCTTGATTTAGGAGCTGGTGGTCTCATCGGAGCGCAAATTGTGACTTATGTTTCGACAAATCAAAATATTGGTATGGGAACAACGGTCAGCATGGAAGCACTTACTAGCGCTACTGCTACAGCTGAGATCAGTTTAATTTGTGATGGCACATTTTAAAAGAATATGCGCGAAATTTTATTCGCGCAAGCCTACGCCTTTCTTTAATAAAATCATATTAGTTATCGTTAATAAAACTAACATGATGCTAATAATACTCATGGTCAGACCTAAACTTACTTCACTTTGACCAATCATTGCCTGCCTTAAGGCATTCACCATATATAAGATGGGGTTTAACCAGGATATTTTTTGCCAGAAGTTTGGTAACATGCTGGTACTGTAAAAGACACCACCTAAATAGGTTAAAGGAGTGAGTACAAAGGTTGGAACAATCATAATGTCATCAAAATTGCGTGCGACCATTGCATTGGTAAAGCCAGCTAATGAGAAGATGGCAGCAACCAGCAATACGACGAGTAAGGTCATTGGTAAATGATGCAAATCAATAGATAAGAAAAGGCTGGCAATGATAAATACTAAAATGGCAACAATAAATCCACGCAAGACTCCGCCAAGTACATAACCCAAAAGCAGCACACCATCACGCATGGGACTAATCAGCATTTCTTCAATACTTTTTTGAAAGCGGACACTAAATAATGAGGTGGATACATTACCATAAGAGTTCACAATAACAGACATCATAATCAAACCAGGAGCAATAAACGTTGGGTAATCTACCCCATCAATTTGGCCAATACGTGGTCCAATCAAGCTACCAAAAATTAAAAAATATAATGTAGTAGTGATGACTGGGGGTAAAAAAACTTGGCTTGCAATGCGAAACATACGTACCATTTCGCGACGTACTAAAGTATAAAGTGCTACAGTTTGTTGTTTAATTGCCATTTTTTATTAGATCCAAAAAGAGTTCTTCTAAACGATTAGTTTTGTTACGTAAGCTATGAATATTAATGCCATATTTAGATAAAGCTGCAAAAAAATCATTTAAGCTTAAATTATTGTCGATGCGAACTTCGATGGTGTTGCAATCGATTAAAGTGGGTGCAAAGGGGCTGAGATCAGGTAAGCGCTCCATTGCTTTTTCCGTATTAAAAACAAAAGTTTGATGGCGTAAGGTGTGCAACAAAGCCTTCATGGATGAATTTTTAATTATTTGTCCTTTATCAATAATGGCAATGTTTTTACAAAGTTGTTCTGCTTCTTCTAAATAATGCGTTGTCAGGATAATCGTAGTACCTTCCATATTGGCACGTGTTAAGAATTCCCACATACTATGGCGAATTTCAATATCTACTCCTGCAGTTGGCTCATCAAGAATTAATACTCGAGGCTGATGTACTAAGGCACGTGCAATCATTAAGCGGCGCTTCATCCCGCCTGATAGATGGCGGACAATAGAATGGCGCTTGTCCCATAAACCTAGCTGTTTTAAAAGCTCATTGGCTTGGAGCAATGCTTTTTTTCGTGGGATACCATAATAGCCTGCTTGACTGAGTAAGATTTGTTCACATGTTTCAAAAATATTCAAGTTGATTTCTTGAGGCACTAAACCAAGGCTAGACTTAGCTTGTTCTGTTTCATGGTCTAAGTCATAACCACAAATTTTAATACTTCCGGAGGTTTTATTAAGTAAGGTGGTAATTAAACCAATAGTCGTTGATTTTCCTGCACCGTTGGCTCCTAGTAAGGCAAAAAAATCACCTGTTTTGATGGTTAAATCAATGTCTTTTAGTGCATGTACTCCATTCGCATAGGTTTTCGATAATTGTTTTATTTCTAAGGCATTCATAGAAGATTTAAGAAGATTAAAAGCTTATTATACACAAAACTATTGCGGTTTCGATAAGGGTTTGTTTTTAACGCCTTTGCCATGGCATCAATTATTTTGATAAGCTTAGCTTCTCATAAAAGAGAAGCTAAACCTTCATTAAAACACAGGAGTGATAAATTATGGTTTGAAATGATTGACTGCTTGGTTATAAAGCTCTGTGCCCTTCACCATCAAGCCAGCAGCCACGGTGGTTGTTACTGCACGTGGAAAACATGCTTTAAAGAAAAATCCTACTCGTGCAGTTTTGGTAGCTTTAGGCTCTTGATTAAAGATATCTTTGGCGTGTTCTAGATAACTTTTGTTTCTGGTCTGTTCCGTTAATCCCTGTTGCTTTTTGAAGCGTAGTTGATTTAATGGTGAGCTAAACAAACCATAAACACCTGCTACCGTCAGCACTGCAAGAAGCTCTGCTTGTTGTTTTTTAACCCCTTGCTTTTGTAACGATGCGGACATCATAGGGATGGCGCTCATATAAACAGTTGACCAAAGTCCTTCGCGCATCATGACCATTGCTCCTCCTTGAAAGAAGGCTTTGTATCCATGAGATACACGCATTTTTTGCGCCGTGTCTTTATACGATGAATTGTTGGTCAATTGTTTATTTTGAGCCAAAGCTTCAAACGGTGTACCTACTAACCCAGAAAAGCTTCCTGCTGCAAATGACGTGAATAATTCATGCCATTGAGAGGTTTTATCTGATTGTTTGTTCAGTAAGGCTTTAAAAGCAAATGTTGCTGCATATCCAGGAACTGCTGATGCAGCATATGATCTTGCACCTGACATGGGGTTGCGAAATGACATTTTCTCGCCATTTAGGCTATGATTCGTCCATTTTATTAAAGGGGTAAGTGATGCCATGAGCCCCGCACCAAGAACAGGACCTTGTACCCAAGGAGTTTCGGCCACTTTAGCCAAAAATGGTGTTGTTTGCTCTGCTTTATTGTTCATGAGTGTATCCTCCAATATGTAATTGAATTAAGTGAGTTCATCTGACAGATGATCAACGCCTGGGAAGGCGCAGATGTAATTCCTACCAGGCGAAATACTCGTAGAGGATAATCACAAGAAGAATAGATAATAGAAGACCAATTACCTGGGAAGGCAAGACAGCGATGTCTTGGTAAAAGGTTGAATTGATCATTTAATATCTTTAATGTTTTTATATAGAGCTTACAGTGTACCATTAGTAGTTTTTTTTGCAATATCACTTAGAATAAGGATAAGGTGCGCGTTTTCATCCAACCGGTAATACTGTATCGAGGATGGTGGGTAATTAATACCTCATGCGGTAAATCACTATTAAAACAAATAAAGCGGTTTTCTTGAGGGAGTACTTGCTGAATTAATTGATCCTCGCTGTTATAGAGGTTTAGCATGCCGCCATATTGTGGTTGCCAATTTTTATTTAAATAATAAACAAAAGAAATACGTCTGGTTTTTTGTGCAGTAAATTGGTCAATATGTTTTTTATAAAAAGTACCCGGTTGGTAATTAGCAAAATGAGTTTCAAATTCATTTAAACCAAGAAAGAGTGTTTGATTTAATGCATGTGCCAATTTTTGAATAGCTGCTAAAAATAATTGAATTGCAAGGTGGTGTTCATTGCCTTCAATCCATAAGATTTTATCTGTACGAATCGTTTTATTTTGATGAGAATCTACCTTAAGTCCAATTTTTGCGCTACGAAATAAATCTTGCTCATAGAGTTCCTGGGCAAGTATTTGTAAGGCTTGGCATGATTCAAGTGCCAACCAGTTATCAATAATATGAAAACCTTGGTGGCAGATGTTTTGAATAAGTAATTCGAAATTCATCGTAGTTTTCGTCCTTCAAGAAGATATTCATATTCGCGCCATTGCGGCATAAAGGTAGTCATTAGCTGATAAAATCGTTGATTATGGCTGGCCTCTAAAAGATGTACTAACTCATGAACGAGTACGTATTCCAGGCAAATCGCGGGTTTTTTCATGAGGTTTAAATTAAGCCAGATGCGTGCTGCCTTGGTATTGCAAGAACCCCAGCGTGTTTTCATTTTTTTTATGCCCCATTCTTTAACCCGCACACCAATAATAGCTTCCCAATGTGTAATTAATTCGGGTAATAAAGAGGTCATTTGTTGTTTATACCAATTATCAATCATTGCTTGTCTTTGTGATTGCGAGCTATTGGGTTTGGTATAACAAAAGAGCATTCCACCTCGTAGTTGTACCTGAGATGGGCCATTATGCTCTTCAATGATTAATAAATAATTTTGTCCTTGAACGGGGATAGCTACTCCTGTGGTGAGGCATGATTCCTGTGGGACACTACGGCGAATTCGTTCTCGTTGTTCATGAATCCATGTTTTCTTTTGTTCTAAAATGTGCCATATGAGCTGTTCGCTGTATTTGAGTGGCACACTTACCTTGACAAGACCATCGGGTGGGTAAATACGTAAGTTCATATTTTTAATCGGCTTTCTTGATAATTTGATGGGAATGCCGTCAAGCTCAATAATCATACAAAAAGATATAAAAAGTAGTTGTTGTTATTCTACTACCTTTCTGCACCGATACAAGGACTGTCTATGTATTCACCATTAATATCCAAAACCATATTTACATTAGCTCGTTGATAGCGCATAAGAATGTCATACTGCTCTTTAGTAATATAGCCATAAGAGTGGTTGCAATAAACCAGAGAATGGGCGGCGGCACTTGGGCTTACTTGTAGAGGCAAATCGCATTCCCAACGAAATTGGGTGAGATCACAGTTCGCCAAAGCACTGTTGAATGGGAGGGATGCATATATAAGAATGAGATATATTCTCTTTTTTATCGTCATGGCTGCCTGCAGTTTATTTTTTCTAAGTATAGGATAATATCCCTAAAAATACAGACACTTCAATGAGGATTTTTATGCGCTCATCGAGTTTTGATTATCTGATGGCTTTACGTGCAGGAGATTATCTTCACAAAAAATTATCCCACTTACTTTTGCGGAAACAACGCTTGGTTTGGAATACTATAAGCCGAGGTTTACATTGACGATTCATTTTTTAATCACATTCATTGAATCATTGTCTTGTTTCGAGGTTTTCTGCTGTTTTTGAGATTTTTGGGATGGAAAAAAATCACAACGATCCATACTTTTTCTTTTGGCGTGAATCGGTATTTCGTTTGATTTTGAGAGATTATCTGACAACTCTATTAGAGAATTTTGTGCATCAGCAAGTTTTTTTTCTAACGTAGCAATTTGTTGTAGCTGGCCAGCCATTAATTGTAAAACGAGCGGTTTATCTCCTGCCTGCAATGCTGCTTCTGTATATAAAAACTTTAATTGCTTTAGTTCTCCTCCAATTGAAGAAAAGCTATGTGGCAAAGAAAATACTTGTAGTGCTTTTCGTAAAAAGATGCCAGGACAATGGGGGGGAATAAATTGTAATAGCAGATGAGCTTTAGATAGCTGAGCATTTTGATAATAGAGGCTATCATTGGGTATTTGTTCAAGCAATATATTATAATGTTGAAGAGCCGACTCTAATAAAGGAAGTACTTTGTTAATGTATATAGTATTCGTGATTAAACTATTTATTGCTATTTCTTCTTTTCTAATTTTTATCCAAGTAATCAACTGCTTAAATCGTAAGTTATGGATATCTTGGTTTTCTAAATTGAGTAAATAGATGTTTGCATCATTTACGTTCATTGACTCCAAATTCTTTTCAACAAATTTTTCAATCAGCTCCCACTGGCCAGAGCATATTAGTAGATTAAGTAGAGTCTGTGACTTATTTGTTTTCTTGAATGCTGCGTTTAAATCAATCGCAGGACTTTTGTCTGCTAATTCATTGAGTAAATCCCATTGGCCATAAACTCCTAGATAGTAGGCAGCTGTGCAGCCATAGTCAGCATATTGTTCTTTGCGTGCCCCTGCGTTTAAATTAATCTTTAAATTTGGGGTCGCTAATTTGCGGATTAAATCCACTTGGTTATTAGCTGCTAGCCAATAAATAATGGTAGTCCCGTAGTCGGAATGCTCTTCATTTTGTGGTCCTGCATTTAAATCAATCTCAATCTTGGGGTGTGAAGTTGCTAATTCATTGAGTAAATCCCATTGCCCATGAGTTACTAACCGATAGGCAACAGTGTTGTCGAAATCAGGATGTTCTTCGTTTTCTGATGTTGATTCAAGAGGGTTCATCATTTTTAAGCAAAATTAATATTGACTAAATTGAATTATTTTGAATCAATTTGTTTAAAAATTCAAGATTACCGCTTATTATTTTAGAGTGGGCAGATTTTCTGTGGCTCATTTCACCTACTTAAAGTTTGCGTTTTAGCACTCGAAAATCTGCTTGTTGAGGTTCGGACTAGCGAAAAGAAAACAGTATCTATCTAATTAATCTGCTTTTTTAGTAGTTAATTTTTCTTTGATGCGTGCAGCACGACCTGCTAAATTACGTAAGTAATACAGTTTGGCGCGACGAACATCACCACGTCTTTTTACAGTAATGCTTTCAACAATCGGACTGTAAGTTTGGAATACACGTTCAACACCCACGTTGTGAGAAATTTTACGGACAGTAAAAGCAGAGTTTAAACCACGATTACGTTTTGCGATTACAATACCTTCAAAAGCCTGTAAGCGCTCACGGTTTCCTTCAATTACTTTTACTTGAACCAGAACAGTATCACCTGGACTGAACTCAGGGATTTCTTTACCTTGCATTTGCTCAGCGTTTAGTTGGTCAATAATATTAGTCATGGACTACTCCTCAAATTGGCTTTTCCTTGTTTAGGAAAGACCGTGTTCATACTTAAATTCAGCAAGTAGTTGCTGGTCTATTTCATTTAATTCTATTTTTGCTAGCAAATCTGGACGCTTAAGCCAGGTTTTACCCAGTGATTGCTTTTTACGCCAACGCTCTATGCTCTTATGGTTACCTCCCAGTAAAACCGGGGGAACATCCAAACCGTTTATAGATGCTGGCCGAGTATAATGCGGGCAATCGAGTAATCCATTCATGAATGAATCTTGCTCCGCAGAACCAAGATGCCCTAAACTGCCGGGTATCAAGCGAATAATCGCATCAATGAACACCGTAGCAGCCAACTCACCACCACTTAAAACAAAATCACCAAGAGACCATTCCTCATCGACATAATGTTGAAGAATGCGTTCATCAATTCCTTCATAACGCCCTGCGATAAACAGCAAAGGTTGCATATCATTTGCCACTTGATTTAAGTCGTGCTGGCGAATTACTTTGCCCTGAGGACTAAGATAAATCGTTTTGCAGTGACTTGGCATCTGACTGCGGGCGTGCATGATTGCACCTTGCAATGGTTCATACATCATCACCATGCCTGGCCCACCACCATAGGGTTTATCATCAACTTGCCTATAAGGTCTTGATGCCCAATCACGTGGGTTCCAGTGGTCAATTCTAGCTAAGCCTTGCTCTAAGGCTCTACCCGTAATGCCGTAATTTAGAGCATTTAATATTTCGGGTATTAATGTGATTACTCCAATATGAAGTGTCACTTAAAAATCCATATCCCAGTCAACTGTAATCAGCTGCTGAGCATTGCTTATATCTAATATAAATTGGCCTGGCAAATAAGGAATTAAATGTCTTTTTTCGCCTTGGACCACCAGCACGTCGTTAGAACCTGTAGGAATGATCTCGGTAACTTTACCAAATGGTTTACCTTGGGTATTTACGACATTCATTCCTATAAGTTGATGCCAGTAATATTCGCCAGGTTTCAGTTCATCAAGCTGTTCTTGAGGAACTGAAATTTCTAAATTAGTAAGACGGGCCGCCGTTTCGCGCTCAGGATAACCTTCAATTTGGGCGATTATCGATTTGTTTTGTACTTCTGCACACAACAGTTTGATAGGCTGCCATTGATTGTTGATTGGAACATGCCAATTTGTATACCGCAAAATGTTATCACGTGGCTCTGTAAAGGAATGAACTGTAACAGAACCTTTAACACCATGAGGTCGACCAAAACGACCAACAACAATCCAGTTATCTTGATTACTCACGTTATTAAGCCGCTGTGTTTTCCTTATTATATTCTTTTACAAGAGCGCTCACACGATCAGATAACTGAGCCCCAATTTTTTGCCATTGACTTAATTTTTCTATATCGATATGTAAACGAATTTCTTCTCCACGTGCAATTGGATTGAAGTAACCAATGCGCTCAATATAATTACCATCACGTCGTTTACGGCTGTCGGTAACTACCATGTGATAAAAAGGACGCTTTTTAGCGCCACCTCGTGATAAACGAATAACGACCATTATGTTCCTCTGCTTTAAAGAGTGTTTACGTAAAAATGCCGTGTATTGTACGAAAATTAACTCGGCATGGGAAGTAATTCTTACGAATTATCTTAAAAAAAATGCTTAGATATAATTTTTCAGTAAATCCAGCCAGTTAATGTACTGGCTTTGATGTTGGTTAGGGTGAGTCCTCATATGATTTTAAGATATTATTGACGTCGATAAGCGCGAGCTCTATCTTATTGAAAATCATCAGGAATAATACCTTTTAACCCAGCCATGCCGCCAAGACCGCGCATTATCTTTTGCATGCCGCCAGGTTTGGTAAATTTTTTCATCATTTTTTGCATTTGTTCAAATTGTTTCAATAACTTATTCACATCCTGGATTTGTGTTCCCGAACCTAAAGCAATACGTTTTTTTCGAGAACCAACAATTAATTTGGGAATGCGGCGTTCTTTAGGCGTCATTGAGTTAATGATTGCAATTGTGCGCGCCATTGCTTTATCACCTGCTTGCTTCATTGCTTGCTGTGGCAGCATTTGAGTCATTCCAGGAAGCTTACTCATCATTCCAGAAATACCACCCATGTTATTCATTTGCAGTAACTGTTGTTTAAAATCTTCCAGATCAAAGCTTTTGCCTTTTTTCAATTTTTTAGCTAATTTTTCACTGGCTTGCTTATCTGCTTTGCGCTCGACCTCTTCAATTAGGGTGAGAATATCGCCCATACCTAGAATTCTTGAGGCAATTCGTTCGGGATGAAAAGGCTCTAGAGCGTCAACTTTTTCACCACTACCAATGAATTTAATTGGTTGTCCGGTAATGTGTTTTACTGACAAGGCAGCCCCACCACGCGCGTCACCATCAGTTTTAGTTAGAATGACCCCGGTCAGTGGTAGTGTCTCATGGAATGCTTTTGCTGTGTTAGCAGCATCTTGTCCGGTCATGCTGTCGACAACAAATAATGTTTCTATAGGTTTTACGGCTTGATGTATGGCTTTAATTTCTGCCATCATTTCAGTATCAACGTGCAAACGACCTGCGGTATCAATGAGGAGTACATCCATATATTGTTTTTTCGCATTTTCTACTGCTTTTTGTGCGATATGTATGGGATTTTCATGCTTTTCTGTGGGAAAGAAAAGCACTCCCACCTGTTCAGCCAGTACTTTTAGCTGCTGAATTGCTGCAGGACGGTACACGTCAACACTGACAACCATTACTTTTTTATTTTCAGTTTCTTTCAAATAACGTGCAAGTTTTGCAGTGCTGGTGGTTTTACCAGAACCTTGCAAACCAGCCATTAAGAATACAGCAGGAGGCTGTGTTTTAAAGTCTAATTCAGCACGCTCACCGCCAAGAATGGTTACCAATTCATCGTGAACAATTTTGATAAAGGCCTGGTCCGGATTTAAATTATTTAAAACTTCTTGTCCAAGTGCTTTATGCTTGACATGGTCAATAAATTCTTTAATTACTGGTAAAGCGACATCAGCTTCAATAAGCGAAAGTCTGACTTCACGCAATACACTTTGTACGTTTTCTTCAGTAAGTCGACCCTGACCGCGTAAATTTTTAAAGGTACGGGTCAATCGTTCAGTTAAGGTATCAAACATGGTGGGGTACCTTGAAAAAAATAGTGACTATAGCATAGAGATATCAAGTTTTACTACTTCTATTAGTATAGAAGAATATACGCACAATTTAGGTTCTCATTGTAGTCGTAAATTTTAAAATCATTAAGAATAATAGAAGCTCTAATAGATTGATTTTATTTCTCATAGAGCTCATTGTTTGCACTAAGAACGATAAAAATGCAGAGATTTTCTATTTAAATCGTGGTATTTTACATGATGTACTTTTATCTGTGGCTTTAAGTGAGAGCAAAAATAACAGAAATCTGTGTATTTATTACGCTATTATTAAGGGTTTCTTAAGCTTGATGTTAGTATAATTAATTTTTGCAAACTCAACACTGCAATGAAGGAATGTGATGAGCAATAACAAACAACCATTAACTATTTTTAGTTTGACAATGATCACTGTTGGTTCCGTAGATAGTATACGTAATTTACCCGCTACTGCTTTATTTGGTAGCCAACTCATCTTTTATTTCGTTTTAGGGGCTTTATTTTTTTTAATTCCCACAGCCTTAGTTTCTGCAGAATTAGCATCGGGATGGGCAAAGCAGGGGGGAATTTACGTTTGGGTGAAGCAGGCTTTTGGAAAAAAAATGGCCTTTCTAGCCATTTGGTTGCAATGGATTGAAAATGTGATTTGGTATCCGACCATTCTTTCTTTTGTTGCTGGAACTATTGGCTATTTACTTAATCCAGCATTAACCAGCAATCCTTATTTTCTATGGGTAGTGATTGTGAGTTGTTTTTGGGGAGCGACATTTCTTAATTTACGTGGTATGAGTTCTTCTGCATTATTTAGCAACTTGTGCTCTTTAGCTGGTTTATTATTGCCTATGTCCTTGATTATCGGTTTAGGTGTGGTATGGATTGTTCAAGGAAATCCCTTGCAAATTCAATTCGATATCCCCAGCATTGTGCCACATCCCTCGGATCAATCCATGTGGGTTTCGTTAACAGCGATTATTATGTCATTTTGTGGAATCGAAATTGCCACCGTGCATGCTAATGATGTGGCTAATCCTCAACATGCCTTTCCTAAAGTTTTAGTTTATTCCGTAGGGATTATTTTAAGTACCTTAATTCTTGGTTCCTTAGCGATTGCTGTAGTATTACCACAAAGCAATATTAATTTAGTTGCAGGAATTATGCAGGCTTTTGAAGCTTTTTTCTCCAGTTATCAAATGCATTGGATGATGCCAGTTGTTGCCGTAATGCTTGTTTTAGGTGGCTTAGGTGGGGTTAGTAACTGGATTATTGCTCCTACTAAAGGCTTATTGGTTGCAGCAGAAGATGGCAACTTGCCTGATTTTTTCCAACGTACTAATGCCAAAGGTGCACCTGTGGTGATGTTGTTTGCGCAGGCCAGCATTGTGACTGTACTGTCTGGATTGTTTTTATTTATGCCAAGCGTGAATGGTTCTTATTGGTTATTAACTGCTTTGGCTGCGCAATTATATATGTTGATGTACTTTATTATGTTTATTGCTGCAATTAAATTACGTTTTTCTGAGCCTAATCATCCACGAACTTTCAAAATTCCTGGTGGCTTACTGGGCATGTGCTTTATTGCTGGTGTAGGAATTGTGGGGGTAATTGCTACGCTTGCAGTAAGCTTTATTCCTCCAGAAGGAATTGATGTGGGTAGTTTGGTGCGTTATGAGTTTACTCTGATCATTGGTCTCGTGCTGATGTGCTCCCCACCGTTCATCAGCTCTTGGTTGCAGAAATCGCCCAATATGGAACCTGCTGTTTAATTGCATTTCATTTGGGATTGTCTCTTTTAGATGTTTACAAAGAATGAGAAGTCATGGAATCCAATCAATTACTCAATGATTTAAGTGCACGTCTTCCGGAGCTTGAATGGAAAATTAATGAGCTGGGGGCTGCTTTTTCAGCATATCGTTTACCTCGGGGCTTATTTCGTACACGCAATGAAACTAATGGTTCCATGTATATTGCTGAAATAAATGCCGATATATATGCTTTATCTCAGCAAACCAATGAGCGTGGCGCCAATTATTTAGCGCAGCGCATTCTGCAAAAGGTGAATGTCTTAGTTTCTTTATGCCAAATATTCAGTAACAAAATACAAACTGGAGAAAAAAACTATTTTGGTGTTAAAATGCTCAGTACACGTCAACAGTGGATACACGATTTGGAAGTGGAAATTCAGACTATGGAAGCTCAACGCCAAGCCATGAATCGTACTCTAGAACAAATGCTGTGTCGTACTCATCATCCTGATGCTGTTTTACAATTAAAAGCGGACATAGGAAAAATTGAACAACGACTTACGCTTGCTCAAGAAACACTTGATCGCGCAATTTCTTAGTTTCCTCACTAAGTATCTTTTTATGAGCATGCGAATGCGATACATTAGATGATGTCATCAAAACTTAGCTGAATAGGAGCACGATAATGTCAAGTAAATTTACTGAGGTAACTAAAGACATTAGTACCCAATTAGCCAAAATGCGTAAAGAAATGCCCGAAGTTATGGCGGGATTTTCTGCTTTGGCACAAGCTGCAACTAAAGACGGTGCTTTAGATAAAAAAACTAAAGAACTTATCGCCATGGCATTAGCTGTTGCTAATCATTGTCCGGGCTGTATTGGTTTTCATTCTCAAGCATTAGTTAAATTGCAAACTTCAAGAGAAGAATTATTAGAAACTTTAGGTATGGCTGTATACATGGGGGGTGGTCCATCTTTGATGTACGCTGCTGAAGCTTTAGAAGCGTTTGAAGAATTTAGTCAATAATCATTCTTACAAGATAGAATTTACGCCGGAAGTTCCTTCACTGAGTGGTACCAATAGCCGCCACTCAGGATGCGCAATGAAGAGGATCTTAACAAGTGAAGATACCTATGAGACCTCTCGTTAATTTATCCTTATTGAGCTTGCCCACCCCAGGCAGCCGCAACATGAGCCATTTCTTGATGAGCAATATTATTTTTGCAAGGATAATTTTTGGTAACACCAACCCAGGCAACTTGCGATACGGTCATTGCATCTTTATCAGTTGCTTCGTTGGTCATTTCTTTGTAAGTTAGTTGAATTAAATCATTTAGTTGTAGTGAATTGAGCTGTACACCAGGAGGCAGACAAAAAATAGGATTTCCCTGTTTTTTCGCTATTTCATTTGCTTGAATTATGGTTTCTGCAATACTTTCACTAGTAATTGTCAATACATGGCGTGCCGAACGCGCCCAGGCTTGGGCTTGTGGGTCAGCTTTTACTTCCATTTGCGGAATTTGATTCGCGATTCCCATATAGCTACGGATAGTATCTGCATGCCCATAGTGAGCAATGAGAATAAAAAAAGTTAAGAATATTCGCATCATAATAAATCCTTAAATATTTAAAGACCATGTGGCTTTATTAATCCAAGTTTAAAAGCAATTAATAAAAATATAAATAAACTCAACGAGATAGCGATTCTAATTGTTAATGCTTTAACGGTGCGTTTCGTGTTTCCCGTATCTCGAATTAGAAAAAATAAACCACTGGCTAAGGAGCCAGCAATAATAATCATGGTAAAGATGATGATGAGTTTGGTGATCATTTGTTATACTCCACAATTGCAGATTGATACAGAAAAAAATTGAGCAATTAGTAAACTATGCCTAGTGTAACCTTTTTTAAATTTCGTTTCACCCCAAGTTGGATAATGCTGGTGCTTACTGCAGTCTTTTTTGCATTATTTGTACGCTTGGGTTTTTGGCAAATACATCGTGCTGATGAAAAAGCCAATATGTTGGCTGCGCAAAAAATGCGTAAGCAATTAAATCCAGTGCCTTGGAACTCTAAGTGCCCATTGCCGGTGCAATATGAACGTATTCAACTTGAAGGCCTCTACTTGTCGCAAGTTTTTTTATTGGATAATCAACATTATCAACACCAATTTGGTTATGATGTGCTCTCGCCCTTAGAACTTGCTGATGGCTCTATAGTCATGATTGATAGGGGATGGTTGCATGGCGATAATACGCGACGCATTTTCCCTAAGATTAAAAATCCCGAACATTTAGTTAAATTACAGGGTACAGCTTATTTTCCTAATAAAAATCAATGGGTTTTAGGCGCGATTTTTGAAAAAAAAGGTGGAAAAACAGTTATTCTTGAGCGTTTTGAAGAACAATTAGTAAGTCAACTTTTGCAAAAAACAGTCTATCCGTTTATTATTCGCCTCGACAAGCAAGACACACATGGATTTGTGCGTGAATGGGAAACTGTATCCATGCCTGCGCAACGACATTTGGGCTACGCGCTGCAATGGTTTGCAATGGCTGTGGTGGTCCTGATTATATTTGTTGCATTAAATCTGAAGAAGAGAAATGAAGAAACAGTCCTCTAAGTATTATATTTTACTGTTATTGATTGTGATGTTTGCGACTCCAGGCATTGCTGCGTACGTATTTTATCAACATCCGAATTGGTTAGGCGCTAAAAAGATAAATAAAGGAACCTTACTCACGCCACCTGTTGCGATAAATATCTTTACAGGGAAGGCAACATGGCGGGTGGTCTTTTGGGCACCCACCGCGTGTGAAGCTTCTTGCATGCAACAATTAGAAACTTTAGCCAGAATGCGCTTGGCTTTAGGGCGTAAACTTTATCAAGTGGATCAATGGTTAATTATTGCTAACAAGACCAAAGCAATTGCCCCTGAGATACAAATTGTACTCAAAGAACTTGATTTCCATGTTGCACCATTGGCTTCTATCGATACTAATGTACAAGAAATTTTATCTTCTGAACCCAAAGTATTTTTGGTAGATCCCAATAATTACTTAATCCTTAGCTATAAGGCTCCTGTGAATCCTAACGATATCTATAAGGATTTGAAATTATTACTTAATACAACAGAAAAAAATGGTTGATTAGAATGCAGAACAAATTAATTCGCTATCAGGCTACTGCTGCTTTACTTTTATCATTATTGGTTGTCATGTTAGGTGCTTATACTCGTCTGACTGATGCAGGTTTAGGCTGTCCTGATTGGCCTGGTTGTTATGGGCATATGGTTTTGCCTAGTGCTCACGATGATTTAATTAATGCGCAGAACACTTATCCGCAAATCCCTATTGAATCGAAAAAAGCTTGGACAGAAATGGTGCATCGTTATGCAGCAGGTACTCTGGCTTTATTAATTTTTTTCATCAGTTTTTTCTTATTGCGTCAGCGTATAAAGAGGATTAATGTGCCTTGGCATTTACCTGTAGCTTTATTGCTGTTGGTTATCTTCCAGGCAGCTTTAGGGATGTGGACTGTTACTTTGAAGCTATTGCCTGTGGTGGTTATGGGGCACCTTTTGGGAGGAATGCTAATCGTAGCTTGTTTGAGTCGATTACGTTTGCAAGTTAGCTCCGTACAAGGTAGGAATTTACCGCAATGGCGTCCCTGGTTGTGTTTAGCAGTAATCATCGTATTTTTGCAAATTGCTTTGGGTGGTTGGGTGAGCTCAAATTATGCAGGTATCTCCTGCATTGGTTTCCCTTTATGTAATGGAGAGTGGCTACCTAAATTATATTTTGCCCAAGGTTTTAATTTATTTTCTCCTGTAGGTGCGAATTATCAAGGTGGTTTGTTAGATCATGATGTGCGTGTCACTATTCAGTTCATTCATCGAGTGGGAGCAGTTATCACGATGTTTTATATTTTAACACTGTCCCTCATCATGCTTGTGAGGGAGCGTTTTAATTATCTAAGAGCAGCAGCAATGGTAATGGGGCTACTCGTTTTATTACAGTTTACTCTTGGAATTTTGAACGTGATTTATCTATTGCCAATTGATGTGGCTGTTGCTCATAACGGAATTGCCGCATTGTTACTGGCTACAGTATTTAGCTCACTTCATTTAACACGCAAGGAGCTGAATAATGCAGGCTAAGCCTATGGAACAAGTGCCAGTGAATTGGCGTGACTATGTTGAATTATGTAAGCCTCGTGTTGTGCTGTTAATGTTACTTACTGTGTTGGTGGGTGCTTATCTTGCCGCACCAGGATGGATTAGCTTATCTTTATTGTCTGCTTCATTAGTAGGGATAGGCTTGTGTGCCAGTAGTGCTGCGGCAGTTAATCATTTAGTAGATCGCCATATTGATTCAATAATGGCTAGAACCAGGAAACGGCCAGTTGCTCATGGCCGGATATCGGTAATGCAAGCAGCAGGATTTGCTTTAGTTATAGGAATTTTAGGACAAGTTGTACTGGTTGTATTTGTAAATAAATTAACCGCCTTACTTACATTTATTACCTTAATTGGTTATGCAGGTATTTATACAGGATATCTTAAACGTGCTACACCACAAAACATCGTCATCGGGGGTTTAGCTGGTGCCGCTCCTCCTTTACTTGGATGGACTGCGGTGACTAATCAGTTAGATCCTCAGGCTTTATTACTGGTTTTAATTATTTTTACTTGGACACCACCGCATTTCTGGGCTCTTGCAATTTATCGCCATGAAGAATATCAAAATGCCGAAATTCCTATGTTGCCGGTAACTCATGGCATTGAATTTACCAAATTGAATGTTTATCTGTACACCATTTTGTTGTTGGTGGTTAGTATTTTACCTTTTGTTGTGGGCATGAGCAGTTTATTTTATTTACTGGGAGCTTTGGTATTAGGTATGCGATTTTTATACTGGGCGCACAAATTATATCGCTCCGATAAGGCAATTGTGGCGATGCAAGCTTTTCGCTTTTCTATTGTTTATTTGATGTTATTGTTTGTATTTTTACTAATTGATCACTATTTGTAAGTGGGAGAGCCAATGAATCTAAAAACTAAAGGAGTTACCTTTACTGTTGTTATTTTACTAGCGTTTGCTGGACTATTTTCGGGAATTTTTGTTGGTCAACATATGCATTTTAAGAAAAAAATCAATGTGGCTAATTTTCATGGTACTTATCTTGAAAATCCACGAACAATAAATCAATTTAGTTTAATTGGCACAGACCAAAAAGTATTTGATAACGCCAGTTTACAGGGACAATGGACTTTAATCTTTTTTGGTTTTACCAATTGCGGTTATTTATGTCCTACGACTATGGCTGAATTAGGAAAAATGTATCGTATTCTGGAAACAAAGAACGTAAAAAATTTACCGCATGTAGTGATGATTTCAATTGATCCAGATCGTGATGTTCAAGAAAAATTAGCAAGCTATGTCACCTCTTTCCATCCCAATTTTTATGGAGCACGAGGAGATGAACGCTCTATTAAAGCAATGACACGAGAGATGGGTATTGCTTATGCGAAAATTTTGGATAAAAACAACCCTGAGCTTAAAAATTATGATATTCAACACAGTGGGGCAGTGATGTTATTCAATACACAAGGTGAGTTGAATGCATTTTTTACCACGCCGCACCGTGCTGACTTGTTAGCAAAAGATTATATGTTACTGGTTTCATAAACCGCTTAGATCAAGCGCTGTCACTGATGAAAGCAGTAAATTCATTGGCCCTTATTTTTAGGTGATTTTTAGATTTATGGGCTAGGCTTTAGTTAGTACTTTTCGAAAAGTATAAAAATAATTGAGGAACACTTTATTCATGAAAATCGCAATCTTGGCCACTAACCCACAATTATATTCACATAAACGCTTAAAAGCAGAAGGGGAAGCTGCTGGCCATGAGATTAAAATTATTAATCCATTATATTGCTATATGAATGTAGCTGCTTCTTGTCCTAAAGTTCATTATCGTGGGGGTGCTCCTTTGCCCCATTTTGATGCGGTAATTCCACGTATAGGTGCGTCAATGACATACTATGGTACTGCTGTTTTACGCCATCTAGAAACAATGGGGATGTATACAATCAATGAATCTATTGCCATTGCTCGTTCACGCGATAAATTTCGTTCTTTGCAAGTATTGGCACGTAAAGGAATTCCTATGCCATTGACCAGTTTTGCGCAATCACCTGATGATACGGAAGATTTAATTCGTATGGTTGGTGGCGCGCCTTTGGTCATTAAGTTGTTGGAAGGAACTCAAGGAAAAGGAGTAATTTTAGCAGACAGTCATCAATCTGCAGTGAGTATTATTAATGCATTTAAAGAAATGCATGCCAATATTTTGGTCCAGGAATTTATTGAAGAATCGCGAGGCACGGATATTCGTTGTTTTGTTGTTGGTGAAAAGGTCGTCGGTGCTGTAAAACGTCAGGCCAAAGAAGGGGAGTTTCGTGCTAATGTGCATCAAGGTGGTAAAGCCATGAAGGTTAAATTGACCCCACAGGAACGTGCAATTGCTGTAAGCGCAGCTAAAACTATGGGACTCAAAGTTGCAGGAGTAGATTTGATTCGTTCAAATCATGGTCCCTTAATTTTAGAAATTAATTCTTCGCCAGGTCTGGAAGCTATTGAAAAAGCAACAGGCGTGAATATTGCTGGTAAGATCATTGAATATATTGAAAAACATGCGAAACCCATGAATTTAAGCCATCGTTTTCATGGGTAATGCAATAACCTTCTTAAAAAAACACATGACAACTTAGATGAAATGTCTAGGTTGTGTCATGTAACTGTTTCAAATTTAATTTTTTCTTCCAATTTAAGAATTAATATTGATTTATGGTTTCTATTAATGAGCAGATTCATCCTTGCCTACTAACCAATCAGTACTGACTTCAAATTCTTGTGCCAGTTGGTTTAATAGTTTTTCATCAGGATGGGTTGCTCCATTCAATAATGCTTCTGCTTTAAACTTAGGAATTTTAATTAATTTTGATAATATTTCGATGCGTTCATGATTCGATTCAGGGACACCTATATTATCTAATTCTCTATTTAGTCGTTCTGAAAATCTTTTGCTCGCCATTTATTGCTCCTAATAAATGAAAAAGGGAAACTGATCTTCTTAATTTGATATAGCATAAAAATTTAGATTTGCAATTAAGATGGGCTAATGTCTTTAATTCAGGTTGATCTAGCTTATCTTTCAATTTAGTATTAATGCTCCATGAGACAAGAGGAGGTTGGGATAATATAATATGATTGAAGATGTCGCAGTAAAGGATCCTTGTGATTTAATTGTGTTTGGAGCTTTAGGAGATCTCTCTTGTCGTAAATTGCTCCCAGCATTGTATCAGCTTGAACGTGCTTATCTGCTACATCCAGGAACACGTATTATTGGATGTGCTCGTGAAGAGTTATCATTATCGGCTTATCTTGCGCTGACGAAGAGTAAAATCCAAACTTTTATTGGTGAGGATTTAGAAGAGCTTGTCTGGTCACGTCTAGAACAACGACTTGCTTATTGTTATTTGGATCTAAGTCAGCGTGAGGCTTATGCCAAGTTAATGGAGTTTGTTCAACCTCATGAACGGATAACAATTTCCTATTTTGCAATACCACCTTCATTATATTCTCAAGCCTGTCAAGGTTTGCATCATATTGGACTTACTGCTAAACCTGCACGAGTGGTGCTTGAAAAACCCATAGGCCATGATCTTCCTTCCTCTATTGCAATTAATAATGAAGTAGCACATTTTTTTTCCGAGGAACAGATCTATCGTATTGACCACTATTTAGGTAAAGAAACTGTATTAAATCTCTTGGTTTTACGCTTTGCTAACGCGATTTTTTCCTTGAATTGGGATCAACGAGTTATTGATAAAGTCGAAATTTCTGTCGCAGAAGAGGTGGGAGTTGAAGGACGTTGGTCTTACTATGATAAGTCTGGCCAAGTAAGAGATATGTTGCAAAACCATTTGCTGCAAATCGTTGCTTTAGTGGCGATGGATCCGCCTATGAGTCTCTCTGCAGATTGCATTCGCTCCGAAAAATTAAAAGTTTTAAGATCACTGCGATTTATTGATGATGCGAATGTACATGATCAAACGATACGAGCCCAATATGTGGGCAATGTTATCAACGGACAAAAAGTACCAGGGTATCTGGATGAAGAAGGAGCCAATAAAGGCTCTACCACCGAAACCTTTGTGGCCATTAAGGCTTTTATTGATAACTGGCGTTGGGCCGGAGTACCTTTTTATTTATTAACTGGAAAGCGCTTATACAAGAAACAAAGTGAGGTAGTGATTTATTTCAAGCCTCAACCTTATAATGTGTTTAATGAGTTAAAACAGGAATTATTACCAAACCAATTGATTATTCGTTTACAACCCGAAGAAGGTGTTGAGTTGCGTATGATGAATAAGGTGCCTGGTTTAAGTGATTGCATGCAGTTACGTGACAGCAAATTAGATTTAAACTTTAATACTCATCGCATTGCCGATGCCTATGAGCGTTTGTTGCTGGAAGTGATGTTGGGCAACCAATACTTATTTGTTAGCCGTGAAGAGGTCGAGCAAGCATGGAAATGGATTGATGCCATTAAAAATGCTTGGGAAAAGCAAGAAACACCTTTATATACTTATCCCTCAGGTACTTGGGGGCCTTTGGAACTTATTCATTTGTATAATGGCAAGGCGCATGTATGGGGCGAGCAAAATGCAGTTACATAGTTTTGATAATGCCAGTTTATTGACTCAGGATTTAACGACGCGTTTAGTAGGAATTCTAAAGCAAGCTATTGCTCAACGAGGACGTGCCTATTTGGTTGTTTCCGGAGGTAAAACTCCTATCGATTTGTTTAAATCCTTAGCGCAGACTGAATTACCCTGGGATAAGGTAACTATTACTTTAGCAGATGAACGTTGTGTGCCTTTGCAGGATGAAAATCGCAATGAGCGTTTAGTAAAGCAATTTTTAGTGCAACACCATGCTGCCCACGTCCATTTTTTAAGTTTATTTGATGAGCACTTGCAAAGTGTAGCATCAATCGAACACGAAATTGCCTCTTTACCTAGTTTTGATGCTGTAATTTTGGGGATGGGAGAGGATGGACATACCGCGTCTTTATTTCCTGATGCGAGTGAATTGCGCATGGGCTTAGATGATAATGCGGCATCCGTACTTTTTGTGACACCAAGAACCACCCGATATCAACGTGTTAGTTTATCAAAAAAACGATTATTAAATAGTCGAGTTATTTTTTTACATTTATTGGGGCAAAAGAAGTTGGCAGTATTGCACCAAGCGATGGCGCAGCCTGATCCAATGATTATGCCTGTGAGTGCTTTCTTACATAATCAGCAGGTTAATGTACAAGTAATGTACGCACCATAAGGAATTAAAATGCATTCAGTGGTTGAACAAGTAACCGAGCGTATCCGCGAACGAAGTATATCCAGACGGGCAGCGTATCTAGAACATATAGAGCAAGCCAGAGTAAAAGGACCGCAACGCAGCCTGTTGCATTGTGGCAATTTAGCACATGGTTTTGCCGCTTGTCTTCGTCAAGACAAAGCAAATTTAAGTGGAGTGACTAAAGCCAATATTGCTATTATTTCTGCGTATAATGACATGCTTTCCGCGCACCAACCTTATTTAGAGTATCCGACATTAATCAAAGAGGCTGTTGCGGCTGCAGGTGGAGTTGCCCAATTTGCTGCTGGAGTTCCTGCCATGTGTGATGGCATTACTCAAGGGCAACCGGGTATGGATTTAAGTCTCTTAAGTCGTGATGTGATTGCGATGTCTGCTGCAATAGGCCTGTCTCATAATATGTTTGATGGTGGCTTAATGTTGGGCATTTGCGATAAAATTGTCCCCGGTTTATTGATGGCGGCATTAAGTTTTGGCCATTTACCCTTTGTTTTTGTGCCAGCAGGGCCAATGCCTTCAGGTATTTCTAATCAGGAAAAAGCACGTATTCGCCAATTATATGCGGAAGGAAAGGTTGAGAAAAGTGCTTTATTAGAAGCAGAAGCAGCTTCATATCATTCTCCGGGGACCTGCACTTTTTATGGTACCGCTAATTCAAATCAAATGATTGTTGAGGTGATGGGATTACAGTTGCCAGGAGCTTCATTTGTTAATCCAGGAACACCATTACGTGATGCGTTAACGAAAGCAGCGGCAGAGCAAGTGCTCACTTTAACTGATTTAGGTGAGAGTTACTTGCCGATAGGTCAGTTGATGGATGTGAAAAATATAGTTAATGGCATCGTTGCTTTGCTTGCTTCAGGTGGTTCGACAAATCATACTATGCATTTGATTGCGATTGCTTCTATGGCTGGTTATCAAGTCAATTGGGATGATTTCTCGCAATTATCAGCAGTGACTCCCTTGATTGCCAAGATTTATCCCAATGGCTATGCTGATGTGAACTCTTTTCAACGTGCAGGCGGAGTAGCTTATTTCATCAGTACCTTATTGGATGCGCGGTTAGTTCATCAAGATGTATTAACCGTGATGGGATATGGTTTAGAGCGATATACGCAACAAGCGTCTTTAGATAATGATACGCTTATTTGGCGTCCAGGCCCAACTGCATCCAGCGATGAGTCAGTTTTGACTTCAGCAGCCACACCTTTTAAACTTCAAGGTGGTTTGCAAGTGCTCAGTGGTAATATTGGGCGCGCAGTGATTAAAACTTCTGGGCTTGCGGTTGGTAAAAGTAAAATTAAAGCACCTGCTATTGTTTTTGAAAGTCAGGAAGCGTTTGAGCATGCTTTTGAGTTAGGATATTTAAACCGGGATTGCGTGATTGTGGTTCGCTTTCAAGGGCCTAAAGCCTGCGGTATGCCTGAATTGCATCAGCTAACGCCTAAATTGGGAGTATTAATGGATAGAGGCTACCAAGTTGCTTTAGTAACAGATGGCCGAATGTCCGGAGCCTCGGGTAAAGTACCTGCTGCAATTCATGTGACTCCAGAAGCATTAGATAATAAGGTCTTAGCATCTATTGAAACTGGAGACATTATTGCCATTGATGCAGAACAAGGATGGTTGAAGCTTTTGGTTTCTGAGGATGCGTTAAATCGACGTAAAGCAGCAAAATTCGATGCAAAAGGAGTTCATTTAGGTACAGGGCGTGAACTTTTTGGTAGTTTAAGAGCGCAATTTACGGGAGCAGAGCAGGGGGCTTGCAGTTTATTTCAGGGAAATGAGTCTTGTTATGATGTTTGATGATTTGAGTCCATATGCAATTGTTGCCGATATTGGTGGTACTTTTGCACGTTTTGGCCGTGTCAATTTAGATACGTTGTTAATTGATAAGATAGCAGTTTATGCCTGTGCAGAATACCGTAGTTTAGAGGATGCTTTATTGGTTTATCGCTCCCACCACCTACTTACAACAATTAATAAAGTAGCCATTGCAATTGCATGCCCAGTATTAGATGACTTAATCTGCATGACAAATACACATTGGCGTTTTTCAATTAAGGAATTAAAACAAAAATTAGGTTTATCCGAACTTCGAGTTTTAAATGATTTTAATGCCATTGCGATGAGTCTTCCCGTACTTTCTGAACTGGAATTAGTTCAAGTAGGTAAGGGCATTACCGAGCATAATAAAGCTCGAGTAGTTTTGGGAGCAGGCACTGGTTTAGGAGTTGCCTCATTAATAATTCATAATCATGGTTATTGTGCTCAGGCTGGTGAAGGTGGGCATGTTAGCTGGGGAGCAAAAACAGAGCAAGAATGGTTTATTTCTTGTTATCTAAAAAAAATGTATGCTCATATTTCTTATGAGCGTTTGCTTTCAGGACATGGTTTGGAAAATTTATACCGTGCTTTTGTCGCATTTTATCAGAAAGAAGACATTCCATTGTCTGCTGCACAAATTATTGCTTTGGCTTTAGCGCAGCAATCTGAAGTTGCCGAAGCAGCAGTTGCCCAGTTTTTTTCTATTTTGGGGGCTTATGCCGGAGATTTAGCGTTGATTTTTGCTGCTTTTGGTGGTGTTTATATTGCTGGTGGTATTGTGCCGCGTTTGCTTCCTTTGCTGCATCGTAGTAATTTTCGGGCAAACTTTGAAGAAAAAGGGCGTTTTAGTGGGTTTAATGCTCAGATTCCTACTTATGTAATTACTGCAGAGCAGCCAGGTATTTTAGGCGCAGCAGTTTATTTAAAACAATGTTTACAAGCTCAGGTTGAGCGTGTTGGATCGTAAAACAAGGAGAAGTCAATGTCATTTTCTAATTGGATCTTACAGCCAGAAACGGTGTTATGTGCTTCACCAGTAATGCCTGTAGTACAAATTAAAGAAATCAACCACGCAATTCCTTTAGCAACGGCAATACTTGCTGGTGGCATCAATACACTTGAAATTACTTTAAGAACACCTATGGCTTTAGAAGCGATCAAATTGCTCAGACAGACCTTCCCTGAGGCATTGATTGGTGTTGGTACTATTGTAACCCCAGAGCAATTAGAAGCTTCCATTACTGCAGGTGCTCAATTTGCTTTTAGCCCAGGAACAACAAGTGCCTTGTTGACTGCTGGGCGAGATTTCAATATTCCCTTTATTCCTGGTGTGAGCAATGTTTCTGATCTTATGGAAGGCATTGCTATAGGCTATACCCATTTTAAATTTTTCCCTGCAGTTGCTGCTGGTGGTATCTCTCTATTGCAGGCTTTGTATGGGCCTTTTCCGCAAGCACGATTTTGTGCTACTGGTGGTTTGAATGAACGAAATTATCGTGAGTTTTTGGCATTGCCTAATGTGATGTGTATTGGTGGTTCCTGGATTATTCCTGAGGATTCTGTTAAAAAGGGCGACTGGGCAGAAATTACGAAATTATGTCGTGCTGCCTGTCAAAATGTAGTGAGTTGGGGGTTCCCAAATGGAACAGCACGGCAGTTAAGATAGTATTTTCAAGGAGTATATAATGACGTGGATCGTTGCAATTATTGGATCTATTGCAGGTTTTTTATTTGGCTATGATGAAGGGATCATTGCTGGTTCATTAGAATTAGTTAAAGGACATTTTGATCTTAATCCTACTCATATTGGGGTTATAGCCTCTGCTTTGCCCTTCGGTGCCTTATTTGGTTCTATGCTTATTGGTGCGGTGATGGCCTCCAGAGGTCTCAAACGTTTTGGCCGGCGTTCCTTACTTGCGGTTTCAGGGCTCTTATTTTTCTGTGGCGCTTTAGGTGCAGGATTTGCAGATTCCATTGCGATTTTAGTTTTATCGCGCATAATTCTTGGATTAGCAATCGGCGTGGCTTCAGTGATGGCACCTTTATATTTAGCAGAAACGGCAACCATGCAAGCACGTGGAGCGGTAGTGGCAATTTATCAGTTGGCATTGACCATAGGGATTGTGTGTTCATATTCTGTAAATTACTTATTGCTGGAAAGTCACGCTTGGCGATTAATGTTTGCTTCAAGCGCAATACCTGCTTTAATTCTAGGTATTGGTATTTTATTTATGCCGGAGTCACCACGCTGGTTATGCAGTGTTGGTCGGCGTGATGCGGCAATTAATGCTTTAAAGAAATTGCGTCAAAACCAATCCATTCAGCATGAATTGGAGGAAATTGAAATCACTTTAGCACATGAACCTAAACGAGGAAACGGGCGTTTACTGTTTAAAAAGCCTTTAGTTCCTGTATTGCTTCTTGGAACAATGCTCTTCTGCTTGCAGCAGCTTAGTGGTATTAATGTGATTATTTACTTTGCTCCTGAGATTTTTAAAAATTTGGGATTAAGCAGTACTACTGGTCAAATATTGGCAACTATTGGCATTGGGATGGTGAATCTATTAGTGACCATTCTCGCTATTCTTTTTGTTGATAAAATTGGTCGGCGCAAGCTTTTATTATTTGGTTTTGCGGGGACTTGCTTGAGTTTATTGGCACTTAGCTTCTTTTCACTGAATCATGTGGTATGGCTTCCTTTGTTATCGGTGCTATGTCTGATTTTGTATATTTTTTCATTTGCGATCAGTGTAGGACCTATACCGCATATTGCAATGGCGGAGATTTTCCCCTTACATGTACGTGGAGCAGGGATGGGTTTATCAGCCATGAGCAATTGGACGTTTAACACGTTGGTTATTTTTAGCTTTCCATTACTGGAGAAAGGCTTGGGGATAGAATATACTTTTGCCCTGTATGGGTTAATTTGCTTTTTAGGGCTAATTTATACTTATTTCTATATGCCAGAAACCAAGAATATGAGTTTAGAACACATTGAAAATTATATTATGACAGGTAAACCTTTACGTTACTTGGATCAGAATGGAATTGTACTCTCTACAGATGAGCCAGCATTATCTAAAGCAAAGGGTGTTGGGCCATTAAGAATAGCCCAATAGTAGTGTTTCTTATACGTCTACCTCAGAAATGATTCATTGGGCTTGATATAAGTCCAAGTGCTTTTATTTGCTGTTCATTAAATTACGGATCAAACCGACCACAGCAGTTAAAACACCGCCACTGACAAGACCTGTTCCTGCTTGGCCGATGAGACTACCAATAGTTGAGTCTGCCAAACCTAGATTATTTAGTAGGTTTACACCTTGTAAAATGTATCCCCCTAAAGCCCCACCTACAACACCAGCTATGGTATTACCCAGCGTACCAAGACTAAGGTTTTTTAAACCAGCACCGGTAGCAGCACCACCAACACCACCACCTATTAAGTTTGTTATTAGTCCAATGATATCCATAATAAGCACTCCTGTTAGGTCCTTTCTCTAAATAAATTAGCAAATGAATTTAATTTAATCAAGTTATTGTTTTTGTATCTGTTTATGGAGAGCTAATTAAGCAACCTAGTAGGATGTGATTAATGCCAGTTTCATTGCCTGTCAAAGCAGTTATAGAAATTTTGCCTGCTTTATTATTTCAGTAATCGCGTTTATCCAGACAGGATGGTCGTTTAAACAAGGAACCAAGGTGAATTGTTCTCCACCAAGCGCCAACCACTGTTGTTTAGCGCGTATGCCAATTTCTTCAAGGGTTTCTAAGCAATCAGCAACAAACGAAGGACAAACAATGACTAGTTTTTTTATACCTTGAGCGGTTAACTGAATAAGCATTTCATCGGTATAAGGTCTTATCCATGGAGTTCTGCCTAAACGTGATTGAAATGCTGTACTGTATTGCGTTGGCTTGAGGTGTAATTCTTGCGCTAATAAAAGACTGCTTTGATGGCATTGTGCTTTATAACAATTTTTATTTTGTTCATTAAATATTGGGCATTCATTGAGACAGACGATGTTACATTCATTCTTAGTGATTTGTCGTTGAGGAATGCCATGATAACTAAAGAGGACATGTCCTTGATTTTGTAAATATTCCTTGATCAAGCCAGCTTGCGCTTTAATATATGCTGGATGTTGAAAAAATTGACTGATAATCGTTATTGAAGGGATAATGTTCCAAGTACATATGATGCGCATAGCTTCTTCAATAGAAGAGCCATTGGCTGCTGAAGAATATTGCGGATACAGTGGTAGAATAGTAATTGATTCGCAGTGTTTTAATTGCTCTAATGCAGAGGCAATAGAGGGCTCGCCATAACGCATTCCTAATGCGATTGAATGTTCATTGCTAAGTTTTTTTTGCATCGCCAACATAAGATTTTGGCTGTGATGCAATAGAGGAGAACCATGCTCTGTCCAAATTGCTTGATAGGCAAGTGCAGAACGTTTGGCACGAAAAGGCAAAATAAAAACATATACGAGGATGTAACGAAGCAAAGCGGGTAAATCAATCACTCGCTTGTCGGTGAGAAATGCACGCAAATAATTCCTAACTTCAGGAATAGTAGCGCTCTTGGGTGTACCAAGATTAATGAATAAAAAACCTCGTCTCATCAGTCTTGACCTTTAAAATAAAATGCAGGCAGATCATACCTGAAGACGGTTTTGAATTCAGCATCTAGGCAAAATTTAGTTTTTGGGTCGCGGCGTTATAACACAATGGTTTTAAAGCCGCGTTAACTTAAATTAGGCCGTTTCTGCTTCGGTATTTTCAGTGGTTACAACCACATTAGCAGCGTGTAATCCTTTTTCGCTTTGTCCTACGTCATAGGTGACTAGTTGGCCAGGAACTAACGTTTTATAGCCTGTGCCATGTATTGATGAGAAATGAACAAAAATATCATCACCGCCCTGTGCAGGAATAATGAATCCCCAGCCTTTGGCATTATTAAACCACTTAACTTCGCCACGAGCCATATCTTTCTCCTTGTCCTCAAGTTTTCAACTGCTAAAATCATGTTTAAACAGTTGCATTTATCCTTAAATGAAACCTATTATAATAGGTAAGATTAACATAACGTAAAATGGACTCATTACTCAATAGAATTTTGTTAAAAAGATGCATTCTCTTAATATTTCCTTAAGTTGTTTATGTTAACTTGGAGTCATAGTGTCATGACAGGGGTAAAAATGGTTACAAGTACTTCTTTAATGTTAGGGAAATTAGGTCAAAAAGCTGATAAGAATGAGCCTATTGATTCTGAAGAACTCCCCGCTGAAATGATTGTGCCGCCACGTCTGACGCCCTCTATGAGAAAAAGCAAAAAAGATATGTATAACGCTTTGCAAGAGGCTTTAAGTTACTTACATTCTCCTCAACCTACTATAACCGATAAGCGTTAATCTTTTCTAGCCTAGATTTTCTTTGTGACCTAGATGCTAAAGGGCCGTTTTAAGTATATACTTTTTTTATGTTGGTTTTATTAAGGTATTGATATGGCTAGTGGAGGATTTGCAGAAACTGCACACTGGCGTGATTCTGCGCGAAGTGCTCGTTTTCTCTTGGTCGATGCTCGAGCAGCCTTTCCTCTCTTTTTATTTCTAATGCATATTAGAGTATGGACTGGGGTATTGGTTTTAGTTTCTGCTGTGTTTTTCGGTATTATTGAACACTATGGTTTTACAGTACCTGTTTTTTTGCGCTGGATAAGAAGTTCTTTGGCTGGCAATCTTAAATCTGCACAACCCTGGTGGCGATAATAATGGAGCGAGATATTAGTAAGTGCATGAGCATTATTGCAGCAAGCATGAATGCCAAATTTTATTTAAATGATCGATTTGTAAGTTTTGATGAAGTTTTTGCTGATACGGGTTTATTGCCTGCAATTGCCAAAAGAGCAGATCAATTATGTTCTCTTTGTTTAGGTTATGGGCTTGGTGCCACTTTTGATGAAGCAGAAGGTGCTTTATTAGGTCTTCGTGTTGTATTTGATGAGGTAACGCCTAATGTATTACGTTTGCTTTGTATGACCGATGTTTTAAATGAATTAATCCAAGGTGGACCAAGTAAAGATTATACGCCTTTGGATGAATTAATGTACGATTAAAAGGCAATTGTTAAATAAATTGTAAAGAATTCGAAAGTAATGTCCCATTTAGATTTTTTTTTAAAATCTTTTGTTAAACTTTGTACATAAAGGTTATAAAAGTTTTAGGAGCTGTAAGATATGGCAAATGATATAGCGTTTTTTAATCGTAATGTTGTAGCAGCGATGGAGCTTATGACGCCACAAAAAGCACATGAAACTGTGAGCAGACCATTAGAAAAATTATCTGAGCCACTGCATAAAGCCGCGCAAATCGGAGCAAATGCTGCTAATAAAGAAGCTGCTGAAATTGTAAAAAAATGTAGCGATACTATTTTGGAAATCATTGGAGTAAAAGCTGAAGCAAAACAGACTGCAGAAAAGCAAGTGCTTAATGAATCTAATGAGCAAAATGGCTATACTCCTGGTTCTTCATTTGGAAGATAGTACAAGTCCTGATGTTTTATCCATATAATAATCTGTGAGCATAAAAATGCTCACAGATTATTGATTAATTTATTCTAACGATGGTATATGCTTATAAAATAATGTCTATTTACTGTTATACTTCTTAATATTCATTGTTTAATTTTGGATATTAATCCTTAAAGCTAGTGTGCAAATGCTATGAAAGAAATACTCTCAGATCAGCAAAACGAAGCAATTCTAAAAGCTTTGGATGAGGCAATCAAAAATGGACCTTGGGATCAATCTAATTTCCTTCGTGCCATCGGTAAAAGTTTAAATGAAATCCGCGAAAATTTTATCACACAGCTTGGAGCGCGTACTCAAGAGCAGCTTAAAAAAGATACTTATTTTGCCAACCGTATGGCTTTAAGAAGTGGACAAAAAGAAGTTTTTGTTTCCTTATATTCTTCTGATGGCACAAATCTACAATCTTGGGAACGTATCATTACTAATTTACCACGGCAAATGATTTCTCGTCCTATTTATGGTAATGAAGAGCATGTGAAAAACATTATTAAAACCAAAGAAAATAAGCAAAACGAAGCATATGTAGGCATTTTTATTAACCAAACAGATATTATTTTTTTACCGCCTGACAAAGCGTTAAGCGATAAATTAGGTAATGCCTTATTAACTTTAAAAGATAGAATTTTAAATTTAGAAAATATCAGCAGCTTTGTGCATGTTTCTGGTGTTTATCAATATGCCCGCGGCCGCCTGATAAAAGAATCGTAACATTCATATTTAAGGGCTGACTTTACTTTAAATTCTCGCAAAAATGTTTAAGTGCAGTATATACTTGAAGTTAAATAAACTATTTTAGAAGTTAGTATTAATGGCTCAGCAACCACAACAACCAGGTAATAGTGGCGATAACAGCATGGCGATCGTATGGATTATGGTGCTGCTTGCTATTACAGGGTATTTAATTTGGAGAACAGGGCACCAATATATCGTGATGGTTGTTTTTCAGATCAATATTTGGCAAGCGCGCTTAATTAATCTCTTTATCCATAATGATCAGTTGAGCAATCTTATCTATTTAATGCAAACAGTAGATCCCAATGCTGTGGAATGGCAGCAGTTACTCGATACCACGCGGATTGTTGGTGATTTTATGCGTTATCCTGTGATCCTTACATTGCTTGTGCTGGCGATGATTCTGTATCGCTCTAATATTAGTTTAAAATTCCGCAAAGCTCATGATATGAAAAGCTTAAGAACACAAGAGCAATTTAACTGGCCAGCAATTATGCCCGTAATTAAAGAAGACTTAGTAAGTCTAGATATTAATACAGGGCCATGGGCAATGGCTTTATCGCCAATGGAGTTTGCGCGTAAATACAATCTCTTACGCAAGGATGATGCTTTGCTTGATAATCCTCTACCAGGCATGGAAATGACGGCAGGGATCCGCCGTGGGGACGCAAAACGTGTATTTACCTTACAATTAGGTCCATACTGGGATGGTTTTGAACATTGTTCACCTCAAGCTTATGCGCTTGCTGCTGTATTTATTGCGCGTATAAATCGTGATAGAGATGCTGCAAATAATATTTTATCAGTATTGGATAAAACCTTTGTTACTGGAAAGCCTGATTTCTCAATAGCTAAACCGGTAATGGAAAAATATAAGAACAGTGAATTAGTGCAGGAAATTGTAGCAAAACATGCCTATACTTTAACTGTAATGGCTTCATTGCTTGAAGCTGCTCGAGACGATGGTGTGGTGCCTAGTTCCGAGTTTTTATGGCTAAAGCCAATAGATAGAAGACTATGGTATATGCTTAATTGTGTCGGTAGACAAACACCGTTTTCAGAAGTTGCTGGATCCTTTGCCCATTGGCGCGCAGAGAAAGAAATGGGGCGTCGTTCTTTAGTACCAATGATTGATGAAGCAATTAAAGCCTTGGAAATCGCTGTGAAAGAAGTGAAGTTAACACCCCGTCAAATGCAGGAGTTAGAGCCATGATGCGCGGTATTGAATCTCGTCATGAGTTAGACCCAACGCTTTTACTGAGGGATACACGAACATTAACCCAAAGATTAGCGGATTTTTGTGCTGATCCTACCAACATATCCGTTATTTTGGTCACCTTGGCAGCAATGTCTTATTATCTTTCCGAAGCAGTCACTTTATTCATGAGTGTGGGAGCAGGTATTTTTTTATATTGTGTTACTCGCAAACAAAAACTACCTTTCCGTCTGCCATTAATTGCTCGGGTAAAAGATTATAACGATATGAAGCCTGGCATAAATAAGCCTAATGTTGCTCGGGGTATCGCTTTTTTCGGAAATGACCGCAAAAGTGGTGAAGAGCTTTGGTTTGCCAATGATGACATGCGTACACATGCTTTGATTTTTGGCTCAACAGGTAGCGGTAAAACAGAAGCGCTTGTGTCACTTGCTTATAATGCTTTGGTCCAAGGCAGTGGTTTTATCTATGTGGATGGAAAAGGGGATAACTCATTATATGCTAAGGTATTCTCTATGGTTCGCAGTATGGGGCGTGAGGATGATTTACTTTTAATTAACTTCATGACTGGTGCGCGTGATATTGTTGGCCCTCAAGAAAAAAGGCTTTCCAATACGTTAAATCCATTTTGCCAAGGCTCTTCCAGTATGTTGACGCAGCTGGTTGTTAGTCTTATGGGTTCTTCTCAACAAAGTGGTGATGGAGACATGTGGAAAGGCCGTGCGATCGCGTTTGTTGAAGCTTTAATGCGTTTACTAGTGTATATGCGTGATGAAGGCGCAATTCTACTTGATGCAAATACTATTCGTAACTATTTTGACTTAAACCGTTTGGAATCCATTGTAATCGATAAGGTATTTCCACGTGATGACATGGAAAGTATTAATATCGAACAAATACCTAAATTGGTTACTGACCCTTTACGTAACTATTTAAATACGCTTCCTGGTTATAATAAAGAGAAAAAAGGAAAGCAAGTATCACAAGTACTGGAGCAGCATGGTTTTATTACTATGCAGCTCGTGCGTAGCTTCTCATCTTTGGCAGATACCTATGGCCATATTATTCGTACTAACTTGGCTGAGGTAGATTTTAAAGACGTAGTGTTAAATCGCCGGATTTTAGTTGTACTTTTACCAGCATTAGAGAAATCTCCCGATGAGTTATCCAACTTAGGTAAGATTATTGTGTCTTCATTGAAGGCCATGATGGCAGCAGGCTTGGGAGAAGAGGTTGAAGGGGATTATCGCGACGTTATTTTAAGAAAGCCAACGAATGCTCCTACTCCGTACATGTGTATTCTTGATGAGTATGGTTATTATGCAGTACAAGGTTTTGCCGTAGTACCAGCACAGGCACGTTCTTTAGGATTTTCTGCAATTTTTGCTGGACAAGATTTACCTGCATTCCAAAAAGCATCTAAAGAAGAAGCAGCTTCAATCGGTGCGAATACTAACATTAAAATTTGTATGAAACTGGAAGATCCTACCGAAACGTGGGATTTCTTTACGAAAACAGCGGGCGAAGCTTATGTAACCAAGGTTGATTCGTTCCAAGCGAAAGATAATACAGTAACCAACAGTTATATGGACAGTAAGAGTTCTTCATTTGAGAAAAGAGCCCGAGTTGACTTATTAGATTTGAAAGAGCAAACCGAAGGTGAAGCTCACATTTTCTTTAAATCCAAAATCGTGCGTGCTCGCATGTTTTATGCGAACCCTAAGCCAGTCAAACAATTAAAAATTAATCAATTTTTAAAAGTAGAACCCCCTCCAGATGATTATTTAATGAAGTTACAAAAACAATTAACTTCATTTCAAGGTATTTTAGACAGTGGGAGCTTGTCAATTGATAAAATGGTGGAAAATGAGGAAATTACCCTTATTTCTAATCTATTACATGAATCAACTGTTCAAGAGCCTATAGAGCGCGGTGTCTCCGCTTTAATTGCCTTCCATAGCCATAATGAACCTGAGCCTGTGGAAGAGTTGGTTGAAGAAGAAGTTGAAGGAGCATTAACTATCTTCAATCCATTAAGAGTGAATTCAGGGGAGCCTCCAATTTTAGTGAGTGATAAAGTAGCCTTCTCTGAAGCTTTATTACCAATTAATGAAACTAGAAATCAAATGATGAATATTGAGCGTTTAGCTGGAGCTAAAGATAAATACGCAGGCACTGTTGCTAATGAATTGATCAAAGACTTCCAATTAGCTACCAGTTATCCGCCAGATGAACGTGATGATATTGATCCCGACTCATTGACCAATATCGTTAAAGACTTAGCAGCGCGTTTAGCCACTGAACGGGAAAAAGCAAATCAGAAAAGTGAAGATGAGTTAAGCTAAGTAGTTTGTTAGGGGGTGAATTTTTACTTCAATTTTGCTGTTGAGTTTCCATAGCTCAGCAGTTCATTCAAGTATGCTAAAGAGAGCATACAATCTAAATCATGTATATGATAAAAAAATAAACTGAAAAATATAAAAAAACAGTAAAGTCTTAAATAAATTTTTAAAAAAATAGCAATTTCATTAAATTCATTGTAACGTAATAATTTGTATCTCTTTTGATTAAGATTAAGTACGCAAAGTGCGAAACAGTCAAAACCAGTTTATGATGATATTTTGGGGTTACATGAGGGCTCAACAGTGAGATCAGTGCTTACTCGTTACAAGGTCTTGTTAATTCGAGCTGTCGGTCTGATTGCCGTTTGTTTGATTGTTTCATGCAATAGGGATTATTGGGCGTTAGATCCAGAATTGCCCAAATGGCCTTGCAAGGTTACTGGTGCCTGTGATTCGAGCATCGTAAAATACATGAGAAAATTTCGCAAGAAAGGGGTTAGAGTAATTACTATAGGTCAAGATTATCTAATTAGTATTCCTGCAATCTATTTATTTGAACCACAAACCCCCCATATTAAATGGAGGTCTTATGCATTACTTAACGATGTAGCTACATTTTTAAAACAATTTCATAAAATCTCGATTTATGTAACCAGTTACAGTAGCAAATACGTCTCTCCACAAAGAGAGCGAGCATTGACCTTAGCGAGATCGAGAGTTGTAGGTGAATACTTATGGTCTCAAGGGGTTGATAGTCGTTTTATCTTTACACAAGGATTAGGTAGTGATAAACCTATGATGGCATATACACTTGGCGGTGATTACTCTACCAATGCACGTGTAGAAATTACATTCAGAATGGCTGTTGCATAGGAAACACTATGAACCGTGAAAGTTGGAACCTAATAAAAAGCAACAAAAATTTTGATGTGAATGTTTATAGGCGTGGTTTGATAGTATTAATTCTTTCTTTGATATTAAACACTATTTTAGGATTATTATTGTTTTATATATACATTACCGTGCCTGAAAGAGATTATTATGCAACCAATGGAGTAACTCCACCAGTGAAATTAACGCCTATGGCAAGTGCAAATATGTCCTCGACGGCACTACTTGCTCCTGAGCCACCACCAGATAATGTAGAAAAAATGATACCGCAATAAGAATAAAATAGAGGATATTATGGCTGAAGATGCTCTAACGGTTGTGACATTAAGAAACAAATTTTATAAAGACAGCCAGCGTAAGGTGATGCTCGCTTTGATGGTTTCGTTAATTGTAAATTTAGTATCAGCCTTTATGCTGATCTATATGATAACGCATCCACCTCTCCCTAAATATTTTGCAACAAGTATTAATGGAAGGATTACCCCTTTATTCCCCTTAAATGAACCGAATCAGTCCGATTCTGCAGTGTTGCAGTGGGCAAACCAAGCTGCGATTGCGGCATTTACCTATAACTTTGTTAACTATAGAGACGAATTACAAGCTTCATCAGGTTTCTTTACAGCAGAAGGTTGGGATCAGTTTTTAAATGCATTACAGCAATCGAACAACTTAGACGCAGTTAAGGCTAAAAAATTGATTGTTTCGGCGGTGGCAACACGTGCTCCAATTATTTTACAAAAAGGGGTGTTAAATGGTAGTTACTCATGGCGCGTACAAATGCCTATTTTAGTAACTTATCAATCTGCAAGTGAATTCACACAACAAAATAACGTAGTAACTATGTTGATTACACGTGTATCCACGTTGAATTCACCCAGAGGCATAGGTATATCGCAGTTTGTTGTTGGGCCTGCCAGTGGTGGTATTTCTTAATGAAAAAGTTGAATTCATTTTTTAAAATTTGTGTTCTTTGTAGCATGGCAACAATGTCTGTGGCTATTTCTGCAGCCCCACCGCAACAAGATAATGCCCAACAAGCATTACAGCAGTTGCGTATGCTGCAGCAGCGTTTAGCAAATAATCAGCAAGGCCCAGGCCCTGCTGCTCAAGGAGCTCAGCCACAAAAACAAAATGGAGCGGAAATTCCAATTCCTTTGGCAAATGATTTATATCAGGCACCTGCTACAAAGCCACAAGCCCAAGCGGTGAATCCTAATGATCAAGTTGTTAGTGAAGGTGATACTGAATTGATTGAAAATAAAGCATTTAAAGACATGACTCGTACTTTGTATCCACTAACACCCGAGCAAATTGTACAACTCAAACAAATGCAGCATACGGTTGAGTATGCTAAGTCTTCCACTCCAGGAGTACCACCAAAGCCTACGGCAACATCACAATTTGTTAACTTATCACCGGGCTCAACTCCTCCCGTAATTCGACTGGCTCAGGGATTTGTGTCTTCATTAGTTTTTTTAGATTCAACCGGCGCTCCATGGCCTATTTCGGCTTATGATCTTGGCGATCCGGGCTCATTTAATATTCAATGGGATAAAACCAGCAATACTATTATGATTCAAGCATTGAAATTATATAACTACGGCAACTTAGCGGTGCGTTTAAAGGGCTTAAACACACCAGTAATGCTGACGCTTATTCCGGGACAAAAAGCGGTTGATTATCGTGTGGATTTACGGGTTCAGGGTTTAGGTCCTAATGCTAAGAATATGCCTTTAGAAGAAGGGATTCCTCCTTCTGCAAGCGAATTGCTGTTACATGTTTTAGATGGAGTACCACCTCCAGGGAGTCAACGTTTATCAGTTAGTGGTGGAGATGCTCGTGCCTGGCTTTCTAATGACAAAATGTATATAAGAACAAATCTTACGATTTTGTCACCAGGCTGGTTAGCAAGTATGACCAGTGCAGATGGGACGCATGCTTATGAAATGCAAAAGTCTCCAGTATTATTAGTATCCTGGCATGGGAAAGTCATGCAACTTAAGGTAGAAGGGTTATAAATGGCTGGCAGAAAAGAAAATCTTAAATCGCTTTTTTCAAATACTCGTTCGCGAGTGATTATCGTTTTTACCGCGGCCTTATTAATATTGGCTGTAGTGATTGGCTATTTTAAGCTAAGAGCCATTAATACTGGGCCTCAAGCTTCGGCGAATTTAAGTAGTGCACCAGGTGCAATTCAATCCATTCCTGGGGTATTGAATCCAACGGCGCAGTATGCCAAATTGCAAGAAGAGCAAAATGTTAATCAGGCATTGACTGCAGAAAAAACGGGTGGGAGTGCAATTCCTACGATTATTCGTACCCAAGCCCTTGGTCAGGGTGTTGGCGCTATTGGCTCACAAAATGGGCAGTCAGAAGGGGTAGGGTTTACAACTTTGGCTCGTGAAAATCAGGAAGGAGCACAACGTAGCCTATGGATTCAAAATTTACAAAATAGCGGTTGTTCTAAATCAGTAATGAATCAAGTGTTAAGTCAGGGTGGACAGTTATCTGACTTGAAAGCAGGTTGTAGCTGTGTGCAGTTAAAGGATAATGGTTATAATTTGCATGATCTAAATCAGATTTGTGCATGTAAAGAATTAAGGGCCGCTGGTTTTAATGCAAGACAATTAAAAGATGCTGGCTATACTGCTGCACGATTAAGGGATTGTGAATATAGTGCTTGTGAATTACGGGAAGCTGGATTTACTATCCAAGAAATGAAAGATGCTGGTTTTTCTGATGGAGAATTAAAAGGAGCAGGCTTTTCCGATGACGAAATTAATGGGACCACTGGTTTACCAGAAGGCATTTCCACAGCAGACGTATTAAAAGCTGGATGCAGTCCCGATGCCTTAAGTGCATTACGCAAAGAAGGCGTTAGTGCCTCTGCGCTTAGACGGATTAGTGGTTGTAGTGCTGAGCAACTTAAAGCGGCAGGTTATGCTGCAAAAGACTTAATGGATGCAGGATTTAATGCGGCAGATGTATTAAAAGCTGGATGCAGTCCCGATGCCTTAAGCGCATTACGCAAAGAAGGCGTTAGTGCCTCTGCGATTAGACGCATTAGTGGTTGCAGTGCGGCACAACTTAAAGCGGCAGGTTATACGGCAAAAGACTTAAAAGATGCGGGATTTAGTGCGGCGGATTTAAAAAAGGCTGGTTATACCCCTGACGAGTTAAAAGCAGCAGGTTATACTGCTCGAGATTTATTAAATGCTGGATTCACTCCTGAGGATCTTGCTAAAGCAGGTTATACAGCTGGAGAGATCAAAGATGCAGAAGCAGAATTACCGCCAGGTATTACCCCAGCGGATGTGAGAAAAGCAGGTTGTGATCCTGATGCTTTGCGTCACGAAAGAGAAGCTGGTGTGAGTGCTACATTAATCAAGCAGTATGCCGGGTGTAGTGCTCAGGCGCTGAAAGCAGCTGGGTTTACCAATAATGATTTAGCCAATGCAGGCTTTACACCACAAGACATCAGTGCCGCAACTCCGTTAACGGATGCGCAGATTAAAGCTGCTGGTTGTGATCCCACGCAATTAAAGAAATTATTTGCAGCGGGTGTGACTGCCAAACAGATTAAGAACTTAAATGGCTGTAGTGCTGATGCTTTAAAGAATGCAGGCTATGATGCCAAGTCACTGCTTGATGCGGGGTACACACCAGCACAATTATTGGCTGCAGGTTTTAGCCCCCAAAATTTAGAGAATGCGGGAGTAAGCCCAGCAGATATTTTGGCCGCAGGTCGTGTTTCAAATTGCAGTGTGGATTCTCTTAAGGAAGCTCGTGCTGCCGGAGTAAGTGCGGCGACAATTAAAAAGACATTAGGTTGTTCTGCCAAAGCACTAAAAGATGCTGGTTATACCGCTAAAGAATTAAAAGATGCAGGTTTTACCGCAGGAGAATTAAAAAATGCGGGCTTTAGTGCTAAAGACCTTAAGGATGCAGGTTTTACTGCAGGCCAGCTTAAAGATGCAGGTTTTAGTGCCAAAGATCTTAAGGATGCAGGCTTTACGGCGGGCCAGCTTAAAGATGCAGGTTTTAGTGCCAAAGATCTTAAGGATGCAGGTTTTACGGCGGGTCAGCTTAAAGATGCAGGTTTTAGTGCCAAAGATCTTAAGGATGCAGGCTTTACCGCGGGAGAATTAAAAAATGCGGGCTTTAGTGCTAAAGACCTTAAGGATGCAGGTTTTACTGCGGACCAGCTTAATGGCGCAGGCTTTAGTGCCAAAGATCTTAAGGATGCGGGTTTTACTGCGGCTCAACTGAAAGATGCAGGTTTTACTGCGGGTGAGCTTAAAGCGGCAGGTTATAGCTCAGCAGATCTTACCAATGCGGGATTTTCTCCTGATCAATTTCAAGTAGCTGGTTTAGGAAATCCTAACTTACCGCAGCAAGGAACTTTTAGTATCAGTGGTGTACCAGGAGCTCCAGGCAATATTTCTGCTCAGGCAGCCAATTCAAATCAGCAACTGCAAACTATTTTAAATCGGCAAAGTCAACAAATGGCGGAACAAAAATACCAGCAAAAAATTCAACAAAAAACAGCGGATATGCTTTCTTCTGCAAATCAACTCTTAGCCGAGTGGAAAAATGTGCCTACACAAACTTATACTTCTGGCCAGGATGAAAAATCTGGAGTTGCTGCAGCTAGTAATGCAAGTACTAGCAGTGCAAACCAAGATCTTGTTGGCCCTAATCCAGCCAATCAACCTGCGATTCTAAAAACAGGAGATGTTTTATTCGCAGTTATGGATACATCTGTTAATAGTGATGAGCCAGGCCCTATCCTAGCAACGATTGTTTCAGGAAAATTGAAAGGCTCTAAACTGATAGGAAGTTTTAATTTGCCATCCAATGCAAATAAGATGGTTATTACTTTTAATACCCTATCGATTCCTGGAGCTTCTAAAACAACATCCATTTCAGCTTATGCTATTGATCCTAATACCGCAAGAACAGCGATTTCCAGTAAAACAAATCATCATTATTTGATGCGTTACGGTTCTCTGTTTGCCTCTTCGTTCTTAGAAGGATTTGGTAATGCATTCCAGTCTGCAAATACTACAGTAACTATTGGGGGTACGGGCGGTGGAAACAACGTTACTGTTTCTAACGGCATAGGGCGCTCTACTTTAGAAAACGCAGTTATTGGTTTAGCAACAGTGGGTAAAACGTGGGGGCAACAAGCACAGCAATTATTTAATACGCCAACAACTGTTGAGGTATATGCAGGTACGCCTGTAGGAATTTTATTTACACAAGATGTGAGAACTATTTAATTTGATGGCAGAAAATAATGGCAGATAATGATCAAAATGATGAATATAAATTTGCTGAGTTGGATTCTTATGAAGATGACTCAATGGATAATGGTGATTTCGGCTCTTCTGAGCATATGCCTTCTGACATGGAGCCTAAGCCACCAAAAACAGATGTGAGGCGTAACGCCATGATTACTATTGGTCTCGTGGTTTTTGCGATGATCATGTATAAAATATTAGGTGGGTTATTTTCAGGTAAAAACAATAATACAGCCAAGGGAAATATTCCTTCTGTACCGGTGACTGCGCAAATGAATCAGCAGCCACAACCGCCTCAGCCAGTTCAGGCTGAAATTACGCCACAACCGGTACAGCCAGTACAGCAGGTGATTCGCGAAAATGATCCTGCCTTAACACAAAAAGTAAATTCCATTGAAACAAATCAACAAAATATGCAGTCCCAAGTCACTTCAATCAATACACAAGTAGGTAATGTCAATACTAATATGACGAACTTAGCTGAGCAGATTACCAAGCTAAATCAGACCATTAGTGATTTGGCTACGCAACTAAATAGACAGTCAGAAGAAATTAATCTGCTTATGGAGCGTGCAAGACCTAAGCAGCCTATTTTTCATCATCATGTGCGACGTTATCCTTATATTCCACGAAATATTTACTATATTAATGCAGTAATTCCTGGTCGCGCTTGGCTAATTGGCACAAATGGTTCTACACTTACTGTAAGAGAAGGAACAAAAATTGCAGGATATGGGGTAGTTAAATTAATTGACTCCATGGAAGGCCGAATTTTAACTAGTTCAGGACGAGTAATTAGATTTAGTCAAGAAGATAGTTGAGGTGTCTATGGCTGATACAACATGCACAGGCGGAACCGTCGAGTGCTGGATAGCAAATCAGGCAAATGTATTAACTAATGTTGCAAACTCGCTAGTTCCTGTACAACACTTAATCACTGGCGCTGCGTATCTTATTGGATGTGCTTTTTTGTTTAAAGCAATTTATAGCTTAAAGGTATATGGGGAGTCGCGAACAATGATGTCAAGCAATACCAGTATCAAAGAACCCGTGGTTTATTTGATGGTAGGTGCAATATTTATTTATTTTCCTTCTGCATTTGAAACATTAATGTCGTCGACTTTTGGCTACCAAAATGTTCTTCAATATGCTCCTGTCAATAGCAGTAATCAATCGCTTGATTTTCTCTTTGGCACTGGTAGTGTGGTTGGAAAACCGCTTACAATCATCATCCAAGTTATTGGCTTGGTTGCATTTGTAAGAGGATGGGTTTTGATTGCTCGTTCTGCCTCGCAAGGGCAGCCACCAGGAGGTACAGGCAAAGGGTTGATGCATGTTGTTGGTGGGATTCTAGCAATCAATATTGTAGGTACTCTATATATGATTAATAATACCTTATATGGCACATGATGAGGAATCTGTGTATTTTTATTTACTTTGAAAATTAGGAGACATAGCGTGAAAAGTAAAATCATAAGTAAAGCCGGTTACAAGCATTGGCTAAGTGGTGTTGTGTGCCTAAGCTTGTTGGCCTTAGTGTGCCAGGATGCAGCTGCTGGTAATATGACAGTGGGCTCAATGGCGTCATCAATTTATGGGTCATTTACTAACCTGACTAAGTTAATTACTGCAGGTTCTTATTTGGCGGGTTTGGGTTTTTCTATTGGTGCTATTATGAAGTTTAAACAGCATAAAGATAACCCAACACAAATTCCTATTGGTACGCCGATTGCTTTAGTGTTTATCGCTGCAGCATTATTGTTCTTACCTACAATTCTAGGAATTACTGGGGCAACAATGTTTGGATCTGAAGGCGGTAAAACAGCTGGCCCTACTGGTACTGTTTATACAACCCAATAATAGTCCAACGTTTTTTAAAGCTGGGTAAGAATGTTCTTACCCAGCTTTATTAATTTAAGGTAATGAACTTTAATTTTGTTCCTTATTGTGTTAAGAAGTTAAAAATTTTTAAATTCAAGAATCTATAATTTACTATATTTATTGCTATTTATTATTTAAAAGCAACGAGAACCTAAAAATATGGCAGAGAATCCACACCAAAATAAGCTAAAATTAATGGCTACCCCTGGTTCATGGCGTTTATATTCTGCTAGAAAAGTAGACGAGCGATTTAAGTCATATGAGCAAAAGATTTATCAACGAGACCGTTATACTTGCCAATTTTGCGGATTCCAAGCGCGATTATTTCAAGAAGTGGTAAATTTAGATAATGATTACACTAATAATAAATTAACTAATTTAGTCACTGCATGTTGTTTTTGTGCACAATGTTTTTTTATTGAATCTGTGGGTGTAGGTGGATATGGTGGTGGAACGCTTATTTATTTACCAGAAATGACCCAAGCAGAGTTAAATAGTCTATGTCATGTGTTATTTTGCGCAATTACTAATGATACGGGGTATAAAAGCAGTGCGCAAAATATTTATCGTAGTTTTAAGTTCCGCTCCCAAATAGTTGAAGATAAATTTGGTGAAGGAACAAGTGACCCAGCAATCTTTGGTCAATTAATGATTGATGCTGGAGTTAATGACGAAGAACGACGAGCACAGTTATTTAAAAACGTGCTTTTATTGCCTTCAAGAGCAAAATTTCGTAAGCAAATAGAAAAATGGGCTGCGAGTGCTTTAGAAGAAATTTCAATTTAGAATTTTAAAGCAGGCTTAGGGGAGCAAATAGAGCAACCCGGCATAAACATTAGGTAATGGGGAGCAGGATGGCGCATTGGTCAGAATCTTTTTTTGAAGGGGTCGATACCTTCTTTGCCTGGCTAAGTACTTCGCTTAAGCAAACGACAGAATCATACATCGACTTGGAAACCGCCGATAGTCCAACTGTTTTGGTAAATCATGACGGTTCTTTATTATCCATAATCAAAGTTGAAGGTACTTCAGCACTTGCGGGTGCTGCTGAGTTTGAGCGATTAGTTTCAGGGTTAACAAATGCATTCCAAGGTGCAATGGGGCGACCTGGGCATGCATTGCAAGTCTATTTCAGCCATGATAAGCAAAGTATAAGAAAATTGATTCATGATATCTATGCACCTGCAACAGCCACTGCAGAACGATTAGAATTGAATCTGACAGACTTATTCGAAGAGCGTACGGATTATATGACGCAATACTGTGCTGAAGAACGCGTATTTTTTGTATTAATTACTCGTCCATTTAATCTAACTACTGAGCAATTAAAGGCAGCCAACAAAGCTAAAATGAAAATGCTCAAGGACATGAAAGCACCGCCATTTAAAAACAGCCAAACTATTTATGCTGCAATTCCTGAATTACGTGACACACATGATGCATACGTACGTGCGGTGATAAATGATTTGGACGCTTTACAGATTATTGCTAAATTGTTGGAAGTACATGATGCGGTTCATGCCATTCGTATGACCGCGGATCCTGATTACACTGCGGATGAGTGGCGTGCCAGTTTACCCGGTGATAGGGTTTCAGTACGAGAACTTAATAGTTTCGAGGGCGATGCTTCAGATCTACTTTGGCCTTCATTGGCAAAGCAAGTGTTTCCACGAGACGCTGAAACGATGGATTTGCGTACGATTCGTGTAGGTGACAAGATTTATTCATCAACCTATATCGATTTATTCCCTAAAGATGTGCGACCATTTGTGTATCTTTTTGCACGTATTCTTCCAGCCCATGTTCCTTGGCGAATTTCATTTTTAGTCGAAAGTGAAGGCTTAGGTACGATTAAACTCAAAGGGCTTTTAGCAGCTATTTTAAGCTTTAGCTCCGCACAAAATCGCTTAATTAGTGACTCAGTAAATTTATTAAAATATTTGCAGTTAAATACGGACGAATCCATTGTTCGTTTACGTGTAGTTGCTACTACTTGGGCACCCGAGGGCCGCTTGCCTTTATTGCGCCAAAGAAGCTCTGAATTAGTGAAAGCAATTCAAGGTTGGGGCTCTACAGATGTTTCTGAAATTTGTGGTGATCCTTTCGGTGGTTTTGTTTCAAGCATGCTTGCGACAACCTTAAACAGTACTGCAGTTCCTACTATTGCACCATTAAGTGCAGTTGTCTCCATGCTCCCTATTACGCGGCCTGCATCGCCTTGGAATCAAGGAGCTTTACTGTTTCGCTCTCCTGACGGTAAGCCTTGGCCTTTTCAGCCTGGATCTACGGAGCAAACTACATGGATTGATCTTGTTTACGCTCGCCCAGGTTCTGGTAAATCTGTATTATCAAATGCAATTAATTTGGCCTTATGTCTTTCAGGTGGTTTATTACGTCTTCCACGTATTGCGATCATTGATATTGGTCCTTCAAGTAGTGGACTTATTTCCTTGTTGCAAGAAGCATTACCTGCTGCAAAGCGGCATTTAGTAGCTTATCACCGCTTGCGTATGACGCCAGATTATGCAATTAACCCCTTTGATACTCAATTGGGCTGTCGTTATCCTACAGCTTTAGAGCGTGCATTTTTGGTTAATTTTATTACTTTGTTGACCACGCCGTTAGGTGCAGAAAAGCCTTATGATGGGATGCCAGATCTTGCAGGTATGGTGGTTGATGAATTATACAAAAGTATGGCTGATGAGTTTAACCCAACACCTTATGCACCTGGTGTTGAAGTATTCCTCGACAGTATCTTGGAAGAAATTGGCTTTGTTCGTGATTCAAAATCAACATGGTGGGAAGTTACCGATTCATTATATTCTGCAGGGTTTGTGCATGAAGCAATGCTAGCTCAACGGTATGCAATGCCTTTATTGGCAGATGCGGCATCGATTTGCCGTACGCCCTCTATTGAAGATTTATATGAAAAAATTACAGCTCCCACGGGTGAATCATTAATTAACGCGTTCTCACGTATGATTTCTGCAGCTGTTCGTGAATACCCCATTTTGTCACGTGTCACCGCGTTTGATATTGGGGATGCTCGCGTAGTATCTCTTGACTTGGATGAGGTGGCTAAAAGTGGTGGGGATGCGGCAGACCGGCAAACGGCAGTGATGTATATGCTGGCACGCTATGTATTGGCAAGACATTACTACCTCACAGATGAGAGCTTAAATAATATCCCTGAACAGTATAATGAATATCATAAAGATCGCATTCATGAAATTCGTGAAGATCACAAACGTATTGTTTATGACGAATTCCACCGTACTTCGAAATCTGCTGCAGTGCGTGAACAAGTCATTATTGATATGCGTGAGGGGCGTAAATGGAAAGTACAAATTGCTTTGCTATCACAATCAGTAGATGACTTTGATCCAGTCATGATTGATTTTGCGACCTCAATTTATATTATGGATGCAGGTCCTTCACAAGCCATTGAAAAGACAACATCTATTTTTGGTCTTTCAGACACCGCAAAAGCAGCTTTACGTAATCGTGTACATGGACCACGGCAAGGTGGTGCTACTTTCTTGGCGCAATTTGCTACCAAAGCAGGAGTAAACGTACAATTATTGACGTTAACTCTCGGACCTGTAGAATTATGGGCATTTAGTACTACTGCAGAAGATGCAACCGTACGAAACCATTTATATCGCCACCTTGGCCCAGGAGAGGCACGTCGTGTCTTGGCTGCTTTATTTCCTAATGGTTCGGTTGCAAAAGAACTTGAAGTCCGTTTTTCAGGTATGAAAGAAAAAGTAGGATTAATTGAAGAGGATATGAAAGAAAGTATCGTTGAGCAATTAATTAACGATATTCTTGATGCATACTCAAAAAATCCTGATGTGAAAAGCTTACCTTCTAAAATTACTTAATGTGTTATTAAGACAGCTATCATATAATTACCTCGTCTTACATAATAGATGAGAATGGATTCACAAAGAGGAAGGTTTAGTGGCATCTTCTGAGAATTCATCGATAGGATAATACGAACTCCCATTAACTTTTTTAGCAGAATACATCGCTAAATCGGCTTGTACAATTAAGTCCGGAGCTGTTTGTGCGCCATGCGGATAAGAAGCCAGTCCGATGCTTAGTGAATAATGATATTCAATGCCATTTTCAAGTATAAGAATCTGGTCGAATTCACGAATAATACGTTGTGCAATGACTGCTGGAATTTGTTTATTTGGTGCATGAATAACGGTTGCAGTAAATTCATCCCCTCCGAGGCGGGCAATGAAATCTTCTTCACGAAAGCATAGCTGTAAGCGTCTTGAGGTTTCCAATAATAGTTGATCACCAATATTATGACCATAATGGTCATTAACCATTTTAAAATTATCAAGGTCAATAAAAAAGACAGTAATGCAGTAATTAGGGTGATGAGCATCAATAATTTCGTGTAAATGCTGAATAAAATAACGACGATTAGGCAGATTAGTTAAGTGATCAAAACGTGCCAAATAGTGGTATTTATCCTTTTCTTCCTGCAATAAATAATTTTTATGATATAACTCTTTTTTAAAACAGTGATTTTCATGAATTAAGTTGGCTAATGTGGTGACAATGATGATATAGGAAAATACGTGATTTACGCTTTCTATCAACATAAATTGATAAGCGTGAAGATCATAAACGGGAGGAATCGCCATTTGGCTAAATAGAATGAGAATAGCCATAGAGGCTGCTGCATAGATAAATAAACTGGCCATTCCTGAAAGCGAAGCAGCGAGTAAGGGCATTACATAAAACCATTGCGAATGCAGCGGGCCAATACCCCAAACTAAATAATTAGTAATGATAATCGCCAGAAAAATAAGAAAAGTAAGAATATGACAGCATAAGGGGGTATTGCGTGTTTTCTTAAGCACCCATAAATTAAGTAATGCTATGCTTACCGCGATAGCTATAGTTAAAGAAAGATACCATAGTTTAGAAAAGGTATATAAAGTTGTAAGAACTGCGCATACAATGATCAATTCCCAAGTGATGTAATGAATCAATCGATATTGGTGACTGTATTTCTCATGATCTCCTTGATAAGTAAGATGATTGAGAATTTTTTGTAACAAGCGCATTCCAATCCTTTGTTTATTGCAATAAGTCGTTGATATGAATGGTTATCATAGACGGAAATTGTTTTCAAATCATCGAATTGTGTTATTTTAGTACAAAAAAATGATATGCTCAACCAAATTTATAACGTATGGATTTTTTGAGGTTTTTTGACTAAATATAAGATGAACAATCTCAACTCGGGCTGTTTGAGTTGTATTTTTTATGTTTATTGCCAATCAACGGGCTCTAAAGGTACTAAAAGCCACATAAGCAGATAAATTAGTAATGCACTACCGCCTAAGAAAAGAAAGATAACAAAGGCAACTCTTATCCATACTGGATCCACTTTAAAATATTCGCCTAAGCCACCACAAACACCAGCGATTTTTCGATCTTTACGGGAACGCCAAAGTCGTTTATAAGATTTTGAGTTAGATAAATCGTTCATTAATACACCTGATACTTATCGTTTAACCATTTTTTTCCTTCAACTAATCGCGCTACCAACATGCTACTTACGCTATTACACGTAACATTAATCAGAGTTGCCAGTGGATCAATAAGGATACTGATTGCGGCAATTGCAATTAACACTGAGGGAGGAAATCCATAAACACTCAATATTAGCAATTCACCAAGCATTCCACCACTAGGAATAGCCCCCATAACGGTACCCACTAGTATTGAAACTCCAAGTGCTGTAAGCAATATAGAGGCTCCAGAAAAATCCCAATGAAATACGCCAAAGAGAAAAGCAATTTTAAACATGCCACCAATTACTGAGCCATCTTTATGAATAATAGACCCAAGTGGAATAACGGTTTCATAAATTTCTGGGGAAACACGCATTTTTTGAGTAGCGACTAAGTTTGCCGGAATACAAGCAGCACTACTGCACGTAGCAATAGCAGTAATCGCAGGGAGAAAAATATGAGACCAAAATAATTTAACTCCCTTCATTTTGCCAGCCAGATAAGCGTATAAGCTAAAGGCAAAGATAAAATAAACAATAGAACAGCTATAATAAAGCAAGGTTACACGCAAGTAGTGATGCATTAATTGTGGTCCTAGTTCCTGGACCAGTACTGCAAAATAAGCAAAAAATCCAATAGGGGCGTAATACATAATTAAAGTAAAGACACGCATGAAGACTTCTTCGCTGGCGTGAAGAACGTCAATAAATGATTTACTTTTTTCTTTAGTGTTTGCTGCGGCAATACCTACTAAAATGGAAAAGACAATCAAAGCAAGAATATGTTTGTGAGTGAGTAATTGACTGAAATTACTGACGGTAAAAATGCCTGCGATTTGGTTGAGCACATTGCCTGCTGTAATTTCTTTTGTGGTAGTTATAGGTAAAGAAACATCAAGTGCTGGAGGAAAAATCATGATTACAGCCAAGCTGTAAATTGCAGCAATTGCGCCTGTGAATAAAAAGACCAGTGCCATATATAAAATAATTTTAGCCAATTTAGTCATGGAGCTCACACGAGTGATCGCTGAGGTAATACTGAAAAAAATCAAGGGAACAATCGCTGTAAAAATCAGATTTAGAAAGATTTCTCCCAAGGGTTTTAGATAGAGGGTGAGTTTGCCGAAGTAATAACCAGTAACACCTCCTAATAGAATCGAAGCAATTAAAATACTGGAAAAAAAATAGTTGCCTAAAGCTTTTTTTACCGCAGTCATCAAGCCGGTTTCCTTTTAAAAAATGCAGGACTATTGTAGCGGTTTATAGGCTTCGATCCTACTGAAAAAAACTAGGTAACATCCCGGAAGTTTTTTTAGACAACATTTAATCTTGAATTGCTCACATATTTTTCAATTTCACTTCGATCTACCCCTCTCCCGCGCTAGGAGCTTTAATAGTATGATGATGCCTTTCGCGGGAGAAGGTTGGGGAGAGGGAATGTCACGGATGGTCATTGATGATGAGATGTGGTCTGGTTTAGAAAAATTACTTCCAAAGCCTAAAGGTCGTCATGGTAAAGATGATCGCTTATTTATGGAAGCACTATGCTGGATGCTTCGTACTGGTGCTGCATAGCAAGATTTTCCGCCTGATTATGGTCACTGGTCGAAAAAGGGTTATATCATCGCAATATTGGCGGAATTAAAAAAAAGATAGCGCTCACGAATGACACATGCTTGATGGCTCTATTATAAAAGTACATCAAGATGCGATGAGAAGCAGTTATGACAAAGCTGCAGAAGCAATTGGCTCTGGTATTGGTGGGCTTAGCACAAAAATTCATGCCAAAGTCGATTCATTCGGTCAACTCGCCAATATATTATTAACACCTGGTCAGGTATGAGAGTCAAGTCGCGCATGAAGTTTGGGCGCATGAGTATTGTGAGTTCTTTTTGGCAGATAAAGCTTACGATATTGATGGTTTTCGCCAGGCCTTAACAGATGACGAAGTAAAAGCGGTTATCCCAACTAAAAAGAATCGCCTGAATCCAACGACCCATGATCGTGATATTTATAAAGAAAGGAATATTGTTGAGCGCTTTTTTCAGAAGATTATGCGTTTTAGAAGAGTTGTTACAAGATAGGATAAAACAGCCAAGATGTACCTCACTGGTGTAATGTTTGTAAGCATACTATTGGCTTTAAAGTAGCGCAGACGTGATAATTTCGAGAACAGAAGGTGTTTGCTGAAAAACCTC
>NZ_JASGFU010000009.1:0-63892 GCF_047605385.1 Legionella sp. | reverse complement strand
GCGCGCGGTGGAGAGGGGAAGCCCGGTGAGCTCAATTAAATACCTGGGGAGTTACAAAGAGTTTTTAATGTAATAATTTTGACCTTAATTTGATTTGATATCAATTTTTAGTCTACGTGAAGTACTATTTTTCCAAAATGTTTACCTGATTGCATATACTGTTGGGCGGTTTCAATTTCTGCTAATGGAAATTCAGAGTCAATAATTGGCATAATTTTCTTCTGTTCAAGCAATGGGAACCATTGTTCATGTGCCGCTTTCCATAAACAGGCTTTTTCTTCAATCGTTTGTGAGCGTAAGACAAAGCCTATAATTTGCAATCTTTTGCGCATTAATAATGCTAAATTACATTCAACTGTACTGCCGTTGAGGCATGCAATTTGGATTAATTTGCTTTTGAGTCTCAATAAGTGCAGGTGTTTATTAAAATAATCACCACCAATAAAATCAAGAATTAAATCAATACTCTGCTCCGGAATTAAATCTTCGAAATCGTGGGTGCGATGATTGATTACCTGATCGGCTCCAAGTGCGAAAGCTTTTTCAATTTTAATATCACTACCGACTGTAGTAATTACTTTTGCGCCTGCTTGTTTTGCCATTGGAATAGCAAGTGAAGCAATGCCACTTCCTGCACCATGAATAAGTAATGTTTGTCCAGCCCTTAATTCTCCGAGATGAAATATTGAGGCATAAACGGTAACTAAAGATTCGGGTAAGGCTGCGGCAAAATCATAATCCCAACTCTTAGGAATATGATGAGCTAAAGCAGCATCGACAATGCAATATTCGGCGTGTGCTCCACTGCCGACTAAACCATAGACACGATCACCGGCTTTAAATTGAGTCACTTGAGAACCCACAGCAACCACTTCACCCGCAAGTTCCAGGCCTGGAATATCGCATTCACCATGTGGTGGGGGATATTTTCCGTAGCGTTGCATTAAATCAGCGCGATTGAGGGCAGTTGCTTTTACACGTACCAAGAGTTGATTCTCTTTATATTCTGGTGTGGGGCCTTCTTCGAGAATCAATCTACTGTGAGAACCTGGATTTTTTATGAGTACGAAGTACACTATGAATTCCTTGGTTACTGTGTAATTTCTTCCATCTTACCTCAAGTAATATTAATTTTCTATTGAGAATGGCTTAATCTCTAGTTATGGTCTATTATTTTCCTGAGCGTTTTCTTCTTTATTTCCTCTTGAATTTTGACTAAACAAAAATGAGAAAAAGCTATTCCTAATCATAGTTACTAATGTCTGGTTGTTTCTTTCTTGAGTTTGAGAAGGTGCTTGCTCAATGGCAGGTATCAATTTTATTATTTTTTGCAATAAATCGTGAACTTCCCTTTTATTATTCATGGCCTTCAATAGATGAATGGCATTTTTCTTAGTATAAGGTGTGGTTACTGCTGCTAGTGTAAGTTGTTCGAGTGTGAGTAATTTTTTATCAATTAATTGTTCAAATAAATCAACCATACCATGTTGCTCAATTTTATTTGCCAACATCCAAATAGAGTTTATCCCTACATATTCTCCTGAAGTTGGTGCAAGTGCCAACTGTTCACTCGTTACCAGATCTTTTTCAATTAGGGTCATCAATAAGGAGAAAATTTCAGGTTGATAAGCTTCTTTTGCTAATATCCAAATAACATGTGTTATTGGATTTTTTTTAACCAGAGCTATCAATAAAGAAAAAATCTTAGGTTGATGGATTTGGTTTGCTAATATCCAAATGGAATTTACCTCTGCATGGTCTTTTGATGTTGGTGCGGATGTTAGTTGTTTGCTAGTCACCAACTCTTTTTCAATCAGATATATTAATAAATCAATAACTTCGGGTCGAGAATAAATATCAACTGTTAGATTCCAAAAGACAGCAGCGTCAGTAAGCAATTGATGATTGAGTAAGTCATGACTTGCCGCTAAGCTAATTAGTTGATAATATTCGTTATCTGTCCATAGACTAAGAACTTTGGATATCTCGACATCAGAAGCGGTTATTATTTTACCAATTGTGGCCAACTGTCCAGGAAATTTGAGCAGTTGGTTGGCAAAAAACCAGTATATGTTGCTATCCGATAGTTCAATCTTTAAAAAAAGCTCAGAATGTTCTGGATTAAAAAAATGGTTATTTTCTTCAAACCAGAGCTGCCCATTATCATAAGTCAATTTAAGTGATCTCGATGTGTTCGTTATTTCAATAGGCTGTATTTCTGACGTTAAAAAATGTGTTCTAAATTTTTTGGTGATCTGCGCTTTAAACCAGGCTTCATTAATTAAGGGCAAACTGATATTTTTTAACGCATCATCAATCTCCATCATCGTGTATAAATCAAGTTTGATAAGCATGGAATATTTATTATTCCAGTCATTAATGAGCCTCTCCGCTACTGCTTTCACTGTATGATCAAAAGGAATTTGCTTTGTCTCATCAGAAAAAAACTTCTTGGTAAATTGTTGATGGATGTTCTTAAAGGCGTTACTTAATTTTCTAATGAGTGGTTCTAAGATGAGATCAGGCTTTAAATTATTTTCCAGCCACATTTGGAACGTTTGGAGTTCTTTGTCAGAAATAAGGAGCAAGTCAATAAACTTATCTGTTTTTTTGGAAAGCCCATAATCATTAGCTACGTAGTTAAAAAAAGCATTATTCCAATGTATTTCATTATTTTCGTCAGAGAAACGTGTTTGTAAGAAAAGCGTAATAAGGTTCCGAATGACATCGTGTTTAATACCATAGAGGAGTGCATCGAAGTGTAATGATTCTTTTAAACTAATTGCAGCATCAACTATATTAGTTAAAGTACCATCACTACACACGATAATGCTTTCTTGTAAATTGGATAAAATATCTTTTTTAATATGAAGTTCTATGTCTTCATTATTAAGAAGAATAACTAATTCTTCTAATGCTTTCTTACCTTCATCATAAAAAATGATTTCGCGAATACTGTAATATCCGTTAAATAAACGCTGCTCAAATAACTTAAATGCAGGGTAATATGTGTTGATTTTTATATCATCGTATACGATTTTTTGAATTTCATTGTGTTCGCACCATTGATTAAGTTTGTCGAGTAAGAATTCACATTGTTTTTTAAATGTAATGAATTTATTGCTTTGTTTAAAATCATTTAATTGCTTGGCCGTATCGTTTTGGGAACCGTTATCTTTAAAATAAACAGGTGTACCTTGTTCTGGAGCATAGGCTAAAGCATGAGTGATGGTAATCTGATTGATATGCTCGATAGTAGATTTGTAAAAACGCGGTTTAAATAAGGATTTAGGCATGTGTTCTTTTAGGTTATGTGTTTAATTTGCCTTATTTTATGTGTAAATTGAAAACAATGAGAGCAATAGGGGAATGTGACAAGTAACATGTATTAATAGTAATCATCATTCAAATCATTTTACTTGCTGTACTTTAACTATATAATCAGACTTCTTGGGGTCTTTTTACACGTAGGGTTAATGGCAAAATTTAATCATCAACGTTTTTATGCGTGGATTTTTATTATTCCACAACTGATTATTACCCTTGTTTTTTTTATTTGGCCCGCATGTAATGCCTTGTTGCATTCTTTTTTTTATACCGATGCTTTTGGTTTGCATAAGCAGTTCGCGGGTCTGGCTAATTTTTTCGATCTTTTTCATGATTCCAGTTATTGTAAAGCCATAGGGGTCACTTTAATCATTGCTTTTAGCGTGACATTTTGTACCATGAGTTTAGGTTTATTGATGGCATATTTAGTCAATAACCGCAGTAAGTCGCAAAAAATTTATAAATCTTTATTAATTTGGCCCTATGCAGTAGCTCCTGCAGTCGCTGCAATTCTTTGGCGTTTTTTATGCCATCCCACATTAGGATGGCTAACTCATGGATTAAATTCTATGGGGATTCATTTTGATTACATTAATAATGTACAGCAGGCATTACTAGTCGTTATTCTTACCGCAAGTTGGCAACAATTTAGTTATAATTTTTTATTTTATTTTGCAGCCTTAAAAGGAATTCCCTCATCATTAATTGATGCTGCAATTATTGATGGCGCTTGTGCAAAGCAGAGGTTTTGGCAAATTATTTTTCCTATGCTTTCACCAACAACCTTTTTTTTATTAATTATGAACTTGATGTATGGTTTTTTTGATACCTTTGGCATTATCCATGTGATGACACATGGCGGGCCAGGAAATAGTACGACTAATTTGCTTTATAAAGTTTATCAAGATGGATTTGAAGGCATGGATATAGGTAGTTCTTCGGCACAGTCAGTGCTATTGATGATTATTGTAGTGATTGTTTCTTTAGTGCAATTTAAATATCTTGAGAAAAAGGTTCATTACGTATGAAATTAATCAATCGTTTTTTATCGCATGGTTTTCTGTGCTTTTTTATCGCACTGATGTTACTACCCATTTATTTAGCTATTGTTGCTGCAAGTCATGAAGGCACTACCATGTTGCAATCTCATATTCCCTTGCTTCCTGGCTCTTTGTTGCTAAACAATATAAAAACAGTATTAAGTCAAGGTTTATCAGTAACTGGTGGTGAACCCATCACCTCTATGCTCTGCAATAGTCTAGTTATGGCACTTGCAATTGCCTGTGGCAAAATTGTTATTGCTTTAGGTTCTGCTTTTGCTTTGGTTTATTTTGATTTTTCTTTTAAAAAACTATGCTTCGCTTTAATTTTTGCGACGATGATGTTACCCATTGAAGTGCGTATTGTTCCTACATTTCAAGTTGTTGCTTCTTTTGGATTATTAAATTCATTCACTGGATTAACACTGCCTTTATTTGTTTCTGCTACCGGAACTTTTTTATTTCGTCAGTTTTTTAAAACCATTCCCGCAGAGTTAGTCGATGCTGCAAAATTAGATGGAGCAGGAGCGGTACGTTTCTTTTTTAATGTCTTATTACCTTTATCAAAAACACAAATTGCATCATTATTTGTTATTTTATTTGTTTATGGTTGGAACCAGTATTTGTGGCCTTTGGTAATTACTACGGAAACAAAAATGGCTACAGTGGTGATGGGAATTCGTTATCTTGCAGGAGTTGCAGATCAAATTCCACAATGGCATTACATTATGTCTATTGCATTGATTGCTCTAGTTCCACCGTGTATGGTGGTGATGTTAATGCAACGATGGTTTGAACGAGGATTGAAGTAAATATGGCGACAGTGCGCTTGGTTGATGTCTCAAAACATATTGGGCAAGCAGCCATTTTGAATAAGATAAACGTCAGCATTAAAAAAGGCGAATTTATGGTAATAGTTGGTCCATCTGGCTGTGGTAAATCAACACTGTTGCGCTTGATTGCTGGACTTGATGATCTTAGCTCTGGTTCTATCTTAATTAACAATGAACGCATTAATGAATTACCTGCCGCAAAACGTGACATGGCTATGGTATTTCAAAACTATGCTTTGTACCCGCATATGACCGTTTATGACAATATGGCTTATGGATTAAAAATGCGTCGCTTCAAAAAGGATGTAATTAAACAACGAGTTACAGATGCTGCGAAACTATTGCAGTTAACACCCTATATGGAACGAAAGCCATATGCACTTTCTGGGGGACAAAAGCAGCGTGTAGCGATGGGCAGGGCGATTGTGCGGTCGCCTGCGGTATTTTTATTTGATGAACCTTTATCCAATTTAGATGCCAAATTACGAACTGAAATGCGGCATGAAATCAGACGTTTGCATCAACAACTCAATATAACAAGTTTATATGTGACTCACGATCAAACAGAAGCAATGACCATGGCAGAACGGATTATAGTATTGAATCAAGGAGTAGTAGAACAAATAGGTACACCACAAGAATTGTATCAAAATCCTGCTACCTTATTTGTTGCCGGATTTACAGGGCATTATCCTTTAAATACCGTTAACGCAATTTTTGACAAACCCAATGCGATGATACGAACAGAATTTGGTGTTCATTATCCACTTCCTGCATTGACCATGAACTTAGATAATAAAGCTGAACTGGTTATGGCCATTAGGGCAGAGCACGTCCAACTTTGTGAAGCCACTCATCCACAGGCAATTGCAATCGCAGTTGAGTTTGTAGATGATATGGGCGCTGATAAATTAATCAGAGCAAAATCACTACATGATGGGAACCATTTGAGTTTACGTGTTTCTGCTGAGAAACCCATAGCGAGTGGACAACTTTATGTAGTATTGCCTAAAATAAAACTACATGTATTCCATAAACAAAATGGAAAGCGTATCGGAGAATGGTGTGATTAATGATAATAAACAATTAAAACCAATTGATACTCCTGTATATGGCTATTGGTCTGCAATCTGGCGTTCTTTTTTTTCGCGTAGTCTTTACGTGGATGTTGGTAAACGCTGGAAAGGTTTAGGCGTTCTCTATCTTTTACTGGTTATTGCTTTATTTTCCATTCCGTTCTTTTTTAGGATGACAGCGAGTTTAAATCAATCCTTTAGAGAGCAAATTATTGATCCTTTATCTAAAATTCCTGTATTTTATATTCAAAATGGGGAAGTTGTGTTTGATAAACCTATGCCCTACGTTATCAGTAATGATAAAAATCAAAAGGTAGTCATTATTGATACCACTGGAAAAGTGAATAATTTTTCTGATGAAAATCCTTATTTGAGTATCTTAATTAATAAAGATAAAATTTCTTTTAAGGTGCCTAATCCTCAACTTTTTAACATTGGTTTGCAAACACCATCGGCAACTAAAGGAAAAGTAATAGTTCAACCTTTTGATAAAAATACTAACTATGTATTTAATGGTAAACAACTGGTGGAACAAAATTCTATTACTGGGTTGAGATATGCTTCGCAAGTAATGCTTTACCCAATTATTGTGGGAATTTTCTTCTCAATCTTTATAGTTTGCTTTTTTGTACTTGCGCTGATGGGGCAAACGTTTTCAACGATTTTCTTTTCTTTTAAAATAAATTTTGCCACCTCGGCCCGTTTACTTATCGTTGCCGGCACTCCTATGCTTTTATTATTAATCATCATACTCACTTTGAATCGTGTATTCCAAGGCTCAGGAGTGATTTTATTCTTTTTACTCATTGCCTATTACAGCTATGCTCTTTATGGGCTTAGAGCTGAAAGCCTCTCTGTTGCGCGTATATGAACGAACTAATTCATTTCGCTCATGGGAATGGTTTTCCAGCATTATGCTACACGCAAATGTTAGATGGTCTACGGCAAAAAAATTTCGATTGCTGCTATATTGATAGAATTGGTCATGATCCTGCATTTCCAGTGAGTGAAAATTGGTATAATTTAGTGCTGGAAGTTATTGCTAGTGTTAAACGCCAGGCCAGAAGTCCGGTGATTGCGCTCGGACATTCTTTAGGTGGAGCACTTAGTTTATTAGCAGCCATTGAACAACCCGAACTTTTTAAGGCAGTGATTATGCTGGATTCTCCTTTATTAGGGCCATTTAAATCCAGTATGGTGCGATTAGCAAAAGCTTTAGGAATTATTGACAGAGTAACTCCTGCATTCAGAACTCGCGGTCGACGCGAATTTTGGAAAAATCATGAACAAGTTATGGCTTATTTAAAAAGTCGAAGTTTATTTAAAACCTTCTGTGAACAGTCCCTCAATGACTATATTAATTATGGTTTAGAACATCTGGATGATGGCTATTATCTTCGTTTTGATCGACATATTGAATACCAAATTTATCGTACAATCCCTCATATCATTCCTAAATATGAAGGTAAATTATTAATCCCAGCGGCATTAATTTATGGTGACAAAAGTAATGTGGTTGGTAAAATGGATGTACGCTATATGAAGAAAAATTTTAATATAGCCTATTTTAAAATCAGTGGCACTCATTTATTTCCAATGGAGCATCCACAGGCTGTGGTAAAACAGATTATAGACGTGTTGGCAACACTAAATACGAAATAGTAAGAGGGATGATTCTGTTAGATTTACACATTTTTATGTGTACTATAACGATACAGAAAGCCTACAAGAACCGAGTTTGTATATAATTAAGGAGAATAATGTGCTACACCTTATTTTAGTAATCCTTGCTTTGGGAGCTGCAGGGATACTGTTGACACGACAAGCAGCAATTTCTGTTTGGGCTATTAGTTTTGCGCTCTTTAGCGCGTTAATTTTTTATTTTGATTCTCCAAGTTTTATTACTAAAACTCTATTAAGCTTTATCGAACTCATGTTCATTATTGGCGCAATTACGCCTTTACGACGTGAGCTTTTATCAATACATTTATTCAAAACAGTAAGTAAAGCTATGCCTACAATGTCCTCTACTGAGCGTGAAGCTTTAGAAGCAGGTACTGTCAGTTGGGAAGGTGATTTATTTACTGGCACTCCAGATTTTTTCTTATTACGTAATACGCCTACGGTTAAATTGACTGCTGAAGAGCAAGCTTTTATGGATGGCCCTGTAAATACTTTATGTGCCATGCTCGATGATTGGGATATCACCCATAATCGTACTGATTTGCCACCTGAGGTTTGGCAATTTATTAAAGACAATCGTTTCTTAGGGATGATTATTCCTAAGCAATATGGTGGTTTGGAATTTTCTGCAACTGCGCAAATGTCTATTTTAGTAAAAATCTATGGACGTTCAATTACTGCAGCGACCACTGTGTCTGTACCTAATTCTCTAGGACCAGCTGAATTACTTTTGAAGTATGGTACTGAAGAACAAAAAAACTATTATTTACCTCGTTTGGCAGATGGTCGTGAAATTCCTTGCTTCGCATTAACTGGACCTAATGCTGGTTCTGATGCTGCATCCATTCCTGACTGTGGCGTTGTATATCGTAGTCAATTTAATGGTAAAGAGGTTATTGGTATTCGTTTAAATTGGAACAAACGTTATATTACTTTATGTCCAGTTGCGACCGTAGTAGGGTTGGCATTCAGAATGTTTGACCCTGAGAATTTATTAGGGAAAGGAGAATATATTGGGATTACCTGTGCTTTAATTCCTACGGATACTAAAGGTGTGATCAAAGGACGTCGCCATTTTCCATTAAACACCGGATTCTTAAATGGTCCTACGCAAGGTAAAGACGTATTTATTCCTCTAGATTATATTATCGGGGGCGCGGCAATGGCCGGTTACGGTTGGCGTATGTTGATGGAGTGCTTGAGTGCCGGGCGTGCGATTTCTTTACCTTCCAGTGCCAATGGAGGAGCGCAAACTGCAGCATTGGTTTCTGGTGCTTATGCGCGTATTCGTAAACAATTTAATCAATCCATTAGCAAGTTTGAGGGAATTGAAGAGCCTTTAGCACGTATTGCTGCAAATACTTATATTATCGATTCTGCTTTAACAATGGCGGCGGCGGCAATTGACTATGGCGCTAGACCTTCAGTAGCGGGGGCAATATTAAAATATCATACTACTGAACGTGCAAGGCAGGTGTCATTAGATGCCATGGATATTCATGGGGGTAAAGGTATTTGTCTTGGCCCTAATAATTATCTGGGTAGAGGTTTTGAGTCGATTCCAATCGCAATTACTGTAGAGGGTGCAAATATTTTAACGCGTAGTTTGATTATTTTTGGTCAGGGCGCTATTCGTTGTCATCCTTATGTATTTAAGGAATTGGAAAGTATTAGAAAAAATGACCTAATTGAATTTGATAAGGCATTTTTTGCTCATGCTGGGTTGATCCTTGCGAATTTTACGAAGTCTTTAATTTTTGCTTGGACTGATGGCTATCTTTCTAAAGCTCCAGACAGTAGTGTGAGACATTATTATCAATTATTGCATAAATACAGTAGTAATTTTGCCTTCCTTGCTGATTTTTCAATGACCTTGATCGGCGGTGATTTAAAACGTAAAGAAAAATTATCAGCACGTTTAGGAGATATGCTGAGTACTCTATATCTTGCTTCGGCTGTATTGAAGCGTTTTTATGATGATGGAGAGCTTAAAGCCGATTTACCTATAGTGAAATGGAGCTGTCAATCTTTATTACATGAATGTGAAATGGCAATGCAAGGAGTGATTCACAATTTTCCACAACGTTGGGCGCGCGTTTTCTTATATTTAGTGCTTAAGCCTTTTGGAAGTCGTCGTGATAAACCAAGTGATCAATTGGGTCATAAAGTAGCAAGAATTTTGACTGCGCCCAATGAGACACGCTCTCGCCTGACACATCTTGTTTATAAGATTGCGGGTGATACTTGCCCTGTGGGTCGACTTGAAGAAGCGTTTTATAAGATTTGTGCGGTAGAAGATTTAGAGAAAAAAGTAACTCGTGCAGTCAAAGATGATGTATTAAAGTCACTTACTTTACTAGAACAAATTGAAGAAGCATTCGTTTGTGGTTTATTGACTAGAGATGAAGCGCAACAGTTAAAAGAAGCTGAGTTAGCACGTCAAGATGTTATTCGCGTTGATGATTTTAACGATGATGAATTGCGACGCCCTATTATGGTAAAGGAAACAAAAGAAAAGAAACCTTGTGCAACAGATCTGGAGCATGAAACGATGATTGAAAAATCTGAGTCTGAAGTACCTTATCACTAGCAGAATAAATTTTGAAGTAAATTTAATAGCCTTGCCCTTGAATTAGTTGAGCATTTTTTTCAAGGGCGGGGGAAAAGTACCTCGGTAGTTACTTAAAGCACTGTATCATCAAACCTGATGGCCCCTTATTCATATATTTGAATACATTTTTCAATTTTAGCTTTAGCCCAAGAGGATAAGCAGAGTATCCGGTTGTACGCTATGTCGGCAACAATTATGCGAGATGATTAATGTTCATGAGTAGTTCAGGTTTGTTAGTGCTTCGATTAGTGTATAAACTAAATTTGATAGGAGGGTAGGCGCGGCTCTCTACGAAATGGAGTAAATAGATTTAGTCCGCTAATCCTATGAATAAAGACGATTTTATGGAATAATTATTAGCTAATTACGATAATATTTGTCTAATTGTATGAAAATAAAAGCAATTTACTTAACAATCTCTATTTTTTTTCCTTCTACTTTATTTGCTAGTACTGCAACTTGTTCCTTATTAGACGGAATTAATGTATACACTGCAAAGCGAATTTTAAATATTTGTAAACACGGCACGGTTATTAAAACTTTTAAAGTAGCTCTTGGCTACAAAGGAGTCGGTAAAAAACAAGAGGGTGATAATAAAACTCCAATTGGTTTGTATAGGTTAGCTCATCCAAGAAAATCCACTCAATTTAAAGTCTTTATTCCAATTCTCTATCCAACTTCAAAGCAATTAGCTGCAGGATATACAGGTAGAGATATAGGAATCCATGGGCCAACTCAGTTATCAAGTTGGTTTAGTTGGTTAAACAACTTGCCGAACTCTACGCGAGGATGCATTGCTGTTGGCAAAAATAATCATATCGAGTATGTGGCTAATTGGGTAAAAGACAATCCTGGAGCTAAGGTTTTAATTATTTAAATATTATTATACACTAGCCGGAGTATAAGAAATTCCTACTGCCAAAACCATATTTCTATTATTTAACCCCGCTGAATCATTGCCTTCATACTCAACTATTCTTAAATCATGATCAATAATAGTTGTTGCTGTTTTCTTATTAGGAAAGTAGTTAAATGCTCCTTCAGCAAAGAGTTTAATTTGCGGTCTGAGATAATAACCTGCATTTATGGTCATATTATAAAATTGGAAGTCATCCGCACCTTCTTTGAACGTTAAAGCTCTTGTGTAATGTTGATCAACATCACGTGCATCTACCCAATTACTGAATTTGAAGACCCCATTAAATTCAAATGAATTGACAAAATATTTACTTGCGATACCAATATAGGGTGAACTAAAGGTTTGTTTATAACCAATTCCTTTTTCAGTGCTGGGGAAACAACCAATGGATTCACCATTGTTATACATATAACAACCACCAATTGCTACATAGCTGAAACGTGTACGCTGATATCCGAAAATTCCTGCTAATGCTGTATTGTCATGTTGAAGAAACCATGCTTTAAGGTTTAAGTCAAATTCATTAGCTTGATTTAAGTCAGTGTCTTCATGATGTGACCAATCACTCCAATGATATTGTCCGGGAACAAGCCAATCATAATCATCCATCACTACATTGCCTGTGCTCACAATAGTCCAACCTTGCACGTTTGCGTCCAGCCAGGAAAAAATTTTATAATTTAGCTCGCCTTTAATCACTGGCTCACCATTTATCTTCCAATTAAGCTGGCTTATTTTGTCTCCGGTGAAGCTGTCATAGACAAATTCTTTTGACTTACCTGATAAATAGCCAATGGAGCCATTGTATGAAAAGCGACCAGAAGTAAATAGATCTGTTGCTGCTTGGTTTGTTGAAGAGAGAAATGATAAGATCATCAGACTTACGGTAATTTTGCTTATTTGTACCATTATTTAGCCCCTATATATTATTTTTTATCGGGAGTAGAGCGTCAGTTTATTAAACCGGCGAAATGATAACAATTAGTGCATGTTTATTCAATGAATGCGGTGAATAGAGGTCTTCGATGAAATAAATATTACTGAGGTGTTACTCATTGCAATCTGAAACAACGATATAACAATCACGATCCTTACATTGTGTCTTAGCTCTATGTTCTGCTAGAGCCTTGGTTTCACCTATACCTATACCCTTATGTTCCTTAGATAGTGCATAAGCTGCACATTGTTGATAGATGATAACGACATTACATTTTTCTCCACCTGCATCAACACAAAATTTCTCAGCATATTTTTCTGCTTGTTCTTTATTTGCACCACCACCTACGCCATAAGCACAATCTGTATTATGGCTTGCAGTATCTACAGCTATTGCTCCCCAATTTTCTCCAGCTTCTTGTTCTTTTTTAGCAGGAGCTTCTGAAACAAGTTGTTTTGTATCAGCAATTGATTTAATCCTTTTCAAGGAATCTTCTGCATATAGTGTGCTATTAATGCCGAGCAAAAAAAATAATAGGATAACTAATAAAGAATTTTTTATTGTTTTAAAGTTCATTCAAGTTCCTTTTGATGAGAATTAATTGAATTCTTTGCAAGTAAATGTAGCATTAAAATGAAATTATAATATGGCAGGAGAAAATACAAAAAGCCTAATAGAAAGAAGAGTGAGGAATAAACTGCAAACAGTTTTCTCAACGAGTATCAGGCTTCTTCGGCAATGTCATCAGGCATGGTGATGTTCAATTCTAATACAGAATTATCACCCATCCGCTCCAGGTTCACGCTGACCTGATCACGAGTTACATGAACATATTTGGCAATAACTGCCAAAATTTCTTCTTGCAATTGTGGCAAGTAATCCGGAGTGTTACGCTGAGAACGCTCATGAGAAATAATAATCTGTAAGCGTTCTTTAGCAACTGAAGCTGACGCAGTTCTTCTACGTAAGTAATTAAATATACTCATACCGTTACTTCCTCCTTGTTCTTACCGAATAGGCGACGTAACAATCCTTTACGATCGTTCGTAATAAAGCGCATCGGTCTTTCTTCTCCAAGAAAACGGGCAATTGCGTCTTGATAGGCAATACCTGCATCGCTGGTTTCATCAAGCACCACAGGAACTCCTGTGTTAGACGCTTTAAGTACTGATTTAGATTCCGGGATTACACCAATTAATGGAATCGCTAAAATTTCTTTCACATCATTAACTGACAACATATCACCGCGCTCTACACGCTCAGGATCATAACGAGTTAATAATAAATGTTCTTGTACTGGCGCAGATTTTTCAATAGCTCTTTTAGTTTTGCTAGAAAGAATACCAAGAATACGGTCTGAGTCGCGAACTGAAGACACTTCTGGATTGGTAACTACAATAGCATGATCGGCAAAATACATTGCCATTAATGCTCCTGTTTCGATGCCTGCAGGCGAATCGCAGATGATAAAGTCAAATTCTTTTGCCAGTTCATTCAGAATACGTTCAACACCTTCAAGAGTTAGGGCATCCTTATCACGTGTTTGCGATGCAGGAAGAATATATAGATTCTGCAGACGTTTATCTTTAATTAACGCTTGATTAAGACTGGCTTCATTATTGATTACGTTGACAAAGTCGTAAACTACACGACGTTCACAACCCATAATGATATCGAGGTTACGTAACCCAATATCAAAATCAATCACTACCGTCTTATGTCCCAGAAGAGCAAGACCTGAAGATATAGCTGCTGAAGAAGTAGTTTTTCCTACTCCGCCTTTACCAGATGTAATAACAATTATTTTAGCCAACGCTGAACCCTTCCCATTTGTTGATTCAACACAATATTTAACCAACAGTGTACACGTTATTGAATATTTAATTCAAGTATTATCCGTTTTATTCATTGAAAGGTGCTTTATAAAGAACAGCCTGTGTGGTGGATGAGCTTTTACCGGAAATGCCCATTGCAGAGCGAATCAAACTGTAAATTTTATTGGCATTATTTTGTGCTGCAACAATAATTCTTGTACCGGCAGCATCACCCGCACGATAAACATTTTTTAGTTGATAGCGCTCAATGGCACTTACTATAGGAATTTTATCTGTATTTTCAAAACCTAAAGCACAAATGATTAGATCTACCTCATCAATCTGAAGAAGTTCGATCTGATTTGGATCTACAGGTTTATGCTCGCGTGGCAATACATCAAAAAGTGAAGATAATGTGGAATCTTTAAGGATCTGCTCCGCGTATTTAAATCGCGATTGCTTCATCTGTAAAGTCAATTTGTCAGTATTACGATGAGTATTAATTTTTACTGGTTCTACTAAAAAATATTCAGTGCCATGCACCAATTCAATTTCTGTTTTTTTTAATAGATTCTCATCAGTAGGAGCGAGTGACGGCATAGGATAGGCATCCATAATGCCGCGTTGGCTGTGTTGATAGCCTCTTACTAATATATTAAGTTCATTTAAATGATTTTGTTCTTGGTTGAAATAACGAGTGAGCCAACGGATGACGTCTTGGGCTGTATCGCCACCACCAACTACCACAATTTTTTTATTACGCGGATCCATTATTCCCAGATGTTTTTGGATTAACGCCTCTTTATCGTTATTACTAATTGCGGGATTTTTATTCAAGAGTTTCGCAATCATATTTGCTGCACGAAGAAAATCAGTCGCTTGAATTAGTTTTTGTCGTCCTTGTTCATTCAATTCAGTAATAACTGACTCCGAGAAGAATTTAGGTTTTCCTGAACCAATACATAAGGCAATAAATTGATGTTCATTGTGACTATTGGCAATAATTTGTTTGCTAGCGTTTATGAGATAATCACCATTTTGCTCATTATAGATTACTTTGCTATTGAGATGTAATTCCAATCCCATAGCCTGTAAATATTGAAAATCTTCATTCAGATATTGTTTATCGAATTTATGTGCAGGTATTCCATCTGCCAATAATCCTCCTGGTTTATCGGATTGTTCATACATGCGCACCTGCACACCATCTAGCAATGCTTTATAAGCCATTTGCATGCCTGCGGGGCCTGAACCAATAATGATTAATTCTTTATTAATGCGTTGTTTTGGAGCAGGAATTGCAAAAGGAGGCTTAAATTGCTGCATCACTTGTTCATAAAGTTCTTTCTTATGAAGATCACCACCAAAAACATGAGCTATTTCAGCTTTATCCCAGTTTTTTTTACCATCAAACCATCTTAAAGCGCGTCCTATGAGATAAAGATCATATTCAATATCTTTTATGTGCACATGTTCACCAATAAGTTTATCTTCACGCTGGGCAACAGCGGCGTTGAGGTTGGGAATTGTTTCGGTACATGCATCTTGACAAGGAGCTGGGCAGGCGGCACCTGTGTAAGCAATAAAAGGTGACTCATGAATTTGCACCGCAAAAGCTTGACGTAAATAATTCCATTGGCTTGTACTTAGGATATCTGCCTCATTAATAGTTCCTATTTTTTTCAGAAGGTTATTAATTGTATTGATCCCTTTACCACTGGGGCAGCCACTATTTATTTTTTCATCACCAGCACACGACTGAGAGCGGCATCCTGAACATCCTTGGGCGTTTTGTGCTAGTTCGTGCACATAGGCTTGTATATTTCTTAAAGGATGTAAAATTTGGTGATCGGGCACACCACAAATATCTTTTAAGCGTTCCCTTATAGGATTAATCGGTTTAGGTTCAAGTGTTCGTTTTAAAGCAATTAAGGGAATTCTGTATTCAATACCAGAGGAATGAGAATGTACTTTCTGTAATAATTCTTTGGTTTCAGGAGAAAAAATGAGCGATGTTTCATCCTTTATTAATTCGTAAAATTCCTGCAGCTCAGTTTTGCTTGCAGATGGCGTATTCAGTATTTTTTGTGTTAACCACACTTCCATCCCTCGGGTTAAAAGCGCATTACGTAGGCGGTAGGTTTGTATGATGTCGAGTATCTGATGCCAGTGGGTAATTTTATCCATTTCAACAGGAATCAATACTTTAAAATCATTCAGGTTGAAGTGTTTGCTAATTTTTGCTGCTAAAGTTGAGTGGGTTTTTTCCTTATGTTCATTCAATAAAGCTTGAATGGCCTGTTGATAAGGAAGTCGTTCTTGTGAAGTGACAATGCGTACAAATGTTGAAGTGTTTAAACTGTTATCGCGATCGTAGGCAAAAATAATTCCCCCCAATGCTCCTGTCCCTAATCCTCTGCCGGCTTTACCTAAAAGCAGAGCAGTACCTGAAGTCATATACTCAAAGGCAAAGTCACCGACTTCTTCAACTACTACTTCTGCACCTTTTAATAAAATCGCAAACCGATGACCGACCCTGCCATTAATATAGGCTTTCCCTCCACTGGCACCGTATAGAATCGCATTGCCGGCAATGGTATGAGTATTGCTTTGCATTGAGGCAGAGCACAGGATCAATTCACCACTGGTCATGCTTTTGGCACAGCCATCTTGGACGGTACCCACATGTTTTAGGATTAGAGTATTAACAAAGCCATAACTTTGCCCTGCGTTTCCTGTGGTATTGATGGTGATTTTACAGTTAGGATTATTTTGCAAATAATCCAATGTTGCGCCGACAATACGTGCCCCGAAACAGCGATCTTGTGGGCATAAATGAATAGGAGCGCAATCAATGTCTTTTACTTGATGTTGAAGTTTGCTTTGGATTGATTTGAGTAACTCATCTTCTTTGTTACGTGTTAAAGTCTGCTGTCGAGCATGCCAAACTTGTGCTTTTTTTTGTTTTGTAAGTAGTGGGGGTAAATTGCCGCGATCAAGAATTGCCGAAAAATCATAAAAAGCACGTAATTTGGGAGTAATTAAGTGTAATAGATCAGTTCGACTTCGTAATTCATGAAGGTTTTGATAACCCAGTTCTATTAAACGCTCCTGAATTGCTGCGGCTAAATTCACAAAATAACGTTCGGTATTGATTTGATCGCCTTTAAATAAATGGCCATCAGTGGCTACACCAGGCTGGCAACTGAGATTGCAGGTACGTTGCATCTTACATCCTAGAGTGAGCATGGCCGTGCTACCTACTTCAAAAAGATCGGCACCCAAGATGGCTGCAATCAATATATCTTCGGCAGTTTTAAAGCCACCGCTTACTCGTAATTGCACAAAGTCTCTTAATTGTAGTTGCCGTAAGGCTCTATCAACTTCAGCCAATCCTAACTCTCCAGGAAATCCCGCGTGTTTGATGCTGGATTGTTGTGCTGCTCCAGTTCCACCGGAGTTTGCTGCAATATTAATGACATCAGCACCAGCTTTGGCAACACCTACTGCAATAGCACCTATTCCTTGGGAAGCTACTAATTTTACTGCGACTTTAACTTTGGGATTTACTGTTTTAATGTCATAGATTAGTTGCGCTAAATCTTCAATGGAATAAATATCATGGTGTGGTGGTGGGCTAATAAAACCAAGGTGAGGCATTCCACCCCGTTGTGCGGCAAAACGGATGGATACTTTGTTGCCAGGTAATTCACCCCCTTCACCTGGTTTTGCTCCTTGGGCAATTTTGATTTCAATTTCTTCTGCATGCAGCATTTGTTCTGCACTAACGCCAAAGCGACCGGAAGCAAATTGCTTGCTGCGTGTTGAACTGATGGATTGACGTAGATCTTGTAATGCTTCACCCCCTTCACCTGAAGCTGATTTAGCACCTACAGCATTGATCCCTCGGGTCAGTGTTTCGTGAGCTCCTAACCGATGTGGCGTTTTTGGATCTGCAACTGTTAATGCTCCTTGACTCATGCTTCCGGAATAGAGCAAATTGCGAATTTCTTCTGTACTTTGTAACTGAGAAAGGTCATTGAGTGTCTGGCGATCTGACTTAATTATAAAATAATCGCGTAATGTAGTAGGATTTTCGCGGCGATAATTTTCCGCAATTTGCGATAATTTTTTAAAGGCGGCTGAAGGTTTAAAACAAGCTAAATAATCAACAGGATAAAAGCCCTCCGCATTCTTAAAGCGTGGATCAAGAAAGCCTTGTTCTGCTGAATAAGCATGTGGGTCAGTAATAAAATCCGAATAGCCTTTGGCATGCAACAGAAGGTATATTTGATATAAGGTAGCGCGTACATTTTCTTCATTCATCCACACTGTAAACGCATTGATAATTGCCGGACCAAATCCATGTTTGATTCCTTCTTTTTCTGGCATGTAATAACCCGATCGAGGCAAGAGCGCAAATTCATGCTGGGTATTATGAGCTTGTTGGTATCGGATTAAAGCCGCTTCCATAATTTGTTCTAAACCAATTCCTTTTAAGGGGGAATAAATTTTGGCAAAAATGTTCGATAAAGAGAGATGATTATGTGGTTTTTGTTCCGTATGGCTTAAATCTAAACCTAAAGCGCCAACTAGTGAGCTATTAATGTAATTATTGACATCAGTAATACCCATTTTACCCATAGTTTTTAACAAGCATTTTTGTAAGGCTTCACGGTAATTTTCACAATAGAACTCAATATCTTTAGGAAAGAGTTCTTTGATCTTGGCATAAGCACCACGTGGGTATAAGGCTTTAGCACCAAGAGCTAATAAAGTAGAGGCCTGGTGGGGGCCATGAATTTGGTATGAATCAATGACAATAGAAACGTTAAAATCAAGATGATGCTTTTCAAGATATTTCCTTACAGCAGCCACAGCGATTAAGTCTGGGAGTGCTGCTCGTTTTGCCCCAGCATTTTTATCACTCAATATTAAAAGGGTGATTTGCTTTTGATGAACTGCTTTGGCAACTTGCTGTAATATTCCAGGTAGCGCTTGTGTTAATTGCGTGGCATCAAAACTAAGATCAATAACTTGCGAATGAATCGGACATTGTTCCAGATGCTTTAGTTGAGCAATTTTTAAAATTGGGGAATCAAGCTCTATAAATGGTGTATTAATTGTTGGATGTAAATTGCCGCCAATAAAGATTTTAAGGGAAAAACGTTCACGTTCTTTAATTGAATCCAAAGGTGGTGCAGAGACCTGAGCAAAAAGTTGATGGAAAAAATAGGAGCAATGTGGTGGCATGGAATAAGTATACAATACATTAGTATCATCTCCCATGGCTCCAGTGCGCTCATAACCATTTTCTGCCATAAAGCGCACGACCTGATCTTCTGCCTCAAAATCCCAACCAGAGGCATATAAAATCCGCTGTAATGTTGGGCCTGTAGGTGTTTGCAGGTAATCTTCCAGTGGCAAACGTAACTCCTCATTGGCAAAATGCAGCATCTTTTTTTGAAATTGTTCTTGGAAATAATTTGGAGTGTTTTGGTGGTATCTCTTTGCAATCCTTTGCAAAATTTCCCGGGTTTGTAACAATTCCCCTTGAGGTGTGAGCATTAACATCCCTCCGGGTTCAAGATGTCCTTTTTGTATGACTTGCTGTTGATCAATAAAATCATCAGAAGCGCAGTGTAAGTGCCTATTCCCTTGCTCATCTTCAACTAAAGCCCAACGAGATGGGCGAAGTCCCATATTGTCTAATTTGGCAATGAAATAGCCAGAAGCTCCTGCAACCATAAATGCTGGTCCATTATAAGGAGTACGCTCTAAAGACCAATAACGCAACATGGCTTTGATTTCGGCAGGATATTCCTCAATATCCGGAGCCATTAGGCGAATGATTGCTTCTTCTAAAGGAATTTGTTTAAGCATTATTTGATTTGCTACATCGATATCAAATTGCATGGAGTCTGAAAGTTTATTATTCGGATAAATACCGTTAGAACCATAGGCATGTAATTCATGAGCCATCTGGTGTGCATTACTTAAGGCTGAGTTCAATTCACCATTATGGGAAATAAAATAAGGACAAGGTTGGGCATTGGACCATTGACAACTGGTATTAGTAGCAAAACGGGTATGATGGTCACAAGCGTAGGCACAAAAATCATGATCTTGTAAGTCTTGATATACTTCACTAAATAAAGGGGCAGGAATCATTCCTTTATAAACAATTTTTTCACTGCTTAAGCTTACTATTTGTAGAGAAGTTTGTTCTTTATGCTCTTGATTATAGATGTTTTGACTTAATTCGATGAGTTTGGATTCTTGAAGCAGTTTGGGTTTAGTTGTTGCCGTCAAAATAATTGCTTGCCAAATGGCAGGTTTTTTTGCTTGAGCGCTTGCGGATAAAACAGAACAGTTCATTGCCTTTTCCAAGGAACGCCAGGCAATGATTTTTAATCCTAGTATTTGCGCACAAGACTCTATAAGTACTTTTGCTTGTTGTTCAGATTCTTTAGGCATGAAAAATTGCCCTAGAGCATAATGTTTTTCTTTAAGAATTAAATGGGAAGGTAATTCGTTACCAATAAACTCTCTACGCTTTAGTAATTTATTAAAAAATTGCGTGGGCAATCCATATAAACGAATTCCTGAACCGTCACTTTCTTGCGTTGCAAGGTTATATCCTGCGCGATAACTCAATCCAGCTAAAATTTTAAGCCCTTCTTCAACCAGGGAGTGTGAGGAGATAAAGCCGCCTTTTGGGGAAAAATGAACCAATAATCCCACACCGCAAGCTGAGTGGGAATCTCGTGGGGATAAATCGATGAATGATTCGTTTGTTTGAGCTATCACTAAACAAACTCCTGCCGCAGTGGAATAGCAAATCATTTTGAGTATAGTATATGCTTGCAATTTCGTTAGCAAGAGCTCTTTGTATTTGAACAGATCTTATAGAAATCATTAATGTTAAAGAAAATTTCAACTATGGGTGCTAGTAACATCCTGATTATTTTCTTACCTTCAGTGGTTGAAAAAGTCGAAATTTACCAAGCCCTCTTATTTTTTACAAATCCTCCATTTAAATAACTTATACTTACATAGCGTTTGTGGTATACTATTTGGTTAATTTAACTACTTTAATGAGATTAAAATGCCTCTAAATATTGTGCAGCAATCATTAACGTTTGATGATGTTCTTCTTGTTCCTGCACATTCTTTAATTCTTCCTAAAGATGTGTCCTTAAAAACTAAATTAACAAGAACAATTAATTTGAATATGCCTTTAGTCTCTGCAGCAATGGATACGGTGACTGAAGCACGTTTAGCCATTGCGTTGGCGCAAGAAGGTGGTATCGGTATTATTCATAAAAACATGACCATTTCCGCGCAAGCAGATGCAGTGCGTAAGGTGAAGAAATTTGAGAGTGGTATGGTTAAAGATCCAGTAACGGTAACTCCTGATATTACTGTGAAAGAATTACTGGATGTGATGAAAAATCATAATTTTTCGGGGGTTCCTGTGGTTGAGGGGACAAACCTTGTAGGTATTGTTACCAGTCGCGATATTCGTTTTGAAACTAATTTATCCTTGCCTGTTGCCCAAGTAATGACGCCTAAAGAGCGTTTAGTCACCGTAATGGAAGGGGCAAGCCGTGAAGAAATTCGTAGTTTGTTGCATAAGCATCGTATTGAAAAATTATTGGTGGTTAATAAATTGTTTGAGTTACGTGGTTTGATCACGGTTAAAGACATTCAAAAAGCTAAAGAAAATCCATACGCATGTAAAGACGATGCGGAACAACTACGTGTTGGAGCTGCAGTAGGTGTAGGTGAGGGGACTGATGAACGTATTTCTGCATTAGTCGATGCAGGAGTTGATGTAATTGTTGTTGATACTGCGCATGGTCACTCACAAGGAGTAATTGATCGGGTAAAATGGATTAAAAAACATTTTTCCGAGGTGCAAGTAATTGGTGGGAATATTGCAACTGCTACTGCCGCGCTTGATTTATACAAGGCAGGAGCCGATGCGGTTAAAGTAGGTATTGGTCCTGGGTCGATTTGCACCACTCGGATTGTTACCGGAGTAGGAGTACCACAAATTAGCGCAATTGCTAATGTAGCTCACGCATTAAAAGGTAAAATCCCACTCATTGCAGATGGTGGAATTCGTTTTTCAGGAGATGTGTGTAAAGCTTTGGCTGCTGGAGCTGATACCGTCATGTTAGGTAGTATGTTTGCTGGAACGGAAGAGTCCCCTGGTGAAATTGAATTATATCAAGGTACTACTTATAAGAATTATCGTGGTATGGGCTCTATAGGTGCTATGGCTTCAGCTCAGGGTTCAAGTGATCGCTATTTTCAGGATGTTTCACAAGGCTCTGAAAAATTGGTTCCTGAAGGCATTGAAGGACGCGTGCCTTATAAAGGTTTAGTACAAAACATTATTCACCAGATTCTTGGCGGTTTGCGTTCGTGTATGGGATATACGGGATGCGAAACCATCGAACAATTACATACCAAAACTGAATTCGTACACGTTACTAATGCGGGAATGCGTGAGTCACATGTTCATGACGTCAGCATTACCAAACAAGCTCCGAATTATCAGGTAGACAATTAATGAATGATTTAAAACAACATCCTGTACTTATTCTTGATTTTGGTTCGCAATACACGCAATTAATTGCACGGCGGGTGCGAGAGTTAGGAGTGTATTGTGAAATTCATCCTCATGATATTGATAAAGTACAATTCATCCAATTACAGCCTTGTGGTGTGATTTTATCGGGTGGTCCTGCAACAGTCACGCATCATGCGGATCCACGTGCACCAGAATGGATTTTTTCTATAGGTATACCTGTATTGGGTATTTGCTATGGTATGCAAACTATGGCAGTACAATTGGGAGGGGAAGTTCAATCTTCTGCTGTGCGTGAATTTGGTTATGCGGAATTAAAATTGCATGAACATAGCCAACTCTTGATGCAAATTGAAGATCGTACTACTGCCAATGGTGAAGCCTTACTGGATGTATGGATGAGTCATGGTGATAAAGTAACGCAATTACCTCCTGGTTTTAGCGTAATTTGTGAAACTCAAAATGCTCCAATTGCCGGTATGGCCGATGAACGTCGTCATATGTATGGCTTGCAATTTCACCCCGAGGTAACGCATACCTTACAAGGTCAACGTATTTTACAACGTTTTGTGGTTGATATTTGTAACGCAGCAACTGATTGGACTTCTGAGCTCATCATTGATGAGGCAATGCATACTATTAGGAAACAAGTTGGTCAGGAAAAGGTCTTGCTTGGCTTATCTGGTGGTGTTGACTCTTCAGTAGTGGCTGCTTTATTGCATAAAGCTATTGGTGAGCAATTAGTTTGTGTCTTTGTGGACACAGGTTTATTGCGTCTTAATGAAGCAGACGAAGTAATGAATATGTTTGCGCAGCATATGGGACTTAATGTCATTGCTGTTAATGCAGAAGAAAAATTTTTGCAGGCATTAGCAGGTATTAGTTGCCCAGAAGAAAAAAGAAAAATTATTGGTCGTACTTTTATTGATGTATTTGATGAAGAGGCTCATAGAATTGCAGGAGTTTCCTGGCTTGCACAAGGAACTATTTATCCTGATGTTATTGAGTCTGCGGCAACCAGTACCAATGGTGCTTCAGTAGTGATTAAATCACATCATAACGTTGGTGGATTACCAGAAACATTAAAGTTAAAACTTTTAGAACCAATTCGCGAATTATTTAAGGATGAAGTGCGTAAGATTGGCCTTGAATTGGGCTTACCTCATGACATGGTTTACCGTCATCCATTTCCTGGCCCGGGTTTAGGAGTGCGTATTTTAGCGGAAGTTAAAAAAGAATATGCCGATATTTTACGTAAAGCCGATGCTATTTTTATTGAAGAATTACATAAGGCTGGAATTTATCATAAAATAAGTCAGGCTTTTGCCGTATTTTTACCTGTTAAAAGTGTGGGGGTCATGGGCGATGGCCGTAAATATGAATATGTAATTTGTTTACGTGCAGTTGAAACTATTGATTTTATGACGGCGCATTGGTCACATTTACCTTGGGAATTTTTGGGATTAGTGTCTAATCGTATTATCAACGAAGTGAAAGGCGTTTCACGTGTGACTTATGATATATCGGGAAAACCACCTGCAACTATTGAGTGGGAATAATGAATGATCACTATTGGATGCAAAAAGCGTACGAACAGGCTCTTTTCGCGCAAAGCGAAGGAGAGGTGCCTGTTGGCGCTGTGCTTGTAAGTAAGGACAATCAATTATTAGCCAGTGCCAGAAATGCCATAGAGAAGAACCAAGATCCTTCAGAGCATGCTGAAGTACGTGTCATTAGACAGGCGGCACAATCATTAAAAAATCACCGTTTGTTAGATACCACACTGTATGCTACTCTTGAACCGTGCCCTATGTGTGCTGGACTCATTGTTCACGCACGTATACAACGCCTAGTTTTTGCTACTCGGGATTTTAAAACTGGAGCAGCGGGCTCAGTATATAATTTATTACAAGGTTATCCTTTAAATCATAAGATCCAAATTGATGAGGGCATGATGCAAGCCGAATGTGCTCATTTGTTATCTGATTTTTTTAAAGAACGACGACGTAGTGGTTTTTAAGAAGACACGCTTTGAGGTAAACATGACTTTTTTTCCAGAGACAGGATTTTCCTATTTAAGTAATGATGCATTAATGAAAATTAGCTATGTTAATAAGGAATTTAATCAACGGGCTATTAGAACTTTATTTTCACGCTCATCAAAGGAAGCGGTCTTCTATCAAGCACAATTAATTGCAAAAATAATACGACACAATACTCCAAAAAAACTTATTAACCCCCCTCGAGAATGGATAAATAATCCTACATTGGATATATCAGATAGAATTAATGGAATTTATTTTTTAGCAGCACAGAGCTCTATTCAATTAGAGCGAAATGAAATTGACTTTGAAGAATTAGATCATTATGAGCATATTAAAATTGCAATTGCAGGCTTACCTCAATCTAAAATTCAAAGTATTCAAGACCAAGCATTCCTTCGTAATAAGAAATATCTAAAATTAAGCTTATTAGCTGGAAATGATCTCAGTAAGCTTAGTGACGCTCAAAAATCTATAATCTATGAGCATTTAATGGAAGAACTTGGTAGTCCTTCTAGTCTCGCTCTTGAATATTATGATGTTCTTTTAAAATTATCTGCAGAACCTGAAACTAAAACTATAAGAGATGTTTATTACAACAGTCATCATTTAAATTTAGAAAAACAAAGTTTGCTCCGTTACGTTCCTAGACTACAGCTTCTTCTGCCATATATTGAACCTGAACGAGCAAAGAAAACTCTAGATAAAATTAAGTCTATGTTACCCAAGATGACTTTTCGTATAGATGAACTTTCTGAAATTTCTAAACTTTGGACACAGCTTCACATTATTTGCCAACTGAATTTTTCAGAATTTATAGTCAATTTCTTTAAAAAAAACAAAAGATTAGTGGATGATAAGTTAACTGATTCTATAACCGATTCTTTGGAAGTTCAGGATGTATTATTGTTGTTATGGAATTTTGATACTCCAGTTGATATCGATGTTGAATATTTTTTGGATAGGTTCGACAAAGATCCGGTCACCTTTCGAATGGCTTTATATTGCATTGGCAGTTTTTTACCTAAATTTAATTCACAAGAAATTAATATCACTTACAACAAGATTTTTGCTTATTTAACAGAACACGTAAATATGATTTCTAATTCCGATTTTCTTTATATATTAAAAAAATTTATTCCTTATTTTATGCCGGAGCAAAATCAAAGTCTTTTTAAAAATCATATAGAGTTATGTGTTGTAGATTCTTTTAATTATAAAAGAGTCACTGAAATTTTGTGTTTACTGGAACCTTATTTAGATACTTCAGAACGTGAAAAAGTTTTTAAAATGGTATCTGATATTCCAACTTCGTTTGATGCTGAAGTTCATCTTGCCTATTTAAAGGCATTAACCGCTTTAGTCCCTTACTTAACTGAAAGTCAGGTAAATACTTTAATGGAAAATAAACTTATTGTTATTGACAATTCTACTCAAATAGCAACATGGAGATATCGTGGTGGTTATAGTCTTGAGGTAGAGGCAATGAATTTAATTAGTCTCTTAATTACGCGAAATAAATATGATATTACGCACGTGGAACTTCTTGATATTTATCCAATAAAACTTTTAAAAGAAATGAATGAGTGGGTAAAGAAAATTGATGAGCCAATTTATAATCACGGGCCTCGTTCTAATTTCTAATAGATTGCAGTGGCTTTCTGCTCTGTACATGATAAAAAATGTAACCTGTGTAGAGCAATTTATTAAGAGAGTTGCTGAATTAATTTCTGGCGTAATAATTCTTTTTCTTCATTACTAAGCATTTTATTTTGTGAATTAGTAATATAAAACATATCTTCAGCACGTTCACCCGCAGTAACGATTTTGGCATTATGCAAATGAATATTTAAACTCAAAAATACTCTGCTAATTGTGGCTAATAATCCTGGACGGTCACTAGTGATTAAAAATAAACGAGTCTGGTTATTAAGCAAGTCGTCCTGATAGTTGATTTGTGTGAGTACATTAAAATGAGCTAAAGCTCGTGAGCGGCGTTTTTGTGAAATTTCAGGGATGGTTTTTTGCGTCAGATGTTTTATCAGTGCATGCTGAATGTCCGTGGAGCGTTTTTGATCAAAAAATGCTTGGTTTTGCTCATTCAAAATAATGTAAGTGTCCAAATCAAACTGATTATTGCTCGTAAGAATCATTGCTTCTTGAATGGTTACATGATGATTATTTAACACGGCTGTGGTGATCATAAAGCGCGTGTCTTGATGGGGCATGTAGATGAATATTTCTGTTCCTCCTTGGCTATGATGCGGCATAATCATGATTAATGGAAATTGTGTACAGTTAATAATAGCTTTAGTATGTCTGGCAATTACTTCTGGGGATTCATGCAGAAAATAGCGATCTTTAAATTGATCCCAAAGTGCTTTAATGGTAGCAGCAGCAATCGGTTCTGCTTTTAAAATCAACAAAGCATCATCTTTCTTGTTTTCGATTAAGGCTTTTTCATCCATTAACTCCTGTTCTTTATGCAATACATGCTTAGTGGCACGATATAACTCTTTGAGCAGAGAATCTTTCCAGGCATTCCATAAATGTGGATTGGTGCCGCAAATATCTGCTACCGTAAGCAAATACAGATAATCCAAATAGTGAGGAGCAGGTAAAAGTTGACAGAAATTTTTTATGGTGTTGGGATCATAAATGTCTTGCCGCTGTGCGGTTTGCGACATGAGTAAATGATGCCGTACCAGCCAAATGAGTAAATCAGTCTCTTCTTTATCTAAATGATGGTCATGGGCAAAATGTTCTGCTTCAATAGCTCCTAATTCAGAATGATCTCCGCCACGACCTTTGGCAATATCATGAAATAAGGCACTTAGATAGAGAATTTCTGGTTTTTTCAATGTATGCATGATTTGTGCGCATAAAAGAAATTGTTGTGAGAATGGCTCTTGCTGGAAGCGTGCTATATTACGGATAACAAATAAAGTATGCTGGTCCACAGTAAATACATGAAATAGATCATATTGCATTTGACCTGTGACTTGAGCAAAGCATTCAATATAATGCGCCAAGACCCCGTAACGGTTCATGTATTGTAAGGCTTCGTAAGGGCTTTGTTGGGTTTTTAGTAATTCCATAAACAATGTTGTTGTTTCACAAGCGTTTTTAAAACGTTTATTGATGAGGTAGAGAGATTCTCTAATCAGACGGATAGTATTGGCACGTACTCCTTCAATATCAGAGCGTCTGGCAATCCATAAAAATAATTTAATCAAGGCTTGTGGATGTTGGCGAAATACCCGCGTATTTCGCACTTCAATATAGGCATTGGATAATTGAAATTCATTATCTAAACGCACAATTTGTTGTTTGGGAGATTGTGCAATGGTTTCATCAAACCATTGGAGTAACATTTCATTAAGTTCACGATTACTTTTAATTATCTTAAAATAATCTTTCATGAATTGTTCAATGGCTAATGAGTATGGTTTATCTTGATAACCAAAAAATTGAGCGAGTTTGATTTGGTAGGCAAAAGAAAGTCGCTCTTCTGCTTTTTCTGCTAAACAATGTAGAGCAAAGCGTACCCGCCAGAGAAAATTTTGACAATGCATGAGTTTTTCGTATTCTTTATCAGTAATAAAGCCATAATTAATACCATCAGCCAGTTTTTTGATGCCAAAGTGACGTTTGCCAATACTGAGCAAAATTTGTAAATCACGTAAGCCCCCTTGGCCGTATTTGACATTAGGTTCAAGATTATATGCTGTCTCACCGTATTTTATATCGCGCTTTTTTTGCTCTTGTAATTTGGCGATAAAATAATCTTTACTGGTCCACATGTGTAGAGGGTACGTTTGATAGTGTAATTCTTCCATCAGGGCGCTACGACCACAAAGTAGATGCATGTCCATAATGCTGGAAATTACCGACACATTTTGACTGGCGAGGGTGGCACAAGAAGACACTGTAGTGATTTGATGGCTAATTTCCAAGCCAATGTCCCAACAATCCTGAATAAACGTTTGTGCACTTTGTAATTTTTCTTGTGAGATATTTTGAGTGTGAAGGAGTAATAAATCAATATCTGAATAAAGTAGAAGTTCGCGTCGTCCATAACTTCCCAAGGCAATAAGACAAAAATTATCTCCTTGGTCCAGCTTGTTTTTCATGAAGAGTTTAATGACTTGCTCATCAATAAAGGCCACAAGCTGATGTATGATGTGACTAATGTTGGTTTTTTGATCAAATTCTTGCCGCAGTTTTTCTTTAAACTGCTTTATCATCCCTTTGGTGAATTGGTTATCGTTCTTCATCGCGTAGAGTCAAAATTTCTACACCGTTATCAGTAACTAATAAAGTATGTTCCCATTGTGCAGAGAGGCTATGATCTTTAGTAACTACTGTCCACTGATCAGGTAACAATCGCGTATGGTATTTGCCGATATTGACCATCGGTTCAATAGTGAACGTCATGCCTGGCTCTAATTTCATGCCAGTGCCAGGAACCCCATAATGCAGTACTTGTGGATCTTCATGGAACACACGACCAATGCCATGACCGCAATAATCACGAACCACAGAGCAGCGATTTTTTTCTGCATGCTGCGCAATGGCATATCCAATATCACCTAATTGTACGCCAGGTTTTACCATGTCAATACCAATGAATAAACAATCATGAGCAACTTGCACTACATGTTTACCCTTGACTGTAGGCGTGCCAATCATAAACATTTTACTGGTATCCCCATGATAGCTATCTTTAATGACGGTGATGTCAATATTGATAATATCCCCATTTTTCAATGTTTTTTTACCTGGAATACCATGGCAGACAACGTGATTTACTGACGTACAGATCGATTTAGGGAAACCATTATAGTTTAAGGGGGCAGGAATAGCTTTTTGTACATTGACGATATAATCATGACAAATGGTATCTAGCTTTTCAGTACTGACACCTTCTTGCACATACGGCTCTATCATTTCTAGAACCTCTCCAGCAAGTTTACCAGCAACACGCATTTTTTCTATTTCTTCAGGTGTTTTTATAGTGACGGCCATGTGTAAATCCTAAATTATTGGTGAAGAGATGTTAGCATAACTGATGGTTGATCAACAGTATTTGATAAGATGCTGCATTTAAAGACAGCCTAAATGCTAAATTTACAGAAGTGAATTTCTATTTATTATAGATGAATAAAGAGTAAAAATGATCTTTTTCGATGAGTTATATTTTAGAAGCAAGGAATTTGGTATTATGGTGGTTATATGCTCCGTCTTGTCATAACCGTGCAAACCGTAACCTAGATGATTGAGTACTTATGAATAAGAATAATTATGAATGGGCAGTAGTCGGAGCTGGTCCAGCAGGTATTGCCGCAGTGGGAAAATTATTAGATGCAGGTATTCTTCCAAAGCATATTTTATGGATTGACCCTTATTTTGGTGTTGGCGACTTAGGACGTTTATGGGGCAATGTATCAAGTAATACCAAGGTCAAATTATTTAGTGATTTTTTAATGGCAGTACATGCATTCAACTATAAAGACGCACCCAAGGATTTTGCACTTAATCATTTACCCGCATACGAAACTTGTACTTTGAGTTATATTGTTGAGCCATTACAGTGGGTTTCTGAGCAATTGCAGCAAAAAGTTTGCGTGGTGAAAAGCAGCGTTACACATATGTTTTTATCCGATCGCCACTGGATCTTAATTGCTGAAGATAAACATTTTCCTGCAAAAAATGTTATTTTAGCTACTGGTGCCTTGCCTTCATCGCTGAATTATCCTGGTCAAAATGTGATTCCTTTTGAAATTGCTATCGATAAGGAAAAACTTTCTGAAGTAATTAATCATAATTATACCTATGGAGTTTTTGGTTCTTCACACTCTGCCATTATCATTGTGCGTTATTTAGTGGAGCTAGGAGTTAAAAAAGTAATTAATTTTTATCGCTCTCCTTGCCGTTATGCAATTGAGATGGGTGATTGGATTCTTTTTGATAATACAGGTTTAAAAGGACAAACTGCTGCTTGGGCGCACGAATATATTGATGGTGTATTGCCTAATAATCTGATGCGCTATAATACTTCAGAGCCGAATATCGCTCGTTTCTTACCGGAGTGTGATCAAGTAATCTATGCCGTTGGTTTTCAAAAGCGGAACAACATCGTTATTGGTGATTATGAAGATACTCACCATAATCCACATGTAGGTATCATTGGTCCTGGATTATTTGGTTTAGGTATTGCTTATCCAGAACAAAAAACAGATCCATTTGGTAATGTTGAAGATCAGGTTGGCTTATGGAAGTTTATGGCATATCTCAATAAAGTGATGCCAGTGTGGTTTAAATATCCAACCTGAATTAATGCCAGTAAAATTTAAACTCCTTTTTTTCTGGTGGCTTACGAGAAAAAATTGTCGTCATATCTTTAAAAAAATTGTAAACTATGCGCAAAATTTGAGGAGAATGATTGTATTTAGGTTTTTTCGCACCACCTACTGGTCTAGTGAGGTCATTACATTTTTAAGCAGTCTTTTCTTGACTATGACATGCAATACTGCATTTTGGGCTGAGCTTTTGCAGGGACGAGAACTTATGACCCTGCATTCTTGGTTAGTTATTTTATGCACAGGAATGGTACTTACTGGCATGCAATGGTTTTTGTTATTGCTGGTTATTAATCGTTGGACATTTAGAGGTGTGATGATTTGCTTATTTTTGATTACCTCAATTGCGGTGTATTTCATCAATGTGTTTCACATCTATATTGACTCTACAATGATGACCAATGTATTTAGTACTGATTATCATGAGAGCAAGGAACTACTTCAATGGCGTATTTTTCCTTATTTTTTCTTTTTAGGGTTAATTCCTGCCTGGTTCATATGGAATATGCGCATTTATAAACGTAGTTTGACTTCATATTGGTCGGGGCGATTAAGTGCTATCTTTTTATCATTAGTTTTGTTTTTCACTGGTGTCTGGGCTGTTTTCAATGATTTGGCGCCAAGACAACGAGAGCACAAAGAAATCGTTTATCTGATTACACCTTTAAATATTTTTTCTTCTTCAATCAAATCTCTTTGGAAAAATCATTATGATAGAACCTTGTATCATAAAACGATGTTGGGAAAGGTATATCAAGATTTGCGTCCAGTAAATAGCAAACCGAGAGCGATTGTTTTAGTCATTGGCGAAACGGTGCGGGCTGTAGACTGGGGACTAAATGGCTACAGTCGTCAAACCACACCTGAATTGGCAAAGCACCAACTCATTAATTTTAAAGATGTGAGTAGTTGCGGTACGGCTACGGCGATTTCACTACCCTGTATGTTTTCATCTTACGGTTTTCATGATTATAACGAGCAAAAAATTAATCAAACGGAAACGCTTTTGCATCTGTTGAATCGCGCGAAGATTTCGGTATTATGGCTAGATAATCAATCAGGATGTAAAGGGATTTGTTATGGCCTTCCTCATGAGCGCTTAAACCGTAAAAATCAATGTAAAGATAATCAGTGTTTTGATGAGGTTTTGATTAATCATTTAAAGGAAAAGATTGAGGCAAAATCGGGTGATCAACTCATTGTTTTACATATGTTAGGCAATCATGGCCCTGCATATTATGAACGTTATCCAGAACAATTTAAACGTTGGCAGCCTACTTGTGATACGGCAGATTTGGCAAGCTGCTCGCAAGATACGATTGTGAATACTTATGATAATGCTCTTTTATACACAGACAGTATCCTTGGTCGTGCTATTGATGAATTGAGTACGATCCGTACACATGATACAGCTTTAATCTATCTTTCTGATCATGGTGAGTCGTTGGGAGAGCATGGCCTGTTTTTACATGGTTTACCTTATTTTATAGCTCCGGATGAACAAAAAAAGATTCCAATGATCTTTTGGGTGTCTTCTGGTTTGTCGCAGCAGTTGAAATTACAAAAGCGTTGTTTGCAGGAAAAGCAAAATAATACGATTTCGCATGATTATTTGTTTTCAACAGTTTTATCTTTATTTGATGTCTCAAATAAAGCTTATGATGAACGCTATGATCTACTTCATTCCTGCCGGACTACTGAAGTTTTGATTGATAATTCCAAAACTTCGGCAGTGCCAAACAACAAATAGTAACCCCAAGAATACACAAGGTTCCACCTGAAATTAATGCTGAACCAATACCGAAATGCGCTGCTATAAATCCTGCCCTTGTATCACCTAATTTGGGGCCACTTAAATAACTAATCATTTCAATTCCTGCTAAGCGGCCACGTAGTTCAATTGGAATGGTATTATTCCATAAGGTAACACGGAATATTCCACTAATTGCATCAAATGCACCTGCAAGTGCCAAGAAAAACAAGAGTAACCATAACGAGCTGGACAAGCCAAAACCTACCACTGCAGCACCCCATAAAGCAGCAGCCACAGCAATTGCTCTACCATCATGAGTAATGTTGCTCGTCCATTCGCTAAAGCAAGAAATAAAAAGAGAACCAACAGCAGGTGCTGCATAAAGCAATCCTAAAGTTTTTGCTCCTCCTAGTGAATGGGCTATAGCTGGAAATAAAGCATTGGGCATTGCAAAGATCATGGCAAAAAAATCCACTAAATAGCTGCCGATTAACTCCTGACGACTGAATGCAAAATTCACTCCTTGTTTGAGTGAGTCAAGAATAGATGGATGCTCATGTGCCTTTGGTTTTGGAATATGCTCTATGATCATTAGGGTGATTAATGAAAGAAAAAAGGTTCCTAAATCGACGATAAAGGTAATCATCACACCAAAATGGGCAATCAAGATTCCCGCTAAAGCAGGGGCAATGATCATGCAAAAACTGTACTTGAATGAAACAAGAGCACCAACGCTTTTATAATCTTGTGCATTGACTATTTGCTGCGTAATGCTGTCATAGGCAGGGCGGTGTAAGCCTGTAATTGCCGACATAGCTGCTGAGGTTATAAAAATCAGTGTGAGTGATGCATTATGATGAGATGCGTTAAAGGCGAGCAAGGCGCAACCGCAAGTTAATAATAATTCACTAATAATTAATAATAAACGACGGTTATAACGATCCGCAAAAACGCCACCAATCAAAGCAGTAATGAGTAGTGGTAATAATTGTACCAAACTGAGCAAGCCCACCATGAAGGTTGATTGTGTCAGTTGATAGATTTGATAAGGTAAAGCAACACTGCTAATCATAGTGCCAACAAAAGAAATAAATTGCCCCATGTAGAGTAATCTGAAATTGCGATTATTTGTGAGTAAAGATAGTTTTGAGGACTGGCTCATAGATTCATATCCAATAGGGGTGCATTACTTAAAGTCAATTCATTCTAAGCTTTTTTCCATGGCCAGGACAAGAAGTTCTCCGCATATTTATTGTCTATAATTTGATTATGAATGGCTGTTATGGTGTACTGTGCTTATGACTAACGATATTTATGGCCTTCTAAATATTGTTCGAACAGATAACTTTGCAGAAGTAGAACGAGCATACTTAAGCAAGGTGCAATCTTTTTCTGCTGCAATTGCCGATACTCCCTCTGTGGATAATAAAATTTACCTTGAAGATTTAAAAATTGCCTGGAAAAAAGTGAATGGCCCAGAAAAACTTCACTATTTTTTTATTAACAATCATTTCTTACTGGATTTTCCTAAGCCTGAAGAAATTTCTTTAGGTGAGGAGATTAATGTAATTTATATTCCTGTCTTTCTTGAGGAAGGTAAAAATTCTGAAGAGATTGTCGACACAGTGCTTAAAATGGAGCGTTTAACAGATGCTGTTAATTTTCAAGAGGTTTTTAATTATGAACGATTGGCACAAGTACTCACTAATAAAAGTAAACTATCTCCTCTATTAGTAGGAATTACTGTAGCTGAAGCAGAGCGTATCTATGAGTTACATGTGCAATTGCAATTTGCAGTAATTGCAGAGGTCTCTATTTTACCTCATCAGCTTTCCAACGAGCGCTATTGCGAACGTGATATTTATTCAGAAGATGAGGGCAGGACTGCTCCTTATTTTTGTTTGGCCAAAGGATGTGTATTTCAAACATCAGATATTATTTCGGTGTGCCCTATAGAACTTTATGAATATCATGAGGATCAAAATAATACAGATCTTCGATGGTTATGGCCTAAAGTAGGGGGAAAGTACATTGCAATTAAGAATCCTGAAGCTGATTTTCCTCTGCAGTTTGCTTCTTTTGGTTCGCAAGAATGGTTGCCATTGACTGATTTAAATCAAAATAAGCAAATAAAAAAGTTAAAACAGGCTGTTGCGGCAATAAAAAAATATAGTCAGGAGTTAGCATCAGAAAAAGATAAATATAAAAAGGATAGTAAGCTGTCACATCATGAAGTATTGGCTATGAGTCATTTATCTCAAGAATTAGATGAAGAACTGCAATTATTTATTCGTGATACAAACTCAACTAAACTTACATTGCCTGCTTTTTCCGGTGCTTTAGTATATTTTAAAGACAATTTAAATGCCCGCTTAGATAAATATGACGCAGAGTATCATAGCCAAGACAAAAAAGTAGTGCCTAATATTTTAATCGCATTAACCGGTGTAGGGCTTTTGGCCTTACTGCCAAAATTAGCTTATAGCTACTATACTACGGGCAAAGCTGAAGGTTTTTTTACTCAGACCGAAGCAAGACAGAAGTTAGAGTACATTAGGCATACCCTTAATGATTTATCACTTAATGAGTTTATAAAAAATAAAGAGCATAGAGATTAGGGTCTTTCTATATTTAATTTTTTAAGAATGCCTCAAAATACAAGTCAAAAAACTTGTTTCTAAATTTGTAAGTAGGATCAATCTGATTTTTCAATTTAAAAAACTCTCCTGCTCGTGGATAAGCAGTTAGAAATTGTTTGTTAGATGCTAAAATCTGATAGGGAAGATAGTAAGTTCCCCTTTCATCTAGAGCCGCATCGATGAGCTGACTAGTCCACATTTTGACTTTTTGCTTATCGATCTCAGTGACACCTTGTTTGTAGTAGATTACAAAAGAAAACACTTCTGTCCTCGCCCATCCTAAATAGGAGTCAGGATCAGGTAAGGCATGACGAATGGAAATATTTATTACATTGACTTGATTCTTCTTTAGAATGCTTCTCATTGTGTTAACGAATGAATCAAAATTTTCAATGGGTATAAAATATTCTTGTAGCACATAGGTTGATTTCTTACGTGAAGTTGGTTCTATACTATTCACATCATAACTCGCTTCGTAATTACGCCACTCAATCACTTCACCTAAATTTTTATACCAGTCATAAATGTATTGTCTGAAGTATTTTCCACTCTGGCTAGAGGCAATCCAATTTAAAAGATATTCTTGATATAAAGTAGGTCTATTTTGCGGAGCTAATCGTTCATGGATAGTAACCAATTTGTCAGTTTTGCTCCAAGTGACTGCAGTAACGTGTTGATAATCAGGTGGATATAAATCTGCGTTATGGAAGATAGCATCTTTTGAATAGCGGATATGTTGAAAAAAATAGTCCTTATAAGTGTTGATATTCATCTTGTCAGCAAAGCGAATTACAGGAGTATTAATATCTAAATTTAAGGTAGCCTCAACAATTACGCCTAACCCACCATACCCGCCGATTGCACCAAAAAATACATCGGAGTTTTGGGTGGGATTGGCTTCTATAATAGTGCCATCAGCCAGGACTATTTTTATAGATTCAACGGAACGAATGATGGCCCCTTCATTGACATACCGACCATGAGCATTAACACTAAGAGATCCGCCGACAGTAAAATTAGAAAAAGATTGCATTATTTTAAGAGAAAGTCCTTGTGAATCAATGGCTTCTTGAATTTTTCTCCATGTTATACCAGCCTCTACAGTAATTTGTTTTTTTTGCTTATCTAATTTAATAATTTTATTTAATTTTCGCATATCAAGAAAAAGACAATTCTCGGTGGCAATTTGACCCCCTTGACTATATTGGCCACCTCCAATCGATATAGGACCATTATGATTGGCAATTAATTGACTTATTTCTTCTATAGATTGAGGAATAGCAATTTGATTTACTATTATGGGATTTAATTGGGTAATATCATTTACTGTTTCAGATTTACTCATTAAAGGGATAATTAAAAGTATTAAAAGAATAATGAAATAGTTATTTATTGTTTTCATCTTTGCTCACTTTATAAAGTATAATGTTCAAATAATTCGTCGTTATTTTGAATTAACGCCTGCGAAAATTTCAAATAATATGTGCAATTATAATGAATGTTCATATTTTATACAATAAGGTTCTGTTCTATCCTTAGTTCCAAAACATATATTAACCAAAGCATTAAGGTACAACTAATAGTTATTAAACTTTAGATTTTATGTGGAGAATGATGATGTTAAAAGATGTTATCGCTTTGAGCGCAAAATTGTGTAAGCAACCTATAAAAGCAAAATTAAAATATGCAACATGTAAAAATTTTGTTGGCGAAGTTATCGATGGTTATGATCCACAGGCTATTGATTTTGCTATGATGAGTCCTATATCGGCAAAAAGTTTATGTAAAGTACAAAACTATCTACTGGAAACATACGGTTATGGCTTATTGATTTACGATGCTTATAGACCCAAACGTGCGGTTAAGCACTTTATGTTTTGGTCTACACAAGAACCAAAAAATGACTATGAATTACAGCGAAAAGCAAAACATTATCCTAATGTTGAAAAAAGTAAATTTTTTGAACTTGGCTATGTTGCTGAAGATTCAGGTCATTGCTATGGTAACACGGTTGATCTTGTCTTAATTGATTGTAAAACAGGTAAAAAAGTACCCATGGGATCTTGTTATGATTATATGGATGTGAATTCTCACGTAACAGCAACACCTGAGATGATCGGAAAAGAAGCCCATGAAAATCGAAAGATTTTGTCAGAAGCCATGGTAAAATTTGGTTTTCATACTTATGATGAAGAGTATTGGCACTTTAGCCATGGAGGCAAAGAGGGAAGAGAAATAAATTCACCTATGGATCTACCGATTACTATACAGATGAAAGGGCTAGGAGTTTAGATTTATCCCATGAACTATCGACTGAAACAGAAGAGGTATGAAAATATAATGGGAAAGTATAAAAATTGAGCATAAATGGCAATATTTAATCTAAATAGTGTTTAAAAGGATTAAAAATGGCCATAAAAAATGAAACTGAATTAGAATTTATCTTCGATAACAATAAAATAAGACTATGCAAGAGCTTTTATACGATTTTAGCTGTAAAGCGCATTAGAGAATTTGTTTTTGTTTAATAATCCTTGCAACAAACTGCTTGCACCAATACGAAACCAATGTTTATCAATTGTTTTTTGAGTTATTAATTCTGCCAATCGGGCATATTGCAATGCTTGTTTTGGAGTTCTTATGCCTCCTGATACTTTAAGGCCACAGATGTTTTGAGTATCATTAATCGCACTTAAAATGGCAAAAGCAGCATTTAAAGAAGCACCTTGAGGAATTTTACCTGTTGAGGTTTTTAAGAAATCACAACCTAGCTCGATTAATTGTGTACTGACTTCATAAATTGTTTCTATTTGTGTAAATACGCCAGTTTCTAAAATAATTTTTAATGTCACATGATGTTGTTTACATAATTCACTTATCATTTGGCAGTGATTTAAGGCTTTTTGTTGATTTCCTGCAAGATAAAGGGAATAGGGAAGTACATAATCGAGCTCTGTTGCTTTAAGCAACAGAGCTTGCTCTATGGCCGTTAATGATGCGGTGAGATCTTCATTTCCATGAGGAAAATTAATTACCGTAGCTAATTGGATATCTTTTAAATCGTGAAACTCAACAAGTTGCTGAGTGTAGACACAAATTGCAGCTACTTGATTATGGTTGGCATCCTGCTTTAATTGTTTTAACTCTTTTTCTGTTGCTTGTTCATCCAACAAAGTTAGATCGATGCACTGTATCAACTGCTCAGCAGTAACCATGGGCATTGGTTCACTGTTAAGCAGTGTTTCTAATACTCGATGCAAAGAGGAGCTAGTACTCACTTTAATCCTGTAATGTATTCTTTAAGAATGCGATTTAATTTTTGCGCGGCATTTTCTGCGGTAGTAACTACTGAATCATGGCTGTGTGCGGTTTTAGTTAAACCGGTTGCATAATTAGTAATCATGGCAATTACTGCAACCTGCAGACCACAGTGGTTTGCTACTAAAACCTCAGGAACAGTAGACATTCCTACAGCATCCGCTCCCCAGATTTTAAATGCTTTGATTTCTGCAGCAGTTTCATAATGAGGACCTAACACAGAAATATATATACCTTCAGTTAGTTTTATTGCGTTTTTATCCGCGATATGCAGTAGTCGCTGACGCATTGTTTTATTGTAAGCATTATCGATAGGATAAAATCTTGGGCCAAATTCATCGTCATTAGGTCCAATCAATGGATTACTCGGTTGTAAGTTAATATGATCTGAGATTAACATTAATTCACCAGGCCCTATATCTTCCCTTAATGAACCAGACGCATTGGTAGCAATAAATTGAGTACATCCCAATAATTTTAAGGTTCTAACATAGGTTTTTACGGTTTCATAATTTTCTAAGCCTTCATAGGTATGCGCTCTGCCTTGCAAACAAACAACACCTATATTATTTAAGTAGCCTAATATTAAATTACCACCATGTCCTTGCACAGTAACTTTAGGAAATCCTGGCAAGTTTTCGTAGCTAATATGTACAGAATCTTGTAATTCGTCAGCAAATTGACCTAATCCAGAACCTAAAACAATACCTACTGCTGGATTAAAAGAAGGATGTAGTTTTTTTATGTAGTTTGCAGCTAAATGGGGAGCACTCTGCCTTATTGTAGTATTCGTCATACAAATTATCCTGGTTAGGGTTTAACGTCAAAATCAAAGGCTAGCGGCAACAGCTCTTTAATCGAAAGGCTGTGTAAGATGGAATCTTTATTGCACAAATGCACCATTGTTCCAGAGATCGCGAACTCATGTATTCTTTGTCTGCAGGCGCCGCATGGTGAGCATAGTTTATTTGTTCCCGCTAATATGACTATATTTTTGATACGACATTCGCCGGCAGTAACCATTGCTGAAATAGCAGAGGTTTCTGCACATACTGTTAACCCATAAGAACTATTTTCGATATTGACACCGGTGTAAAAATTACCTGCTTCTGACTCAATACAGCAAGCGACATTAAACCTAGAGTAGGGTGCATATGAATTAGCCAATAGACTATGTGCTTTAGGAATCATATTCGCGATTATTGAATCCATTTAAATCTCTTCGCTAGTTACTATAAAAAGAGATGGATTGTAAACTAGAATCCTTGTTATTACTATTATATTCGATGAGATAAGTCAGAATCACTTGAGGTGCTGATACGTGATGATGACTCGCTATTTATTGTAGGAATCGCAGATTTTGTGCAGATAGGTTCTTTAAATAATCCATTATTATGCTGTGGCTCAAGCATATGTGTAGGTTCATTAGCAATGTATACCCCTAATTTTTTACTCATAATTCCATGGCTGCTAGGACCGCTGCTTGGTTTATGATCACCAAAAGTTGCGTTGAGCCATTTTTCGCAGGCATATAAACCTATTCCTCCACAACATAAGAGTGAAAAAACAGTAATAGATAATGTGGCTGGAGGAAATGCAATCGTAAATATTGCTGTCATTGCGGTAACTAAGCTGATGCCGGTCATACCTAATGAGTACAAGTAGTAAGATTTTTGACGGGCATAGGAAAAGTTCTCGTCATTAAAGGGAGGATTATTTAATTTATGGTATTCACCAATAGTCCAAAATGCATTCCCTATAACAAAAAAACAGATTGCAGGAATAAATATGAGCGGTTCAAAAACTGCTGCGATGCTTAATGCAGTAGCGATAAAACCAAGGAATGATGAAAGAAGAAATTGTTCTTTGATTTTTGCAAAGCCATACCAATGATCTTTTAGTTTTTCATGACCTGGTTTGAAGTAATTTGAGAGAAACCAAAAAGTATAACCTGCTAAATATAGGCCATTCGGGATAAATCCAAATGTGGCAGATAAGGCAGCAAAAGGAAGATATTTTAGCTTTGACAGAGTAAAACCGGCGGCAAAGAAAACACCGCTCGCTCGATCAAAATAATTTTCGCTAATCATATAAAAATATTTTACCATTAAAACTATTTTAAGAAATATTGTATCTTAATTATACAGATATATCCAGTATTCTTAATATACTTTATTTGTTTTTATATTAACTTCATTGTTATTTTTATGATTTATGGTATTTTTCAGGATAATCCGTACTAATAAACCCCTATCTTTATTATTTTGCGCGATAATCTCCCCTAAATGAAGCTGAACTGCACGAAAGGCTATTGCCAGACCTAGACCATAACCGCCTGTTTTCTTTTCTCGTGAAGTATCTACGCGGTAAAAGGGATTAAAGATTTTTTCTAATTGCTCTTTAGGGACACCTGGCCCTTTATCATTAATATCAATGAACACATATTCTTTTGTTGCATCATAATACAATGAAACCAGTACTTGTTCTGAAATGGGTGAATAATGGAGGGCATTTCGGACTATATTTTCAATTGCTCGGTATATTAAGCGTTGATCAATTAATAATTGGCAAGGTTCTATGGTGCTTGCCTTTACCCGTGTTGTATTACCAGACTCATAATTTGCATCCTTAATGACCTCATGAAGTAGTGTTGGCATGTCTGTAAAACTAAGATGTAAATCAGTAGTTGATTTATCCAAACGAGCAAAATCTAAAATTTCACTGATGAGGTAATTTAAACGAGAACATTCGAGTTCCATGCGCTCAAATTCGGTTTTAGCTCCATTTTTTGTTTTATTTCTACCTAACTCAATGGCAATTTGTAGGCGTGCAAGTGGTGAACGTAATTCATGGGAAATATCTTGTAATAAACGCTCTTTAGAATTGATTATCGCTTCTAATTGCTCAGCCATGCGGTCAAACTCATCGCTTAACTCAGCTATCTCATCCTTACGATGGCCTCGTAATTGCCCTACACGAGTATTGAGATTACCTGTAGCAATTGATTTTGCTGCCATACGTAGTGAGCGTAGAGGGCGAGTAAGATATAAGGAGAGCAAATAACAAATTAAACCACTAATAAATACTGCAAAAATGAGGCGTATTGCTAGACCGGCCCAAGGGATGCCAACAAAATGGGATAATGGTTTTTCACTTACAGCTGCTAGTCGATAAAATTTGCCTGAAGTTGAAAGAATTTCATGACTGACGATAAGTTTTCCAGACTTTAGAATCCCTTCACTTAATTGATCTTTTAACAAATTTTCAGCTACTTTCTTAACATTATCAGGAGGGGCCTCTGTACCAATAATCTCACCGGTACTGGATAATAAGTACATGGTCATATGTCTGGAAATGCCAATTTTATTGAGCCATTTCAGCAATGCTGTATGTTCTCCAGATTCAAAAGTAGCAACTGCTGCATTGGCATAGCTATCCATAAATAATTGTTCCTGGGCAGGAAGAGAAGTTTTTTGAGCAACATGGCTAATAACCCACGCAGTGGTAAAGATAATCAGTATCGTTGCTAGCCAAAAAGAGAGAAAAATTTTCCAGTATAAACTACGCATTAAACAGATACCCAAAGCCTCTTACGGTTTTGACAATAGGTTCTCCATGAGGGTTATCTCCCAGTTTATTTCTTAGATTACTGATGTGGACGTCAATACTGCGGTCGTAAGCGGTATATTTTCTACCTAGAGCATATTCTGTTAATTCTTCTTTTGAAAATGCCTGCCCTGGGGATTTAATTAACATTTCTAGGATGTTGAATTCGGCATTGGTAAGTTCTAAATAATTACCATTCATGGTGACATGACGTTTGGAGCAATCAACGATGATATTGTGTCGTTCAATAATGGGTTTTACAGCAGGAATTTTTTGGGTTCGGCGTAAAATCGCGCGCAGACGTGCAACTAATTCGCGTGGATTACAAGGTTTAGGCAAGTAATCATCAGCGCCAATTTCCAAACCCACAATACGATCAATGTCGTCACCACGAGCAGTTAACATTAAAACAGGTGTTTCTAAATGCTCCCTAATGGCTTTTAATACCTCAAAACCATTTAATTTGGGCAACATTACGTCAAGGATAATGGCATCAAAAGGTTGATTTAATGCTTTTTTTACACCATTTTCACCATCATGCACACAAACTACTTGAAAGCTTTCAGCTTCCAAATATTGAGCTAATAAGTCAGTAAGTTCGGTATCATCATCAATTACTAGAATATTGCCAGTCATATATATGCCTTGCTTTTAAAGACTGTTTATATTTTTACTATTCCGAGCCAATATAATTAGGGTCTGTTGACTCACCCAGTTATTTTTTTTCTATGCATTCCATCAGTTTAATTCTACGTGCATCTGCATTAATAATTTTAAATTCTAAAGAGCCTATAGTGATGCTTTCCCCACGGGTGGGTAAATGACCAAAGCTATTCATCACAATGCCACCAATAGTATCATAAGTTTCATCACTAAAATTAGTATGGAGTTGTTCATTAAATTCATCAATAGGAGTATGAGCTTTTACAATATAATGTCCATTCTCATGAGCTTTAATATAGGCATCTTCGTCAATATCAAATTCATCTTCAATATCGCCAATAATTTGCTCAATGATGTCTTCAATAGTAACAAATCCTGAAACTTCGCCATATTCATCAACCACAATGGCCATATGGTTCTTATTGCTACGAAACTCGCTAAGTAAGCTATCAAGCCGCCTGCTTTCAGGCACAAAAGTTACTTGGCGGCAGATATCTAATAAATCATCTGTATTATTAGTTTGATAACGTAGTAAATCTTTGGCATGTAAGATGCCAATCACTTCTTCACCATGTTCATCAAGTACAGGAAATCGTGAATGTCCTGTCTGAGTGACTGTTTTTATAATATCGCTTAGATGCTCATTTTCTTTAATACAAACCATTTGGTTTTTAGGTAACATAATGTCACGAACGCGCATCTTTGAGAAAAGAATAGCTCCTTCAATCATGGCTAATGTTTCTGAGTTAATAAGGGAGCGTATTTGTGCATCTCTTAATAAACTAACCAGTTCTTCTTGATTTTGTGGCTCACCTTGTAGAAAGTACTTTAATTTAGCAAGCCACGAACTATTTTCTTCCTCTTTACCCAAGTTGATTACCCTCTGCGTCATACGGATTAGCATAACCTAATTCAGATAACAATTTGATTTCTACTGCCTGCATTACAACAGCATCTTCATCTTTAATATGATCATACCCTAATAAATGGAGAATTCCATGGATTAATATTAAGGACCAATGCGCGTTCAAAGCCTTATTTAACTCCTGGCTTTCTGTAACCACGACTTCAGGACAAATAACAACATCACCTAAAAAGGGGCATTCAAGTTCTATTTCCTCTGGAAGCTCGCTAGGAAAGGCCAATACATTCGTTGGTTTATCCTGTTTTCTGTAAGTGCGATTTAAATGAGTGATTTCTTCAGTATCAACAAAGCGTACAGTGAGTTCAGCATCTTGTTGATGATTGCGTAAAGCTAAAGAAGCTAAACGAGTAATTTCCTCTTCTTGTATAGCAAGAGGTGAGTTAGTTGCATTTTGAATATCAATATAATAAGTCATAAGTATTTCTTTTTCCCAAATGGTTCATGCTCATAACAGTCAACTATTTTTGATACTAGTGGATGTCTTACTACTTCACGACTAGTAAATTTATGAATACTGATCTCGGGTATGTTTTTAAATAATCCTACTGCATTGGCTAACCCTGAATCAATACCCCGCGGAAGGTCAACTTGGGTCATATCACCGGTGATCACGGTTTTTGAACCAAAACCCATGCGTGTTAAAAACATTTTCATTTGCATCATTGTAGTATTTTGCGCTTCATCAAGAATGATAAATGATTCATTTAAAGTACGGCCGCGCATAAATGCCAAAGGCAATACTTCAATAATGTCACTTTGAATTAATTTTTGTGTTTCTTTAAAACCAATCATTTCATACAAAGCATCATAAATAGGCCTTAAATAGGGCAATACTTTTTCAACTAAATCCCCAGGTAGAAATCCAAGTTTTTCTCCTGCTTCCACAGCAGGTCTTACAAAAATGAGCCGTTGTACTTCACCTTTTTCAAAGCATTGAATTGCTTTAGAAACCGCAAGATAGGTTTTTCCTGTTCCTGCTGGGCCTACAGCAAAAATGATATCATGTTTATCAATTGCATCAAGAAAAGCGGCTTGCTTATCATTTCGTGCGGCGATTAATTTTCGGGATAGCTTGACGTGGTGGGTCATTGCTTTTTGATCTTCCTCAACCATGGACATAACAACAAAAATTTGAATTACTTAGGTATATAAATATAGTGCAGAAAGACTATCTTTTGCAAGCGCTGCAGGGGCATAGTCTTGGAATATCACATGCATGTGAATACTCTATTTTGTTATTCTTAGTTTTACAAAAATTTAATAGTTTCCATATTATTACGTTTGCTGCTACTCTTAAACACTATTAAAATCAAGCCATTGTCATTCTCAAAAATAATTATAAAGGAGGCTCAATGAAGCAGAAATCGAATTTAAGTGGTCGGGATGTATATGTTGTTGATGGAAACCGTACTCCATATCTTAAAGCCAAAGGATTAGGCCCTTTTAGTGGATCTGATTTGGCAGTTGCTGCAGGAATGGCTTTATTAAATCGCCAACCGATTTCACCTTCGGATTTAGATGGAGTAATTATTGGCAGTGCAATGCCTGGTCCTGATGAGGCAAATATCGCACGTGTGGTGGCTTTACGTCTAGGGTGTGGCGATGAAGTTCCTGCATTTACGGTAATGCGTAATTGTGCTTCAGGGATGCAGGCCATAGACAACGCTGCTTTAGAAATCAGCAGTGGTCGTAGTGACCTGATTCTTGCTGGAGGCACTGAAGCAATGAGCCATGCTCCCTTATTATTTAATGAAAAAATGGTTTCCTGGTTAGCTAATTGGTATGGTGCAAAGAGCGTTGGCCAAAAATTCGCTCTCATGACTAAATTTCGTCCTACATATCTGGTGCCTGTCATTGCCTTGCTTCGTGGTCTAACCGATCCTATTGTTGGTTTGAATATGGGACAAACTGCCGAAAAAATTGCTTATCGTTTCAATATTACTCGCCAGCAAATGGATGAGTTTGCATTACAAAGCCATTTAAGATTGGCAAAAGCGTACGCAGAAAATAGCATGTCAGAAGTAACTCCTATCATTGATAGTAAAGGCCATATTCATGCACAAGATGATGGTATGCGCCCTGATTCAACTTTAGAAAAACTAGCCAAATTAAAACCCTATTTTGATAAAAAATACGGTATGGTAACTGCTGGAAATAGTTCGCAAGTGACTGACGGTGCCTGTTTATTATTGTTAGCAAGTGCCGAAGCCATTAAGAAATATGGTTTGAAAATAATAGGCCGTATTGTCGATTCACAATGGGCCGCGCTTGACCCTTCTCAAATGGGACTTGGGCCAGTGCATGCCGCAACTCCCATCATGCAGCGCCATGGTTTACAACCTAATGATTTTGATTGTTGGGAAATCAATGAGGCATTTGCAGCACAAGTGCTTGGTTGTCTTGCGGCATGGAATGATGATGAGTATTGTAAAACCCAATTTGGGCTCGATAAAGCGTTAGGTGCGCCGGCAATAGATAAATTAAATCGTGACGGTGGCGCTATCGCAATAGGGCACCCTGTTGGCTCAAGCGGGGCGCGTATAGTCCTTCATGTGTTGAAATCACTAGAGCAAAGAAATGAGTCGCGAGGAATGGCCTCTATTTGCATTGGTGGGGGGCAAGGGGGAGCGATGTATTTAGAACGTGTGACTGAGGTAAAAGGACATGAGTAATTACAAAAATTGGAATTTAAAAAGAGATCACGATAATATTTTATGGTTAGGTCTTGATCGCAAAGATACCAGTGTTAATAGCATAAATGAAGAAATTTTAGATGAGCTCAATAGCTTTCTTCATGAAATTGCTCAAGACAAAAATGCTATTGGCCTCGTCATTTATTCTGTAAAAGCTAAAGGTTTTATCGCTGGAGCGGATGTTAGTTTATTTTCTAAATTTGAAACACCTGTACAAGCAGTAGATTTTCTACGTAAAGGACAAGCGGTGTATGCACGTTTGCAGACATTAGGTATTCCAACCGTGGCGATGATTGATGGTTTTTGCTTAGGTGGTGGCTTTGAGTTAGCTCTATCTTGCACCTATCGTATTGCTTCTGATGAGAAAGATACACGTATTGGATTACCTGAAGTATTGTTAGGTATTCACCCAGGTTGGGGTGGAACTGTGCGTTTGCCTCAATTAATTGGTGGTTTTAATGCTTTATCACAAGTCATGTTAACCGGTAGTGGTCTTGTTGCTACAAAAGCTAAAGCATTAGGTATGGTTGATGATGTAGTGCCTGTTCGTCAATTAAAACGTGCAGCAGTCTATTTTATTAAAAACAAACCATCACCTCATACGCCTTCATTTATACAAGGCCTTACCAATTCGGCTTGGTTGCGAAAACCACTTGCTGCATTAATGCGTAAGAATATTGCTAAGCGTGTGCGCAAAGAACACTATCCTGCTCCTTATGCCATCGTTGATTTATGGGAAAAAGAAGGTGGCATAGGGGATCGTGCCTATTTAAAAGAAATTGATTCCGTAGAGCATTTAGTGACTCTAGGAAGCACTTCACGAAATTTGATTCGTGCTTTTGAGCTGCGTGAGCGTTTGAAATCTTTTGCAAAAGAGAGTGACTTTAAAGCAACTCAGGTACATGTAATTGGTGCAGGTGTTATGGGCGGGGATATTGCTGCTTGGTGTGCATTGCGTGGTTTGCGTGTGACTTTGCAAGATCAATCCTATGAGCGAATTGCCCCTGCGATTGGACGCGCTTATGCATTGTACAAGAAAAAATTACGTAAGCCACGTTTAATTCAAGCTGCTATGGATAATTTGATTCCTGATCCAGAGGGAAATGGAATTGCGAAGGCAGATGTGATTATTGAGGCAGTTTTTGAAAATCTTGCTGTGAAGCAAGAAATTATGAAAAGTATAGAAAGCAAAGCGAAAAAAGATGCCATCATCGCTACTAATACCTCCAGTATTCCATTGGATGAAATGAGCAGTGTGATGAGTGATCCCACGCGTCTTGTTGGTATTCACTTTTTTAATCCAGTAGCAAAAATGGATTTAGTTGAAATCGTGAGTAGTGCTAAGACGGCAAACAAAATGACGCAAGCATCATGTGCATTTGTAAACCAAATTGGCAAATTGCCATTGCCAGTAAAATCAAGCCCAGGGTTCTTAGTGAATAGAGTATTAATGCCTTATTTAATGGAGTGTGTGCAATTACTTGATGAAGGTTATAGCGCAGAAACCATTGATGAATCTGCTTTAGAGTTTGGTATGTTTATGGGGCCTGTTGAGCTTGCTGATACAGTGGGGATGGATGTGTGTTTGGCCGTAGCAGAAAACTTAACCACTCACTTTGGTGGTACCGTACCACAAAAACTACGTGATATGGTTAAAGCAGGTAAGTTGGGCCGTAAAACTGGGGAAGGTTTTTATCAATATAAAAATGGCAAGCCAATTAAGAAAAGCCCTATAACCGTTAAGGATCAACATATTGCCGATCGCCTAATTCTTAGAATGGTGAATGAGTCTGCTGCTTGTTTACGTGAGAGCGTTGTTGCTGATTCAGACTTGCTTGATGCAGGTATGATTTTCGCTACTGGGTTTGCTCCATTTCGCGGAGGGCCAATGAACTATGCTAAAGATCTTGGCAAGAATAATCTGGAAAAATTATTTAAAGCCATGGAATTGAAGTATGGTGAACGTTTTAAAGTAGATGAAAGTTTGTAATTTTTGAGTATCGAGGATAACTTGGGTTAGCATGTTATTAACCCAAGTTATTTTTGCATTTTTGCAACAGATAAAAGCTAATTATTAATACAATTGCACTACCGATAAGATCCGTAGGATAGTGCCAGCCTAGTAAAACACACGAAGCGATTAAAAAAAGATTGAGTATTGCTAAAAGAACACAAGCAATTTTCCATTCTCTAATTAAATAAACACAGAGCATCGCCCAAATCACATGAAAAGAAGGTAAAGCAATTAGCCCACCATCATTAGTGGTTGGTATAATATGATGGTGAATTTGTTGAAATTTTAAACCGGTAGCTATTTGAGCTGTGGAAAAGTATGCGCCATTAGACATACTGGCAGGAGCTGTTGTTGGAAAGAAATAATAAAAGGAAAAACCTATTAAAGTCGTACACAGCAAAAGAAAATAATACTCGCGTAGCAAATGGAAACGACAGGTCAGTATAACCAACAAAGGAATAATGCTCATTTGATAAGTTAAATTATCATAAATAATACCCAAAAAATTTTTAAATCGGGGGTATAGATTGGTCCAACGAACGATACGGTCCATATCAATATGCACCATTTTTTCAAGCCAAGTAATTTGCTTGTCAATTGGAGTAAAAGGAGTTAATTGTATTGCATTGGTTGCGAAGGCAATCACGGACATAATGCAAAAAAAGTACAGTAACTCTCGACCTATAAGACAAGGTTTACTGTGTTTCGCAAAGATTAACGTTAACCCTAGATAAAACAAAACCAAAATGAGTGCTAGTAAAGGCACATTATCGGGGAAATAGTTATTTCCTCGATAATGATACATCATGCAATTTATAAAAAAAATAAATAGTGAAAAGAATAAAATCAATCCGGAAAGTAATATAATATATCGGGATGGTAGTGAGCGCATTTATTATTAAGAAGTTATTCAGTTGTTTCTAATAATTGTTTTTGCTTAATTGCATGAAAAATTTCTTCACGATGCACGTTTATTGATCTAGGAGCTTCTACGCCAAATTTTATGTTTCCGTGCTCTTGCGTTTTGAATGCTAAAATTTTAACAATAGTATTATCTATGTTAATCATTAAAGGTTCTTCAAAGTGAAGTGAAACAATATCCATCTAAAACCCTCTTTCTTTTTATTATAAACGCTTTGAATATCAAAGATATTGGCGAACGTTACCTTAATTTATAGACGCTTGTCACTAATAATTTGCATGAATTTGATAAAAAAAAATTAATTTTAGTTGAATCATACTGTCGACAGAAATAATTACGTTTTATCATTGTCATGAGAGGTTAAAAGAGTTACAATTAGCAGCTTTTTTTAAACCTTGCCTTACCGACTTTCATTATACAGCGGAAGGCTTAATCCATAAGGAGAAACTATGAGACATTATGAAATTATGTTTCTTGTGCACCCTGATCAAAGCGAGCAAGTGCCAGCAATGGTTGAGCGCTATGAAGGGATCATTACCAAGCATAACGGTAAAATTCACCGTAAAGAAGACATAGGCCGTCGTCAGTTGGCTTATTCAATGAATGATGTGCATAAAGCTCACTATATTCTGATGAATATTGAGTCCTCTCTTGAAGCGCTTGAAGAAATTAAAAATGCATTTAAATATAATGATGCAATTTTAAGAAATTTAATTACTCTGAAAAAGCACGCGATTACAACTGAATCAGTGTTAATGAAGAAAGAAAAAGAAGTCAGAACAGCCTAATAGGAGTGTATAAATGTCCGCTTATTTTCGTAGAAAAAAAATGCGCAACTTTAATGCTGAAGGTAGCGCTGAGATTGATTACAAAGACGTAAACTTTTTAAAAAATTATATTTCTGAATCTGGAAAAATTGTACCTAGCCGTATTACTGGTACGCCAGCAAGTTTCCAAAGAGCATTAGCTAAGGCAATTAAGCATGCTCGATTTTTAGGTTTATTGCCTTATTGTGATAGCCACGGTTAGTAAATGATGCGTACGGGTGACTTTATAACAAGACATTGTAAAGTTTTGCTTGAGAATAAACAGCGAGCAATCATTTATGCTGTCCTCTTTTCTATTTTACCATTTGCATCATGGCTTTCTGTGGCTTTGATGAGTTTGGTTACTTTAAGAAAAGGTGCTCGTTCAGGTTTTGACGTTTTGTTGCCAGCGCTCGTGATTCATTCTGTGCCGTTAATGATGTTACTACCAATATCCGGTGCATTAATAAATACTGCAATCGCCTATTTTCCTTGTTATTTCGCAGCGCTAGTTTTGCGAAAAACAGAAAGATGGCAGTTTGCTTTAGGTGTTTTTTTTATACAAGCCTTGATAGGATGTTTATTGATTCAGCAATTTGCCCCTGAATTTATTCTCGCTCAGTTTGAGCAATTCAAATCAGTGTTGATACAATATCAGGAATTTGTTGATAGTGGCATGGATAGCATAGGTTCGGTTAATTTGGCACAATTGTTTTTTGGAATCCAGATATTAAGTGCAATTGTTTCTGGAACAATTTCCTTAATGTTTGCCCGTTCAATCCAAGCGAAGTTGTTTGTGTCAGGTGGGTTTAAAAATGAACTTTTAGCATTCCGTTGCGGCAGGCTTTCCGTATTAGTACTTATAGGAGCTTCCTTAGGTAGTTATTATGAAATGCCTCTAACCATAAATATTCTTCCTATAGTGCTAAGCTATTTCTTAGCATCAGGATTTGGTTTGGCTTATTTTATTTGTGCGCGTAAAAGTCAGGTTAGAGTATTTATTTTATTATTTTTACTCATCTTATTAAAACCGACTTTTATATTATTTGCCTACATCATTTTAGGGGCAGCAGACAGTTTATTTAATTTTAGAGCGTATCTCCCAGAACGGGTGAGAGAGTTAATTTAAGGGGTTATATAAGATGGAAGTGATCTTATTAGAAAAAGTGAGAAACTTAGGAAATCTGGGTGATAAAGTAATTGTTAAAGCAGGCTATGGTCGTAATTACTTGATTCCACAAAATAAAGCTGTGTTCGCGACACCTCCAAATATTGAGATGTTTGAAGAGCATCGTGCCGAACTTGAAAAGAAAGCACAACAATCTTTCGCCACAGCAGAACAACGTGCTGCCAAGTTAAACGACATTACTTTAGTGATTAGTGCAATGGCAAGTGACGAAGGGAAACTGTACGGTTCTGTTGGTATCAATGAAATTAAAGATGCATTGATTGAGAAAGGGGTTGACGTTAGCAAACGTGAAATCGTTATGCCAGAAGGCTCTTTACACTCAATTGGTAACTTTGTTATTGAAGTCCATGTTCATAGTGATATTATTGCTAATCTTCAAGTTGAGATTGTTCCGGCTAAATAAGTTATAGTCGCTTATATGATTTGAACCCGTATTAGGTTTCTAATACGGGTTTTCTTTTTAAGATTGAGTTAGAGCTCTGTCTTTTCCATAGGCGTGCTCTTTCGCGAGGACAGCACAGCAATACTATTATATGTTAAGAATTTTAATAGTTTATTAAGTATATAAATATTGAATTTAAACATAAGTTAATATAAAGTAATTAAAATTCATTAACTTTTAAATCAAATGAACAAAAAAATTCTTTTAACAATCTTATGTTTTTATCATACATTTTCTTTTGCGGATGCAGTGCAGTTGCATGGTGATACAGCGCAGCAAATTCAACAAGTTTATACAACTCTGCAAACGCAAATTAATAACACAAGAACGAATCAGCAGCAGCAATTCGATAAACTTAATGCTGAATTTCAAACGCAAATGAAGCAATTAAATGATCGAGTGCAAAAACAGATACAGGATTTAAATACACAACTTCAAACTCAATCAAAAACGTTACAGGCCAATTTTCAACAACAAATTAGTCAGTTACAGCAGCAAATGTTAAAAAAATAATTTTATGCTGAAAGTAAGGTCAGAACATATGAAAAAGTCCGCTGTGACCTTACTTCACTATCATTGTCTAGTATTCGTCAGTGTTAATCTTTACGCTATGACTAATCTCTTGAATGGCATCAACAGTTAATTCTCCATGAGTTTTCCAAAACACAAATGTTCCTTTAGTGATTCGTGAGTAACAGCCCAGTGTTAATACATGAAGTACATTTTCCAAAAATTTTATTCCTATAGAAGACCGTTGAATAGTTAGAAGCTCAGCAGGGGTCATATTTCCATACATGGAATTTTCTTTATTCAAAAAATCATCTATCTAATTAATTTTTGATCAGAATTCATTGTCTTGTTGTCTAATGTTGCCTTTAGTCTTTGGCAAGGGAAATCGGAATTTTATTTTTTTCGTATCCCATCCCCACTCCAAAAAATATTTTAGCGATAATAATCGGCGGTTAATCGTTGGAGGCCTGAGACCTTCATCTATCAAATACTGTTTGTACTGGCGCGCATCGGTGGGCGTAATGTTAAGCAGTTTCATTTCTACACCATTGATTGATTCAAACCAAATGGCAAATTGGATTAAATCGCTTCGATAACTTGTCAAGGTGGCAGGCGATTTATCAGTCGATTTTTGATAGGAGATATAGTTTTCAATATAGGTATTTTTAGTCATTAATAATTATACGATTAGATTTTGAAGAGATAATCTACCACAGTAGGACTAATTATACGATGGGTTGATAGCAAACTAAGCGTAGAATGAGTGTTATACGATTAGTTTTGCAAGAAGCACGCTCGATTAATTAATTACATTTTATGCGATTAGTTTAAGCACGAGATATAAATAATTGACGCCTTATATAATATGGTTTATTGGTCGTTTAACAGGTGAAAATATGCGCGATTTATTTAGAGATAATTTTTTTGATTTAGGTCGATATGATTAAATTAAGGACTATTTAGAGTAGTCTATGTCGCTTTTGCCCCATTCCTGTAATTAAAGCCTATTTTTCATATAAAGCAATTAGAGTATAGAAGGTCTTTGGTAAGTTTTTGTGAGCAATTTATATCTTATAAAATAAACAGTTTATAAAACGATAAAAATGAAAAAATAGTGTTGAGAATTGCCCAGATATAGGCTGGATACTGGCCTTTGTATCCACTGTAATAAGAATAAAGAGCAATGAAAGCACCACCAGTAAAAAATAACCATTGATTATCATCGGCAAAACCTAAAGAAAGCAATGCAATGCCGCAGATCCCCAAAAATAAAATAAGGCTTTTGTCTTTATTCAATATCAGATAAAAAATTAACAGTTGTAAACATAAAAGAATAGGTAAGGCTATTTGAATATAAGGACCATGGCCCAAGATAATAGCTGTATGGCCTGCGATGAGAATAAGTTCAAGAGCTACATAATAAAGAAGACGGTAATGGATTGCCACTGCTAATAATGCTGTAGCACCGATAATGTAATATGGTTGTGGGGGCCATTGTGTTGTTCCGTATAGCACAATGAGAGCCCCTATGATTCCTAAGACTATATATTTATTTTCATAAATATTAAGCACAGATCACCATTTGAGATAAATTCCTTTAGCTACTGATTCTTGAATTATTCCACTTTGTGATTTGTTGAAGCTAACCCAATAATTACCCATGTTACTTAATGCGAAGCGAGCACGTGGATATTGGCATACATCTAAAACATCACGGCAATCTACTGGAGAGGTACCTTCTCCAATATGTTTATAGCAACGGAAATTTAAATTCTTAATGTCAGAAGCAAAAGCTCCCCAGTTCATTGAATCCAAGGTTGCATGCAATGGCGGACTCATGAATGCTTCTTCAGACGCTTGATGTTCTAATTCAATACGCGAATCTGAATGATTTTGTATTAAATAATAAGCTTGTTTACCAGTATCATTTAATATTAGATAGTTTTGGCTGTATGCAAAACCTGTAACTTCACATCCTCGTGGGAATGAGTTTAATGCATGTGCACTGCTGATTAAAAGTGCGGAGCACACAATGGATGTATGAATACGATTAAACCGTGACATAATTACCTCAATAAGTAAAATTGGCGTGCTATTTTAATCATAAAAAAATCAAAGTCCATGGGCTACAAAATAAAAAAGAAAGATTATTCTTTATTTGCAGCAATTTTTGCTCGAATCATTGGGTAATAAGTCCTGTAAAAACTTAAATATAGATACATGCCCACATATGCCATTGATAAGGAAAGCCAGACATTATTCGTTTCTGGGTAATTAATCAGTAGACAAATTGAACTAATACCATAAATAATAGAGCAACAATGCATCAGTATCTTTAATGTATGTGAATCAGTTAGATAATCCAGCCGAGAAGGATATACATATTTAACCGGTACAAAAATCAAAACAGAAAGTATGCTTAATATAATAGCATTTGCAGTTGCTGAAGTATTAAACAGAATCATGTAGAAAATAGTAATGTTCCAATAGCAAGGGAATCCTTTAAAAAAATGATCTGCTGTTTTGGCATCTGCTTGGCAAAATTGATACGATGAGGTGATTGTAATCGCAGAAATAATAAAAATAGACCAACCAGATGGAAGCATGTTTGGCTTTACTAATAAGAAAAAGCAAGGTGTAATCACGTAATTGACATAGTCAACAATATTATCTAGTAAAGCACCATCAATTTTTGGGAGTACTTCTTTAATGCGAACCAGACGGGCAAGACTGCCATCTACCGCATCAATAAACACAGTAATCGCCATAAGCCATAGCGCGAAAATATACTCATGCTGGTATATTTTCTCTAGAGTAAAAACACCAATACAGGCAGCACTCGCAGTAAATATATGCACCGACCATGCTGCAAGATACTGTAACGGTTGAAAATGAGGTTTGCTTAAGTTCATTAATTATCCTAGTGTTAATGGCTATTAAATATAATTAACGTATTGATTAATGGCTATTCTTTATCATAGAACATAGGGAGTACCTAGTAAAAATATAAAAATAGTATCAATAATCAAAAGTAGTGCGCAAGAAAAGTTGATAATTTTAATAAAATATAAATTTCGCATGGTGAATTAAATGAAAATTCAAACAATAAATCCAGCAACTGAACAAGTAATTCAAAGTTATGAGTACCTCAATGAATCTGAGGCTAGTAAAAAAATTGAAGAAGGGCACCAGGCCTTTGTGAAATGGAAGCATAGTTCTTTTGCTAAAAGAAAAAAATTAATGCAGAATTTGGCTCATCTTCTTAAAGAAACAAAAGAAGAATTATCCTTTCTTATGGCAAAGGAAATGGGAAAACCTATTACTGCAGGGAAGGCGGAAATCGATAAATGTGCTTGGGTTTGTGAACACTATGCGGAATATGCCGAGTCCTATCTGCAGTCACGAATGATTCAAACTGAAATGAAAAAGGCTACAGTTTGTCATCTCCCCTTGGGAGTTGTCTTTGCAATTATGCCTTGGAATTTTCCATTTTGGCAGGTATTTCGTTTTGCTGCTCCGACCATAATGGCTGGAAATGCTGCAATTTTGAAACATGCGCCTATCTCTTTTGGGACCGGTAATCGCATTGAAGAATTATTTAAAGAAGCAGGTTTTCCGAATTATTTGTTTCAGCATCTAATCATTGATAATGAGGGAGCTGCTCAAGTTATTGCCCATCCACGAGTTGTTGCTGTGACGCTTACGGGGAGTGAACGAGCGGGTACCGCAGTAGCCTCACAAGCAGGAAAGTTTTTGAAAAAATCCATGCTTGAGCTTGGTGGTAGTGATCCCTACCTTATACTAGACGATGCCGATTTAGATTTAGCTGCACAATGCATTGTCAATTCTCGTTTAAATAATTCTGGACAAGTATGTATTGCTGCTAAGCGTATTATTGTATTAGCCTCGGTCGCCAATCAGTTAATTGATAAGGTAAAAGAGCTTATTTCTTCCTTTAAAATGGGTAATCCTTTAGACTCAACTACAAATCTTGGACCACTTGCTCGTGCTGATTTGAGAGAAACTGTGCATAAACAAGTAGAAAAATCACTTAAACAAGGTGCTAAATTATTGCTAGGTGGTATAATTCCTTCTGGCCAAGGTTTTTTTTATCCGCCAACATTACTCACCCAGGTAAAACCCGGCATGCCGGCCTTTGATGAAGAGTTATTTGGTCCTGTTATTGCGATCATTAATGCTAATGATGAACAGGAAGCCATAACCTATGCAAATCAAAGCCAATATGGTTTGGGCGCAGCAGTGTTTACACAGGACTTGGAAAAAGGGGAGCGGATTGCTACTTACGAAATAGACTCCGGTGTTTGTTTTGTGAATGCATTCGTTGCTTCTGATCCACGGTTACCTTTTGGTGGAATAAAGCATTCAGGTTATGGCCGTGAATTATCAAAAGAAGGCATATTAGAATTTGTGAATACTAAAACTGTAGCTATTAGTGATTCAAATAAATAGATACAGGCAATAACTGGTTGTAGAAAAGCAAAATTGACGGGGTAAGCAATGTCATATAAATTTGAAGAGGGTAAATGGGTATTAATCGACGCCATTGCCGATAGAATAAAAAAATCTATGGAAGGCGAGCAAGCTAAATATTGTGCCGAATTTGCCAAGCAATTATATGGAACTGTCGCCATGGAAGATTTAAGTGCATGGGAGATAGATGATCTGTACGGGGCAGTAGTTAATTTTTGGTCTCTAATCAGCGAACGTGCTCCGCATGAAACAAAAATTAGAATTTATAATCCAGATTTTGAACGACATGGTTGGCAAACCACACATACTGTCATTGAAGTAATTTGTGATGACATGCCATTTTTGGTTGATTCTCTTCGGTTGGTAATTCATCGAATGGGCCTTTCTTCCCATTTAACTATTCACATGGGCGGTATTCGCGTTAAGCGTGATAAAAATAATCGTGTTTGTGAGCTCTTACCCCGTGATCAAGTGAGTGAATCTAAAGATATTATTCATGAAGCTCCTGTGTTTATAGAAATCGATCGCCAAACCGATCCTAAAATTCTTGAAGAATTGCATAAAGGCTGTGAGCACGCAATTAAAGATAATACGGTTGTTTTTGACGATTGGGATAAAATGCGTGCTGAAGTGAGAGAGGCAATTGTTGAAATCGACAAAATTGCATCAGTGCTTGATGCCAGTGAAGTAGAGGAAACTAAAGCATTTTTAAATTGGATTGAAGATCATCATTTCACATTCCTAGGTATAAGAGATTATGAATTGGTAGAAAAAGGAAAGGAAACCTTATTGCAAGCAATTCCTGAAACGGGTTTAGGACTTTTACGTGAAAGCGTAACTAAATCAATGACTCGTAGTATTTCTGCAATGGCTCCTGAAGCGCGTGAATTTACATTATCGCCCCGTATTTTAATCATGTCCAAAACGAATACCTTAGCCAGTGTGCATCGTGATGCATACACGGATTACATTGGTATTAAACGCTTTAATTCCGAAGGTAAGGTAATTGGTGAGCGTCGCATCATCGGTTTATATACTTCCGCTGCTTATCATACCAACCCCAAACAAATTCCATTTTTACGCCGAAAAGTAGCATTAATTATGGAAAATTCCCGTTTAAATCCGCGCAGCCATTCAGGAAAGGTTTTATTAAATATCTTAGAAACCTTACCACGTGATGATTTAATTCAAGGAACAGAAGAAGAGTTATTAGAAATTGCAATGGGTATTTTCTACATGCAAGACAGAAAACGTATTCGTTTGTTTGCACGTATGGATGTGTACCGCCGCTTTGTATCTTGCTTGGTATATGTGCCTAAAGAGCGTGTCAATACTGAGTTAAGAATGGCAATGAAAAAGATTTTTGAAGAGAGTTTCAATGCGGTAGACATCACATATACAACTCAGTTTACTGAATCGGTTTTGGCGCGTATTCACTTTATTATTAAGTTAGATCCAGAAAATTGTCCTGAATATGATCTTAAAGAAATTGAAATGAGATTAATTGAAGCTGGTCGCTCTTGGACTGATGACTTACAATATCATTTGTATGAAGCTTATGGTGAAGAGCAAGCAAATGGCTTATTTGCACGTTATCGCGGTGTATTTCCAGTAGCTTATTGTGATACTTTTAGTGCAAGAACAGCAGTTTATGATATTCGTCATATTGAGATGTTAGGCCCAAAAGAGCCTTTGGGAATTAATTTCTACAAACCGCTTGATGAGTCAGATAATAATTTCAGATTAAAAGTGTATCAACATAATACAACTATTCCATTATCTGATGTACTACCTATCCTGGAAAATCTTGGCTTACGCGCGATTAGTGAGCGTCCTTATCCGCTTAAGTTTGAGGATGGGTCTGTAACTTGGGTTAACGACTTTGCAATGCAGTATACTCGTGAGTTTGAATTTGAATTAGATGATATTAAAGAGCTTTTTCAAAACGCTTTTGCTCGCGTTTGGTTTGGCGATGCAGAAAATGACGGGTTTAATCAGCTCGTATTAGCTGCGGGATTGGATTGGCGTGAAGTTGCTATTTTACGTACCTATGCCAAGTATTTTAAGCAAATTGGTTTTATCTTTAGCCAGGAATATATGGAAAAGGCTTTAAATAACAATATTCATATTGCCAAAAAATTAGTACAACTTTTTGAAATCCGTTGTAATCCTGCTGAAGATCTTCATCGTGAAGAGCATTTTATTTCTCTTTCCGAAGAAGTCCTGGCAGATCTTGATCAAGTCGCAAATTTAGATGAAGATAAGATCATCAGACAATATATTCATGCCATTACTGCTACATTACGTACAAACTTTTATCAAGTTGATAAGAGCGGTAATCTAAAGAATTATATTTCAATTAAGCTAAACAGTAAAATAATTCCCGGCTTGCCTAAGCCTTACCCTATGTTTGAAATTTTTGTGTATTCTCCACGATTTGAAGGGGTGCATTTACGCTGTGGTAAAGTGGCGCGTGGAGGCTTACGCTGGTCTGATCGTCGTGAAGATTTTCGTACTGAAATCCTTGGGTTGATGAAAGCACAACAAGTGAAAAATTCCGTTATTGTTCCGTCTGGTGCTAAAGGAGGTTTTGTACCTAAAAGGATTGAGCTTAATGCAACACGTGAAGAAGTCATGACCGAAGGTATTAGTTGTTATCAATTATTTATTCGTGCTCTTCTGGATGTTACCGATAATTACGTTGAAGGTCGTATTGTTAAACCAGAAAATGTAGTTTGCTACGATGAAGACGATCCGTACTTAGTAGTTGCTGCGGATAAAGGTACGGCAACTTTCTCTGATTTGGCAAATGCTATTTCTTTAGAATACAACTTTTGGTTGGGAGATGCCTTTGCATCAGGTGGTTCTGTTGGATACGATCACAAGAAGATGGGTATTACTGCCAAAGGTGCTTGGGAATCAGTAAAGCGTCATTTCTATGAATTAGATATAGACATCCAAAACAATGACTTTACTGTTATTGGTATTGGTGACATGGCTGGAGACGTGTTTGGTAATGGTATGTTGTTGTCGAAGCACATTAAATTAATTGGCGCATTCAACCACATACATATTTTTGTTGACCCTAATCCAAATGCAGAATTGTCATTTAAAGAAAGAGAGCGTTTATTCCATTTACCACGTTCTAACTGGACTGATTATGATAAAAAGCTCATTTCTAAAGGAGGAGGCGTATTTAACCGTAATGCTAAATCCATTCCTGTAAGCAAAGAAATGCAAGAAGTATTTGGTATTAAGCAAAATGAAATTGAGCCTAATGAGCTTATTAAAACCATTCTCAAAGCAAAAGTAGATTTGCTGTGGAGTGGAGGGATTGGTACTTATGTAAAAGCCAGTACTGAGTCCAATGCCAGTGTGGGAGATCGTACTAATGATTCAACTCGTGTCAATGCGAAACAATTGTGTTGTAAAGTTATTGGTGAAGGCGGTAACTTAGGATTAACGCAATTAGCTCGTGTTGAGTACAGCCTCAATGGTGGTATGGTTTATACTGACTTTATTGATAATTCTGGCGGGGTAAACTGCTCTGATAAAGAAGTTAATATCAAGATCTTGTTGAACAGTATTGTGGCAGTAGGTGATTTGACACCAAAACAAAGAAACGAATTGCTTGGTGAAATGACAGATGAAGTCAGTAAGTTAGTATTGCGCGACAACTTCTTGCAAACTCGTGCGATTAGTTTATCTGCATCGCAAGCATTACAAGGCCTGGAGTTACAAAGTCGTTATATTAAAGAGCTAGAGCGGACGAGTAAAATCGACCGCGCTTTAGAATTCTTACCAGATGATAAAGCGCTGCAAGAGCGTAAATTAATGGGACAAGGGCTTGGCCGTCCAGGAATTGCAGTATTGATGTGCTACAGTAAGTCAATTTTAAAAGAGCAAATCTTGGCTTCTAATGTACCTGAAGAACGTTATATGGAACAATTTTTAGTCAGTTCGTTCCCAAAACCTTTGCAAGAGCGATTCAGCAAGCAAATGCAAGATCATCCTCTGAAGCGTGAAATTATTGCTACCAAGTTAAGCAATATCATTGTAAATGAAATGGGCTTTACCTTCATTTATCGATTACAAGATGAAACTGGAGCACCTGTTTCTGCAATTGTTCGAGCGTATATGATTACTCGTACTGTTCTAGGTTTGGAGTCAGTTTGGAAGCAAATTGAAGAACTGGGTACTAAGATTAATGCAAAAAGACAAATCGAAATGATGATGTTCTATGTTCGACTTTCACGACGTATTACTCGTTGGTTCTTACGTACCCAACGTCGTTCAGTTGATATTGCTGAGATTGTAAATTTGTATTCACAAGGTGTTAATGAATTGAAAATGTCGATTCCAGCAATTTTAACTGAAGAACGTCGTGTACGGTATGAAGAGCATTATCAGCAATTGATTAACGAGGGCATTCCACCAGGCCTGGCTCATGAATTAACTGTAACTCGCGCTTTATTCTCAGCTACTGATATTGTTGAGATTGCTAATTATCGTAATATGAAAGTATCACAAGTTGCTGAGGTTTATTTCGGTATTGGTGAATATCTGGATCTTGCGTGGATTAGAAAGCAAATTATTCAACATCCTACTGAAAACCATTGGGAATCTTTATCTAGAGAAGCCTTACGGGATGATTTAGATTGGCAACAACGTCAATTGACTGATGGTTTGTTGAATTATGATGGTGAGAACTCTAATGTGAGCGTTCGCCTGACAGCATGGGGAGAGTCTCATACTGCGTTAATTGAGCGTTGGCATCATATTTTATCTGACTTAAAATCCAGCTCAGTGTTGAATTACACTATGTTCTTTGTTGCGATAAGGGAATTATTGGATCTCACACAAACGACAGCACAAGCTTATCCTGAAAAAGAAATAGCTTGATATTCTTATTCCGTATTAGGCAGTAATGCCTAATACAATGTATCTTGAACAAACACACTCACATTGTGCATGTAATTGCGTATTTTATTTTCAGTTAGTTTAATTTTAATGATAAAATACTTCATCATTATGCGATAATAACCCGGTGTAAGTATGGCAAGCAGTAAAGAAGATAAGGCACACTAATAGCAAGAGATGCAGAGAATAAGTTTGGGCACTTACCTTGTGATGCTGGTGGAAATATAATCGCTCACTCCTCCTCTGTAACGGATGTATTAAATTTATTCAAATCTTCCATTACTACCCATAACTTATTCAAACCCTATTTAGAACCAATGAAGGCGAGGTCTTGTGTGGTGCAAGGGGATTTGGCAACATTAAAATTTATCGCTGGACGTAACCTAGAAGCGTTATTCCAAAAGGGAACTATCACCGACCCAAGAGAGCGCACCTTTTATGATGTATCTGCCTGGCAACTCATCCTATTTCTTTGTGATGTGGGCATGAAGCAGCAACTGATGCCTTTAATTCCAGAACAGTTTAAAGCTATAGCTCAAAATCAAACGAAAGAGCTTGGTTTTGGTGGCGCTGATTTAATTAAATTATCCCGAGACCCACACGCGGTGGCTTCTGAGGATTTCAAAGGGATAACTCAATTTAAACAAATCGTTACCCTATATAGTGGTTCAAGAAAAGAAATCACCGTCCCATTACTTGAAAATGTCGATGGGCTTTTTTATTACCAACACGAGAATAAAGAAATTCATTTCTACTATGCGAATCGCGATACCAAAACGATTAGGCCACTCGAGGCAAACATTAAAAATCAGATGAAGAGAAGCAATTATTTGATGCATTTAAAGCATCTTTTGATGCCATGGAGAATAACTCCAGTCGTCGCTCGAGTGATGCTGAGCATCGATTGATAGCAAAACTATTCCATTGTCCACTTCATCGGCAAGGGGTTCACTATGAACACCATGGGATATCTTACCAGGATAGTGGCACTTCATTTAACCTTATAAATGCTTATAGAAAAAATATTAGAATGTATGAGGAAGCAAAACAAAATAATGAATGGAACAAAGCGTACACTGATTGGCGTGAAGGAGTGGGTACTACTTAAGGCGAGGAAATGTGGCTTTTACAGCAAATTTGTGCGGAAGGCTGTCGATTCAGCCCTTTACCCACAGATTTTAAGGAGTTTAAGCGGGGAATTATCTTTTATAATTGGGCTACCAGCAAGGTGGAGTCTGCTTTCGCTGGTGGGAAACTTGCTGCTGGTCTGGGTTCTGATTTTGCATTAGATAAAAGCCCGCGGTGCGCTGGTCCCTTTGGATGGTTCATCGCGGTGGCGAGGCGGAACGTGCCGTTGGACATCGGCGCAGATTTGGTTGCCGTTTGTCGGCTTGTTGAAGACGCTAAAGCAAATATTATTGAGCCGCAGCAAAAACAAGAACCTGGCTTGCTGCTAAGCAACTCTCATTAGCTCGACCTTTAGATGCTTGGTCGAGGCTATGGAGTAACGTCGTTGCAACATCTACCAAAGATGTGTCCCAACATGCCTCAATAAACCAGGTTAATAATTCATGCTTTGTCTAAGATTTTGCTGTTTGCGTCCACCAGGAGACTCATTGATTCAAGTAATTCATGGCTTGGCGGAGAGAGACTCCAGAGGTAACTATTTGCTTGACTTGTTCAGAGAAAGCCTTAGGGTCAAGCCCTGAACGATCCCGTCAAATTTTTGCACAATCATAATTTTCCCAGTCTAAGGCA
>NZ_JASGFU010000008.1:0-68324 GCF_047605385.1 Legionella sp. | reverse complement strand
GCCGCCAGCCGCGCATAGAGCCCGCCGCGCGCCTTGAGCTCGGCATGGGTGCCCTACTTACCTGCTGATTATCTTGATACTTATGTAGCACATGTCAAAGCAGTATCTAAGGAACAAATCAAACAGGCATTCAAGCATCAGATCAATCCAGATAAATTACTTTTAGTTACCGTAGGACAATCTTGAAACAGGAAATTCGCATTATAGGCGGTCAATATCGCGGTAAAAAATTGCATTTCCCGGCCGTGGAAGGGTTAAGACCCACTCCAGACCGAGTGCGAGAAACATTGTTTAATTGGCTCATGCATGATATCCGCAATGCCCGCTGCTTAGATGCTTTTGCCGGCAGCGGCGCTTTAGGATTAGAAGCATTTTCCAGAGGCGCAAAAAATGTTGTTTTTCTGGAACAATCGCCGCAAGTCCATGCAAATTTACAAAAAATAATCCTTTCTTTTAACAACCCTACTTTACAGCTGTTAAAAATGGATGCCCGCCATTATTTACAGACCAACAAAGAGCAATTTGACATTATTTTTCTTGACCCTCCTTTTAGCCAAAACTATCTACCTCAATGTATTGGTGACATAAGACAACGAAATCTTTTAGTTCAAGGTGGTTTACTTTATTTAGAATCACCTACCACCATTGAAATAGATGAAAAATATTGGCAACAATTGAAACAAAAACAAACGGGACAAGTGGTTTACAGCCTGTTCACAAAGTTGTAACACACTCAGAAATTTATAGCATACTCATCCTAACGCTTGACAAGGAGCCTAGCTCCTGTTTCAATCAAATCAATATTATCAGAATAAAAAGAATTTGAATGAACAACAAGCTTGTCATGCTATTTATAGCTTCACTACTACTTGCCAGTTGTAAACATGCAGTGTTCTTTAAAAAACCTCCTGCCAACAACCCTAGTGATGATGCTACGATTAAATTAGCAGAGGCGGCCGTCTCTGTAAGTGATTCCATGCAAGAAATGGCACGCATTGAAAAAGTTGTTACTCCACCCCATAAAGACAACCTCTTAACCATTCCTAATGCCTATAACTTACAAGCTAGAGCCAGTGTGGATTGGTCAGGTCCTATTGAAGAATTAACAGCACGAATTGCCAAGGCAGCTCACTACAAAATACGTGTTCTGGGAAAAACTCCTGCTATACCGGTCTTAATTAGTCTCACTATAAAAGACCAAAGTCTTGCTGAAATCTTGCGTGATATAGATTATCAGGCAGGAAAAAAAGCGCATATTCATGTTTACCCTAACAGTCAGGTTGTTGAATTACGTTATGTCAAAATTTACTCTTAGTATTATAGTTTTTTTATTTGCTTTTCTGTTCGCATGCTCCAGATCAGGCTATCTGGGTGATACCGATTCGCTTGCGGGCCTGCAAGCTATGGCAAATACAACGATTAAACAAAAACAAAAACGACAATCTGGAAAGTTTCGCCAAATGGCACTTAAAGAAACTGCTTTAAGTCTGGGAGCTCAAGCTGGATTAGCATGGCGCGCAAAGATTATTGATGAACAGCTAACCAAACAGACACGTACTCTTGATACTCTTTATGATTTTAACGCATTGATCCTGGAGCACAATATATTGCCTCCAGTGCTCTTAGAGGGACGTAATACCTTAAATTTAGCCGACGCGCAAAGTATACGTGTTGCAGACCGTACCTATAAAGTATCGAAACAAGCTCATTTTGTGACAACACCTCCTACCTGGCGCCAATATCTATGGCTGGATTATGTCAAACCAGAATATCCAAACTATACTCTACTTCCCAAAACCAAAGTAGAAAAAAAAGTTTGGTGTATTTATACCACTAAAGGATGGAAAAAAGGCATTGAACAGGCAAATACTATTCTTGAAGAAAACATTGCCCGCATTAAAGAAGATTTTGGTGGCATGATCCTTTATCGCAAATTATTAGCAATGAATATGGTATCGCCCCCCTATGTGTCTCATACTGATTTAGGCATTACTGGCGATGGCAATGAATTACGTATTGACGATCGTGTGTTGCGCATCACCGCTTTGCCTGCTTTAAATATCAACAGTAATGAATGGCGAGCGGCCGTTGCTAAAGATGAAAATGCTTTAGAACAATTTAGGCATATGGAAAAATTGGCGAATCAATCTAAAATTATCATAACCGATAAATCTTGGCAGCCAACAATAACGCCAACCAACTGATTGAATCATTATGACTAATACGTACTTAATGCCCGATGAACCAACACGTTTTACACCAGTATTCATGGATAAAATGTTGGAGCATACAGAACGCTTAAATGCATCAGATATCACCATTCAAACGGGTGAACCTATTTATGCCGAGGTATACGGAAAATTGTTACGTATCACCAATCGTCGCCTATCAAATACCGAATTGGGCGATCTAATTAATTCGATTTATGGTCCTAACGCAACAACTCAGCTTCTTTCTGGTAAGGATATTGATACTCATTACGAATTTCGCCCTAACCGTGGAGTGCGATATCGTTATCGTGTGAATGGCACGCCTTGTCTTGTTGAAGGGCATGATGCGATTCAAATTACGCTAAGAACTATTCCAACAACTCCTCCAAAGCTAGAGACCATGCATCTTCCAGACAATGTTCTTGAAGCAATAGCACCTCAAGAAGGAATTGTATTTATTACTGGTGCAACAGGTTCGGGTAAATCCACCTTACTGGCATCAATCATTCGTGACTTAATTGAGAAAGAAGATTCAAACCGTAAAGTATTAACCTACGAATCTCCAATTGAATTCGTATATGATGAAATAGAAGCCATTTCTTCTGTGGTAAGTCAATCAGAAATTCCACGTCATTTACCCAGTTTTGCCGATGGTGTGCGTAATGCTTTGCGTCGTAAGCCACGTTTAATTATGGTGGGAGAGTGTCGTGATGCTGAAACCATTAGTGCAGCTCTAGAAGCAGCCTTAACAGGTCATCCTGTATATACCACATTGCATACCTCCGGTGTCGCCGAAACAATGCGTCGCTTAGTTACTTCGTTTGCAGGGGAGGAACGTTTAGGGCGAACTATTGATATTTTGGAAACAATTCGACTGTGTATTTGGCAAAAATTAGTTCCTACTGTAGATGAAAAAAGAGTTGCCTTAAGAGAATATTTAGTTTTTGATGAAGAAGTTCGTGATATTCTTTTAGAGAGTGATCCTAATGACGTCACTAGTGCTACGCGCAAGTTAGTAAGAGAAAAAGGGCAACTTATGACTTGGGATGCTAAAAAGAAATTTGAAGAAGGTATTATCAGTGAGCGCATCTATAAATTAATTATCGCGGGAACGAAAGATTATCAACAATAATAAAGCAAGGAGTATTAGCGATTGACGGGAATGCTTTTCAATATTACAAAAGTGCTCGGGCTTATTTCTTGCCTGTAAAAGAAATTAAAGAAATAAAAGGGTTCAAACTCACTTTTGGAAAAAAACATTACTATTTCTGCGGCGCAGAGCCACCAATTAATACTGTAACCAGTTGTCGTTTTTGCAAAAATAAATACATCACCAATCGCTTTCTAGAAGCAGCTGAAATTCCCGTTCCCAAAGCAACCATTATCGAAAAAAACGAACTGACCAATGACCAATTTCTCAAGTCCCTCAAACACTTAAAATATCCTCTGGTAGTAAAGCCAGGTACAGAAGCAAAAGGCAAAGATGTTTTTTGTAATCTACAAACTATTGAGGATGTCAGAGCTGCTTTGACGGAGGTTTTTGCTACTTATGACTGGGTGATTGTCGAAGAGTTTCATGCTCATTTAAGCTCTTATCGTGTGTTAGTATTTAATCAACGCATCCTTGGCGTTATCAAACGTTACCCTGCACATGTTATTGGTGATGGTACCCATACAATTGAAGAGCTCATTACCCAAACAAATAAAGAACGCAAAAAAATTAATGAATTTTTAGCGCCCATTGCACTGGATCAAGAAGCATATATTGCGCTTCGCGAACAGGAGTTAAACATTGATTATATACCTAAGGTTAGCCAAAAAATAAATTTAGGCTACACCAGCAATGCTTCACGTGGTGGAACCTATGAAACTCTTTCCAAAAGAATATGCAAAGAAAACCGCAAGTTAATGATTCATGTTGCCAATGTCTTAGGCTTAGAATTAATTGGAATTGATGTAGAATGCAACAACATTAATATCCCCATCACTTATGGTAATGGCGTAGTAATTGAAGCCAATTTTAACCCCAGTGTCCGTATCCATGAACTTCCCATCTCTGGCCCTTCAAATCTTGTGACCCGAAAAATTATACGCTCTCTTATCTATCGTCACCCTTTAGCCTATTTATGTTCACTATACTTTAATAAGCAGACTGCTTTTTATATACGTAGCTTTATCGTTGCGATCATTATAGCGATGATTTTGCCACTATTAGCTAAGGGGTAAGATGAACAACTTACTGTTATTAGATGCCTCTCTTAGAGATGGTGGGCATCGGACTAATTTTCACTTTAAAGACAATGAGTTAGAGGGAATTCTGCCATTGCTTGATCACTCAGGAATAGAATTTATTGAAATTGGCTATCGTAATGGCTCGCTGCATCCTATTAATGATTTAGGCCGAGCGGGTTGGTGCGCGCAAGAGTATGTTCTGTTTTGCCGCTCATTAATTAAACGCGCCAAAATCGCAATCATGGCTCATCCTAAGAATGTTGATGAAAAAGATTTACGTGAATTAAAAAATTGTGGCGTGGATTTATTACGCATCTGTGTCTCCAAGGGTGATTTAGCGAATGCAATTCCCGTATTGCAAAATGCTCAAAAAATAGGCCTGATGGTTTCTATTAATTTTATTCATCTATCTTATTACAACAATGCAGAACTCGATGAGTTACTTAAAAAACTTCACCCTTATAAGCCAGATATTATTTATTTTGCAGACTCCAATGGCAGTCTATTACCTCATCGTGTTAAAGAAGTTTATGATCGCTATATTGGCCAATATAACATCCCTTTTGGCTTCCATGCTCATGATAATATTGGACTGGCACAAACCAATGCTCTGGCGGCACTCAGCTCTGGTGTGCGCTACATTGATGCCTCATTGGCAGGAATGGGCAAAGGAATAGGCAATTTGAAAACAGAGTTTTTTACAGCGTACTTGCACGCAATTAACATTAAAAAATATAATTTAGAAGATGTATTAAATGCTGCTAATTATGTACGTGATGTTCTAAAAATAGGTCATGAAACAATTGAAATGGATGAGTTTATTCGTGGGATTACTGATCTCTCAACTGCGGACTTAAAACTGTACAAACAAAAATTGGCCCAAGGTAATCCCTTTCTTAAAAAATGCACCTGACTATCGAGGACTAAAATGAACAAAAAGAAAATTCTGGTTTTAGGACCTATATCTGCTCAAGCAGAAGATCTTACTTTAATTGCAAGCATATTATCATTTCTTGATGAGAACTACGTCCTTGATTATATTGATTCTTTATCCATCATGGAAAATCTGCCTAATACTGAGTATTACACGCTCTGGAAACAAAAATTAAACCCTTACTTTCATGAGTACGATGCATTTTTCGGCTTTTCTTTTGGTGGTGTTATTCTGCAACAATGCTTTTCTTTATTTGCTGCCAGGCCTAAATCTATTATTCTTTTTTCAACACCGACCTTTGCTGATGCGTCACTAACATCTAAATTAAGCAAGGTGATTCATCTATGTCAAAAAGAACAATTAGAAGAGGCATTAAATGCCTTATACCAACCAGTCTTCTCTCCCTATGAAATGCCTAAAATCGCCTACAACATCATCAATAGGCCTTTGGCCTATCAACGATTAATTTTTGGGCTCACTCGGGTATTACAAACCGACTCCTCTGCAATTGTCACTGCAAGTCCTGTGCACTATATTCATCTCATTGGAGAATATTCCGATTTAGTCAACACGAATAATGTCATCTCTTCAAAAGATGGTCACTTAATTATCGTTCCCAAAGCCAGTATGCGCGTATTACAGGATAATCCCTCTTATTGTCAAAAGGTTATTTTGGAAGCACTAAACCATGAATTCTAAGAAAACGCTCAAAATTGCTATTTTACCAGGAGATGGTATAGGAGTAGATGTTACCTATGCGGCCATACCTATTTTTTCGGCAATGAATCTTCCTGTAACTTTAAGCCAAGGAGATATTGGCTGGTCTTGTTGGCAACAAGAAGGAAATCCTGTTCCTGAAAAAACATGGGAATTAATCCGTGACGCTGATACAGTCTTATTAGGTGCAATCACCAGTAAACCACAACGCGAAGCACAAGAAGAATTAGTCCCCAAATTACAACATAAAGGTTTAAACTATATCTCACCAATTATTCAACTAAGAAAAAAATTAGACCTTTTTGCTAATGTACGTCCTTGCTATTCATTTAAAGAACAAGAAAAGCCATTTAATTTTTGTATCATCAGAGAAAATACTGAAGGATTATATGCTGGTTTTGATTATCATCCCCTACCGAAATCAGTTCATGAATTACTCGCTGAACATCCTTACTGGGGCAAAATTTCTGCAGAGGAAGCAAGCTGTGCTCTACGCTTGCAATCTGTCGCAGGATTAACACGCATATTTGAATATGCTTTTGAATATGCAAAAACTCATGGTTATCAACGTGTTACTTTTGCTGATAAGCCAAACGTCTTACGTGCCAGTAGTCATTTTGCACGAGAAATTTTTGAGCGAACCGCACATCAATATCCCCATATTCACGCGGACATTGTAAATGTAGATACCGTAGGTTTATGGCTGGTAAAACGTCCAGAAGAATTTGGTGTGCTGATTGCAGAAAATATGTTTGGTGATATTTTATCCGATGTTGGTGCAGGCATTATGGGCGGATTAGGCCTGGCTGCCAGCGCAAATATTGGCCTACATAAATCTTATTTTGAGCCGGTACATGGCAGTGCTCCCCGTATAAAACCTAACACCGCTAATCCTGGCGCTATGTTTCTCACAATCGCCATGCTCTTAGACCATTTTGGTTACGAACAACAAGCAACACAGATTAAACAATCAGTGCACAAAGTGGTATGTAAAGGTCGTTTTGTTACTTATGATTTAGGAGGAAAAGCAAGTACCACTGAGATGGCTCATGCCATTATAGAACAATGTCTGCTCTTTAATAAAAGTACACCTGAAATGACAACAAAAGAGAAGATCCTCAACGAGCAGTTGCATCGATTAGAAACATTTAATACAACAGAAATCTCTGATGCTCTTGATGCCTGTAAAGTTGAAGGTGCCCTTCTTCATATCAAACCATTAGCTCCGGGAATGAAATTGGCCGGTCCTGCATATACAGTTCAATACACTTCAAATATAAAGAAAAGCACGACCTTTAAAAACGCAGCAAATTATATTGATGCAGTTCCAGCTCATTCAGTTCTGGTTATTAATAATAATGGCTGCATTGATTGCACAGCTTGGGGAGCAATTCTTACAAAAATGTCAATCTACTTAAATCTCTCAGGAACAATCGTTAATGGCGCTGTGCGCGATGTTGAGTTTATTCGTAATAGCAAATATCCCGTTTTTTGTACGAGCACTTATATGCGCTCTGGTAAAAATCGCATTCATAAGGTTGGTGAACAATGTACTTTGGTAATTAACGAAGTCACCATCAATCCTGGTGATATTATTTTTGCAGATGATAATGGCGTATTGGTTATTCCTGGAAAGTTACTTGCTGAAGTGCTTGATAAAGCAGAAAAAATAAAGCTCACCGAACAGCATATTACAGCTGATATTCAGCAAGGAATCTCTTTAGAACAAGCAAGACGTGATTATCGTTATGATCAACCATGGCTTGGCGCAGAAAAAAAACACAAATAAAGATAAGTTAAAAGTGTACTTTCATTAATTTATAAATAAAAAAGCTCTCTTTAAAGAGAGCCTTAATAAGATAAATTTAATCTCCTATGCGCTAGATTCACCAGCTTCTTTAGCAATTTGCATCTTGGTATCACCACCACCGCCAGTATCCCCGCTGCCATCAGGTGATGACGGAGTTGAACCAGGAGGTGTTGTTAGGTCTTCTCCCGTAATCTTACCACCGCCGCCTCCACCGCTTATAATACCTCTAGCTTTATTAGCCCCTTTAATACCATAAGCACCCAGTTGTTTGTCTATTTGACCTTGAGCACTAGAAGTTTTCTCAATAGGCTCTCTTTGTTGATCTTTGACCTCACCTGCCCATTGTCCAGCTTCTTGGCCCGCACTTTCTGCAGCACCACCAATCCAACGTAAAACCTTATCTGGAAGTACGGAAATCAACGTAAAGGATTTTTGCACCAAGATTAAATACATAGTAGTGTACGCTAATACTGAGAAGAAGAATGCATAAATTCCAGCCCAATCGGAATATCCTCCAGACCCCGAAGGAATATTCGAAGCTGCAGCACTATTATTCGCAAAAAGTTGAGTTGTAGCAGCCGTATTTTGTTGTTGAATAAATCCTATTGCTGTATCAAACCCAGCATTTAAAATCCATACACCCACATAGGACAATGCAATACCAGCAATATAACCAATAATCATCATTGAAGGTCTTAAGAAGACGTTCAATAAGATCATAATTGCAGCCTCACCTTTACCAAAGGCATCATGTCCCTCAGGATGAGTTACTCCTAAAGCGACAATTGGTGCCGCAACCATCGCCTCAATGACCGCAATCAACCATGATACTGCTCCAAAGGTAAAGATAATATAAGGCAATATGGGAATATAATATGCCGTAGTAAATCCAATAGTGGTCATTATTCCCACCCAAGCAAAGATTAGAGGCATCGCCAAAGCCATCAAAGCAAAGATAAAGATACCAACCCAAGGAATCACTGCATTAACAACAGCCATATCCAATAACATAAGCCACAGGTTACCACTAAAATTAATGTATTGGGCTCCCATATTTGCTAGCGCAATAATGGGATTTACTCCAGGCGTAGAAATTGTCTGTACTCCTTGATTAAAAATAGTTGCCATACCCGTTAATGGCACCATCAAAAAAGCGTTAACCACTGACTCAATAATGCTATTAAATATGCCAAAGAATGTATTATAGATAAATAAAAAGATGGTGTTATAGAACAGATTACCAAGCTTCTGCCCCAAACAAATATGGACAATAATTTTCACATCACCGCAAGAAAAGCTCTGAGGTGCCAATTTAAGTGCCGAAGTATCTGGTTTGGAAAAGCTAATGGTAGAGGAAAAAGTTAATGGCGCCAAGCCTGGTTGATTCGCAGTTTGCAACAACTGTGAGTTTTGAACAAATCCATAAACTGTTGATGCTTGCAAACCTGGTGTAAGAGATGGAGGATTGCCAGCAGTATTCGTCAGAGTAGGTGGAGGTAAAGGTGGATTCGTAAAGGCAGAACCATCAATTAAAGTTTCTACTTGCTTTAAAGGTGTTCTGTCGGAATTAAACCAAATGCATAAATTGTAAAACTGATTACCACTATCACACGTATAAGTGCTACCGTTTTGAATAAAGGCGCTTACAAGGTTACTCGCAGTAAAAATACTAGTATCTAGCCCCGTATTACTATCCGTCATTGTAGAAGAAGTCACAGCATTAGTGCCACTACCTTGAATTTGTATCAAATTAAAAAAATAAGCTCCTGCCATTATCCAGCCCTGAGTCGATGCTTGAGTAAGGAATTCACGTGCATTGGAAGCATTGGTTGCATTTGTCATTTCCGCCATTAAACTTAATGTAGGCATCATCACCCCATTATAATCATTAATAGCGTTGAGAAATTCCGGACCAGTAAACAAGGTACCACCACCATTGCCTGATGCAGGTCCCCAAAGGTAACAACCCTCATTATAATTCTGACATACTGTACCGGTTTGAGTATATGGAACACCAAACTGTTCATTTACATAATTCGGAATATAAGCCGAAGAATTTGAAGAAGAGCTACTGCTTCCAGGAGGTGCCATTGCTGGTGAGTTACTGATAATAGTCTGCGCTACAGAAGTCAAATCAACATACATTTGTTGAATAGCAATTGCTCGTGACATTTGTGCTGTTGACAACTCAGAAGCACTTAGACTAACGCCATTAGTTGTAGTCAGAGGGGTAATATTAGCCAACGTACTAATATTATTCCATTTCAGAGTACCACAGATACCATTTAAAAAACTATAAGGAGAGCTAGTATCCAAATTAGGCATTTGGACAGAAAAAGTAGTTGGGGTAGGCACAACATTTTGCTGATTCGTTTGTGCAGTTACCGCATTTACAGAACCAATAAAATCTGGAACAGCAGTGTTACAAAATGCACTCATCGCAGGAGAAAGTGGATTGTTAGGGGTAGTAGCACACCGACCCCCATTATTATTGGCCTTCATATCTAAATAAGTTTGCCGTTGATTTTCTAACTGAGTTTGTAAACCAAGCATACATACCTGGCCAGAAAGAATAGTAAGTGCTCCTTTAGCAATACTCACAATACCGCTACTACCGGTAAGTAATGCAGAGGCAGGATTAACTTGCTGTGCTTGAATAATTACGCCCCCACGATTCAAATAACTTAACGCCGCGTTCCATATTTTATCTGCAGCCCCCACGCCTTGCACGACAATCCACATTACAAAAATTTGCATCAAACAATATCCGGATGCTTTGGGAATCAATAAAGCTAAACCCAGTGTAGAACGTACTGGAATCCAGATAGAAGACCATTTTTGCCCGAGCATTTGTCCTTCATGAGCGGTATTCATGGTTGAAACCATTAAGGTATACATGATAATTATGCCACCGAGTGCCAAAACTGCAGCGTTAAATACTGCAAACATGCTTCCCATGATTTGGCTGCCCGTACCACTTAAAACACCATCAACGATACCAAACAAATTACCAAGAAATACAACAGAATAATCACTGGGAGGAGGAGCAAAATTTAATGAATTATCTGCGAGTGCAAGTGCAGGAAACACCAAGAGGAGTAAGGCAGCAATTAATCGATTCATTTTTTCTCCCCTAACAACCCTTGCCTAAACCATTCATTAAAAGAACATCCTAACTTCCGTTGCTTGATTTGGTAGTACCAAAAATGATAACGAAAGGCTAAAGTCAATGCGATAAGCGTAACAATCAGACTCACTATCATCGCCTTAAAAGAACCATACATCAGCTGATAGCCTGCATAGCTAAAAATTATGAACGCAGCAATAAGCATAATGATACTCAAGCGTAATAAAGCATTTTGTTTTATATGAAGATTTTCATCATTTAGATTTAATTTGGTACTTGCTTCTTTAAAGGATTGTGCTTTAAAATTTTTTTGTGGGACGAATAAGCGCTTGAAACCATTTACCAAATACAATGTAAATGCTCTTACTCTTTCCCAATCGAACCATGCCCGCACATTTAAAATACTTCCTAACAACTTCACGATCTTCGAATTAGAATGTTTTTTCATCTTTATTTACTTCTTTAATTTAGAGAAATAATATCTTTTATCTTTAATAATATACTATAGTAGTAAGTAATAAATTCGTCCATTAATCTACATAGAGTAAAAAAAGAGTAAAATCATGCCTGATCTTAGCCATAAAGCATCCGCCCAGTACTGGTTCGAATATATTGACCCAATGATATATAGAGTGATTACCTTTATGGAAAGTGTAGAAGACTGGACGCTTGATGGAAATCCAGAATTTGAAGCGGCTATTGAACAGCTTGGAAAAGAATTAGATGACATCGAAAAAATTGATATGGGATCGCTTGCAGAAGAAGAGAAATTCATACGCATCGTCGGTAATATTAAATCCGGTAGAGGATTGCGTTTACTACAAGCAATCGACACAGTTCATCCAGGAAGTGCTTCACGCGTTTTAATACACGCAGAAGAAACAAGCACAGGAAGCCATGATCCAGCAGGAGTATTTCTCAAAAGAAACATTGTGTTTGAACGTTTAAGATTATTATCACGAGTTTTTTGTCAATATCGACTAAAACTTGTATTACGAGCACTCGAAGGGGATGAATGATGAAACGATTTTCAAAATTGGCACTGATAAATTTATTTTACTTCAGTATGCTTCCAGCTTTTGCAGACGACTCAACAGATCAATACAATGCACAACAAACTGCTACAAATACACAAAACTTAGTGCAATATTTGGTGTATCTTGGTGGTTATTTAGGTTATGACATCACCAAAAACCCTAGTCAAAATAACACGAGCATCAGTCAAACACTCCTTAACGCTCAAACACTACAAACTTTACAGCTATCCATGTATAACAGCCTTTTCGGAGCAATTCCCGTGGATGCATTTAGTGCCGCATTGACTCAATTTGCCCCTAATCAAATTTCTGCCTCTTCTTATTGGAATAATTTTGCAAATTACACCTTTAATTCGCAGAACTTCAGCAATCCTTCAGCACAACAACAAGGAAATGTCTCTGTAAACAGCGGCATCGACCAACAAACCTTCCAACAAGATCCAGTCAGTCAAGCGGTATTAAATATTTTGGGAACACCAGATTACAGTTATTGCATGAATTATGATGGCACTACATGGATAGGCTGCTCATCAACAACGAGTAACAGTGGCGGTAGCTTGCTCCCCTATAATTATGTTACTGCTAATGTTATTGGGACCATTCCTTCAACTTATCAATATTATACTTATCAATATAATCAACAATTTTTAGGACAACTCAACAGTAACGTGTTAACCTCCCCACTAATGTATACAACACAAAGCGCTTCTGGAAATACCACCTCCAGCCCTAGTACCACAAATCAAAATGGTGGCTTAACAGCACAAAATCAGGCACAACAAGCCGCCAATTTTATTCGCTATGTATCCGGTATCGTAACTCCCTTGCCATTACCTAATTTAAAAGATTATGATACCTTGTATAGCCAAGCTACTCCACCTAGTTCATCATCCACACCTACCTTACAGCAAGTACAAGCCCAAACAACACTGAATAATTATTTCACAACATTACGCACCTATGCTGCACAATATTCGGTAAGCCTGAGCAACCTATACTTCATTATGTCCAAAAGATTGCCACAAGGCACAGGTTCCAGTAGTCAATCTCAAAATCAGATTCCTATGAGCCAAGCGTTAAGCGAGTTTACTATGGCAACCTGGAGATTATACAATCCTGATATGAGCACCAATAATCAATGGATAAACCAGCTTAATGGGGCTTCTTCAGCAACAGTAGAAAAAGAAATAGCGACCTTATTAGCGGAAATTAGCTATCAAATGTATTTGGATCGTCAAATACAAGAGCGAATTTTATTAACGAACAGTATTATGCTCTTGCAAAATACGCGCACCTCTCAACCCAGCTTATCTTCGAGCTCTACTGCTACAGCGGCAGCGTCATCTCAATAATAAATTGTGCTGGACCAATAAAAAGGTCCAGCCTTCCTTTCATTTTTGGTAAATAAATAATTCACCCTGAAACTCAAAAAAAGGGTGCAAAAAATGACATATATGATATGATTTCATGCAAATTGTAAGCCACTGTTTTTAGACACTATTCTTACCACAAGATCAATTGTGCTCTTTCTACAATGAGTTCAAAAATAAATAAGTAATAAAATGGGTGATTATTTATGTCCAAAACCTATGTTTTTTATGTTGATGGAATGACCTGCTCCAGTTGTAGTGACATCATAGAAACTTATATAAATAAGCACTTAGCATCCCAAGCACTTAAAATTGAAAAGTTTGATGCAGATTTCTTGGAAAATTCCGTAACGATCGTGCTTCCGGAAAATCATCCCAATCTCAAGATATCCAATGAGGCTCAAAACCAAGAAAAAAAAAATAGAAACAACAAAGATAATGCAAATTGGCTTGTTCTTAAGGCTTTAATTGAAGAAGCAGGTTTTGGCTGTGCACCTCCCCCTCTATTTTCTCACTGGTTTCAAGGAGTCGTTGGCTGTATTGCTGGAGTTTCTGTTTTAACCATCTGCATGATGTTTAATACCTTGCCCTTAGCTGCAGCAATTGTTATGGCAAGTTTTAGCGTGCCCTTAACCTTGGCTTTGGGTGCAACATCTTATTATAAAGCATGGAACAATCTGGTTAAGACACACTCTTTAACTATGGAGAGCCTTTTTGCACTCAGCACCACCATCATACTTATCGTATCTCTATTGTCTTTATTCGCCGCCCCTTGGCTACCTATGATGTTTGATTCCGCTTTATTCATTTATGGGTTCAATCATATAGGCACGGCAATAAAAGATACCATCAAAGCCAAAATCAGTACGGATAAATTCCAGGCTCAAGCAGCAAAAACTGTAAAGCAAAAAATTGCAAATGAATTAATCGATACGCCCATTGAAAACATAAAACCTAGCGATATTATTATGGTTTATCCTGAGGAAATTATTCCCCTTGACGGAATCTGTGAAAATGCAAGTAGTATTTACGATACCATTAGTACTGGCGGAACATTGCCACGATATTATACTCAATCTCAAGCAGTATTAGCAGGTATGCGCCTTGCAAAAGAAACGAACCCGTTAGAAATACGTGTCAGTAAAAATAGAGAAGATTCATACCTTAGTCAGCGAGAAGAACGAATTAAACAAGCTGCTTTGGATAAAACTCCGCTTGAAAACGCAACAAAAACAGCTCTTTCTTATTTTATTCCTGCAGTAATTGGAATTTCCATTGTCTCAGCTTTTATTATTAGTATCTTCTTCGATCCGGCAATAGCTATCCAATGTGCGGCATCCGTTCTGGTTAGTGCCTGTCCTTGCACTTTAGGCTTGATCGTGCCGCTTGCGGTGAGAATTGGAATGTACAAAGCGTTCGATAATGGCGTTCAATTTCAAAGTTCGGAGACGCTACAACAAGCAGAGCAAATCGATACAATCATTTTTGATCTCAATGGCACGCTTACTACTGGAACTCCCACAGTCAAACAATTTACGTTCTTTAAAGACAATGCTCCTTTTACTGAATCGGAACTACTTAGACGATGTGCTGCTTTAGAAAAAAAATCGTCCCACCCTATTGGCAAGGCCATTTATACCTACTCGGTAACCAATAACAATGAATTAGAAGCAACAGAAATAGATACGAAACATCATTCAGGAATATCTGGCTTAGTGGAGAATAGACGCTACACTATGGGTAGCCGCACCTTAATGCAGCACAATAAAATTCCCTTACCTGATGTAAAAATGCTTCCAACATTAGAAGCAGGTGAGCATTTAGTCTATATTGCTTGTGAACAGCAAATTGTAGGCTGTATGGTCATGACAGACCCACTTCGCGAAGACGCTAAATGCACGATTAGTGCCTTACGTGCCATGAATAAAGAAGTGCATCTCTGTACCGGTGCTGATGAAGAGGTTGCCAAAAGATTTGCACAGACACTCAACATTGAACATGTAAAAGCAAATTGTTCTCCGCAAGACAAAACAAAATACATTCAAAAACTAAGGCTCATGAAAAATAGCCGTAAAATAGCAATGATTGGTGATGCTGCCAACGATATCGAAGCAATTGCTACCAGTGATTTTAGTATCGCCATTAATTCAGAGGGTAGTGATAAAATGACCTTAGCAAACGCTGGAGCTATTATACATACAGGTAATTTATTAGCAATTGCATCTGCATTTGCTATTTCCAAGCAAACTGTAACGAATATCAAACAAAATTTATCGTTAAGTTTTGCCTATAATCTTGGGGCAGTTGCGGTTGCCAGCGGTTTTTTATTAAGGGCAGGTGTTGCACTTAATCCAGCTGTTGGTGTGGCGCTCATGATTTTCCAGGCGTGCCTTATTTTGCTTAATGTTTTTCGTTTTAAGGAGCAACCCATCCCCCATTTGCAGGAAGCAAAGCAAATCCCGACAACAATTCTTGATGATTTTAAATCATCATATCAACGCATGCATCAATGTAAAAAAGAATTACAAAAAGATAAAACGGTAAGTACAACAGTAGCTCCTTCAATGAAGGCCGTTGTACCAGAAAAAAAAGCAGCCTCTAATTTTTTTTGGTCTTATTCTGTTGACCCAAAATCAGAGACTACTAATCCAAATCATAAAACTGAATGTCGACTGTCTTAGTGACAAGCACAAGTAGGTGATTGACTACCGTCTTTACACATCTGGAAGCCAGTAGAGGTATTACATTGTGCTACCCCGCCATGACGTGAACAACAGCCTTTGGTAGAGCCAGTAGTTGTAGCTCCTTTGGTAGTCGTTGCAGGTGTTGTCGTTGTTGATTTACCGCCCCACCAACTGCGTTTGGGCTGAGTTGTTGTACTTGCAGGAGCTGTAGTTGTTGCTGGCGTGGTTTTTGTTGTTTTCTTTGGGGATTGGGTTTTTGTAGTCGTTGTTGCTGGTGTTGTAGTCGTTGTTTTTTTTGCTGCATTTTTTTTGGTGTTTTTAGGAGTCGCACACTTACAAGTTGGAGAAGCAGTACCATCTTTACACATCTGGTGACCCGTCGATTTATTACATGAAGCAACACCCCCATGACCTGCGCAACATGCAGCATATGCGCCTGCTAAAGGGCTAGCGAAAAGGAACAGTGCGATAACAAGCTGGTTTAAACTTCTAATTCTAAAAGTCAAATTAGTGTTTTTCATTTGGAACTCCCTATCCGTTATATTAACATTGTATAATATAGACCATATTTTATATTTTTTGAGTAAATATTGAAAAATCAACTGTTTTAAAATTCATTTGTTCTTTAAAATGTGATTTCATAGGAATTACTCATTCTGTTTTCTATTTATTAAATATGACAAATAATAATCTGCTATGCTTCATATAATACTTGATTATTCTAGCCACTAATTGTTATGGGCCTTGGGAAATTAGTTTCAAATCTAAAATTCAAAAAATTTAGTGTCTTAATGTGGTTTATCTTTTTATACCTTATTATTGGAGAGCTTATTGCTTTTACCATTCTGGGTGGATGGATAAGTCATTCTTTGTCACCAAGATCTTTAATTATTTTGAGCTTTGGTTCGTTGATGACTTTTCTGGTAACACTTTGTACCTACCTTATTCTTAAATCTTATAAAAAAAGTAAAGCGTTGATGGATAGTGAAACTCGCTATCGTCTGATTTTAGATGGGATCAAAGACTATGCGATTTTTATGCTCACTCCCTCTGGGAGTGTGAAAAGTTGGAATAGCGGCGCACAACGCCTTAAAGGATATACTGACAAAGAAATCTTGGGAGAACCATTTTCAATTTTCTATACTACCGAAGACATTGCTAATAATACTCCTGATACCATCTTAAAAATTGCTAAAAAACAAGGGCGTTATGAAGAAGAAAGTATTCAAATTCGAAAAGATGGCAGTACCTTTTGGGCAAAAATTTTAATTGAACCCTTATATTCTCCTGATGAACAATTGGTTGGTTTTGTAAATATTACTCGTGATATCACCAATAGTCGTGAAATGGAAATGGAGCGCTCTAAATTGATTGCCTTGATTGAAGAATCTTCTGATTTTGTAGGGATTGCTGATTTAGATGGCAATTTACAATACCACAATCCTAGTGCCCGACTCATGATTGGTTTACCTTATGATTATGATATGTCGCATATGAAAATTGCCGACATGCATCCAGCATGGGCTGCCAAGCAAATAAAAGAGGTTGCCATTCCGACAGTATATGAAAAAGGTATTTGGACTGGTGAGACGGCTCTTCGCCACAAAGATGGTAGGGAAATCCCTGTATTACAAGCCCTTAATTTACACCGTGATGCCATGGGAGAACCCTTGTGTTTTACCACCATCATGCGTGATATTACCGAACGTAAGGCCGCTGAGGAAGCAACTAAAGCCAGTGAGGAAACTTTTCGCTCTGCTATGCAATTTGCCTCAATTGCCACTGCTTTAGTTTCCATGGAAGGTAAATGGCTAAAAGTGAATCAAGCATTATGTAGTATGCTGGGCTATACTGAAGAAGAGCTACGAGCCACAAATTTCCAAGCCCTTACTCATCCAGAGGATTTAGCAGAAGACTTGGAAAATATAGAACGCATGCTAAACAAAAAAACCGATAAATATCAAATGGAAAAGCGATATTTTCATAAAGATGGACATATTATTTGGGGTTTATTAGAAGTAACCATGCTCCGTGATGCGAAGGGAGCGCCTCAATGTTTCATCTCACAGATCCAGGATATTACTGCACGTAAAAAAGCAGAAAATGCGAATAAACAATTAATGGAAGCTCTGGCAAAATCAAATAACGAGTTAGAGCGATTTGCCTATATTGCCTCACATGATTTACAAGAACCAATACGCATGATTAATAACTTTGGCGAAATGCTTCTAAATGAAAAGCAAAATGAACTGGATGAGGAAGCGAAACAATACCTCATGATTATGACAAGTGCGGGCATTCGCATGCGCGATGTAATTAATGATCTACTGGCTTATTCACGTGCAAGCAAAGAAACTGTGACTTTTGTTGATTTTAATGGTGAAGCAATTCTACAAAGTGCCTTAGAAAATATAAGGCCATTAATTGAAGAGCAAAAAGCAGAAATTACCTATGATTTGTTGCCGATACTTCATGGAAATCCAATGCAAATCATGCGATTATTTCAAAATCTTATTGCTAATGCAATCAAATACCAACCCGAAAGAAATAAACCTATTATTCATATTGGAGTTGAAGATCAAGGCCAAACTTGGTGTATATCCATTCGTGATAATGGTATTGGCATTGAAGAACAATTTATTGAAGAGATTTTCGAACCATTTCGTCGTCTGCATACTTGGGAATCGATTCGTGGCAGTGGATTAGGTTTATCAATTTGTAGAAAAATAGCAGAAATCCATAAAGGCAGTCTTTCAGTAACTTCTATTGCTGGTCAAGGTAGTGTCTTTTTATTAACACTTCCCAAACAATAAGGTAAAAGTAGGAAATTGTTGATGTGCGCAGATTTTGATGTAATGAATTGTTATAATAATTATGCCAATTGTTATATAAAAAAGCTTCAAACCTGGAGAAACTGTATGAATTTGCTGCTAAACTAGAACAATTCTGTAACCAGGTCATTTTTACCTGATAAAAAAGGCCTACAATATCCAAATTAACCAAATTTATTTAAAAATAAACATGATAGTGCAATAATTTTACAGCAAGGATGAAGAGTACTAATATTAAGAAGTAAGAAATAAATACAAACCAATAACCAAAATGAACGAAGCTGGACTGACTTAGGAAGAGTATTTAGAGCTTGATGGCAGATTAAACGAAAAGAGGAATTTTGATGAACGTAACATCTGCAAACCCCTTAAGAATATTGCTGATTGAAGATTCCATGGGTGACGCTATTCTGATAAGCAAGGTATTGCAACAAGCCATGCCACAAACTCATGTGCTGCTTAAAACATCCACAATAGGAGAAGCACTTAAAATTGTCTCTGAACAGGAATTTGACGTGGCGCTGTTAGATCGTACATTACCAGACACACGTGGATTTAGTGGTTTGCACAGTATCCAAAATATGTCTCCCAGATTACCGATAATTTTTCTTACCGGGTATAAAGACGAATACTTAGCACTGGAAGCCCTAAGACAAGGGGCACAGGACTATCTATTCAAAGAGCAACTGGATGCACATCTTATCAAGCGTGCAATACAGTATGCTGTTTTGCGCAAACAATTTGAGAGTGTCCTGATTATGCGAGCAAATTTTGACATGCTTACTGGACTTGCTAATCGGATGCTGTTTGAGAGTAGACTTGACGTTGCTTTAACCAAAATGAAGCGCTTAGGTGGCCTTATTAGTGTCTTGCTTATTGATCTTGATAAATTCAAAATAGTCAACGACACACTAGGCCATATTGCCGGCGATAAATTACTAAAAGAAGTAGGAACACGTTTAAAACAATCTTTGCGCTCTTATGATGTAGCGGCACGCTTTGGTGGTGATGAATTTGCGATATTGCTTGAAGATCTCTCTGAATCAGCACAAAGCGAAGTTGTAGCGCAAAAAATTACTCAAATGATGTCCATACCCTTTAATTTATCCGGCAATGAATTATCGATTGATGTAAGCATCGGCATTGTGAATTGCAAGAATAGTCAGAATATTAGCCGTGAAGCATTATTGTTGCAAGCAGATACAGCCTTGTATGAAGCCAAATCATCCGTTGGCAGTTCCTATTGCATCTTTAGTACCTCAAACAATGTACATAGCTCATGATCGAGAGTGTCAATAAATAAACCAAATCTAGTGACACTCTTATAAAAACACGAACATCATTATTAGAGTACAAAATTCCCAGACCATATCAGTTACATTGTCACTACTTATTTTTAAATCTGATATTTTAAAATTCATGTAGGTTGTTGTAAAAAGATCCTATAGAATAGAACCAGGGTCAGAAGGAATAAAACCATGATCAAGAATTGCTTGAACGCAATGACGTTATACCTCATTTTGACTGGTAAATTCTCACATCAAAGCAGTGAGAGATACCGTCCATGAGTCGAATTATTAGTTTTGCCTGTTCCTTGGTCATCATTTGGATCGTAGGCTATTTTCTTATTGTCGGCAGCAATATCTTAATTCCTCTAGTTATAGCGGTCTTGATTTGGCATCTACTCAATACCATCAGCAGCACTATCCAAAAGACGCCCAAATTAGGTCCTCTTCTTCCCAATTGGCTGAGCATGGTCTTGGCGTTTTGTGTGGTGATAATTTCGCTGACTATTTTTGCAAATATCATCACCAATAATATTAATAACGTCATTGAAGCCTCTGGACGTTATCAAGAAAATCTGCTGCGTATTGTCGATGGAATTGATGCGAAATACCGCATCGAACTCTTGGCCAATATCAATCAACTTGTAAAAACGATGAGCCTGCAAACCATGCTCATCAAAGTTTCGAGTATGTTTACCACGCTTGCCAGCTCTACGGTGCTGATTGTCTTGTACGTTGCCTTTTTATTCGTAGAGCAACATTTTTTTCTTAGAAAAATGGATGCATTATTCCCTTCTTGGGATAATCAAAAATTGGTGAACAACATCCTTTCACACGTTGCTCACGATACACAGGCCTACTTGGGTTTAAAATCGATATTAAGTATTATTACCGCTCTTGCGAGCTGGGGAATTATGAGGTGGGTTGGTGTAGACTTTGCTGAGTTTTGGGCCTTGCTTATTTTCTTTCTTAACTTTATTCCCAACATCGGCGCTATTATTGCTATTCTTTTCCCTGCTACATTGGTAGTGGTACAGTTTGCTAGTTGGCTACCTTTTTTAGAGGTCATTCTTGGTTTAGGAATCATCCAATTTTTTGTGGGAAATGTCATTGAGCCACGTTTTTTGAGTCATACCTTGAATTTAAGTCCTTTAATCATATTACTGTCTTTAGCATTGTGGGGAACCATTTGGGGTGTTTTAGGAATGTTCTTATCCGTACCCATTACGGTCATGATGATGATCATTTGCGCTCATTTTGAAAAAACACGGCCTATTGCCATTCTTCTATCCCAAGATGGTGATATTTTTAAGGCTTACGAAACCATTTCTGATGAAAGCATTCTTGAGAAGAACTGGCTACAATATTAACAAAAGAACTTTCGCGAAGATGAAGGTTATGTTGGCTTAGACAGCGCACTAATTCTTTTTTGTATGATTGTTTTAGGTGTATTCTCATTTAGTTTTTCGGCCCCAATTGCGCTCCAGGAGGGAATCATCATGTCACAGACACTTCTAACTAATGCATTATGTAAGAAACTGCATTTAAAATGGCCATTGATCCAAGCCCCAATGGGAGGTTTAACTACTGCAAAATTAGTAGCAACCGTGTCAGAAACTGGAGCTCTAGGTTTCTTGGGTGCCGCCTATATGCCTCCTGCAGTTATGGAAGAAACAATTAATGACGTCAAAAAACGCACCCAACGTTCTTTTGGTGTCAATTTATTTGCTCCAACGAAAATCCCACACTTAAGTGCTCAACAAATTAATTCTGCCATACAGGCAACTCATGCTTATCGTGCGGAACTTGGAATTTCCGATCCTCAGATCCAGGCACCTTTTGATGAATCATTTGATGAGCAATTTGCCGTGCTATTGAAATGTAAGCCTGCAGTCTTTAGTTATACTTTTGGGTTAATCAGTAAAGAAATGCTAAAGGAATGTCGGCAACAACAGATTATAACTCTTGGCACAGCAACCACTTTAGAAGAAGGATTACTATTGCAAGAATATGGTGTCGATGGCGTGATTGCTCAAGGAATGGAAGCAGGTGGTCATAGAGGAGCATTCTCACCAGAACAATGCGATCCCCTGATAGGTACTCTTGCTCTGACATGCAGTTTGTTGCAAGAACTAAATATTCCAGTCATCGCCTCTGGCGGCATCATGGATGGCGCCCAAATTGCTACGGCACTCATCTTAGGAGCTCAAGCCGTGCAATTAGGTACGGCATTCTTATTGTGTCAAGAAACATCAACTTCCCCGGCATATAGAGAACAAATAAGGAAAGCAAAAGATCATGACACGCAACTTACACGTGCCTTTTCTGGTCGTTGGGCGCGTGGGATAAAAAATCGGTTCATGGTAGAAATGGAACACAAAGATCAAAGCATTCTCCCCTTCCCTGCACAAAATGCATTTACTCGCGATATTCGCAAAAAAGCGGCAGAATTAGGAAGAGCCGAGTTTTTATCTTTATGGGCAGGTCACGGAGTTAGTGCAACACGACAAATGAATGCACAAGAATTAGTACAAATACTCTACGAAGAAACGCTTAAAGCCTTACATACAAACACCTAAATTGCCAGCAAAAATACGATAAAAAACTTTGGAGACGTTGCCTAGCCAAACGAAACTCGTCATCCTTAGTCATAAACTTCAGATGACGAAGCTTCTTAAATTCTAACAATTGGGCTTAGAGACCTTAACAAATAAGGCATCTGAGGAATTAGAGCGCCCCACAGGGAAGAATCCTCCTTTAAATCGTTCCCTTTCTTTATCTGGCAAACTGTTGGATTTCTCTTGAATATGATGACGCAGTTGCGAAAAATTACTTAAAAATCGTGCAAGAGAACTTCCTGGTTTTTTAACTCCAAGTTTCTTTAATTTTTCTTCATTCAATTTTCCACGTTCTATAATGGCGTCCCATAGCTCAGCCCTTTGTAATGTGGACTTTTTATCATCTTGAGAACTATCCTCGGCTAAAAATTTAAGTTCTTTTATTTCTTCTTCTTTTAACTCTTTATAGATGGCAAAAACTTCTTTAAAATCTCCATATTTTTTAACGAGAGAAGCGGAGTAATCTTTATTCTTATTGTTTTTAATTTCATCAAATTTTTTATGGTTAATTTTTAGACTTTCTGAACATTTAATTAATCCGGAACTTTTAATTTCTTTTAACTTACTCAGTGCATCTTCCATTTTGGTTAATGCATCTGCAATTTCGACTTTGGTTTTTGTAGATTTAGCAGCTTCTTTTAAAAACTTTTCTTGTTTTTCATATACATCCATGTTTTCTTGTAAAATTATTAAATCTCTTAATTGAGATGCGCTTAGTTGTTTGATCTCATTAAAAAGTTGCTCATAATTTTTCTTAATCTCCTCACAATAACGATTATTATCTGTGAAAGTAGGTTCTTGTATTTTAGAAAATTTTTCATAGTCAAAATTAAGATATTTAGCTTCTTCTTTTATTTCAGATAGAAGCAATCCATCTGCCTTTAATAGAATTATCTTTTCAATAGTTTTTTCTCGTTGATATATTTTTTCTAAAATAAATAATGCATCAATTTTCTCTTGGCGGCAAAAACGCATAGCCAATTGTTCTGTCTGAATACAAAAATCAATGTCAATCTTTACTTTTGAAATAAATTCTTGCGTTTCTTTGATTCTAAGATAAAAAGCAGAATCAAAATCATATGTCGTCCTTAATTTTTTAATAAGAACATCATCCTGTACAACATGGTTACCATTTATAATGTCCCATAGAGTATTTAAACGGTTCTGAAGTATTTTAATTTCGCTTGCAAGTTCTGGTTTAGTGAAAAAATCCTTTTCTACAACATGTTTATCCTTTTTATTGTCTAAACATGTTTGATACGTTTTAGCTGCATTTTCCAGTTCTGAACTATTTATTTCTTTCAATTCATTAACCGCTGTTAAAAGCGTATTAATTTTTCTTACTATATAATGCGGATCCCTCTCGAGCTTTGATTTCCCGGCTTTAGTTGATAAACATTCAGTCAAAGCTGCTCGAGTTTCTATATAACGGTTTAAGTTGTTTTCAATTGGTGAATAAGACATGTATTTTGATCCTAAAATCGCAAAAAACCAATTATAACCCACTAAGAGCAAAATTCAACCTTAATGACTTTATTTTGTATTCCCTAGTGATTTCCGTAAAAATGACAGACATAATTTTGCGATTTCTGGATCTACACCTTATCTGAACGTCTCGAGCCAAAATTTATCTCTTAACTCACTAAGTATAGGACATGCAACCCTCTACAATGTGACCCACAGTACTTCCTGTGCTCGCTTCTAGTGCTGGTTTAAAGAAATTATAATAATTAGTATTGTCTTTTTCTTTAATTTGGCGTTCATGTTGCAGAGTAGGGCCCTTGGGCGGACTTGCATTCACTAATATACCCTGCCGAGCTTTAATGGTTACTTCTGAAAAAATCATCCCATTTTTTTCCGCATACAAGATGTAATCTCCTGGTGGAACATTAGGAAAAAGGACTCCCCCATCTAAAGACGTGGATGTTAAAGTTCTGATAAAAGGATTCGTTTTATGAACAATTGGAAAAATACCAAAATAATAAGGTATTGAATTCGTACAAGGAGAGAGTTTTACCGTTACTCCTTCAATACCTTGTGGAATATCGTCTAGAGTTGTATTAGGTGGAGTAATAGTTGCTGCAATTTGACAAGCCAGAGGATCTTCCGTCAACCCTGTAGCAACTGCAAGAAACTTATAAGCCATATTTGAGGGAACTTGAAAGGATATATTTTTTAGATATTTTTCACTATCTATTCCTTCAGGAGGTACAATAAGGGTTGCAGTTTGTGTGGTTTTATAACCTGACCAAAACGATCCCTGTTTTTCTAACACTAAAGTGATGGGTTGCCCAACAGGCCATTCAAAAGGACCAAACTTTCCTGCGGAGTTGGTGTGAAATTTTAATTGTTCATTTTCAATAATGGTAATTGTTGCATCAGCAATAGGCATCCCCGATACAAATGAACGCGCAAATCCTGAAACTAAAGCTGTTTTATTTTTCATAATCAATATCCCTTTCATTTAAATTATAATTTAAATGCCTTTTGGTTTCAAAGAGATAATCTCAACTGACACTCTTCCATTTGATAAATTTCATATTGGATTCTTAATTACATCAATCGATGCTTACCTTTTTAAAAAATTGTCCCACGAAAAGAAATTTATTAAATCAAGTGATACATTTAACGAACACTTAATAAAAATGATATACAATTTATAAAATACTAAACAATTATTAGGATTTAAAAATGACTCCTTTATTTCCAATAGATGGGAAACTTCAAATAAAGCAAGGTGATACAGGAGATTGTTATTTGCTTACTGCGTTAGAATGTATTTACTATGCTGGTGAAGAAGCTCAAAGAGCATTTAAGTCATTATTTAAAAGAAAATATACTGGTGTAGAACTACGAATTAAGCAAATGGGCGAATCTGATCTGTTGCATACAAAAGATCGCCTCGCTAAAAAATATAATTATCACTATGATGCTAATACAAAAGAGCATGTTTTCTTTTTCACCAATGATGTTCTTCAAGAGATTGATGATTTTAAAGGAGGCATACAAACTAACTCTTTAGCAGTTAAAATTTTGGAACGAATCAGTGCTCATTTTTACAACTTTGACTGGCAAAATGAATTTAATAGTGTTACGGCACATGATAAAGAAGAGGATATTAAGCAAAGATCCCCTAGCTTTTCAACTTTTAGTTCGAGCAAGAATCAACATGACTTGGATTGGGCAATATTAAATTTATCTGAAGCTGATGGCAAATACATCGCCACTCACCCTGAACTGTATAATAAGATTTTGATAATTAAAGAAAAAAAAGATATAAATCCTGCTCTAATTAGTTATTGTATTTTATTACACAAAGAATTCCTTATTGATAAGCATGAAAAATTAATTGAACAATTAATAAAGTTACCTAAAGAAGATTGCAGCTATATATCAGATCACCCAAACTTGCATAAAATGCTTATAGAAATGCAAGAAGTAAAATCAATGGATCATAATATCATTAAAGCATGTATAGAACTTTATAAACCTAAGAATTATAAAGCAGACTTTGAAAATAAATATACACTAGCAGATACTAATGAACACCGTGAATTTCTTATTAGAAAATTAGTTGGAAAAACAACAAATGCGTTAAATGATTCTCTCCTTTTTTATAAAGACCACGCTCCTCAATTTAATCAATTACTTTCCAAAATTAATACCGATATTAAAAAAGCGGCTAAGACTCACTGTGACGATCTCAAACAGGCTGAAGCTAAAACTGAAGAAATTATAATCAAAATAAATAATTATAAGCCATGCTATGACGGATGTTTATCCATTAGCAGTTTGGATGAACAAGAAATTGAGCATATAGATTTTCTGAAAACTCTAGCTCAACTTGATAAACTTTCTGAAGAAAATCATGAAAAAGTAAGAAAAGCCTATAATAAAAAAATGAAAGAAATCTCCGACAAAAAACAAGATCATGAATTGAAGCTTACACCACCAGCAGATCTTATAATTCGCATGCATGTTGCACAAAATTTTAAACTATATAGAGACAAGTTATATTTTTTAAATCAACAACTTGAAAAAGAACCTTTGCTGGATGGACTTAATAAGTTAGAAAGTTCCATTAAGGAGATAGAGAAAAGTTCAGGATTTAAAATACTTCGTGATCATCAAAACCCAATTATTCAAAACTTCAACGCTTTTAAGCAGAGAATTATCTCTCAAAAAATTAAGTTTATTGAGAACTATACCGTTGATTTTAGCGCTTGCGCTTGCCGCAAAGAATGTGAAAACGTCAAGAACGATTGTCGAAAAGAACTCTTAATTGCACAACAAGATCCAAATCAGCAAATAGGAAATGCCCTACAGAAAAAATTAGATCAAATTGAAAACGAAAAAGAACAAGTAATGGCCAATATAAGAGCAACTAACTTTGCTATTATTGCTAAACTAGAACCGTATATCGGCGATCTGCGTACAAAAACAGCAGAAGTGGCAGAAAAAAATCAACCTTATGCGCTTGCAACAACGATATTCTGGGATTCTATAGATAAAGCAAACAACGCTTTTGTTCAGGGAGAGATAAATGCATTTGATCTTAAAACCCAATATCAAAGCGCTATTAATGTCGTTCAATCCACATTGCAAGAACATCGCTCTTTATTTGTTAAAATCTTGCAATATATTGCTGAAGCACTAGGTATTTACCACACAGGAACTAATTCATCCAGCTTCTTTGCAACTGATTCTTCTAAAAAATTTAACTCTTTAGCTGAAGCTGTTAAATTAAATACTCAAAGAGACCCTGCTTCTGGAGGGTAACATCTTTCTTTTTAAGAGTAACGTTCACGGCTCCTGCTGTAGTTCATATGGATAGCAAACTAAAGCATTTGCAAGAGAGAAAACTTGCTTCTTAGTTAGATTTTTGATAAAAATATGATCATAATGATTTATTATCAATACAATAGCCTATAATTATAAAATATAAGTCTCAGGAGTTTTCTATGCCCAAACAAAAAAAACGCGTAACATTCACAGAAGAAAAAAAATTTTATGAATATGAAAAGGTTCCTATCGAATACGAACCAAATCAACTCAACACAACAAACAACGACACTGAAAAAGAAACAGCAGATAGAAAAATTAATGAACGACTGGAAACCGCAGAAAACGCACACAAACAAGAAAATATGGATACTATAGGAAGAGTGATACAAAAATATTTAATTGCAAAGTTTCCTATTAATTTTTCAAAAATAGATTCACTAGAAACACTAAATGAGAAGGTCAATGACTTGATCACACCTATGAGCAAGAATTCATTTTCTGACCAGTTAACTGATTTTTTAAAAAAACATTTTGATCAATCATCAGATCTTCTAATTAAAGTTAAGATAAAAGCAATTACAAATTCTTATATATGTGAGATAAGAAGAAAAGGAAAAGAGCGGCAAGAAGAAATAACTACAAGAGATAATAGAGCAGCAATGAATTTTTCTGATTGTAATGATCTCAAGGAATTAGAAGAAAAATATGAATTTCTAAGCATAATCATACCTGAAAGTTTATCTAATGAATTAAAGCAAAAATATCAAGACAAAAAACATCAATCCCAACAAGAATCAAGAAAAATAATTAAAGAACACATTGCCTCAGATTCGCAAATAAAAGAAAATGAGATAATAGAAAGAGTTATCGAAAATTATTTAATTGCAATGTTTCCTATTGATTTTTCAAAAATAGATTCATTAGAAATACTAAGTGAAGAAGTTAATAACTTAACTATGGCTATCAGCAAAAACTCATTTCATGACGAATTAACTCATTATTTAAAAGAACATTTTAAAAATAATCTATCCTCAGACCATCTAATTAAAATCAAGATAGATGCAATTATAAATTCTTATATACGTGAGATAAGAAAAAAAAAGGATGCGCGAAAAGAAGAAATGGATTATAAAGATAATCGAGCACTAATAGATTTTTCTGATTGTAATAGTCTTAGTGAAATAGAATTCATTTATAACGATCTAAGATTCAGAATGCTTGACAATACAGCTTTATCTAATGAATTGCAGCAAAAATATCAAGACAAAAAACGTCAATTCCATCAGGAATCAGAAGAAGTAATTAAGGAATATCTGAATAAAATAAAGAATGTTCTCATTGATTTTTCCTCGATAACCTCAAAGGAAAAAATAAAAGAAACATCAGAAAACTTGACTAAAACACTTGATAAACTGTACATAGAACCTGATCTTCAAAAAGCTTTAAAAAAAAACAAGTTTCCCCAGATAGGAACACATAGCATAGAGCAAGCAATTCAAATTCGAAAAAAAGAAATTAATGAAAAAGCTCAAGCAAAAGAAAAAGAATTAGACATCAAAGACTTGAGGAGTGAGGAAGAGCAAAACATAGCTCATACAAGAACAATTAACTCTGCTGTGATTGCTAAATTAAAACCGTATTTCAATGAGCTTCATATACAAGCTGCAACAATAACAACAAGAAATCAAACTCATGCGATTGCAGCAAAAACCTTTTTGGACGTTATAGACAAAGTAAGTAGAGCTTTTGCTAATGGGGATATCAATGCCACTGAGTTTAAAACTCAATGCCAGAATGCTCTTCTCGTCGTTCCATCTGGATTGCAAGAGCATCGTTCTTTATTTGGTAAATTCATGCAATATATTACTGAAGTGTTGAGTATTTCTCAAGCAGGAACAAATACATCGAGTTTCTTTGCAACTGATTCCTCTAAAAAGTCAAACTCTCCTCCAACAGATGAATTAAATATCCAAGGAGGTCCTGCTTCTGGAAAGTAACATCTTTCTTTTGAGAATCAGAGATCTTAAACAGCTCGTCATCCTGAGGAGTTACGACGAAGGATGACGCACCCTCTCATTATTTTTTACAATAAGACTTGTGCCAATTTCTCCATAACCTCATCCACAGTAATCAGTTTCATGCTTTCATCACCATGCACGTGCTCTCCCCAAACTTTCTCCAAAGAGGCACTTCCGAGAATTTTTTCCGCCGCTTCCGGATAGCGATTAACCACTAAATGCGGGAATAAATAAGGGCCAGAAATTAAAGGATTAGTCACTGCGTGTAAAGCAATCACCGGCGTATTAACTGCTGTGGCCATATGAGAAGGCCCTGTATCAGGACAAAGTACTACCGTTGCTTTACTAATCAATGCTAATAACTGTTTAGGTCTGGTTTTGCCAGTCAAATTAGTTGCAGGAACTGCGTGAATAATTTGTTCTGCCAATTGCTTATCAAATTCGCCTGGCCCACCGGTAATCACTACCTGCACGTGCCATTGTTTACGTGCTAATTGTAATACTTCAATATAGCGTTCAACAGGCCAACTACGCTCCGGCTTACTTGCAGCAGGGTTAATGATTAAAATAGGTGCATCGTCTTTAGGTAAATGCTGTTCTGCCCATTGATAATCAGCAGCAGAAATAGGTAAATCCCAACGAATAACTCGTTTATTAATTCCCAAAGCATGGGCAAATTTCAAAAAACCATCTAAGGTGTGCTCTAGGCCAGGAGCAATACGTTCGTGGACAAACCAACGATGTCCGTCATTAGCGCGACGATCATCATAGCCAATTTTACGCTTTGCTTTGATTAAGGGATAAAGAAAATTAGTACGTAAACTCGCTTGCGGTGCGAGAAGTACATCAAAAATACGCCCACTTAATTGCCGTTTAAAATGCCAATAGTCTATCATTCGCTGAGGTTTATCAATCACAATAAATTCTACACCATCCATTCCCTCAACTAAGTCATAGGCGGGTCTAGAAATAATCCAGGTTAATTTGGTTTTTGGCAAACTGGCTTGCAATGTCCTGATGAGAGGCACTGCCATCAGCACATCGCCTAAAGCAGATAATCTGACAATACAAATAGAATTAATCATTCTGCAATACAAATCTCGAACCGCAATAGGGACAAACTTCCACGCCTGTTTTTTCTATTGGCAAATAAACTTTAGGATGAGCATTCCATAACAACATCTCATCAGTAGGACAACATAATGGCAATTGATCACGATGCACAACATAATTCTTTTTTGCGCAAGCGAGTTCTAATTTATCGTCAGTCATGATCTTCCTCATTATAAAACCATTCTCCCTCAAGGTATTTAAAATGACCTAAAGAGAGCTAATTGCAAAAATATTCAGAGATTATCTAATATTTCCCTTGTTTTCGCTACAATCTCATCACGAAAAGGTGTATTTTGTGGATCATAATACAGCACATTCTCCCAATGTCTTAACCAAGTTAACTGTCTTTTTGCAAGTTGTCTGGTTGCAGCAATACCCTTATCGCGTAAGATGTTTTGATTATAATCACCTTGTAAATATTCCAGCGTTTGCCGATAACCAACACAGCGCATCGAAGGCAAATTCATCGTTAGAGCCCATTTTTGCTGCAATTGCTGCACTTCAGCAATAAATCCTTGCGCTAGCATTTGATCAAAACGCAATGCAATGCGCTCATGCAGCCAAGAACGTTGTTGAGGAAATAAGGCTATATTAATAAAACGATATGGGTTTTCTTTTTTTTGTTGCTCTAAAAACTCTGATAAGGAAATTCCAGTAAGTTGATACACTTCTAAAGCACGTTGAATACGTTGTGTGTCATTGGCATGAATTCTTGCTGCTGCCAAAGGGTCAACCTGAGCTAATCGCTGGTGTAAGGCTTCCCACCCTTGTGTTACCGCTTCATTTTCTAATTGCTGGCGCAGCTCAGAATTTGCCTCAGGCAAGGTCGATAAACCTTGTTGTAAGGCATGAAAATACATCATGGTACCACCAACTAATAAGGGAATTTTTCCTTTATGTGCGATCGTTTCTACCAAAGAAAGTACATCAGAGCAAAATTGCGCCGCAGAATAAGTTTCTATAGGATCGATAATATCAATTAAATGATGCGGCGCTACCTGTAATTCCTCTGGTGTAGGCTTTGCTGTGCCAATATTCATATCCCGGTAAATCATCGCCGAATCAACACTAATAATCTCAAAAGGAAACTGGCTTAGCAAATCGCAAGCCAATGCCGTTTTACCAGAAGCAGTAGGGCCCATTAGGCAATAAATCAATTTAGACATTCAATAAATTCCGACAATCTTCAATGGTTAAGGCTTTAAAAACACCTGTTTTTTTCTGTTGATGTCCATAAAATTTCATTAGCAATTGATTTAATTCCATTTTTTCAGCAGCGCTTAATAGCCTGGGCTCAAAAACTTGTGACTTAATCATCAACACGAGTAATTGCTCTGGAGATAACTTCTCCAGAGTAATCATAGCATCTAAAAATAAGCGCAGTTCCAAATAAGGCAGGCTAATTGGAATGCTTCGAATTAATAATTCATGAGTATTACTTTGCTCTAGTTGTATTCCAAGCTGAAACAAGCTTTGCTGTAGTTTAGCGATCTCACCTTGTAATGCATTAGGCAAGGAATAGCGCACCGGAACCAATAGCGGCCTACTTGGCAAAGGCAAGACAGACTGTTTCAAACGCTCTTCAATCATTTGTTGGTATAAAGCCTGTGCATCAACTAAATAAGGCTGTTGTTGCACCAAAGCTAAAATATAGCAATTATTTAAAATCACCCAAGAAACTTCATCATTTGGCTGCTCTATTCGTGGCTCAGGCACAAAGGGTTGGGGATAGGGTTCACAAAGATGTTTCTGAGCTTGAGGCGGCTCAGAAATCAACTCATAAAGCACCTCTTCTTTTTGCTTTTCTCCTGCATGTAAAGCCATACTTAATTGAGAGGTGAAAAAATCATGCACTAAACGTGGTTGTTGAAAACGTACTTCGTGTTTGGTCGGATGCACGTTTACATCCACTTCTTCCGGGTTAATCGTTAAATATAAAACACAGGCAGGAAAACGCCCCGGATGTAAAATGTCTTCATAGGCTTGCTTTATTGCATGATTTACTAATTTATCTCGCACCATACGTTGGTTAATATAAACCCATTGCCGATCATTTTGACTGCGTTGAAAATTTGCACCACTGATCCAACCATAAAGACGCATCGAACCACGCTCTACATCCAGGTAAATTGCTGCCTTCATAAAGGCAGTACCTAAAAGACGTGTCATGCGTGTCAGCAACACGTGTTCATTGCTGGCTGAAGGCAAAGATAATACTTGCTTGCCATTATGCTTTAAAGTAATAGCAATCTGCGGCGCAGCTAAGGCAAAACGCTTGACCACAGTCTCAATCGCTTGAAACTCTAATTTTTCGCCTTTTAAAAAGCGTTTACGTACAGGCGCATTAAAAAATAAATCAACTACATCGATGGTGGTGCCCACTGCACGTGCACAAGGACCAACAGAAATATCCTCAGCTTGCACACGTAACATCACGGCAGTCTCTTGCTCTGCAGGACGAGAACTAATCGTCAGTTTGGCAATAGAGGCGATACTGGCTAAAGCTTCACCGCGAAACCCCATGCTATCAATGGCATATAAATCATTAAGCGTTTTAATTTTACTGGTGGCATGAGCAGCAACTGCCAAAGGCAAGTCTTCCGCAATAATGCCCATGCCATTATCACTGATTCTGATTTGATTCAAACCACCATAACCCACTTCAATAGTAATGCTATCTGCACCTGCATCTAAAGAATTCTCCAATAACTCCTTTACCACAGAAGCTGGGCGCTCAATCACTTCACCTGCAGCAATTTGGTTGGCAATCAAAGGCGGTAATTGCTGTATTCTCATGCTGTTGGAATCACCAGTTTTTGTCCAACTTTAAGGCGGGTTATGCCCTGTAAATAATTTGTCTCTTGCAAGGCGTTGACCGTCACACGATAACGTGCGGCAATCATCGGTAAAGTTTCTCCTGCTCGCACAAGATGGATTTTATTCACAACCATTGCTTCAATACGTGAGCCATGAGGGGGATTTTCCCAAAAATAACCTTTGATACCTTGAAAAATCGCCTGGCTCAAACGCATTTGATATGCAGGATTAGTCAAATTACGTTCTTCATGAGGATTAGAAATAAATCCGGTTTCGACTAAAATCGATGGAATATCTGGAGATTTCAATACCACGAATCGTGCTTGCTCCACTCGCGTATTATGCAAACTGGCAAAACTCCCTAATTGACCTAAAACACGTACCCCCATTTGCAAACCGGCATTAATCGTTGCCGTTTGTGATAAATCAATAAGTACTGAGCGCACAACGCCATTCTGGTCGTCTAGCTCACCTAAATTAACTCCACCTAATTCAGAGTAGTTTTCTTTTTCTGCAAGCCATCGCGCTGCCTCACTGGTTGCTCCTCCTTGTGATAAAGCAAATACTGAAGCGCCATGAGAGTTAGGGTTATGAAACGCATCAGCATGAATGGCAACAAAAATATCCCCATTGTATTTTCTCGCAATATCCAAACGCTCTCGTAAGCCAACATAATAATCCCCTGAGCGCGTTAATACGGCATGCATTCCTGGTTGCTGATCGATTAAACGTTTTAACTTTAGTGTAATAGCCAAAACTACATTTTTTTCCTGGCTATCATGTGGCCCTTTAGCACCGCAATCCTTGCCGCCATGTCCGGCATCTAAAACAACAATGACATCTCGTAATCGTTTTGCGGGATTATTACCTACCTTCATCAACGCTTTTTGGTGCAAAATTGGTGATGGTTTGACCATTGTCACAGCACCTATTGGCTTGATAGCAGCAGTTTTCTGTGTTCGAGCTGAAGAGGCCACAGCCATTGGCTCATGTTGATACATTAAATCCACTCGTACTCCATAAGATCCACTTGGCGGCAGCCAAGGAGTAGAGCGAATTTGTACTTGCTGACTGACATCGAAAACCAAGCGCAGCATGTGCACATTCGCACTTCCGGTACGAATACGCTGAATCAGCGCATTATGTAAATAGGATTGATTTAAGTTCACAGCCAAACGTGTTTCGTTTAAATCGACAACAACGCGTTCCGGCTGAGATAATGAAAATAACTTATGCGTAAACGGCCCATCAAGAGTCAAAAATACTGAGGTTCGATTTTTTTGTTGTTTTACATCAACAGCAACGAGGTGAGCGGCGAATGCCCCTAGTGAGCACAACCATAACATGGCAAACAAAAACCATAAGCGACGAATCATAACTCACCTGTTAGGTGAGCTAAAATGTTTTTGCCCGCATCACTAAATGATGTAATTTGCATTTCGCGTCCAGCCCCTTTCATAGTTAACTTAAAACGAATGTCTCTTTTAGGCAAGGCCCTTCCTGCTTTTTCTGCCCATTCAATACAACAAATACTTTCCTTAGTGAAATAATCCCTAAAACCTAAATACTCCAACTCCTCTTCGTGATGAATACGATATAAATCAAAATGATGCACTGGAATATTGTGGCAAAGATAACTTTCTACCAATGAAAAGGTAGGACTTTTAATCGCGGACTCCACACCTAAATGTTTTAGCATAGCGCGAATTATAGTTGTTTTGCCCGCACCTAAATCCCCACTAAAAGTCATGATTAGCGGTGGATTTAATAAAGATGCCAAGCAAATTGCAAACTGCTCACTGGCTTGTTCATCCGGTAAATCTAAAATAACCATCTGGTTCAATTCATTCACAGCTATTCAATACTAAAGGTAAAACATCACATAAATCACTGGCCAGAATACCAGCGCCTCCCAGATCAAGGGCCATTGCATCTCCAGCCTTCGCATGGGCATATACTCCACATTGAGCAGCATCAGACAATGACAGCCCCTGGGCACAAAGGCCTGCAATAATACCGCTTAATACGTCTCCCATGCCAGCACTTGCCATTGCAGGGCTACCTTCAGTACAAACAAAGGTATTATGCTCTGTGTTTTGAATAAGAGAGCCTGTCCCTTTAAGTACGACGATACCACCGTATTGTTTTTGTATTCTTTCTGCAGCCTGATAGCGATCTTTTTGAATTTCTCCAGTAGAACAAGAAAGCAATGCAGCTGCTTCACCAGGATGAGGCGTTAACACCCAATTATCATCCATTTGAGGATGCTCTGCCAAGAGTCTTAGTGCCGAAGCATCGATCACCATGGGTAATTGCGAACTTATGGCTTCTAAATACAAGCTCACTGCCCAATCACTGTCCCCAAGACCGGGGCCAAGAATACCAATGGTTGCTCTAGTAAGTAAAGGTTGTAATTCTTTGGCGGACTTGATGCCATAAATCATTGCTTCAGGAATCAATGCCAATGCACCTTTAGCATACTCTGGCCAAGTTGCTACGGTTACCGAGCCTGCGCCAATACGCATAGCAGCCTTAGCGGCCAAACTCACAGCTCCCGGCATTCCTGGACCACCACCAATAATTAATACATGACCAAAATTGCCTTTATGGGAATTTTTTTTACGTGCTGCTAAGGGTAATGGTACAGTTGCATTATTTAATAGATACGCAGCTGGAATTTGTTTGGCAACACATGTTTCCAGTTGTATCGGGCAACAATAAATACTCCCACAATGATCTGGGCCATCGGCGGTGTATAAACCGGTTTTAAGAGCAATAAAGGTTAACGTCGCAACAGCATTCACACAAAAATTTTCTACACATCCTGTATCAGCATTAAGACCAGAAGGAATATCTAGAGCAATAACGGGTAATTCACTGGCATTAATTTGTTGAATTGCAGCTGCAATCATACCATGCACTGGGCCTTTTAGGCCAATACCTAAAAGTGCATCCACAATTAATTCCACATCAGCATCTAAAGGTTCATCTGCTGGCTGGCATTCGACACCGACAGCGGTTGCCATCAAAGCAGCATAATGTGCAGCCGCAGGTAAATCAACTAGTGCTTTACATTGATAAATAGTCACTGCCAGTCCATGCTCATGGGCTAAACGCGCCACAACATAACCATCACCAGCATTGTTGCCCACACCACAGAATACAGCAATGTGTTTTATATGTGGGTATAATTTTATAATATAAGCAAAAGCCTCCGCACCTGCACGCGTCATTAATTCATTTTCATCAATTTGATATACAGAAGTAGCGAGCTGCTCACAGGCTCTTATATGTTCACAACGATAAAGGGCAGTTTCTGGTTTTATCACCTTTTTGCTCCAAGATCGATTAGATTTTGCGGATAAATACACAATTTGCGCATTTATTCAAATTAAATCAATTACTTCTCAACTAATTTTAGCGATGGCTTGCTGCCTTTACCTGCCAAAGATTTAACATCTACTGTAGCCGCTGGAGGAGGTGGTGGTGGTGACTCTTCTATCTCAAAAGGAATTCCACGACCATTTTCCTTAGCATAAATTTCCAATACTGCCCCTGGAGGAATAGAAATTTGTTCAGTTTTTCCTGAAAAACGCGCAGCAAAGTCAATTCGATCATTCTCTAACAGCAAACCACGTGTTGCAGCTGGCGAAATATTCAACACAATCCGTCCTTCAACAACGTGCTCCTTAGGAACCTGTACCCCAAAATAGTCAGTACTCACTAAAATATAGGGCGTTAATCCATTATCCACAATCCAATCGTAGGCTGATCGGATTAAATAGGGTTTGATTGATGTCATATTCATATTATTTATGCCGCTCTTAATTGTCTCTCAGCATCAGTTAAGCTTATTTGGAATGATTCACGTTTAAATAAGCGCTGCATGTATGCCAATAATCCTTTATGTTCCAGTGCAATATCAATTCCTAATCGTGGCAAACGCCACAACAAGGGAGCTAATGCACAATCTAATAACGAAAATTCATCACTTAAAAAATAAGGTTTATCTGCAAAAACCGGATCAAGACTGGTTAAACTTTCAAACAAGTTTTGGCGTGCTTTTTCAGTATTAGTATCATGGAGAATTTGATTCATTAGTGAATACCAATCATGCTCAATACGATGCATCATTTTACGTGTTTCCGCGCGCGCAACCGGGTAAACAGGTAATAATGGCGGATGAGGAAAACGCTCATCTAAATATTCCATAATAATACGTGGTTCATAAAGTACCAACTCTCTATCAATCAAGGTGGGTACAGTTCCATAAGGGTTCAGAGCCAATAAATCTGCGCTAGGCTCACTTTGTTTTACAGCAAGAATTTCAACATTAACACCTTTCTCTGCTAAAACAATACGAACCTGATGACTGTATACATCATCAATATCAGAAAATAAAGACATTATAGTGCGCTTTGCAACAATTGCCATGAGCAACTCCTATGATTTATGAAAAGCAAAAAGGGACCTTACCGTACAAACCTCACACTTTACCACATTTTTAACTTTTTTGGGGGACTTTATTAAAGCTTTGGTATTTTTCGCCAATATATTCTCTTTAAGCAAAGCATTACTAACCCTAAAATTAATAATAAACTCATTACCGGTGGGCCAATCTGTTGGCGTTCTATTTTAGTCGGTTCAGCAACATAGGCAAGAAAAGTTACTAGATCCTGCAAAAATCGATCCATTTCTTGTGGTGACAACTCACCTTTGCTAACCATAAGCAAATGCCCTGCCTGTTCTTTGCTCTGCAGGATTAAAACCTTTTCGCCAATTAAAGGACCTAAAATATTTGGCATAGCCACTCCCGGCACCAGCAGATTATTAGTACCAAAAGGACGTGAATTATCTTCATAAAATCCCTGTAAGTAGGCATAAAGCCAATCAATCCCTTTGGATCTGGCAATTAAGGATAAATCATTGGGTATCACCCCAAACCATTGACGCGCATCTTCTGGTGGCAATGCAATGCGTATGGGATCATTAATCGCCGCTTGAGTAAAAATAAGATTATTTTTTAATAAATCCTCATCCAAATGCCCATTAACAAACAAGCCAAGGCCTTCTGCCATACGGTTGTAACGCAAATATTTTAAAGAATGACAACCGGAACAATAATTCATAAATGATCTCGCACCACGCTGCAGGCTCGTTTTATCATGCAAATCAATTTTGAGGTACTGGGCAAACACCTCCTGACTCACAAACAACAGCAACAAACTGCTAAACCATGCATATAGAGAAATATAATACCTTGCTCTATTTATTTTCATTGGTGGCACCTAGAAGGCAATGAGCGCACCGTTTCCCAACGGGTATAAAACGGCATTAATATAAAATAAGCAAAATACAAGATTGTACACAACCGCGCACTCAATAGACGCCCAGGATTAACCGGTATAGTGCCTAAAAAACCCAAAACGATAAATGCGACCACGGCAAGTACTAACATAATCCGCGAACTCGCTCCTTTATAACGCATGGAGCGTACGGGACTGCGATCGAGCCAAGGCAAAAAAAATAGTAAAACAACTGCAGCCCCCATACACACAATCCCCGTTAATTTATCAGGAATTGCACGTAACATTGCATAAAAAGGTGACATGTACCACATAGGAGCAATATGATCCGGAGTACTCATGGGATCTGCCGGTATAAAATTAGTATTTTCCAAAAAATATCCGCCCATTTCGGGAGCAAAAAATACTACTGCAAAAAAAAGAATAAAAAAGACGACAACACCCAGAAAGTCTTTAACGATATAGTAGGGATAAAAAGGAATACCATCTATAGGCTTACCTTGTTTGTCGCGCTGAGCATTAATATCTATTCCCTCTGGATTGTTAGACCCTACTTTGTGCAAGGCAACAATATGCAAAAAAACTAGAAATAAAATTAATAAAGGTACACCAATCACATGCAAAGCAAAAAAACGCTGCAAGGTAACATTAGTTACTGAATAATCTCCACGAAGCCAAACCATTAAACTTTTACCTATTACAGGGATGCTACCAACTAAAGAAGTGATTACTTCTGCCCCCCAATAAGACATTTGCCCCCACGGCAACAAATAGCCTAAAAAAGCGGTACTCAAAAGCAATACGTATAAAAGCATGCCTAACAGCCAAACCAGTTCTCTTGGACGTTGATAAGAACCATATAAAAGACCACGAAACAAATGCAGATAAATAACAATAAAGAAAGCGGAAGCACCAGTAGAATGCATATACCGCAATAACCAACCATAATTGACGTCACGCATAATATATTCCACTGAAGAGAATGCTTCTGCTGCGGTTGGTGTATAAAACATGGTGAGCCATAAGCCAGTAATGATTTGGTTGACTAAAACGACTAAAGCAAGTGAACCAAAAAAGTAAAAGAAATTTAAGTTTTTGGGTACATAATAAGCACTGAAATAGCGCTTCCAGGTGCTTGCCAAAGGAAAACGTGCATCAAGCCAATTAAATAATCTTTTCACTATTTAGTCTCTTTTATTTCCTGGTCCATCCTCACCAATAACCAAAGTTTGCTGATTAATAAAATAATGTGGGGGTACTTCCATATTAATTGGTGCGGGAACATTTTTAAATACGCGTCCTGCCAGATCAAAAGTAGAACCATGGCAGGGACAAAAAAAACCACCAGGCCAATCAGTTCCTAAATCACCGAGAGTTGGTTTATATTTTGGAGAGCAACCTAGATGCGTACAAATGCCAACCAATACTAAATATTGAGGATTTAGAGAACGATGCTCATTTTGCGCATATATAGGCTGCTGCGCTACCCGAGATTGAGGATCGCGTAAACTTGTTGTATTGCCAGAAAGTTGTTGTAACATTTCTTTGGTACGGCGAATGATCCAGACCGGTTTACCACGCCATTCCACAGTAACCTGCTCTCCAGGCTCAAGCTTACTTAAATCAACTTGTACAGGAGCAGCATCTGCTTGAACTTTAGCACTGGGCAACCAAGAAGACACTAAAGGAGTTAAAGCACATAGTGCACCTACACCCCCCAAAATACAGGTGGTAGTCAGTAAAAATCGACGTCGCTCTTCATCAACAACATCTTTATTTTTTTGATCATTAGAGTCACTCATGATGAGATCACCTCAAGAAAATCCAAAAATATAAATGAGACGAAGCCCTGCCTGTATACAACGTAAAGAAAAGGCGCGGCAATAAAAAACCCCGCTTGAGCGGGGTCTTCGTATCCAATAAACGATTAGCGCTTGGAGTATTGAGTTGCGCGACGTGCTTTGTGCAAACCGACCTTCTTTCTTTCCACACGGCGTGAGTCGCGAGTTAATAGACCACGTGCACGTAATTTTCTACGGAATGAATTTGGATTAGGCTCTGCATCTTCCGCTAAGTCTTTTTCGTCGTAAGCAACTAAAGCCCGAGCAATACCTAAACGTACAGCACCTGCCTGGCCAGAAATACCGCCACCAACAACAGTTACATAAACGTCAAACTTATTAACCAAGTCAACAGTTTCTAATGGCTGCATGACAACCATGCACGAGGTTTCGCGGCAAAAATATTCTTGTAAAGTGCGACCATTCACTTTGATCTCACCTTTACCTGGACGTAAAAACACACGAGCTGTTGAACTTTTTCTACGGCCAGTGCCATAGTATTGCTTCACTTCAGCCATAATACTTATTCCTCAATCTCAAGTTGCTTGGGTTGCTGAGCAGCATGTGGGTGATCGCTACCAACATATACTTTTAGCTTGCGATACATTTCACGACCCAATGGGTTTTTAGGTAACATGCCTTTAACAGCAAGTTCAATAATCCGAACAGGATTTCTAGCCTGTAATTTCTCAAAAGAATCAGATTTTATCCCACCTGGGTGACCAGTGTGACGATAATACATCTTATCAGTGAACTTACGACCAGTCACAGTAATTTTTTCTGCATTGGTGACAATAATGTAGTCGCCAGTATCAACATGGGGGGTATACTCAGCTTTGTGCTTACCGCGTAAACGACGGGCAATCTCCGTAGCTAAGCGACCTAAAACTTTATCGCTGGCATCAACCACGAACCAGTCACGCTTGACTTCATGGCTTTTGGCACTAAATGTTTTCATTAAATGAACTCCGAACTGCCTAAATTAGTAATCTTTTATCATGGACGGGCGATTTTAACCAAAACTAGAACATCCTACAAGTAAAAAGGATAAAAATTTACAAACAAATGGTTAAAACGCGGTAAATCTAACAAAATCTATACTCAAGTAAGGTCCTCATAAACCTCTTAAATTTGCAACAAGAACCAGGGTCTTGGAGTCTGTTGACATTTCGCTTGCGGACCAATAAATTATTTAAAATTCTGTAGGTTGTTCTGACTCAAGAACGAGTTTTTGGACAACGTGACCGGAAATTAAGTGCGATTCAATAATTTCATCAATATCTGCAAAAGTAGAATAACGATACCATACACCCTCAGGATAAATCACAATGCACGGACCCAAGGCACAACGACCCAAACAGCCGGACTTACTGACACGAATTTTTCCTGGACCATGCAAACCCAGCTCCGCCAATCGTGATTTCATGTAGGCAAAATACTCTTCACCCCCAGAATTAGCACAGCATTGCTTGCCTGCAACCTTCTGGTTTGTGCATAGAAGTACGTGTTTCGAATAATAACTCAACGAACTACTTTCCTATTTCTTCAATTTTATTTTTTAATTTAAGTCCAGCCTTAAAGGTAACTACTCTTCGAGCTACTACTGGAATTTCTTCTCCAGTTTTGGGATTTCTCCCTGGTCTTTGTGGCTTATCCCTTAAAATGAAATTGCCAAAGCCAGATAATTTTACATGATTTCCATGTTCAAGGCCATGACGAAGAATTTCAAAAAAATTTTCGACCATTTCCTTTGATTCAGCTTTGGACAGCTTTAATTCATCACACAAGGTTTCTGCCATTATTGCTTTGCTCAATGCATTCACGATTTATTCCCTCAATATGATTGAAAATTTATTTTCCAACGATTTGAGTATAGCACTGATTAAAGAATTGATCTCAGAATCAATCAAAGTACGATTATCATCTTGTAAAGTCATTGCAATTGCAAGACTTTTCTTGCCCGCTGGAATACCTGGACCGGTATAAACATCAAATACATTAAAAGCCTTGAGCCAATTTTCTTTCACGCTCTCTCTAACAACAGACTCAATCTGCAGCACACTAATCTCTTTATCAACCAAGAAAGATAAATCACGGCGGATCTGTGGATATTTAGAAATCGCTTGGTAGCATGGCGCACCATGACCTGAAAGAAGAGCTAAATTTAATTCAAATAAAAATACATCGCGCTGCATATCCAAAGCATCAACTAAACGAGGATGCAATGCACCAATCCATCCAGCAAAAACACCATTAATTTGGATTTGTGCAGATTGTCCTGGGTGTAGGGCTTCATGAGGTGCAACTATAAACTCTACATGATTTAGTTTTAAAGCAGTAAACAACGAGTGTAAATCACCTTTTAAATCAAAAAAATCAAAATGGCGCGTGGTTTCACTCCAATTCATACTGCCTTGCTCACCGGTCAATAAACCTGCAACGCAAGAACGCTCAGTGAGTTGCTGTTGCTCAACATCAAATACCACTCCAATTTCAAAAAACTTAATCAGATTTTGTTGACGATGAACATTATAAATCATTGATGCGATCAAACCAGGCCACATCCCTGCACGCATCTGGGATAATTCGGAAGAAATAGGGTTAAGTAATTGCATTACCTCATGTGAAGGATAAAATGCTTCTTGTAATTCAGGATCAACAAAGCTATAACTGATGGTTTCATTGTAGCCTCTACTACTAAACCAACGAGCAATACGGGTAGCTACTTCTTCATTAGCACATGCACTTCCAGCATGTACTGGGATATACAAAGGTTCGGCCTTTAAATTATCATAACCATAAAGACGGATGATTTCTTCGACTAAATCAACATCTTGTTGAATATCAAAACGATGTGAAGGAACAATTACATCAAAAAGATGCTCATGTTCATTAGTGATTGTAATGCCAATACCTTGCAACAAGGTTTTCATTTCCGCACGGGAAATGGCAAGACCGGTCAATTTTTTTACTTTATCAGTATCAAAAGTAAAACTTACTGTCGCTGGAACATATTTTGGCTCCTGCACTTCAATTACTGGCCCTGCTTCACCACCTACTATAGATAAAATTAATGCAGTTGCTTTTTCTAATGCTTTACCTTGCAATTGTGGATCAACCCCACGCTCATAGCGTTGTGAAGAGTCACTGAATAAACCAAATTTTCTCGCAACACCTGCAATTATTACAGGTGTGAAAAACGCACTTTCTAAAAATAAATCCGTTGTATCTTCTTGAACTGCACTGTGTGCACCGCCCATAACACCGGCTATAGCCAAAGGCTTCTCTTTATCAGCAATAACGAGCACTTTGTCATTTAGCGTTAACTCTTGGCCATCAAGAAGTTCAATTTGCTCTTTATCATTACTAAAGCGAACACTAATTTCGCCTTTAATTATTGATAAATCAAAAGCATGCATGGGTTGACCCAACTCAAGCATGACATAGTTCATGATATCAACCACAGGATGGATTGCTCTTATGCCAGAACGACGCAGACGCTCATTCATCCATAAAGGGGTAGTTGCCTGGGGATTTATACCACGAATTACTCGACCAAAATAACGTGGGCACGCTTCTGCATTCTTTAAATGCACAGATACCACATCATCAATACTTGGGGTAACCACGTTCACTGGCTGTTCTAATAAAGGCAGCTTATTTCGCACCGCAACTTCACGTGCAATACCTAAAACACTGAAACAATCTGCACGATTAGGAGTAAGATCAACATCAATAATATAATCATCTAACATTAAATATTCGCGTAAATCCCTACCTACAGGCGCATCACTGTCTAACTCCATGATGCCATCTGACTGCTCTGCCATGCCAAGCTCAGTGGCAGAACACAGCATACCTTGTGATAGTTGGCCACGTAATTTTGATTCCTTAATTTTAAAATCACCTGGTAAGTTTGCACCAATCATTGCTAAAGCAACTTTTAAACCTGCGCGCACATTGGAGGCACCACAAACAATTTGCAATGGCTTATCGGCATTGATATTCACTTCACATAGAGTCAATTTATCTGCATCAGGATGAGGCTTGGTACTAAGTACCTCTGCAACGATGACATGCGTAAAGGGACCGGCTACCGGACTTACTGCATCGACTTCCAATCCAGCCATAGTCAATTGACTGGCCAATTCATCTTCAGTCAATGAAAAATTAACCCATTCACGCAACCATAATTTACTTAATTTCATCTATAGTCCTTACCACCTGATTAAATTTTTATATGCACTGCCACAAATACTTAAAACTGACTTAAGAAAGTAAGATCATTTTCAAACATCATACGCAAATCATCGATACCATAATACAACATGGCTAATCGATCCATACCCATACCAAATGCCCAACCCTGATATTCATCAGGCGAAATACTCACTGCTTTTAACACATTAGGATGTACCATTCCGCAACCCAAAACTTCCAACCAACCGGTGAATTTACAGGAGCGACAACCTTTACCACTGCACTGAGTACACTCAATATCCACTTCCGCCGAAGGCTCTGTGAAAGGGAAATAAGAAGGTCTGAAACGCAAGGCTAATTCGCGACCAAAAAAGTTAGCAAAAAAATCGTGCAACAACCCTTTTAATCCTGCCAACGTAGCTTCTTTATCAATGAGCAAACCTTCTACTTGGTGAAACATAGGGGTATGTGTCAAATCAGAATCACAACGATAAACACGGCCAGGCGCAATAAGACGAAATGGGGGAGTGCGTTGCTCCATAGTTCGAATTTGTACTGGAGAAGTATGTGTTCTTAAAAGCCGGCCATCACCAAAATAAAAAGTATCATGCATTGCACGTGCTGGATGATGTCCGGGAATATTTAAAGCTTCGAAATTGTAAAATTCTGTTTCAATTTCAGGCCCATCAACAATATCAAAACCTAAACGAATGAAAAACTCGTTAATTCTATGTTTTACTTGGGTGACAGGATGTAATGAACCACATTCATTGTTGCGCCCGGGCAATGTCACATCGACACGCTCAGCAGAAAGTTTTTCTAATAATTGTTTTTCTTTGAGTGCGTGCATTTTGGTTTCAATCAAAGCAGTAATTTCACGTTTTGCCTGATTGACTAATTGTCCCACTTTGGGTTTTTCTTCCACAGATAAGTGAGCCAAGCCCTTTAAAATTTCGGTCAACTTGCCTTTTTTACCCAAAAAATCAACGCGAATTAATTCTAATTCAGCAACATCGTGTGCTTTCTCAATTGCGTTTGCCGCCTGTTCTTGTATGGTGATGATATCCCGCATAATTATACCCACAAGTAAAAAGGAGGCCTAAGCCTCCTTAAGTAGTTCATTATAATCATATCTCTTGCATATGTTGAGCCGCAGCACAACGAGCATAGAATAATTAATTTGCTAATGCAGCTTTCGCTTTCTCAGCTATTGCAGCAAAAGCCACTTTGTCGTGAATAGCCATATCAGCCAATACTTTTCTATCTAATTCAATCGATGCTTTTTTCAAACCATCGATCAAACGACTGTATGACAAGCCACATTCACGAGCTTGTGCGTTGATACGAATAATCCATAATGCACGAAATTGGCGCTTTTTCTGACGTCGATCACGATATGCATATTGGCCCGCTTTAATTACAGCTTGCTTAGCAACACGATAAGTACGACTACGAGCGCCGTAATAACCTTTTGCTAAATCCATTATTTTCTTATGACGTGCTTTTGCAGTCACACCACGTTTAACTCTTGGCATTATTCATTCTCCCCTTAACTACCGTGCAACATACGTTCTGCTAAACGAGCATCGCACGCTTTCAAGCTACTAGCACCTACGCGTAAATGACGTTTTGCTTTGGTAGATTTCTTGGTGAGAATGTGATTTCTGTAAGCGCCACGGCGTTTAACTCGACCACTTGCAGTTTTAATGAAGCGCTTAGAAGCTCCACGATGTGATTTTAACTTCGGCATAACACTCTACTCCGCATTGTTTTTGCTACTTTGTTTTTTTGGGCGCTAAAACCATTAGTAATTGTCTTCCCTCGCGTTTTGCATGTTGTTCAACAACAGCAAACTCAGCAGTATCCTGCTGAATACGTTCAAGAATCTTCATACCGAGTTCTTGATGAGCCATTTCACGACCACGAAAACGTAGCGTAATTTTGACCTTATCGCCATGATTCAGGAAACGTATCAGGTTGCGTAGCTTGACCTGATAATCCCCATCTTCCGTTGTAGGACGGAATTTTAGTTCTTTAACCTGAATTTGCTTTTGCTTTTTACGGGCTTCAGCTTGTTTTTTGCTCAGTTCAAAGAGAAACTTACCATAATCCATAATACGACATACCGGCGGTTTGGCTGTTGGTGATATTTCCACCAAATCTAACCCACCTTCTTCTGCCGCACGCAGGGCTTCGCGAGTTGAAACAATTCCCGCTTGATTACCATCGACATCAATTAAGCGTACCTCAGGTACATTGATCTGTTCATTAATTCTTGCGCGATCACTTTCACGCTTAGTCGGTGCACTAATGGCTTAATCTCCCCTGCTTGTTAATTGGTCATTGATCCCTTACGGGCAATTTCTTGCGTTAAGGTATCACAAATTGTATCTATTGTCATCACACCCAAGTCGACTCCTTTACGAGTACGTACTGCTACCTGGCCTGATTCGACTTCTTTGTCCCCAATCACTAATAGATAAGGAACCTTTTGTAAGGTATGCTCGCGAATTTTAAAACCAATTTTCTCATTTCTCAAGTCAAAGTTGGCGCGAACACCTCTTTTTTGCAAACTTTGTGTTACTTTTTCTGCGTACTCGTTTTGTTTTTCACTAATTGTAAGCACTGCCGCCTGCACTGGAGACAACCATAACGGCAGCTTTCCAGCATAATGCTCAATCAAAATTCCCATAAAGCGCTCAAAAGAGCCAAGGATAGCACGGTGCACCATTACTGGTGTTTGCTTACTGCCATCTTCTGCAACATAACTGGCATCAAGACGCCCTGGCATGGAAAAATCAACTTGAATGGTTCCACACTGCCAAATACGACCTAAGCAATCAGCTAAAGAACATTCAATCTTAGGGCCATAAAAAGCGCCTTCTCCAGGTGCATCCACCCACTCAATATTTCTGTCAGTCATTGCCTGCTTCAGCGCAGCCTCTGCTTTATCCCAAACAGCATCGTTACCTACTCGTTTTTCGGGGCGTAAAGCCAGACGGTATTTAATTTCGCTAAATCCAAAATCAGTATAAACAGATTGCACGAGCTGCAACATCATGTCTACTTCAGATTGGATTTGGTCTTCAGTACAAAAAATATGCCCATCATCCTGTACCATATTACGTACACGCATTAAACCATGTAAGGAACCTGATGGTTCACAGCGATGGCAATTACCAAACTCAGAAAATCGTAGAGGTAAATCTCTATAGCTTTTTAAACCTTGGTTAAAGACTTGAATATGGCAAGGACAATTCATTGGCTTCACCGCATAGAAACGGTTGTCGGTCTCAGTAACAAACATTTCATCGCGAAAATTCGCCCAGTGCCCGGACTTTTCCCAAAGCACACGGTCTACTAGTTGTGGTGTTTTAATTTCTTGATAGCCAAAATCAACCAGACGTAAACGCATATAGCGTTCCAATTGTTGGTAAATGGTCCATCCTTTGGGATGCCAAAACACCATGCCTGGAGCAATGTCTTGAAAATGGAATAACTCCAAGGCCTTACCTAATTTGCGATGATCTCGCTTTTCCGCTTCTTCGATACGGAATAAATAGTCAGCCAATGCGTTCTTATCTGCCCACGCGGTACCATAAATACGTTGTAGCATTTCATTATTAGAATCACCACGCCAGTAAGCCCCCGCTACTTTAGTCAGCTTAAATGCTTTTAAGAAACCGGTTGCAGGGACATGGGGACCACGGCATAAGTCTTCAAAATCTCCTTGTTTATAGAGAGAAAGAATCTCTCCTTCAGGGATATCTTCAATAATTTTCGCCTTGTACTCTTCTCCAATGCTTTTAAAGTATTTAATCGCTTCATTTCGCGGTAATTCTCTGCGTGTAACCGAATAATTCGCTTTCGCAAACTCAACCATTTTGGCTTCAATGCGTTCTAAGTCTTCTGGCGTAAACGGACGATCAAACGCAAAATCATAATAGAAACCATCTTCAATCACCGGACCAATGGTCACCTGCGCACTAGGAAAAAGACTTTTCACTGCTTGCGCGAGTAAATGCGCTGTAGAATGACGAATAACTTCAAGACTTTCACTCTGTTTTTCGGTGATTATCACTAACGCGATATCTTTCTGAATAAGAAATGAAGTATCAACTAAACGATCATCAACACGCCCAGCAATCGCTGCTTTAGCTAAACCTGGGCTGATACTGTGAGCAACATCATACACAGTCACCGGTGCTTCAAAATGTTTTACACTTCCGTCAGGCAGTTTAATGTTTGGCATGATTGTATCCGTCGTTCCGTAACCACTTCTTTTCAAAAAAAAACCCTGCATCGCAGGGCTTAAACCGTAATAACTTAATGCCGGAAAAGGCATATCATCTTATTCTAGCAATGTATTGTAAATTCATTGTATGGTAGGCACGAGTGGGATCGAACCACCGACCACCACCATGTCAAGGTGGTGCTCTACCACTGAGCTACGTGCCTATAAACAGACCTGAGTCCTTATTTGGCAAGCAGTATATAATAAGCAGATATTATAATGCAAATAATTTAACTGTTTTCCCCGGTTAATTTTTTATTGACTTTTGACTGTTTACATAACTTTTTTACACCTATGTGTTCCACTATTATTTTGTATCATCAAAAAAAGGCCTGAATGATGGGGGTTATTCAGGCCTAGATGTCTGCGAGGTTGTAACCACTATGGGTTAGACCACTTTTTCCGTTTGTTGAACTGTGTGATACCTGTTCCATCGTGTATCACGATTTTTCCATGTTTGTTTGGACTATTTGTGAAATTTTTTCCGTAAATTTCACAGTCATTATATCGATTTAGTTTCTATTGTCAACCTTTAATTTCCAAAAGAAACTAAAAGTTTCCAAAAATACTAATATTTGCAGGTTAGCTTTCGCTTTGTTACACTGTATGAGGCCCTCAATCTATAGGTTTTTTGCACATTCATGGAAAAAGTTGATCTAACAAAACAATTTGCATACCGTTTACGGGATGCCATGATTGCTGCTGGATTTAATTCTCAACGCTCCACATCTGGGGTAAGTATCCATAAACTTTCTGAAATTACTGGTTACTCTTTACAAATTTGCAGAAAATATCTCCGGGGTGAAACAATTCCTGAACCACTAAAACTGGTAGAAATTGCGGCCAGACTAAATGTTTCACCCGGATGGTTATTATTTGGTGAATCTCACACTGATCAAAATATTAATGAAAACAAAATCGCTATTAGCAAAATTTTACTGCACTATATTTTCACTAAAGCGGCAAACCTATATAATGATGCGCTAGGAAAAGAGGAAGTGACTGATTTTTTAATGGAGTTAGTTCATGATGTAAGTATGATTAATGCAAATGAAGAGCAGTCTAAAAAAATTATTGATTTGGCTTTAGCTTCAGTAAAGCATTTTAGCCATCCACATGGAACATAAAATAAGAATGGTTTTATGGAAAGAAGTCGTAATAATGTAAGGCTCCACCCTGATATTCTCGAAATGCTGTTTGCTTTTAAAGGTAAAGTCTCCTCTGTATTTCGTGATGTATTAGGCATCCATGAAATTGATCATATTGCATGTACGCGTATTAGCAAAGACAATCAATTACTTACTTTATCTTCAACTCCATCCTTAGAATTTAATTTATTTAGTAGCCCACTTTGGCGTTGTGATAAAACTTATAAATTTCAATGGCTTAAATTATGCCAACATGATTATTGGCAAAATTTATATTCTCATAACCGTTATGACGAGCTTTATTACTTAAAGCAAATTAAGCACGCTTATCCACTAGGAATAAGCTTGGCCGCACAAATTGAAGAAGAATATATGATTTACTCTTTAGCAAGCAAAAAATCCTGTGCCCATACTCGCGACTTATTCGCAACTCAAAGTGAGGATTTTTATAAAATAGGCCAGTATTGTTCCAACAGATTATATTCAATTTTTAAAACATGTGACACTATAGGCGTGGATCAACGTCTGCAGGAAAATAGCTGCCGATAATTAGTTACAAAAGCGCAAGGCCCATGTCTGTCAGACTAAAGGCCCTGATTCAACATCCCTACGCAACTTCTTTAACAGAAAGAACGGTAACTTCTTCAACAGGAACATCTGCATGCCCTTTGCTTTGTCCTGTTTTTACCTTAGCAATGGCATCAACAACATCCATTCCTTCGGTCACTTCACCAAACACACAATAACCATAGCCTTGCATGTTTTCTCCGCTGAAATTTAAAAAAGCATTATCTGCGACATTAATAAAAAACTGTGCTGTAGCAGAGTGAGGATCCATCGTTCTTGCCATAGCAATTGTTCCACGTTTATTGGGTTTCGCATTTTTAGCTTCATTCTTAATAGGAGTTTGTGTTTGCTTTTGTTCCATATCAGAATTCAAACCACCACCTTGGATCATGAAGCCAGAAATAACACGATGGAAAATTGTGTTATCGTAAAAACCACTACGAACGTAGCTTAAAAAATTCTCTACAGTAACGGGCGTGCTTTCTGTATCTAATTGGAGATGAATATCCCCTTTAGATGTGCTAATAACTACCATTATTTCTCCTGTGAATTAATTACGAAATCACGCATTTTATCACAAACATCATGCATCACATGAACATTATGAATCGAAGCTAATGCCGTAAACAAATTAGCCTTTTGCTTAAACAATTGGTGTAGATAAGCGCGTGAATAATAACGGCAAGTGTAACAGGTACAATCCGCCATAATCGGTGACATATCCTCAGCAAAACATGATTTCTTAATTTGAATGCGTTCATTCTCATGCTCACTGGCAAAACGTAACCAATTTCCTTCTTGCACAACTTTGCCACAATATAAAGCTCCATGTCGTGCATTACGTGTTGGCGCAACACAATCGAACATATCTATTCCTTCAGCAACAACATCCAAAAGATCTTGCGGAGACATACCAACGCCCATGGTGTAGCGTGGTTTGTTTTCCGGTAAATAATCACGCACCCAACGAATGACCTCAACTGTGATTTTCATATCAAAGCCAACCGTTTCACCACCAATGGCAATGCCATCCGTATTCATTGAGGCCACAAAATCGGCACTTTCGCGGCGTAAATCTTTAAAAATGCCTCCTTGAATAATACCAAATAAAGCTTGTTGGTATCCATAGCGCGAACAAAGATGAGTTTGGTGATAACGTACTGACTGCTGCAACCACCGATGAGTACGTGTCATAATTTGCCCTACTTCATCCTTGGTACAATTATCAGGGGTGCACTGATCAAAAGCCATAATGATATCTGCGCCAATGATCTTTTGCGTCTCTAAAGACATTTCTGGCGTCATATGAATAAGCCTCTGTGTGCCAGGTAACTTAAAATGAGCCCCTTCTTCATCAATAGTACAGATTTCTTTATTCTTAGAAAGGCTAAATACTTGAAAACCACCACTGTCGGTGAGCATAGGCCCATGCCATCCCATAAATGGATGCATCCCTCCAGCCTTTTCAATAACTTCCATACCTGGAGCGCAGAGCATATGATAAGTATTGCCACCTAAAATAATTTGGCTATGCGCTACCTGCAATTCTGCAGGAGTCATATTATTCACACCAGCCCGAGTACCTACAGGCATAAAAGCAGGTGTTATAAATTCACCATGTGCCGTAGTCACGCGAGTCACACGCGCTTTAGTTGCCGAGTGTCGATACAACACTTCGCAGGAAAAGGTTTTCATTAAGATAATGACGTAATTCAAAAAATGCGATGATAGCTAACTCAACTATAGATTGCTAGTATTTAGAATATTACTTGCTGCTTAATCTATGATAAAATCATGCACTAATTTACAAGAGGACTACAATTTATGCCATTGCAATTCATGATTGATATAGAAGGAACTGAACTTTCTGAAATTGAATGTGAACTATTAACGCAAGCTAATGTAGGGGCAGTTATCCTGTTTACACGCAATTTCATCAATGGCAAACAATTACAAAAATTAGTCACTGACATTAAAGAAATCAATCCAGATTTGTTCATTGCTACAGATCATGAAGGTGGCAATGTACAACGCTTTCAGCGCCGTGGTTTCAGTTCTATTCCTGCCGCTCGCGCTTATGGTAAAGTGTATGATAAGGATCAACAAATAGGCCTGGAGTTTGCCCAAGAATATGGTGAAATAATGGCCAATGATCTCTTAGTGCATGGCGTTAATCTAAGCTTGGCTCCCATTCTTGATCTCCATAATCAGTGCAGTATCATTGCCGGATTAGACAGAGCATTTCACCACCACCCCGATGCAATTATTGATTTAGCCAGCGCCTTTATTCAAGGCATGAATAAAGCAGGTATGCCAGCAGTCGGTAAACATTTTCCCGGTCATGGCTCAGTAAACTCAGATTCCCATATCAGCATGCCTGTATCCAAAGCCAGTCTTGAAGAATTAATGGCTAATGATTTAAAACCCTTCATCGAGTTAATCAAAAAGGGATTATTGCCTGCTCTGATGCCAGCACATGTAACCTATGAGGCAATTGATAAAGAAAATCCTGCCGGTTTTTCAAGTACTTGGCTGAAAACAATTTTACGCACGCAATTGAAGTTTCAAGGCTTAATTCTTAGTGATTGCCTGAGCATGAAAGGAGCTGATATTGGTGATCTGAACACACGGGCACAAAGAGCATTATCCGCGGGATGTGACATGCTGATTGTATGCCATCAACCACGAAAATTATTATTAGACTTAGTACAAAACCAAGCAATTGAACATAATCCCGAATCTGTAAAGCGTATTGCAGCATTTAAAAAATTAATGTCTCAAAGCAAAACAGCACTCTGCTCACCCTCCTCGTTTTTTGAAGAAAAACCATCCAAGGTGAAAAACACCACTAGGAATGATGAGGAACTTAATAAAACCTTAACAATTTAAGTAAAAATTAACTCCAGGTAATATCGCTTGAAGTTACAATAAAGGATTATTTCTATTTACACCCAATGGACGTGTACACCAAAATAAAAAAAGCCCCATAAGCAACATAAACGCAAAATACATTGCCGACCAACCAGCCATGGAAATCCCCCACAGATGCCAGGTTGCTTCCGCACAATCACCTGTTCCCCACAGCATTGTTTGGGCAATAGTCTTCCATGGAAAATAGCGAACTAAAATATCGAATCCTGGCATACAGGCAGGAACTTGTGACTCCGGTAAGGATTGTAACCATAATTGTCGCAAGGCAAAGAATAATCCTGCAGCAGCAAAAAAAACTTGCAGAAAACTAACCCAATGCGCTCGCCTTAACGTGCGAAAACTTAAGGACATTAGCCCTAATAAAATAAACACACAAACACGCTGCATAATACACAAGGGGCAAGGCGCTAAGCCTAAACCATATTGAAAATAAAAAGACGCAAACAAAACAAACAGCGTCACCAAAGCATTAAATGTTTGGATTCGTTGATGCATTAATTTAGTCATGATTTGGGCAACATATAAGCGATCGCAGCGTTCAGATCATCCTCACTGCATTTAAGACAAGTTCCTTTTGTAGGCATAGCATTCAAACCTTTTATTGAAGAAGCAACTAAATCATCTAATGTTCGACCAAGCAAACGAGGACTCCAATCGTGTTCATTTCTAAATTTTGGTGCACCCGCCAAACCGTCTTTGTGACAAACTGTACAATGTTGCTCATAGATTTCCTGGCCCGGTTCTTTTTTAGGCACCGCCTCAAGAGCTTTCGTCGCCATCGTCGCCGAACCGTCTATCGTCACTTGGCCTACGGGTTGAATTCTTAATTGTGTTTGCTCACGCTCTGTGTCTGCGCTTACATCAGGGACCAAAGAACAACAAAAAAGTAAAACAACAAACTGCTTCATACCCATACACCTCATAAACACAATTTAAAATCATACCCATAAGTAGGTTTTTTTTCCAGCTTAGCAGTACTAATTCGCTTAAAAACATAGCAATTAATTGCTCTCACTCTATAAAATCAGCCTTCTTTATAGAAATAGGCTATATTAAAAGTTAAAACCACAAAAAGGAACTGATATGACTAATAATAAAAATGTTGTGGATATTCCGGATACAGAAACATTTCAACGTCATTGGGGATGGCTCCTAGGCTTAGGTATCCTGCTCTTAATTTTAGGTTGTATTGGCTTAGGTATGGATATTATGCTAACGATTGTGAGCATGTATTTCTTCAGTGCCCTGCTCTTGGTTTCTGGATTGTTCCATTTTGCAGATGCATTTAAGTACAAGCAATGGAAAGGAGCTGTGTGGCAAATTCTGATTGCAATTCTTTACATCATTGCTTCCGGTATCGTCTTATACGATCCTTTATTAGCGTCAACCATTATCACGGCGCTTTTAGCTTGGGCTCTTATTATTATAGGAGTTGTCCGTATTGCCATGTCGTTCTCTGTTAGAGATACCAAAGGTTGGGGCTGGATCTTATTCGCAGGGATTATTTCATTAATGTTGGGAATGCTTATTTTACTGCAATGGCCAATCAGTGGTTTATGGGTCATTGGAATGTTTATTGCCATTGATATGATCGTCAGTGGTTGGACTTATATATTCATTGCTATTGCTTTGCGTGCAGCAAAATAATCGCGTTGGACCACAAAAGGTCCAACCTACACAAATTAAAATAAAATGGTATCATAGCCCATCATCAATCAAATGGTTGTTGCCTATGAGCACCAAAACAATCCGCATTGCAACTCGTCAAAGCCCTCTAGCCTTATGGCAAGCCAATCATGTCCGCGATCTTTTACTAAAACAGCACTCGCAACTGACCATAGAACTTTTGCCGATGACCACTTCTGGTGATAAATTTCTTAACGATAAATTGTTGACTGTGGGTGGTAAAGGGTTATTTGTCAAAGAACTGGAAGAGGCATTACTTGCACAAAGAGCAGATTTTGCAGTGCATTCTGCCAAAGACATGCCTGCGGAATTTCCTGCAGGATTAAATTTAATGGCTATTTGTCAACGCGATAATCCCTTTGATGTACTCGTAAGTAAAAAATATCATCACCTCGACAAACTCCCGCAAGATGCGATTGTTGGTACAAGCAGTCTTAGACGTCAATCACAATTACTGGCATATAGGCCTGATCTCACCATCAAACCGTTACGTGGCAATATCAATACACGCTTAGCCAAACTTGAGTCTGGAGAATATCATGCCATTATTCTGGCGGCAGCAGGTTTAGAGCGCATGGGTTTTAAGCAAGAAATTAGCGAACAGTTATCTGCTAGGATCATGCTCCCTGCTTGCGGGCAAGGGGCTTTAGCCATTGAATGTCGCACAGATGATGATGAAATAAACGCCTTAATTGCAGGTCTAAATGATCAAGTATCTGCTATTTGTGTACATACAGAGCGAAAAGTAAATGCCTTATTAGGAGGAAATTGCCATGTACCACTTGCTGTATTTTGTGCCCCAACGAAGGATAAGCGACTGATACTACGTGCAAAAATTCTAAATTATAACGGCAGCCAAATGCTCGAGTATGAACAAATCGACACATTGGAAAACGCACCACTGATGGCTACTCGATGCGCTCAATCACTGCTCGACCAAGGAGCAGAAAAATTACTTGCGTCAATTCCTAAATGAAGCGATTACTGCACAATTTACGTGTTTTAAATACACGTCCCCAAGGACAAAATGCACCTTTGAGTCAAGCCATTCGTGATGCGGGGGGTATTGCCATTGAACTACCTACGATAAAAATTGAAGCAACTCAAACTTGGGTACGCTCCTTACCTGATTTAAGCACTATCCAAAAAGCAATCTTTATCAGTGCCAACGCTGTTGAGCATTATTTTAGTGTGCTAAAACAACAGCAAATTCTATGGCCTGATTCTATCGAAATCATTGCTATTGGTAAGGCCAGTGCCAACGCCCTGCAGCAGTTGCATATTCGCGTCAATGAGGTTCCTGAGCAAGCAAACAGCGAACATGTTTTAGCATTAAACACACTCACGAATCCTGGTCAGCAAAATATTTTGCTCATCAAAGGAGAAGGCGGAAGACCGCTAATCGAAGAAACACTAACGCATAAAGGTGCTAATCTGCACGTCTTGCGCGTGTATCAACGGACGTTACCGAAAATAAACCATCAATTTATTAAATCAATATGGCATGATGATTTAGTGGATATTATACTGTTAACTAGTGAGCAATCCATCAATCATCTTTTTCAGTTATTTGAAGAAGAGGCTCATACTTGGCTACGCAATAAAACATGCCTGGTGCTCAGCGAACGCCTGGCAGAGGCAGCCTCGTCATTGGGGATAAAAAATATTATTCGTAGTCATCCAGACGGGATAATGGACTCGTTGTTTGACTATGTTACCAAGGATTAACTTATGGCCAATAGCACTAGAGAACCTAAAAACACTGAAGAAAATAGACTAAGTTCAACTGTGAAGCCAAATCCTAACTCTGGAAGCAATTCCAACACTTTTGCACCTAAAAATAAATCGTTTATGACTGCAGGAGCAATGCTGATTGCCTGCGGAGCCTTAGCCACTTCGATTTATACCATTTCTCAAAACCAACACATACAAAATCAGTTAAAAGATAAAAATAATCTTTTATCGGCACAAATAGATACAGTTGCACAAAAACAAGAAAAAGTACAAGAGCAAATTGAAACGAAAACAAATACCATTGAAGAAACACGCTCTTCTTTACAAGCCAAATTTGATGCATTAAATAATCAATTACAAACGGCAATGAGCCAAAAATTTTACCAAAATCAAAATTGGCAGTTACTCAAAGCACGCTATTATCTTGAATTGGCTCAAATTAATGCTCATTGGAGCAAAAATTTTGATTCAACAGTGGCACTCTTACAACAAGCCGACCAATTATTACAACAGGTTCATGATCCTAAAATCTTCGCGATTCGCCAAGCTATTGCTAAAGACATTGCACAAATACAAGCGCTTCCAAAAATTGATCTTGCAGGGATTTTAAGCCAGTTAGATGCAACTCAAACCAGTCTAAATGATTTGAGCATTCTAGCGGTCATCAACGATGAAAAAACAAAAGCAGAAGAACAACTCGACTCATCAAAAAAGGCTTTACCTGTTTGGCGCTTGCGTTTACAAGACAGTATGCAAGTATTGAGTAAACTGGTGGTCATTCGCCGCAATGATGAGCAGATAAAGCCACTTATTTCTCCAGCCTATGAAGCCATAGTAAAAGAAAACATTTGCCTTAATCTGCAAGAGGCACAATGGGCAGTTTTAAATGGTAATCCGGAGGTGTATAAATTAGTGTTAACTCAGGCCATTACTACGCTTAAAAAAAATTTTAATCAACATGCGCAAAACACTATGGCCTTAATCAACAAACTCAATGAACTACAACAAATTCAAATCACACAGAAAAGACCAGAAATTGGCACAGCCCTGCCTCTACTAAATCAATTGATTGCCTCTCAGGAATCATCAACAAAACATTCCAGCACCATTAATCAGGGAGGAAACGCACAATGACCCGTTTGTTTCTCTCTTTTTTTATATTACTAGCAGCAATCATTGTTGGCATACAGCTGAATAAAGATCCAGGTTATGTATTGATTGCCCTTAATCACTGGACGATTGAAACCACATTATGGATAGCAATTTTAAGTCTTCTGTTTTTATTTTTACTGATATACCTATTTATACGTCTTTGCCATAAAATTTCTCATACACCTAAAGCCATAAGTCGCTGGCATTCCAAACGTCAGGCGCAAAAAGCACAAGCAATTACGCGTAAGGGATTGATCGAATACAGTGAAGGTTATTGGAAACAAGCCCAAAATCATTTGATCCAGGCGTTACCTAATACGGATACCCCTCTACTCAATTATTTAACTGCAGCCCGTGCAGCACAAAAAATGGGAGACAGTCAATTACGTGATGACTTCTTACGTGAAGCACAGCAATCTATGCCAGAAGCTAAAATCGCAGTCGAATTAACACAAGCTCAGTTACAATTAGCCAATCATCAATGGGAGCAAGCTTTAGCAACCCTAAGACATCTTCATGATATAGCGCCACGCCATCCTTATGTATTAAAACTACTCGTACAATTATACCAAGAAGTACGAGATTGGCCGCAATTAATTGCCTTATTATCAGATATAAAAAAATATCACGTCTTTGAACTACAAGAATTTGAACGCTTACAACGTAATATGTATTTACAGGCATTGATGGATCTGGCCAAACAAAATCAGGTTGCAGCAATAAATTCATTATATCACTCCATGCCTAAAATCTTAGCTACGGAACCCGAAGTGATTGCGGAGTACGTCCAGTTTTTACTAAAAAACAATGATAATGACACTGCAAAAAAATTATTGCGTCGTGCTCTGCGTAAAGAATTTAATCCACAATTGATTACACTCTACAGTAGCTTACCTGGTGATGAAAAACAGTTAGCATTTGCTGAAAGCATGCTAAAAAAGAATGTGCACTCCGCTGCACTTTATCTATGCCTTGGTCAACTATGCATTAAGCAACAATTATGGGGAAAAGCGAGACATTATTTAGAACAATCCAATGAAATAGAACCCTCACCTATTGCTTATGCAACCTTAGGTAAACTGCATGAAAAACTGGGTGATCCAGTACTTGCAAGCGCAAGCTACAAACACGGCTTGGAGTTAGCAACAAATAAGAGATAAAATCATAACAAAGTCACTAATAAGTGTTTCCTATCCCATTTGCATCCTTAAAATAGCGGTAAACGTTCAGACAATGGCTCATGGTCAACCTGCTCCAATTAAATCTTTTGCTTTTGCTGTTAAAAATTGCCGCGACTTAACAAAAATAAGTTGCGAAGTAAAAAATTAAATTGGCATTTTCTAACACATTGTCCTATATTTTTAAGGGAAATTTATTAAGGAGAATAAAATGAATAAAGATATATTTGAAGGAAAATGGGAAGAACTCAAAGGTAAAATGAAAAAAACTTGGGGTAAATTAACTGATGATGACTATAAAGTTATTGAAGGAAACCACCAAGAAATTTTTGGAAAACTTCAAAAACATTATGGTTACTCCAAAGATGAAGCTGAGAAAGCCGTTAAAGACTTCCAAAATGACACAAGACATTAATTAAAAACTATGAAACAAGGAAATGTTATGAAAAAGTTAATTATTTGCTCTTTAGTTTTAAGTTCATCTATTGGCTTTGCTGCAACTCAAACAGATATGAATTCAAAATGGATTTGTACTACAAATGCGAGTAGCAGTGATAATCCTAGTGATAAATCTGCAGATGATAAAATGGCGAATACCCAAGGTTCTGCAGCCCAATCTTTTTCTTTTGCAGCTCAAAATTGTCGCGATTGCACAAAAATAACTTGCGAAGCAAAAGATTAATCATATTAAATGAAGCTGGATAATATAATCCAGCTTCATTTATAAACTTATTATGTTTATTAGAAATCAAGCTCTTGCAAGCTGGGGATTTAAAATTTCTTTTTGGATTAGAATCTACTCAAGGAAGAAAATATGAAAAAAATAATTTTTGGGGCTTGTTTCATCGGCTCTTCCTATGTATTTGGGGCTAATACCATCAATATAAACAGTAACTACTAACGATCAAACTGCTGCCGGAATAGGATACGCTGTTAACGGTAAAAAAATAGGAGGCTCCGGTAGAAGTTATACGGGTAAAAGACCTATTAATAGCAACTATTCATTTGGATATAGAAAAAACACTCCTCAAAGCAAAGATATCTCTTGTGGTTCTCATCGGTTAACCAAAGATAGCCAAGTTTATTTAATTGCGAAAGGGAATAAATGTCTAAGCATCGTAAGACGATAATTACAAAATACCTAATAGGGTCACCTAATACCTCACTGAATTTTAAACATATAATTCCGAATGAAGTTTATCAAAACTAGCCTCACATTTTAAATGAGTTTTCTTCCAACACAAATGAACTGGAATAGGTGATTTACTTTTTTTAAGCTATATTTAAAATGGTTATCCGAAAAAGGAACTTTGAGATGAACTTAATTTTACTCATAATATTGATTGTACTTATAGTAGGGTTACTCCCGGCATGGCCCTATAGTGCGGGTTGGGGATATTATCCTAGTGGTGGTGTTGGATTAATACTTCTAATTTTGCTTATTGTTCTGCTTTTACGCGGAGGACCACCTTAGTCAAAAGAGAGTTCCCTGGTATCACATCCTAATTTATTTAAAAAAATTTCCGCAATTATATAAATTGCGGAAATATATATCATTGATTTCTCTATAAGTTAGCCTTCATCAGTTGTTCTTCTTTTTCACAGCACATACCGTAGCAGGCACTAATACAACTTGATATGCCGCCAAGAAAAAATAATACAAAAAGTATCCAACCCTTCCAATGTAATTGTTTCGGATTAGTATCCATCATTTTTTGTGTTGAAGTATTTTGTGAAGGAGTCACAGAGACGTTAACATCTGCTGAAGATATTTGTGTAGGAGCAAGATTAGGATCTAAATTTTCCTCATAAAACGATACATAATGGGTAAAAGGCATGATTAACAGGGCACTTAACATTAATACCAAGCTCCAAGTAATAAAGCCATAAATGACCCCTCCATGACAATAACAATGATGGAATCGACCTAAATACCCCGCTACAAATCCTGCAACCCCCATTGAGACGATAACTCCTATTAGTAAACCTAAAACCCCACCTATTGCAATAGTAGGAGCTACATTTGGTAAAGAGCTATAGGCACTTAAACCAATTGCCATGCTAAAAATATTAAGCAAAAAACTAAGTCCCACCCCAACAAAGGCTCCTGCAATAATCGCAGTCCAATGAATATGAGTTAAGGTCGCTTTATAACATTTTTGATTATCCATAATAAAAGTATCCTTATTTTAAATGTGAGAAACCAACCAAATTAATACTAATAAACTGACCGGAACACCCAACAACCATGCAATGATGTATCCCATAATTTTTCTCCCTGTGATAAAACCTTATTTTGCTTTAAAAATTATAGACTAAAAACAAAGGGTCACTATTTTTTTGCTAGCTGGGGTCAGAAGAATTAGAATAGAGGTTATAATCAAGCAGCTAAATCATTTGCATAATCTTAATCTTCTTGACTTCTAGCATACTCATCTTGAGGCTTGATTAAAAACCAATGTTTTTCATCTTTGAAGCGAATTAAATTCCAGCGGCCTTTTAACTTTTCTGCATGTAGAATAAAGCGTAAATGGCCATTTTCATAGGCTTTATAAGGATTTTCATCTAAAGAGTCTCAAGTTCCTCTATCTCATAACATATAGCATTGCCCGCTACCTCCTCTACTCTATAATTTGTTATAATTTTTCTTTTATAACAAGGATGTAATGAGTGCCGTATAGTTTGGATTTAAGAAGACGAGTAGTATCAGCAGTTCATGGTGGGATGAAAAAGACAGAAGTATATAAGCTATTTTCTATATGTAAGTATACATTGTACAGCTGGCTGGAACTGGAAAGAACTACTGGAAATCTAGAGCCGCACACTGGATTTCAGAAAGGGCACAGCCATGGGATTAAAGATGTGGAGGAGTTTAAAGAGTTTGTGGACGCACATCCAGACTACACCCAAAAAGAAATGGGCCAACATTATGGGGTAGGTAAATCAACCATTGGACGATGCCTGAAAAAGATAGGCTATTCTAGAAAAAAAAGAGCCAAACTTACTCCGAACGCAGTGAAGAAAAACGAAAAGCCTACATAGAAAAGATAAAAGACATTGAGGCTGAACAGATAGTATATGTGGATGAATCTGGAATGAATGATAATGATTTTTATCCCCATGCATACAGTGCCATTAGTACTAGGCACTATGAAGCTCACCCTAGACATTATATAAGAAGAATCAGCATGATAGGCGGGTTATCCAGCCAGAATTTCATAGCCCCCTTTATTTTTGATGGGCATTGTAATACCGTTGTTTTTGAACTGTATGTTGAGCAGGTACTGGCGCCTGTATTAAGTAAAGATATATTGGTGGGGATTGACTATGCCAGCTTTCATAAATCAGTAAAAATCAGGAATTTGATTGAGGCCACTGGAGCGAAGCTCCTTTATTTACCGGCCTTATTCTCCTGATTTAAATCCTGACTTTTACCCATAAATAAAAAGTACTAAGATAATCGTATGATTTATTAGACAATTTAAAATATAAGCTATAGAGAGATTATGGAAAGAAGTTCTACTAGTAAGCATTGGATAGAAAAGGAATTGCAGCATGTTAATCTTGGTGATAAAAGATTAAATAGGCGTTTTTTAAAAACAAGTAAACTTATTGAAGCCAAAGCATCGGGTTCAATTAATCAAAGCTGTGGTAGTTGGAAGGAGGCAAAGGGAGCGTACCGATTGTTTCGTCATGAAAAATTAAAAGAGGCTGATATCTATTCCTCTCATGCACAGGAAACGTGTAATAGGATAAAGGGACATCCCTTCATTTTGTGCGTTCAAGATACGAGCTATTTGGACTATGATACCCATATAAAAACTCAAGGGCTAGGAAGTATTTCGAAAGCTTATACAAAACACAAACAAGGTTTGCTGCTTCATAGTACGTTGGCCTTGAGTGAGGATGGATTACCCTTAGGTCTAACCTCTCAGCAGAGAAAACGAATATGAGGACACACCTACAAAGCCTATCAAATAAAAAAGAAGTACTCATTCATGTTCCTCAAAAAAAGAATGCCCCTGCAAGAAAAGCATCTGTTGAAATTAAATTTTCTTCAGGACTTATTTCTATTCGCTCAGCTTCAATTTATGGTTCTAAAAATAGTTCCCATAAAATTAGTGATAAGCTATAGCCTAGTCCCAATAAAATGATTACAAGCAATGGAAGCGAAAAAGGTCGTCAATAGAACAATTAAAAGTTCTACGTAAGCTTTTAGCTTGAGCCCATTTATGTTCAATAGGATTAAGGTCTGGAGAGTAAGGAGGTAAATATTCTAAACTTACTCCAGCTTTCATTAATTGCTCCTGCATTGTTTTGTCTTTATGAAAAGCAGCGTTATCCATAATAACTACACTTTTTTGGGGTAGCTTGGGTAATAAATCGTGCTCAATCCAACTATTAAAGGTTGCTGCATTAATTGTTCCTTCAAATAAGCTTACCGTCAGTAATTGATTATCTCGTAATGCCCCGATGGCATTGATTCGGCCTCCCTCTCCCCAAGCACGCTGCCCATAGCATCGGGTTCCCTTTAAGGAGTAACCATGAGTACGCGGCATATTGTGTGCAAAGCCGCTTTCATCCAGCTAAATCAGAGGACGTCCTTCTTCTTGATAGGCAGCTATTCTTTTTTGAAAAGAACAACGCTTTTCCTCATCTGCTTTAGGATGATTCCATGTTTTTTTATAGCTTAATTTTAACCGAATTAAAGCAGAACGGATCCCCGTCTTACTTACTTTAAAACGCGCAGCTCGTTCATATTGATAACTATCTGGATACTGTTCTACATCTTTTTTAAGAGCTTCCATATCTATTTTGGTTGCTGGTTTATTTCGTTTTTTTTGAGGTTCCAGAGCAATAAGCCAGCGCATCACGCTTGCTTTACCTACGCCAAAACGAATAGCTGCCGCTTCGATACTTAAACCTTCTTCAGCTCTTATCTTTAATACCTTTTTTCGAAAATCTAGTGAATAAGTCATAAGTAATTGATTATAATCAATTTACTGGAACTAGGCTATATGAATATGAACGAAACAGAATTTATTATGACATCACTTTTTCAGTCATCCAAAAAAATCGTAATTTAAAACCCAACCCTTACCTTGTTGATACAGCGAAACACTTATTTGCTACTGCTTTAGGAGCAGCTCCTGGTTATGCTCCTGCAACAGATAATAATGCGTTACCTGTTGATATCTTGCAAGAAGCTTTTGTTGAGTCTTATGGCTTAAAAAAATATAAACCAACCATAATGCAACCTAAGCACTTTAATTTTGAAACAGATTATTTCCCAATATATTACTCATTACAGCATCCTGCTACTCGTGTATTCTCACCAAGATCACGCTTAGCCGCCAGTACAATAAATGAAATGCGTGAACTGGAACATATCATGAATATTTTTATTGAAGAATTATCAAAAGATGGGACATTGTCCTCTGATACTGTTGTCGGACAAATTGCAAAATTCGTTAAATTCAACTATTTTCATAACGCTATAGATACTCATAACATACTTAGAAACTCTCTCGAACTATTAAATAATGATCGTCGATTCAATAATACTTTATTTCCACATACCTCAGAAGCAGTATTTGCAGCAGATGCCTCCTTCTTAAGAGGTTGTGTCAGTATAGATTCTGCTGAAATACCAACACAGCAAAAAACACATTGTCCCGATGAGCATGCTGCAATGCCAGAGTAAATTTCCACCCCAATTCTGATAAATGATACCGCCTAATGTTGATCCTATCACATTACTTGTTGCAAATGCAGTTTGAAATAATCCCAAGCTTTGTCCTGTCTTCTGATGGCTGCTGTGCTCATAACATAGAAGTTGAGCTGTAGAAATAAAGAGCATTTCACCCGGTGTCCAAATAATGCAGGAGAAAACAGCCAGAGCAAATACAGAAGAATAACTTAAAATCAGCATTCCCAAGCCCATTAATAAAGCTCCAAATCCTGTCACCAATAATTTATTTTGCTTACCTGCCAACGTAGTCAATGGCGCTTGAAAAAAGACAATCAAGAATGTATCTAAAATAAATAAAATACTTACAGCTTTCACTCCTAAATATGGAAATAACCTTTGAATATACAAGGGATAAGTAGAACTTAGCTGCGCAATAATTAGTCCGACGAAAAAAACACATGAAATAACCAATAATGAGATTATCTTAGCTCCATTTGTATGGCTGTCATAATACTGTTCTTTAATTGATAATGGTACGTTAATGCTCGGATTATTTTGGAATAAAAGATAAAGTGCAGAGCACAAAAGTAACAAGCTTGATAAATAAAAAATTGACTGAAAGCCATAAGTGATCATACTCGCAATGAGCACACCGGATAACCCTAACCCAAAATTAGCAGCAACATGAGAAATACTAATCGTTTTATAATGTAAATTTGCATCATTTCTACACATACCAAGCATCCAGACATTGTTGGATATTTTAAATCCATAAGCTGCAAATCCAAGCAAAAACAAATTAACCATCAACATAAAGGCTGATTGTAAGTAAATTAAAAGAAAAAACACAGCAGATTGCACTAAGAGACTAAAGATTGAAATATGTCTAGGGGAGAATCTATCCGACAACTTACCAATAATAAGCCCACCAGATATAGTACCTAAACCATAAGAAGAAAGTAACAGTCCAGTCATCGATGGAGTAAAGTGTCGAACGGTAACAAAATAAAGCGACAGAAAAAAACAAATACCTATTGTAAATGTATTAATACAAATTAACATAATACCTTGCCAACAAAACCTGGGTAATCCTTTATAGTTTGCTGCATATTTTCTAGCAAAAGTTATTAAATAATCCGTCATTTTTATTTTAATCTACTTAATATTGCCTGATTGCAAAGAGCTTTTTTACAGGTGGAACATATAAAGTTGAAAGAGTAGATAATTGAATATCTGGTAAATACTGTAACTGTATCCGGATTATTTTAGGTTCAAAACCAGGATATTGTGCTGCTTCATAGATAATAATTTCATCTACAGGCTGATAAAAATGCTTTAAATAATCCAACAAAAGCAAAATACCTGTTTTTTTATTATTTGTTGATCCATGATCAATAATGCCTACCGCATCAATTTGCCACAAAATCAAATGAGATGAAGCATCAAACTGTCGCTGATGAATTAAAAAATCCGTTGCTTCAAATGATTGACACCCTGAAGAGCCAGGATCTATCAATAGATCAGCAAAAAGACAAGCCTCTGCAGATATGGCAGGTAAAATTTTTGCGAAATAACCTTTTTTTTGCGCTTGTTTAACTGCTTCTAATCCTGGTTTGGAAAAAACACTTGGATGACCATACAGAGCAAAGCATACATGTTTTTTTTTGATAGAGATGCTCTAAAACATAATTAGTAATACTCTGATAAGCTTCCGCACGAAAAGAACACGAACCATATAAAAGATCCAATGATTCTGTATTTTGATTTTGTTTTTGTATCCATGACTTCAGAACTGGATCATTTACTAAATAAAGAACAATATCAGATTGTTGTATATAAGCAATTGCCTCTGTAGTTAAATGAGCACAAAACTTAATTCCACATCCAACAACAACTAATGAAGATTTATCTGAATTTATTTGCATGTCTAGCAAAACAGCATCTTGAAAATCTAGAGATCAAAAATTGTAGTTCGATCAGCAAGCATTGCCTTTTCATTGAAAATGAGCTTTTAGAGATGATGCATCATTCTGTATCAACATACGTTGTATGCTCTCATGTTCTTCTTTTAATAACTCTTCAAAATTTACTTTATGGTGAGTTGTGCTAGCCAATTGCTCGAAAAGTGTCACGATACTCATACTGCAGCCCCTCATTGATTAAGTTTTGATTCTAATACAGGGTTATAATAGTTTAAATCTGATTAAATTTAATTTTTACTGGGGAGAAATTGTAGGTGGTCTATTTTGAGTAAATTATGCAGGAGATAGTAGTTTGATCTTGTGAGTTTATTAAATCAAGCCTATAACTATAAAAACATAAAGGGAGCTTGTGATGTCAGAAAAAAAATCTACAAACCAAGTAGACTCTGCTGGAAATGGCAGGCATGGCTTCTATTCTCGGAAAAACCGATTTTGAGATGCCTTGGGCCGATACCGCACAAATATTACGTGAGCATGATTTAAAGGTAATGACATTAAATACACCACTCGAGGTCGAAGAAACAGTAACCTTAGCATCAGGACAGCAGGTTATTGTATTAACAAGAAAAGCACCTTTACATGATGAGCAAGGTAACGTCATTGGCATCATTGGAACCTCATTAAACATCACTCATCGTAAAGAAGAAGAATCTATTCTTCGTTCTACACAAGAGCAAATGCAATCCACTTTAGAAAACATCGTCACCAACATGCCAGGACATGTATATTGGAAGAGCAAAAATGGCATCTATCTAGGCTGTAACAATCGTCAAGCAAGAAGTCTAGGCTTTCAATATGGTCATGAAATCATAGGAAAAACTGATTTTGATTTACCTTGGGGCGAGAATAAAGCGGAGCTGTTTCAAAGAAATGATCAGCACATTATGGACACAGGCGAAAATGAAATTATGGCGATTGAAGCAAATATAGCGCTTTTGCTTACTCAAAATGGTTCAGAAAATAAAATAATTGTAACTCCCCAGGTATTTAATTGAGCTCACCGGCTTCCCCTCTCCCCCGCGCG
>NZ_JASGFU010000007.1:0-69448 GCF_047605385.1 Legionella sp. | reverse complement strand
ATACCCCTGAGGTTTTGTTTAACGATTTTAGGCAAGCAGCGCTCAGCGCGCACATGAAATCAGTGGATGATGCCTGGATGCTTCATACAAAATTGTTCCAATTCTTAACGTCTTTAGAAATATGAAATATAAAAAGTAAGCATCTCTTCGAAGTGTTTTATCCTTTATCTAGCACCAACCTACTTATGGCAATCGCACTTAATTTTGAAGGGTATTAAAAATTAAATAGCTCGCGCCGCTCATTGACGTGAACGTTTGCCTGCCCGTTTGCGTTTCCGAAATAATGTTGCTCTCAGTAACTACACTTCAGTAGAATACCATGACCAACTACAACGAGCAGGTTCTTCAGTAGTACTTAATATCGCAGAAGGAGCCGGAGAATTTTCTATGAATGAAAAAATTCGATTCTATCGAATGGCAAGACGTTCTGCAACAGAATGTGCCGGTATTCTCGACATCTGTATGCATTTCAATTTGATCGATGAAAATATAAGCTTAACAACATCACGTCACTTGGTACTACGAATCGTTTCCATGTTGACCAAAATGGCTCGAATCACTTCGGGGAAGCAAGCGGCAGGCAAACGTTCACGTCAATGAGCGGCGCGAGCTATTTAATTTTTTAATACCCTTCAAAATTAAGTGCCATTGCCATAACCCAATGGTGTCAACTTAAGGATTTTTAAATAAGCGTCGATCCCTCAGGGCCCAACCTACGATTTTCCTTAACTTAATGACAGAGAGAAAGAGGGTACAAAAGCAGCATATACACACAAAAAGCAATTAGGGTATCGATTTAATGAGCAGCATCCCAATTAGTGCCTGTGCCGATGGAGACTAATAGAGGCACTGAAAGTTCTACAGTATGCTCCATCAATTGGCGTATCTTGGTAGAGCTTGCCGCAATCTTTTGTGTTGCTACTTCAAAGACCAACTCATCATGTACTTGCATGATCATGCGTGCAGCAGGAGTAATTTGAGTATTTTGCCATTGAGCAATAGCAATCATTGCTTTTTTAATGATATCAGCAGCAGTACCTTGCATGGGAGCATTAATCGCAGTGCGTTCTGCTGCTTTTTGGCGCATGATATTACGCGTATTAATTTCGGGAAGATATAAACGTCGGCCAAATAAAGTTTCAACGTAACCTTGTTTATGAGCTTGCTGCTTTGTGCGGTTCATGTATTCCAGGACTTTGGGATAGCGTTGGAAATAAGTGTCAATATAACGTTGAGCATCTTGACGTTCCACTCCAATTTGCTTTGCTAAACCAAAAGCAGACATGCCATAAATTAAACCGAAGTTTACTGCTTTGGCTCTGCGACGGTGTTCTGCAGTTATTTCGTCTCGTGGTATTTGAAAAATTTCACTAGCGGTGGCTGTATGAATATCCCAGCCATGAGCAAATGCAGTTAGTAAATTCTCGTCTTGTGATAAATGCGCCATAATGCGTAATTCAATTTGCGAATAATCTGCTGCTAAAATAACTTGCCCTGGAGAAGCAATAAATGCGGTACGAATAAGCCTGCCTTCTTCGTTACGAATGGGGATATTTTGCAAATTAGGTTCACTGGATGACAGACGGCCAGTAGCAGCAACTGCTTGATTATACGAGGTATGTACACGCCCAGTCTGCCGATTAATTTTCTTGGGTAATGCATCAATATAAGTAGAAACCAATTTGGTTAACCCTCGATGCTCCAAAATAACTGCTGCCAAACGATAATCAAAGGCTAATTCTTGCAGCACGGACTCTGCTGTTGATGGCTGCCCAGTCGGTGTTTTGACAATTACGGGAATTTTTTGCTCTGCAAATAAAATGTCTTGTAATTGTTTGGGCGAACTGAGATTAAAAGGCCTTCCTGCCAATTGAATCGCTTCTTCTTCCAAGATTTTAATGCGCTCTTTTAAACGATGGCCATGTTGCTCTAAAGTTATTGCATCAATAAGCACACCATTTAACTCCATATCCGCAAGAACAGGCACTAAGGGCATTTCAATTTCATGAAATACTTTTTTAAGAGATTCTTCCATTGTTGGATACAGAGTATGATGTAATTGTAAGGTAATGTCTGCATCCTCGGCGGCGTAAACACCGGCTTTATCTACAGGAATTTGATCAAAACGAAGCTGTTTTGCTCCTTTTCCCGCAATTTCTTCAAAGGTAATGGTTTTATGTCCCAGGTATTTCAGCGAGAGACTATCCATATCGTGACGGCCTGCGCTGCTGTTGAGGATATAGGATTCGAGCATGGTGTCATAGGTAATCCCTTGTAAGTTAATCCCATGATTTTTAAGCACTGAATAATCATATTTGATGTTTTGCCCAATCTTTTTTATGTCCGGATTTTCGAGAATCGGTTTTAATATGCTAAGCACCTCTTCGCGAGATAATTGTGGTGTACTATCAATATGTGCCAAAGGAATATAGGCGGCTTTTGAGCTTTCAATAGCCAGAGAAATACCTACTATTTCTGCTTGCATGATGTCTAGACTAGTGGTTTCTGTATCTATACAAAATTCGGTGCATTGCTTTAATTGCTCCAACCATTGGGCTAATCGCTCTTTACTGGTGACCAATTCATAAGAAGCATACGAGGATTTTGCCTCTGGGCTTTTAAGGCTTGTATTGGTTTCTTCTTGTTCTAAAAGCTCCTTAAGCCAGTTTTTAAATTCGAGTTCACGAACAAGGGTAATTAATTGCTCTTTATCTACCGTGCTTGGTTTTAATTCATGGATGTTCAAGGGCAAGCTCAAATCGGTTTTAATGGTGACTAATTTTTTAGACAAGGGGAGTTGTGGAATACTGGCACGTAGATATTCGCCTATTTTACCCGTGATGGTATCCGCTTGTGCCAGTAAATTATCTAAGGTTTTGTATTCAGAAAGCCATTTTACTGCGGTTTTGGGACCGCATTTGGTTACTCCGGGGATGTTATCTGAAGTATCTCCAATCAAGGTTAGATAATCAATAATTTGTTCTGGAGCAACGCCAAATTTTTCTTGAACGCCTTTGATGTCCATAGTGTAATTGCTCATGGTGTTAATGAGTGTGACATGTTCATTGACCAGTTGGGCCATGTCTTTATCACCAGTGGAAATAACGACGGGCATGCCTTTCGCTGTTGCTTGTTGGGCTAAGGTTCCAATCACATCATCTGCCTCAACACCTTCAATCATTAAAATAGGTAGTCCCATAGCTTCTAATAACTGAATTAATGGATGAAATTGTGAGCTAAGTTCTTGTGGCATCGGCGGCCGATGAGCCTTATAGGCAGGGTACCATTCTTCTCTGAATGTTTTTCCTTTGGCATCAAAAACAACAGCTAACTCTGTTGGCTGATAATCTTTAATGAGTTTTTTGATCATATTGGCAACGCCATACACTGCACCCGTTGGTTGCCCTTTGGAATTGGTCAGTGGTGGAAGTGCATGAAAAGCTCTGAAAAAATAGGAAGAGCCATCAATGAGAATTAAAGGGGCATTCATACTTATTCTTCCGTTTCTAATTTGGCTAATTGCTTGCTTAATGCGGCAACCTGTTCTGATAATGCTTTAAGATTTTTACGCATTAATGGAATGCGAGTTACAGACAACTCATGTTTTATTGCCAAATCTTTAGGGCGAGCAGGGCTGCCTAAATAAATGTTACCTGCTTTCAAATGTTTGTGTGGGGGCACTCCAGAGCGTGCAGCCAAGATAACGCCATCATCGATACGCACATGATCACTCACACCACAGTTTGCTGCAAACACGACATTATCTCCCGTAGTGGTACTACCAGCAATGCCGGTGAATCCACACAGGATGTTATGCTCTCCTAACTTCACGGAATGTGCTACCTGGACTAAATTATCTATTTTGGTGCCTTTACCAATAACGGTATCGCCAAGTGTGGCACGGTCAATGGCTGTGTTGGCGCCAATTTCAACATCGTCATGAATCACTACGCGGCCAATATGAGGAAGCTTGAGGTGCTGGCCATCAACAAAAGTATAACCAAATCCGTCAGAGCCAACCACTGTTGAGGCATGGATTGTTACTCTGGCACCGATTTGGCAGTGATCATAAATAGTTACATGTGGATAGATGGTTGTGTATTCACCAAGCGTTACCTTCTGACCGATATGAATATGCCCTTTAAGAATGCAATGATCACCAATGGTACTTCCAGCTTCGATAATCACATAAGGCCCAATAAATACGTGTTCACCAATATGCACGTTTTCACCAATTACTGCAGTGGGATGAATGTTAGGTTGCAATTTAGGTGCAGGATTAAAATAATGCAATAAACTAATAAAAGCTTTTAAAGGATGAGCAACTTGAATTAAAGGTTTTTCCGAGGCCGTAATGTCTTGATTCACTAAGATTGCTGCCGCTTGCGATGCTTCTGCTCGTTTGAAATTGTCGTTGCTGTCTGCAAATACTAATGTGCCTGGGGCAATATTATCAATAGGAGATAATGAAGATATGTGGATGAAGCCATCACCGATGATTACTCCATTGACTAAATGTGCGATATCGCTAAGTGAAGCAGTCATTTATTATAGCCTCTAAAATTTGCAAAATTGGCTGATTATATACCCCTTGTATCCCATTTTCGAGCTATCTCTAAAAATACTTTGAGCGTCGGTTTCAGTTGAACAGAATTCATATCCCTTACAATGCGAGTAATAAACGTATAGAATCAAAAAGAACCACCAAAAATGCTGCTGATGGGATGAATATGTATAAAAAATGGAGTAAGCATTTTTGATGCAATTAATGTGTTTACTTGGGAAATGGGTGTTTATGATCCTGATTTTAGATGAGCTTCGTTCATTAGTATGGGTTATTTAAATCATGAAAGCATTTTGGTGTTTTTTATTGTTTTGGATGATGCTTGCTGCTCAAACGAAAGCAGCAACTGAATCTGATTTTCAAACATGGCCTAATCTAACGGCAATAGGCAAATTCCATAAAGCGGATAAAACAGCAAGTCGTTTTCGCTATTGGTTGGAAAACCAAGAGCGCATCGGCGAAGACAGTAGGCATTTTTCACAAATATTAGTACGTCCAGGGCTTGGTTATGCACTCACTAATCACCTTAGTCTATGGGTGGGATATGGCTGGATTTACACTGGTAGGCCATTTACGACTCATCCTTTTGAGGAGAATAGAATTTGGCAACAATTATTGTGGGTTAAAAAATTAGCTCATTCTACCTTCACGAGTAGAACGCGTATGGAACAGCGTTTTTTGGAAAATAACCTCAAAACGATATATCGTGTACGACAATTTGTGAAATTGGCAGTTCCTTTAAAGGTTCATCCACGCTGGAGTATTGTTGGTAGTGATGAGCTTTTTTTGCATAAAAACAATTATGCTGGTAGGAACAGCCAGGGTTTTGATCAGAATCGGTTTTTTATCGGTTTAGGTTATCAATTTAATTCTGGCTTTACTTTAGAAACTGGTTATATGAATCAGTACATCCGTCGTTTTAGTGTTCCCAATTTTTGTAGCAATATTTTAGCGATTAATTTTCTTCTGTCACTGTAGATGGTTCTGAAGCTAGGAGTTTCAATGTTTTAAAAAAGGAGAATATGGGATGAAAGTGATTCATGATGGCGATGGTGCTTATGAAGATGTTATGGCCTTGATGCTGTTATTAAAACACTGTGATGTGCGTGCTGTGACTCTGGTCTATGGTGAAGTGCATGGTCTTATTGGAGCACGTAATATGGAGCGAGTCTGCAATTATATTGTTCCAGAGTGTGAGATTCCAGTTGCTTATGGTCGTGAAACACCTTTGGGGGGATTTGGATCACCATTCCCAGATTATATTCGTGAAGAAGCAGATAATGTACTCAAGGGCATTAATTTGCCTGAAGTTTCTAAGTCTAAAGTGAGAAATGATGCGGTCACTTTGATTTATGAAACATTGATGAACAGTAATGAAAAAATCACTATTATCGCTACTGGGCCACTAACCAACATCGCCGAATTAATACAACACTATCCAGAGGCTATCAAGAAAATTGAACGAATTGTCATTATGGGTGGGGCAATACATGTTACGGGAAATATTCTCGATATAGCCCCTAATGCAGGAAATACTGAAGCTGAATGGAATATTTACGCTGATCCATTAGCTGCTAAATTAGTGTTTGAGGCAAAAATACCGCTCTTGTTGGTTCCTTTGGATATCACCAATCAAGTGCCATTAACAAAAGAGTTTTACAATAAAATCGGTATTTGCAAAGATCCTGCTTTGAAATTGACTTATGAGATGTTAACTTATTTCTTTGAAACCTTGGGTGAAAAACAAGTCGCCATTCAATTATTTTTCTGGGATTCGCTTGCTGCTATGATCGCGATTAATCCCAATATTGCCGATTATCAACAGCTGCATTTAATGGTCAATTTAGAGACCGCTAAAACTATGGTTACTAAGAATAGTAATCCAGTAACAGTGGCTATGTCTTTGTTTAACAAGCCTTTATTTTATACTCACTTCATCAAGATGATGACATCTCCAGTGCCATTTAGCTATAAAAATACGACTATTCCTCTCCTATCGTTTAAGCCAAGGCATAATAATGTTAAGGAAGAAATTTTAGATGATGTTGTTAGTTTGGCTACATATTAATAGGCTTTTACTGGGGAGATAAAGCCTATGGGTTTTAAGGCCCAGAGTGAGCAATCAATTTGTTGCAAGATATTTTCTGCTGTGTTACCGATAATAAAACCAGAGATCCCAGTGCGTGCGACAGTGCCCATCACTAACATATCAATATGTTTATCATGTACGGTAATAGGGATCATTTCTGTGGGATCCCCTTTTAAGTGATAAATAGTGGGCTTATCCTTAATCTCTGATTTTTCAATTAATTTTTTTAAAGTAAGAAAATGGGTATTACTTTCTTCAAGAAGCATCGTGTCGATTTCTGATTGTGACATTTTAAGCCAAGCGCTATCACGCATGAAGTTCTCCAAAATCAAATCCCAACAGGAAATCACGCTAAATTCACTATGATAATAATTTACTAGACTTTGGGTTAATTTTAATAAGCTAATGGCTAAATCTTGTCCAGTACTTCCTCCATGTTCGGTATCGATTGCTGCTGCAATGCGAATATCTTTAGTATGCTTTAATGGACGATGTAAAAATAAAGGGCAGGGACATTTACGTAATAAAGCCATATCTAAGGCTTTAAAACCAGCAGTATTTTTTGTGTCTTCTGCAGCTTTGACGAGTAAATCATGAGCGGAGCGTAAAATGTGTTGAATGATACGGATGCTTGGTGCATTCTCCCACTCAATATCAATGGTAATGGCACATTTTCGTTGATGTGCAGGAATGCCTCTTTTAGCTGTTTCAATAGTTTTAGTGATATGCTCTTTTAGGAAGGACTCATAAGAACGCTTATATTGATTAAATGATTGGGGGAATTGTGGTCCGATTATCAATATGCTCAAAGAGGCTTCACTCTCGTTGGCGATGAGTAAAGCCTGTTTTAGTGCTTCGGTTTCGTCTTTAATGCCACTACTAACAAATAAGATATTATGAAATCGTTTCACAATATGCTCCCTAGTTGCTCAATATCCATCAACTTTATTATAGTCGAAATATGGAGCAAACTAAGAGCTTGTGATGTGAGTGAATGCTGTTTTCAAGTCAAATTTACTGAAGGCTGCAATGGGATATTACGTATTTCACTCTTAGTTTATATATTTGCTCAGCACTAAAGCAGCATTGCCACCACCAAAAGCAAAATGATTGGATAAGGCAATGTGAATGGGCTTTGTGCGTGCCATATTGGGCACGTAATCCAAATCACAGTTAGGGTCGGGCGTTTCCAAATTAATGGTTGGTAATATTAAACTATTTTGCAAGCATAATGCCGTTGCAATGATTTCCATTGCTCCTGCTGCACCAATAGTGTGGCCAGTCATTGCTTTTTGCGCTGTGATAGGAATCTCATAAGCACGAGCACCAAATACAGCTTTAATGGTTTGCGTTTCTGTACTGTCATTTAACTGGGTGCCGGTACCATGGGCATTGATGTAATGAATGTCATTGGCCGACACTTTGGCATTGTCTAAAGCAGCTAAAATGGCACGTTGCTGCCCCTTGGAGCTAGGCGCAGTGACATGAAAGGCATCACAGCTTGCGCCAAACCCTATAATTTCTGCATAAATGGTTGCTCCTCGAGCTTTTGCATGATGCAATTCTTCCAGGATCAATACTCCGGCTCCGTCCGCAATGACCATTCCATCACGGTGTAGATCAAAAGGGCGGCAGGCTTTCGTCGGATGTTCATTATTTGTTGACATGACTTTTAGCTTACACCATGTAGCCATCACTGATTCCCAAAGTAGCGACTCAGCTCCACCACAAAGTGCTACTGATAGTCGTCCTTGAGAAATGTGTTGGAATGCTAAACCAATCGCTTCTGCAGAAGAAATACATGCATTAGAAATTGTAGAGTTAGGACCCCCAAGACCAAATTCAATGGCAATATGATTGGAAACAGAATTGGGCATTAGCCGTAAAACACTTAAGGCTGGGACTTTTTTCCAATTTTCGTTATACATCACTTTGAGTATGGTTTCTACTTCAGAATAGCCACCCATGCCTGTACCCATGTAAGTACCTGCTTCTTCTAATTCTTTACTAGTGAGTCCTGATTGCTGCAGCGCATGATGCGCGCAATAAAGAGCATATTGCGCGGCGCGAGGATAACGTTTATTTTTATTAAATTGTGGGAGATTATCCAAACAGAGATCGGTTATTTCGCCACCAATTTGTGTGGGGTAGGGAGAAGGATCATAGTTTTGTATACGTTTAATACCGCACTGGCCTTGACTTGCAGCGCTCCAGAATTTTTCTAACCCCGTCCCTATAGAGGATGTGATCTCCATCCCGGTTATTACCACTCTTTTTTTCATTCCTTTTCCTTTATAAAAGAAGCGTTTTTCCGGCTAATACTAAAGGTGTGGTTTAAACATTGTCAAGCTGTAACAGTGCAAATGAAATTTACTTCACGCCAAGAAAGGTTGAAAACCGAAGCGCATTGCCATTAAGAAATATGGTTGTTTGCCTACGTCCTGCGACTTGTTCGGCTTTGTGGCATAAAAGAAGAAAGCTAATCTGATATATTTGTATCTCGTTAAGTTAAGTGGTCAGTACGGTTTGCACAGTTTCACTAGGGCTCACTCGTAATAAGTTTGCAATTTTGTCATGACCCTCGTTGCACCAAAGACTGAAGTTCAGTGAAATCAATTATCCAATAATCACAGGCATTCTGGGTTAAGAATCCCAAGCGCGTATAGAGTTCCAGAGCTTTTTTATTATGTGTTTCTACATCTAAATTAAGCTCAGGTTTGCCTTCGCTTAAGGCATAATTAATGCAATAAGTAATTAATGCAGTTCCAATACCTTGACCTTGTTTTTGTGGGAAAACAGCGATGTCAGACAGCGTCGCCCCATGTTTTTGCCAGCGCAAATGAGCTTTACCCACCAGCTTTTGTTGCTCAAACGCGAGGACGATTTGATAATTACGTTCACTGAGAATGTGTTGGAAACGAGGCTCTAGTTCACTTTGAGTTTTATGAAAACAGGCTTCATCTAATAAACATAATTGTGCAATATCCTCAAAGGTTGCTATGCGAAAGCTAAGTTGTTTACGTAAATCCAGCAAAGGATTTAAATCATGACGCTCCATGTAATACTCACTATGACGGTAAGTAAATCCATGTATTGGCAACCATCGATCATTTAAACGAGCGGGGCTTGAAAAAATTAACTTATAATAATTATGCTCTTGAATTAGTGGCAGCATATTTTGCAGTAATTTCTTGGCAATTCCTTGATGGCGTGTTTCAGGATGCACCAGCAATGCCACTTCTACTGCATCATCATAAAAGAAATAAACGCTTAAAAAGCCCAGAAGTTGATCTTTTTCATAATATAAACCGATGGTGGGTAAGCTTCTTTGCTGTACCAGTAAATGCATGTATAAATTGGGAACACTGTTATCTGCTTTTTTGCAGATGGCTTTAAGCTGTTCTAGATCGTGGAGCTGCTGTTCTTTTAATTGATTTGTTGTGCTCAGCATAATCGATTTTAAAAAAATTTATTTTTTTAAGAATAGCACACATCGCTCACAATTTAAGGTGGACTCTAATTAAAAGTGTAGATTTAACACTGCAACCACAATTTCCATGATAATTAATACAATAATAATAATTTCCAAGTTATGGCCGTGGCGATTATCCAGATAGCCGTTAAACATTTCAAAAATCTCATTAAGCGTATCTAGACGATGATTTATTGCATTGACTCGACGTTGAATATGCAAATAACGCTCCAGCATGGAAAAATGCTGTTCCAAAGTTGGATGTTGCCAGAAATATTTAGGATGATAGAGGAAATTACTGATTAAGTTCATTTCACTTTTAGCACCTAAAATTTCACCAATGATTTGTTGAATCTGGGTGCGACTGATTTCCATTTCTCCTGAGTGGGATAAGTTTTGGATCATCGGATTGTATTTTTCAATTAAGATTTCAATGATGGTTTCAAAATACTGAAGTTTCACTGACTGTGAAAATCCGTAAGATAAACTCAATTTGAGCTCATCACTGTCATCTTCAATGGTTAAGCAATCTACGTCAAAATAATCATGCGGTTCTATGGTGGTTTTATCGCCTTGTTGGAAATGAAACTCATCATGAACCAAGATGTTTACTGGCTTGTCAATCATTTGCTTTAGCGTGTTCAAATGGTCATTAATACGATAACGTTTAATACCCCATGATACGACAGTGCCGTTTCTAAACACGAAAATAGTATTGTTTCTATCGGCGTTATCTGTGAGTTTAATCACCTCTCGTGTTTTTAACGAATTAAATTCAGAGGCATTATTTTTAAAATAATTGTCTACGCGTGTTAAATCAATTGATTTAGCAATACAAAAGCTTAAACATTCCATGATAGTAGTAACCTGCAATAAAAATGTGGTGTTTGCAAAGAGAGGGCTCTGAAGGCAAACAAATCTGTTGTGAATGAGGGCACACCCGAATTCAAATACAGTAGCAAACTGATTATACAATATTTCTAGTGTTTATCTCAAATTGAACTATTTATAAAGCTTTTTGGGGTGCGTGTGAGCGTTGGGTTTCGTTATTTCCACCCAACGTTCTTGCGATCATAATGTTATGACTCGCTGTCAGCTGTTTCACGACTAGAATAGGCTTTCTTCCGATCGGTTGTGCCACTTAACCATAATGGGCATACTTCTAAAATCGCCGCAATTCTATCCAGTTGTTCTTTTCCTGGAAGTACGTGGCCAAAGATTAATGAATTCGCCAAATGGCGAGATACATCAAATACCTTGGATACAGCTTTGATTTTTTCAGACAACTCTTCAGGAAAACCTAATGTAGCCAACTCGCGATTGAAGCGCTGTGAAAATACTTTACTGTTCATTTTCTCACTCCGTGAAAAAACATTATCCAGCACTACGCAAATCAAATGCTGCCCTCACATCTGATCTATCAATCCCTGAACCAGATAAAAAGAGTTATAGCGTATTTTTTTTGAATCGCAAAGTATTTTTTGAATTGAAATCATTTGATTACCAACAAATTGGCATAATGGAAGATTTACGATCAAATAAAGCCATAAAAAGAGGAGATAATCCATGCTGCATGTGGGGTTTATATTTTTTTCGTCAGATAGGACAGCAAAAAATAAAATGTAAAATCTGTGCACACGCAGAATATATGGTACAATTTCTGCTCATTCATTTTCAGGGCATTTCTTTTCAATGTTTGGCACCAATAAAATCATCGGTAAAGCTTTTTTTAAAGAAGCAAAACCCGAGGAACTTTTTGTCACTAGCCGTTTTTTTACTTTACAAGGCGAGGGGCCTTATCGTGGGCATCCAGCTTATTTTATTCGTTTGGCCAAATGTAACTTAGCGTGCTCTTTTTGCGATACCTATTTTGATGCCGGTGAATGGCGGAGTTTTTCTTCTTTATTGGCTGAAGCAAACGAAGTAATCGCTGACTTTTTTACTCGTCGAGCGATGCAGGTTCCAGCATGGGCGCAAGGTAAAGCAAAAAAAATAATATTAGTGATCACAGGGGGAGAGCCTTCTCTGCAGGCATCTTTATCCGCCTTTTTAAGGCAGGCTCAGGATTATTTTCAACAAACGCAAATTGAATCTAATGGCACTTTGGTTTTAGCTGATATGCCTAAAGAAACTACGTTGGTCGTGAGTCCCAAATGTTTGGAAAAAGAAGGAGTGGCACAACGTTATTTAAAACCAAATAGTGCGATGCTTGCACGTGCTGATTTTTTAAAATTTGTAATGTCTGCTCCTGAAAATGCACAATATTCTCCGTATAGTGAAATTCCTCTTTGGGCACATGAGTGGGCAGCACAGACTGGCAAAACAATTTTTATTAGCCCGATGACTATTTACCAAAAAGAACCACAACGGGTTAAAAAAATACGTGATACTGGATGTGATTTAACTCTAGAGGAACGATCAGATATTAATGAAGTGGTAAGTTTTTGGGAGCCTGAGCTTTTAGATTTAAGACGTAATCAACGTAACCATGAATATGCTGCTGAGTATTGCATGAAACATGGATTTCTCTTGAATTTACAATTGCATTTGTTTGCCAGTTTGCCTTAATAGACAAAGGCAATGAATCGTATAGGGGCTTCAGTCAGGGCAATATTCATCGGTACTACTAAGCTAAACGTCCCATGGACGGCGGTAGTTTGGTGTTAGTTATCTTTAAAACAAAATTATAGTGTAGCAAAACTGTCGCTATTTATGTTATTTTCAGTCAAAATGGTAAGTATTTTATAAATTATTTTCCTCTATTTGTACAAAATAGGGTATAATGTAGGGCTGTATTTGCAAAGAGATGATTTTTTGCTGTTAAATGAAGTAGTTAGTCCTTGTGACCTCTGGAATATTTAAATTAGGAGTCAGGAACGAATGAACAGAATAGCTTTATTCATAGGTTTGATTTTAGCCAGTGTTATCACTGCGGAAAGTGCACAATATGTTAAGGGAACAACTCATAAAATTGTCCTTTCTGGTTTGCAACCAGGAGAGGGGCGTTTTATCAAAGCAGCAGAGTATGTAAATAATCAATTCCACACGGGTTCTTATATGTGTGCAGGGACTAATGAGCCTTTTTATTTAGAGCAGCTTTTAGCCCGCAAAAGCCAAATTCCTTTTCATGAAGAGCATTTAATTAAGTTTTCGATTTGCCAAGATGAAACTATGGCGGATTGCTTGGAGTTTGCTACCGATAAATATTTGACATTTAGAAATATTGACGGCTATTTAGAGAATGATATTTCGCAATTTAAACTAGACTTGACTACCGTCAAAGACGCTTTTAAACCATGTACACCTCCTGAAATGGATGAGAAGGTGAAACGCTCTATTCATCTTAGCGATCGTCAATTTGCTCATGTAGGCTAAGCAATTTATCTTCAGTGCATCAATATTTTTGGATGCACTGCAACATATTTGCTAAGCGATTTTGAGTGGTTTGATATTCCAAGCCAGACAATGCCATGGTTTTTCTGCTGCTTCATTCTCAAAAAGGCAGAAGGCACCGGTAGCGATTTTAATGCTATGCTGTGTACTAAATGCAGTAAAATCACCAGTAAGATGAGGTGCGAAGCGAGCAATACCATTGCTGGTAACGACCAAGCAAGTTTTTCCTGCAAATTCACTGCATAAACGTTTGGCAAAGTGGTGCCAATGGTTAATAATTTCTTGAGGATTAACCTTCCATCCAGTAGGAACAATTGCTTGTGCTTCCCAAGCATTTAATGTCTCTTTACCTAGACGTGCGACTACTTGCTCTTCGGGTTGATTTTCATCAGGGCCATAATCAATTTCATTAAAAATAGACAAGGTTTCTATAGGTAGTTGTGTGCCCATGTATTCTTGTGCTTTTTCTGCTGTTTGAATGGCGCGTTTGAGTTTAGAGGTAAAAATAACATCTGGAATAAGTTGATGTTGTTTAAGATAAGCGCCTAGAGCACCTCCTTGCGCTAAACCGCTGTCGACCAGAGGTAAATCTGTTGTGCCAACACGGCGAACGACATCACCTGCTGTAAAAGTATTACCGTGTCGTGCGATCAATAATCTTGTAGTCATGATAACTTAAATCTCTTTGGTTAACGGCAATAATTCACCGTGTTGAACAATTAAGGTTTCAGCGCGGACGACATCTTCTGGACTATCTATCCCAGACATACTGGCGCGGCCTTTATAATCAACAGGGACGCAGCGAATAGTATATCCATGCTCTAGAATGCGTAATTGCTCTAGACCTTCCATTTGTTCGTAGGTACTTTCGGGAAGAAGTGTCAAGAATTGTTCGAGCATGGCGAATGAATAACCATAAAGCCCAATATGACGAAAAATGGGACTTTCTTCTGATTGTTGGCGTAATTCTTTTTCTTTACGCAGTGCAGGAATAATATTTTTGCTAAACCAATAGGCTTGCCCAGTCTGTTGATTAAAAACCGCTGTGGTGCCACTAAATGGGGTGCTTAATTTATTTTGTCGTAGGGTATCTAATTGTGCCCAGTTTAATTGTGTTACCGGGGTGACTACATCACAAGGTGCTGTAGCAAAAGCATCAATCATCGCACGTAAGAAATCAGGTGGAGTTAATGGGGCATCACCTTGCATATTTAAAATGAAGTCTGGAGGTGACGGTAATTGACGAACTGCTTCTGCCACCCGATCAGTGCCTGTTAAGGCTTCAGTGGAAGTCATTACCCAATCCACACCGATTTCTTGGCAATGTTTGCTAATGCGATCATCGTCTGTTGCTACAATGACGGATACATTATCTAAGCCCACAATAGCTGCACGTGACAGTTGAACGACTCGCTGTAACATCGTTTGTCCATGAATCATAATGAGTGGTTTACCTGGTAAACGAGTTGATGCATAGCGCGCGGGAATGATGATGGCAGTGTGCATGTTGATAGCGTTTCTATATTCAAAAGGAGGAAAATAATAGCGCAAATTTGCAATAATTCCAATGTAAGAATTCCTGCTATATTCTATTTTAAACTGGAATTAAATTATAACGTTTGTTATAATTTTCTTAGGCGCTTATCGCGAGAACAATTATGTTAAAAGTAAAAATCACTACAGTTGGAAACTCAGTAGGAATCACTTTTCCTAAAGAAGTATTAAGTCATTTAAATGTTGAAAAAGGAGATTATCTCTATTTGGTTGAAACGAATAATGGATATGAATTATCGCCTTATGATCAAGATTTTATAGAACAAATGATGTTGGCTGAACAAATTATGAAAGAAGATAGAATCGTCCTTCGTGTATTAGGTCAGGGTTTAAAATCGGACAAAAATGATGCAAATTCAGATGATAATAATGAAGTGATGAGCAAACATTTATGAAAGAACCACAATGGATACTAGAATCAGTTGTGTTAAAAATTTACGAGCAACAAATGAAAGAGCATGGTGGAGAATATGGTATTAGAGATATAGGCTTGTTGCAATCAGCGCTTAATCATCCAAAAAATTTATGGCAATATCAAAAAAGTGATTTATATGGTTTAGCTGCAGCATATGCTGCAAGAATATGTGCCAATCATCCATTTATTGATGGAAATAAACGAGTGGCTTTTGTAATAATGCGGTTATTTTTAAAACTTAATGGTAAAGATGTACATGCTTCACCACAAGATAAGATTAATATATTTATGCTCTTAGCGAATGGTCGAATTTTGGAAGATGAATTAAGAGAATGGATTTATAAAAATACGGTCTAAAATCTTACGATATTAACGTAACGTCAAATTCTTACATCGGCATGGCCGCGCTCATGCTCACGTACCATGCTATTTTTTTATTCCGAAGTAAATGTCCATAATGAGCTATGAACCTAAAGCCTTCTCTTGACGCGCGAAATAATTTAAATCCAATTCCCGAGCCGCCTTCACATCATCCAAACGTTTCACCGGTAGTGTATGAGGTGCATCTTTCAATATTTGTGGATTATCTGCAGCTTCTTGCCTGATGGTTTTCATGACCTGCACAAAATTATCCAGTTCTTCTTTGCTTTCTGTTTCTGTCGGCTCAATCAATAAGCATTCGGGAATCAATAAAGGGAAATAGGTTGTTGGTGCATGGATGCGATAATCTAACAAGCGTTTTGCCAAATCCATTGCGGTTACTCCATAAGTTTTCTTTTCTGGGCTTAAGGTGATAATAAATTCATGCGATGCACGACGTTTAGGATAGGCAACGGTAAAACCTGCTTGAGTTAATTCATTTAATAGGTAGTTGGCATTGAGTGTGGCGTATTCGGACACGCGCAGCAAACCGGCTTTACCTAACATGCGAATGTAAAAATAGGCACGTAATAAGATACCTGCATTACCCATGAAACAGGATAATCGGCCAATACTTTGAGGGTAATCCTGATGGGTGGCCCATTGGAATCCTGTGGCGGTTTTTTTCACTACGGGTAGCGGGATAAACGGCAGTAAGCGTTTACCTACCGCAACTGGGCCAGCACCTGGGCCACCGCCACCGTGAGGTGTCGCAAAGGTTTTATGCAGGTTTAAATGCATCACGTCAAAGCCCATATCCCCAGGCCGTACTTTACCCAAAATGGCATTGAGGTTTGCACCATCATAATAAAGCAAGCCACCGGCCTGATGTACTAAAGCGGCAATTTCTTTGATTTGTCGCATAAATAATCCCAAAGTAGAAGGATTAGTGAGCATAATGCCCGCTGTTTTAGGGCCTAATTTGCTTTTTAATTCATTCAGATCGATATCACCATCAGAAGCGGTAGCGATTTCAACAATTTTAAAGCCACACATAACGGCGGACGCAGGATTAGTACCATGTGCCGCATCAGGAATGAGCATTTCATTGCGTGCTGTATCACCTCGTGATTGATGGTATGCTTTAATCATTGCTACGCCAGCAAATTCACCTTGAGAGCCTGCCATTGGCGTTAAAGATACAGCAGCCATACCCGTGATTTCTGCAATATACTCTTGCAAACGATACAATGGTTCTAAAAATCCTTGGCTATCTTGTTCGGGTGTTAGGGGATGGCGATTGAGAAAAGCAGATATGGATGCCGCTTTATGTACTCCACGAGGGTTGTACTTCATGGTACATGAACCTAAAGGATAAAAATTACTGTCAATTGCAAAGTTTTTATGAGATAAGCGCGTAAAATGACGCACTACTTGTAATTCAGAACAGGCTGGCATACGAGGAGGTGTTTTTCGCTGGAGCTCTGCAGGAATTGCATATTTGCTATGAGTAATTTGGGGGGCTTGTGCAGATGCCCGGCGATGCTCTTGGGATAATTCAAAAATCAACATAATTTGCCTTCCATCTTCTGAATGAGGTTTTTGATCTCATCGCGGTGTTTTACTGGAGTAAATTCAATAAATTCGTACTCAGCAATTTCTGCCAAGTAATAGGGATCTCTCTTAAAAATGTTTTCCAAATAGTCACGATCATTAGTCGTGGCAATAATAATACCACCAGTACGTGGCTTCATGGGGCCTGACGCGATAAATAAATCTTGCTTGTAATAATAATCAAGAAACTCTCTATGAGCATTTAAGTATTTATCAATTTCGTCAGTGGGGGCTAAATAATTTAGTTTGATGATAAACATTAAATACCTCATTAACTCATAATTAATTTCAAGGTTTTGGTATAAAGCGCAATATCTTCAGCAGTACGCATTTCAGTAGCACAGACTAATAAGGTATTTTGCAGTTGTGGATAATAAGTTGCTGCAGCCAAACCACCTGTAATGCCTGCATCTGCGAGTTGTTTTAATACTTCATCAACTGGACGTGGTAGTTTGAGCAAGGCTTCATGAAAATAAGGCGCACTAAAGACTAATTCTACTCCTTTAATTTGCGTTAATTGGGCTACTAATTCATGAGTATTTTGATGGCATTGGCTAGCGACTTGATAGAGCCCCTCAGCGCCAAGCAGACTCATGTAAATGGTTGCTGCAGTGACTAATAGACCTTGGTTTGTACAAATATTAGATGTTGCTTTAGCACGACGAATATGTTGCTCACGAGCTTGTAAGGTAAGCGTAAATCCTCTCTTGCCCTCTTTATCTAAGGTACAACCTATAATTCGCCCTGGCATTTGCCGCACATGGGTCATTCGCGTACTTAAAAAACCAAAATAAGGTCCTCCAGACGCCATAGGCGCACCTAAAGGTTGCCCTTCACCACAAACGATGTCCACTCCATGCTCACCCCAAATACCAGGTGGTTTGAGCAAAGCCAAAGATGTTGGGTTGACGCAGGCGACGCTAATGACTTGATTTTCATGGGCCCAGTTACTCAGTTGATCTACAGGTTCTAAACAACCAAAGAAATTAGGTTGGGTAATGATAAGTGCAGTAATGTCTTCACCGTTGTAATGCGCTAAAGTAGAAAGATCAGTAATTCCTTGCTGCTCATTAAAGGGAAGGGTAATGACTTCAATATGCTGATTGCTCAGGATGGTTTTAATGGTTTCCAGATATAATGGATGAGTTGCTCCGGTAATCAAGATACGATTTGTTTTGCTGTGTTTGTTGACTCGCACTGCCATTAATGCCGCTTCAGCAAGTGCGGTTGCACCGTCATACATGGATGCATTAGCAACGTCCATGCCAGTTAATTCACAGATCATGGTTTGATATTCATACAGCAACTGTAAAGTACCTTGGCTGGCCTCTGCTTGATACGGAGTATATGCCGTTAAAAACTCTCCACGCGAGGTAATATCCCACACTGCTGCAGGGATATGATGTTCATAGCTGCCTGCACCCAGAAAGCAAATTCCATTGCGGTTTTGATTACCTAGTTTTTGTGCTTCTTTAAGCAGTTCCATTTCATTAATGCCTGCAGGTATTTCTTGAAACCCGGCATAGTGTAAGGAGGCAGGAATCTCATCAAACAGGCTTTGTATCTCAGCAACGCCAATCGCATCGAGCATGTTTTTAGTGTCTTTAGGGGTGTGGGGAATATAGGGCATAATTACTCCTCAGCAATCACTTTTTGGTACTCGTCAAAATCTAATAAGCGCTTAATTTCGCTGCGATCGCTAGGTCTTAATTTCACTAGCCATCCTGCAGCGTACGGCTCTGTATTAACTATAGCTGGATTTTCAACGACTGCTTCATTGATTGCGATGACGGTGCCAGTAATGGGAGCATAAAAATCAGAAGCTGCTTTTACGGATTCAACAACCCCTAATTCATCGCTAGCCTTGACTACATCACCTACTTCAGGTAGTTCGATAAACACTAGGTCACCTAAAAGTTGCTGTGCGTGATCGGTAATGCCTACTGTAATTTCATCATGCTCTTCTCTGAGCCATTCATGGGTTGAAGTGAACTTTAAATCATTCATTATTTTTATCCTTAACTTACTTAAATTAGAAATTAAAAAGGGATTAGATTGGTTTCCCATTTTTTACAAAACGTGGTTTGCCTACCGTAGCGGGGACCAGCTTACCGCGAATCTCCACCATCACTTGCTTGTCGGTTTCTACAGGAACACGTGCTAAAGCAATGGATTGCTCCAGGGTTGGTGAATAGCTGCCACTGGTGATGAGGCCATCGGCATAGCCTTCAACTACTACACGTTGTCCATGACGCATAATGCCTTTGTCCAACAAAGTTAAACCCACTATTTTGTGTTTTATGCCCATGTTTTTTTGTGAAAATAAAGCGCCCATGCCAATAAAATCACGATCTTCAGGTGTCCATTTAATAGTCCAACCGAGTCCAGATTCTAATGGGCTAGTCGTCGTATCCATATCCTGACCATACAACATCATGCCTGCTTCCAATCTTAATGTATCGCGAGCAGCTAAACCACAGGGTTGAATTCCTGCATTTTTTAGGTCATTCCATAGTGGTACTATTTGCTCTTGTGGCACAATAATTTCAAGACCGTCTTCACCAGTGTACCCCGTACGTGCAAAAAAATACTGTTCAATATCTACGCATTCAAAATGAGTTAAGGTTGATACGGCATCGATTTGTGCTGGGTTAAGAATGCTTAGCGTTTTGGTGATGGCATTAGGACCTTGTACAGCAATCATAGCAAGTTCACGACGCTCTTGTAGTCCGACTGCAAAACCTTCACTCATTTTGCGAATCCAGTTGAGATCGGCATGGCGTGTTGCTGAATTAAGAACTACGCGATAATTATCAGATGCACGTTGATAAACAATTAAATCATCAATAATGCCACCGTGTTCATTACACATGCAGCTATAAAGTGCTTTGCCATTATGTTCTAGCAGATCTACGTCATTGGTTAAGAGTTTACGCAAGAATTGACGGCCGCCGGCGCCAAGAATATCAAGTATGGTCATATGAGATACATCAAACATACCCGCATCGCGACGAACTTGGTGGTGTTCCTGTAATTGAGAACCGTAGTGCAGCGGCATCTCCCATCCATGAAAGTCAACCATTTTTGCGCCACATTCCAAATGAGTCGCATGAAGTGGGGTTTTAGCAATCATTGCGTGCCTCCTTTTTTTATCACTTTGATGAAGATGATTATACCTATTGTGATTAATATTGCGAGATTTAGCTTTGAGTTTTTTGTAATTATCTTAAGAGTAAATTGCGTGCTCAATACGGGTTAAAGGCGATTGAGAGCTTGCCTAAATCACAGGTGAAGGTTCTTCTAAAGGCAAAAGTCCTTTTTATTATTTACTACGTCAATACTTCGTTGTTTCATGTTATTCAGACAAAACCACTATATACTGTAACAACATAGAGATAATTATAGGATCAAGTATGACTTGGCTAAGTATATGGCGGTGGATACTGGATTTAAGTTGGTTATTTGTTCTTTTAATTTTGCTAAGATATTTTTGGCAAAGTAGAAAATCTTTAGCCGCAGCCCAAGCTTGGCTCAAAACTAAAGGGCATATTACCTCTTGCGAATGGAGCACCATTGGCCATAGCGTTTGGCCAAAAATTGAGTATTCATACCAGGTTTATGATCGCGATTTAGTGGGGCATTATCTCTTTTTAGATACCATACACAATAATCCTAACAGCAAATATGCGCGGCAAATTGCGTATAAAGTCGCGGTTGCTTTTAAAGAAAATAATGAAATCGATGTTTATTACAATCCCAATCATCCAGAGCAATCGGCTTTGGATGTGGCAATGCCGAAAAAATTAAATTTTATTTTAATGTTGATCGGCATATTAATACTCTGTCAGGTAGGGGTAATTATTTGGCACCTGCTGGTGTAGCGGCTGAGGATGATGGTGTTTCGGTTTCATCCTCGATAGGACATTGGCAGGGTGGGCTCGTCACTATCGACTGTAAATTGGTAATGCTGTAACCACGTACGCCTTGACCAGATGGGGCCACTGTAAAATGAATAGTTACTTTTAAATTTTGCCGTTGTTTGTATTGGGCATTTTGGTATAGCACTAAAAGTTTCATGTTGGCTTTCCAATGGGTGGCATCAATCGGGGTAATGACGGGAGGTTCAGTAGCTACTGCACTGACATAATAAAGGTTTGCTTGTACTGCGTCAGGGAGTTTGGAATCGTTTAAGGCTTTAGTATAGGCAATCCAGGCATTGGCAGTAAAATATTTGGCAATTTGCTTTTGTTCTTGTAAATAATTTTTGTAACTAAAACTGTAAGTTGCTACGATGGCTTCATTCACCCAGACTGCTATTGGCGCTTGCTCGGGATCTGCTGAAACCCATTGTGAACAGACTGACAATAATAGAAAAGCGAATGATTGCAATTTTTTGTTCATAGTTAAGATGGCTCCTTCGCGAATAAGATTCCGTATCATTACCCTAGTGTACTTAGTTTTTACCAATAAAAAAATCCCCGGAATTTCACCGGGGCAAATAAATTGTTTGAGTCAAAGACTCAAACACCACTTCACTTAAGAGGGGATGAGTCCATTTTCATTATCCAAGGTTTAAATACAATCATTTAGTGTTAAAACTACCGATTATTCAGGTTTTATGCTACCTTATGGGGTTTATATCGACAAAGTTAAGTTAGGAGGGCATAGTGCGTAACAGTCGGTTCTACTTTGCTAATCCTGATCGAATAGGTCGATTTATCAACCGTTGGGATATGCTGCTTCTTATTTTAATTTTTGCAGTATTATTCTTTTTTGGTTGGGCCGGGTCACAAATGGCAACTCCTTATCAGTTAGGAGACCAGCTCCCTATTTCTTTGGCGCCAGAAAATCTTCCTTTTTATGCATTGCGTACGGTACTTCGTATGTTTATTGCGTTATTTTTTTCAATCTTATTTACATTTACGGTGGGTTTGCTCGCGGCAAAGAATCGGCGTGCAGAGCAGGTGATTATTCCCGCAATTGATATTTTACAATCCATTCCTGTCTTAAGCTTTCTATCTATAACGGTGACCGGATTCATTCATTTATTCCCTAATAGCTTATTAGGGCCTGAATGTGCCTCTATTTTTGCTATTTTTTGTGCCCAAGTGTGGAATATGACATTTGGTTTTTATCAGTCTTTAAAAACATTACCCCATGATTTACAAGAAGTTTCCTCTATGTTTGGTCTGTCTGCTTGGCAGCGGTTTTGGAAGCTGGAAGTGCCATTTTCCATGTCGAGTCTTTTATGGAATATGATGATTTCTATGTCCGCCAGTTGGTTTTTCGTGGTTTTGTCTGAGGCGATTTCCGTAGCGCACCAAAATATTCGTTTACCAGGAGTGGGTTCCTATATTGCTTTGGCTATCCAACAGCGCGATTTACACGCTGTTGGTTATGCCATTTTAACCATGGTGATTGTAATTTTTTTATACGATCAAATATTATTTCGCCCCTTAATTGCGTGGTCTGAAAAATTCAAATCAGAAACTTCACCTGATGAGTCTGAGTATCAATCTTGGTTAGTGGATTGGATGCGTGGTAGTCGCTTAATGAAACATTTTGCTGAGGTAATCGACCTATTTACTGATAGTTTTGTTAATGCACGTTGGTTTCGTCTTGGAGAGTCCAAGGCCAATAAAGAAATCGATTTCAATCGGCAAAAACGTATAGACCGCTTTTGGAGTATGGTTGTTTTAATTTGTGTTTTTAGCGGGGGCTGGTTTTTATTACGCTTTATTTTAGCGGAGCTTAAAGTCAGCGATATTTTACATGTATTTTTGCTTGGAGCTGCAACGGGAGCACGAGTTATTATTCTCATTGCCCTAAGCTCATTAATCTGGATTCCTGTTGGTGTCTGGATTGGTTTACGACCACGTATTGCCCAAAAAATACAGCCAGTCATTCAGTTTGTCGCAGCGTTTCCTGCGAATTTGTTTTATCCTTTATTTGTGATTGCTATCGTAGAATTTCACTTAAATGTAGAAATTTGGGTAACCCCACTTATGATTCTTGGCACTCAATGGTATATCTTATTTAATGTGATTGCTGGTGCTTCTACTATCCCCCGCGAATTATATTTAGCTGCGGATAATTTTGGCTTAAAAGGATGGTTGTGGTGGAAACGTTTGGCCTTGCCCGGTATTTTTCCTTTTTATATCACCGGTGCTATTACTGCAGCTGGTGGTGCGTGGAACGCAAGTATTGTCGCTGAATGGGTGAGCTGGGGTGATGTTACGCTTAAAGCAACAGGATTGGGTGAGTATATCCAGGCAAGTACTACTACCGGAGATTTCCCCAAAATTGCTTTAGGTACCGCAATGATGTGTTTGTACGTGCTGACTTTTAATCACTTTATTTGGCGCCCACTATATCGTTTAGCAGAAGAACGGTTTAATTTTAATTAATCACAAGAACATCGAGCCGCTTATGTCTGAAACTATTATTGCTATGGAAAATTTATGCAAATCCTTTAAAAAGGCTTCGGCACAGGAACTGTTGGTACTTGAAGACGTTAATTTCAAGTTATATGAAGGTGAAATTGTCGCTTTATTAGGAAAGTCGGGATCAGGCAAATCGACTTTGCTACGTATTATTGCGGGTTTGATTCCTCCTTCTAGTGGGGCGATTACGTATCGAGGTACGCCAGTAACTCGTCCAGTTGCAGGAATTGCAATGGTATTTCAATCGTTCGCTTTGATGCCCTGGTTAACTGTTTTAGAAAATGTGGAGCTTGGCTTGGAGGCGCAGGGTGTCAATCGTGAAGAGCGCAGGCACCGCGCGATTGAGGCGATTGATATTATTGGTCTTGACGGTTTTGAATCTGCTTTTCCCAAAGAATTGTCAGGAGGTATGCGCCAGCGTGTTGGTTTTGCGCGTGCATTAGTGATTAATCCAGATGTTTTATTAATGGATGAGCCTTTTTCTGCTTTGGATGTATTGACTGCAGAAAACTTAAAATCAGACTTGTTGGAGTTATGGAAAGAACGAAAAACCAATACTAATGGCATTTTATTGGTGACACACAATATTGAAGAAGCAGCTACTTTAGCGGATCGTATTGTTATTTTTGGCAATGATCCAGGTTATATTCGTGCAGAATTACCAGTGACCTTGCCGCAACCACGCGACCCAGAATCGCCAGAGTTTCGTGCTTTAGTAGATAAAATTTATACGTTGATGACGACAGGCCCTAAAGAGAAAGAAAAACGAGCTCAACGTGAGCGTCAAATTGGTCTTGGCTATCGTTTGCCGGATGTAGAACCTTCTGAATTAACTGGCTTGGTTGAAACGATGACCTCTTTTGAAGAGCGCATCGACTTACCGGAGCTTGCTGATGAATTGATGATGAACATCGATGACCTTTTCCCCATCCTTGAAACCTTGGAAATTTTAGGTTTTGCTAAAGTATCCGCAGGGGATATTCAATTAAGCGAGTTAGGCAAGCAGTTTGCAGAAGCTGATTTACAAGAACGAAAGCGTTTGTTTGCCCAGCGTTTATTAGAAAAGGTGCCTCTGGCGCGCTATATTAGTCGTGTTTTAGATGAGAAAGTCGGGCATCGTGTCTCTGAAGAGCGCTTCTTAAGTAAGCTTGAAGATTACCTCAGTGAAAAAGAAGCAGAACGTGTTTTGCGTACGATGATTGATTGGGGGCGATATGCAGAGTTATTTGCTTATGATTTTAATACAGGAATTTTAAGCTTAGAAAACCCTGGTAATAGTGAATAATTAAACACATACTCCGATAATGTAGGTTGGGCTACGCTTAGCACCAACCTACCTATGCCAATAGGCCTATGATATTTAGTTGACTTTTAAGTAGAAAGAACCCTAAATGCTATGGAGTCTGTCCTATGTGGATTGTTTTAAAAAATTAAACAGTTCACGTTAGCGTTCACGTGAATGAGCGCTTGCGCAAGTTATTTAAATTTTTAAATAATCTACAAAGGACGGACCTGGCCAAAATCCAACCTACGATTTACGTACCAAATAATCCAAAATTTGCAATAAACGCTCAGGATTTCCAGCCAACTGCAAATCTGTTTTGTATTTATTATTCACTACAAAAGCAGGCACTGCATTAATCTGATAAGTGCTCATCAGTGCCATACCTGTTTGTACTTTCATATCAATCGATGGTGAGTTTTCAAAGGCACTTTTGGCTACTTCGCGATCCACACCCTGAGTCACAAAAAAATTAATCATACTTTGTTTCGATTCTAAAAGGTTACGATCAACTTGAATGGTCTTAAACAGCAGTGGTGTTAATTTCTCATTCATGGCCAAGGTCTTACCAGTATAATAAGCTTTGGCATAAAGTTCCCAACTGGGTTTAAAAACCACGGGAATACGTTCAAATTGTACACTTTTCCCCATTTTATCAACCCATTGAGTCAATGAGGCTTCAATTTTGTAACACCAAGGGCAGCCATAACTAAAAAATTCTTGGATTAAAGGAGCTTTGCCTTTAATATCCACACTTTGTGGGTTTGATACGATTTGATAATCTTTGCCTTCAACAAATGTTGCGGCTAATGCCATGGTGGGTAATAATAAGAAGAAACAAATTAGCTTTTTTAACATATTTAAATTCCCTAGTGTAAACCTTCAATATAATGTGCCACTGCTTCCATATCTTCTTGACTCATGCGGCTGCTAATGTCTTGCATGATATGGTTTAAATCATTTTTGCGTTTACCATCTTTAAATGCCAGTAATTGCACTACGGTATATTCTGCATGCTGGCCAGAAAGCACAGGGAAACCTGCCTGAGCATTGCCTGTTCCTTTAGGACCATGACATGCGATACATGCCGTTATCCTTTTGGCAAAGTCTCCACCGCGGTAGAGTTGTTCTCCGCGTTGCAAAAATTTCTTGGGAGTGCTTCCCTGAGCAAGCGGCATTTTAGCATAATACATCGCCAAGTCATCTATATCTTGTGTGCTTAAGGTAGCAACTAAGGCACTCATTGTCGGGGCATCACGCAGAGTTTTATCTTTCATATCCTGTAATTGTTTTACAAAATATTTAGGATGTTGGCCTGCCAAGTCTGGCCATTGTGAATTGAAACTAATACCTTCTTGCCCATGGCACGCAGCGCAAACCAGTGCTTTACTAGCAATAGCTGAAGGATTTTTTTGAGCAAAAATGAGTAGAGGAGCGCACAAAAGAACTGCAAGTGCAAATTTTTTCATCGGTGTTTATCAAATGTTACATAAATTAGTGAACTAATGGTACACTGCCTTGGTCTAAATCCCAAAGTATTATATCACATGTTAGAAAATCCTTATTCCAAAGCAGTATTTTTAAAAAGTGCCGCGCGCGTAGTGCACTTACCTGATGATCTGGGCTATGAAGTTGCTTTTGCGGGGCGTTCTAATGCTGGTAAGTCGAGTGCTTTAAATTGTTTAACGGGAATTAAAGGACTAGCACGTACCAGTAAAACTCCGGGACGAACGCAATTAATTAATCTATTTTCGCTTGATGAGCAGCGTCGCTTGGTTGATCTGCCAGGTTATGGTTATGCTAAAGTGGCTATGCAGGTGAAAATAGAGTGGCAAAAGCACTTAGCTCATTATCTAGAAATAAGGCAGTGTTTACGTGGCTTAGTATTGCTAATGGATATACGCCATCCCTTAAAAGATTTAGACCAAATGATGGTGGATTGGGCGCTAAATCGGGAGTTGCCGGTGCATATTCTTTTGACCAAAGCAGATAAATTAAGCCGTGGTGAAGCAAAAAATACCCTACTGAACGTGCGTAAGTATTACGAATTAGCCAGTCATTTAATCAGTGTGCAAACCTTTTCTTCTTTGAAGAAAGAGGGTGTGGGCGAATTAATTGCCTTACTTAATCAGTGGTTTGAATTAGGAAACGTCTCTGAAGTTTTTTTAGACAAGATTTAACCTTGAATTGAGCACAGATTTTTCAATTTTGCCATTTGCCATAATCGGGAGGTAAATCTCTCCATGGCACCTCTCAGATTCAGAAAATAGATATAATATAAAATTCATCGCATAAGAATGATTATGCGATGAGTTGTGCTATATGCACTTTGAATGCTAGAAAGTTAACGATGTACCTATCTCATTACTCTCAAGATCTATGGAAGATTTGCATCCTAGATTGAAATCCTCGCAAAAGCTCGTCGGTTTAATCCCTAATACAAAACCACCGATTAATGTATGTGCCAGACTATTTTTAAAAACTTCTAAATAGTAATTTAAACAAGTGACTACCCAAGATGGATTAATCCATGAAGTATTTTGGTAATTTTGGCCTGCTTTATAGTTTTTTAAGAAAAATGAGCTGCGATTTTGTACAAATTGAAGCATTTCCTTTGGAGTTTCTTCGTGTGCAGCCCCTTTATGCTAAAATGGCAGTTCAATCCAGGTTCTTTTTCATGAAAATGAGAATGACATAAAGCTATTTCTGTTTGCGTTCCATCAGAGTTTTCAATTAGGTATTGGTTTTCTTTAGAACTTAATTTAGATTTCATTAATGAGCTATTAATATATGATTCTACTTCCTTGCGGTTTTTACAGGATAAGGCGTGTTTTATACATTCAGGAACATCATTACAATTTATTTTGTATTTAATTTGTTCCTTAGCTAACTTAAAATCTTTATAAAAAGAAAACTCCAGGAAAAAATCTTCGCCGTTTTTAGTAAGCCCCATAAAATCGGTTACTAATGATGATGATTTTGCTCTTTGTTTTATTTCTAGGATTTGATTTTCTAATAGACCATGTTCAAATACCTTACAACTGAAACCATCTCCATTCTCGTTCAAATAAAGTACATGTTTATTCATTTAACTGCCTCTCCAACTAAATTAGTGCTAATTAAACATTGATTTAATGTTTGATACCTGTTCAGATCCAACACATTGTTCAATGGCGCACTCAATTTGAGTGATTAGTATACGCGATGGACTTAATATTCGTCGGATATCCTCATAATCTGATTTTATCTCGCCTTTAATCCATGCAAGAGCATGGCGTTTATTAGACAACTTTTCTTCCATGCGTATAGTACATAAAGACTTTGATAAATAATTAATTTCTATCAAACGAAACTCTTCTAATAGATGGCGTGGACATTGTGTAATAAATCTATTAATTTCTTTCCATTTTAATTCATTAGCTTGGGGTGAAACGCTATCAAATTGGTCAGAAAATTCTTTTAATTTCTCAAGGAAAAGGGAGGCATCAAACCATTTCTCAGTAAATTTTTTTCCGTTTAACGTGTAAGTTATTCCCTTTTCAGTTACTTGATTATATTGAGCACGCATCAATTCTAATAATGTTTTGTGTGGTTTATTTTCGGAAATGGATTTAAGCATCATCTCACCCAGGCGGTAGTTTAGAGCCCAAACCGCATAACCAAAGCCACTAACCGCTTCAAAATGCCGGCCATTGCCATCGATAACGCTATTTCGTTTAAAGATAAAGCTTAAGTCATTAAAATGATTAGTCAACATGGATTGTACTGAATCATGTGCACTGCGAGCCACCTCATTTAAAAAGTGATGTGCTTTACGGACGTCGTATAAAGGCTTAAATAGAGAAAAATTTTTTTTAAAGGTAATAGCAAGATTGGCTAATTCACGATTCGATAATTTAAGAGAGAGTTCACTTTGAACTAACGAGGGTAAGTCCTCAAAAGATTTCAGGGTCATGTTTATTATAATGGGCGATTAACAAGGGATCCATTATAATGAATTATTATGGTTTTTTAAACATCATAATGATTAATATTTAATTCTATTGACTGAAACGGCAATCCTTCACTCTCTCTATCATCAAATGCTTATCTTGTTTCATTAGAAATCTCCAAAAGTTTTTTCCATATCTCTTTATCTTGCAACTAAGCTCAAATTATTTGCAACTGAAATTCGCCACACCATCAGAAAAACACCCGTTTATTTTATTGATCTTCTTGAAAAGTACTCTAATTTGGAGTACTATTAAAATAGATAAATAATTTGGTGAAATGATTGATAAAACCATGTCAGGTTGACTTAACAACAAAGGCACAGAAGAGCCTAACTAAAGTGCCTGAATATATTAAAGAAAAGCTACTCTTATGGGTGGATTCAGTAGAACGTATTGGGATTAACAAAACCAGAATTATTCCTGGTTATCATGATGAACCATTAAAAGGAGACCGTTCTGGGCAACGCTCAATAAGATTAAATAAAGCGTATAGGGCAATTTATATTGAAAAAGAAAACAAAGAGATAGTAATTATTTCTGTTATTGAGGTAAATAAACATGAATACTAATGCACGAGAATATCTGGAAAAATCTGTAGGTAAATTAACTTTAGGTAAAGCTATTCGCTCTATTCGTCATAGTGAAGGAGCCAGCCAGATAGATTTTGCAAAACAACTCGGTGTCTCAAAACAGTTTTTATGTGATCTGGAGCATGATAGAAAAATTGTAAGCGCAAAAAAGGCCAAGCAGTTTGCCGAAAAGTTAGGGTACTCCTCAGAACAATTCATCGCGCTTGCTATCCAAGACTCTCTAAAGCACGATGGGCTCCATATGATTGTTGGCGTAAAAGCAGCTTAAAAATTTCACAGAAAAGATCATAATTACAAGGCCGCTTAACGATAAAGGAAAACAACATAGGAACTATATAAGAGAGAGCAGTGCGAAGTGAAATTGAAAAATCTGTGCTCAATTCAAGGTTAAATCTTGTCTAAAAAAACTTCGGAGAGGACGTTGCCTAGGTTAAAAGGTTATTTCTGCCTTAAAAACTCTTGCATCAATTTTTCTACGACGTGTGGATTCGCCAAGGTGGATAAATCTCCGAATTCCTCAAGTTTTTTCACTTCATTTCCCGCAATTTTACGCAAAATTCGGCGCATGATTTTGCCTGATCGTGTTTTGGGTAATTCAGTGGTAAAATGAATAAAATCAGGTTTGGCGATCGGGCTGATTTCTTTTTTCACTTGCGCAACAAGCTCTGCATATAAATCAGTATAAACTGAGAAATTTTCTTTTAAAATAACATAGGCATAAATACCTTGGCCTTTGAGATCATGCGGAATACCCACCACAGCGGCTTCGGCAATAGCAGTGTGGCTAACAAGAGCACTTTCAATTTCAGCAGTACCTAAACGATGTCCCGATACATTAATCACGTCATCTACTCGGCCAGTGATCCAATAATCTCCATCTTCATCACGACGAGCGCCATCGCCTGTAATATAATAACCGTGATGCAGATAAGTCATGCAATAACGTTGGTGATCACCAGCAATGGTGCGTGCCATTGAAGGCCAAGGGTATTTGATGGCTAAAAAGCCTTCACCTGCACCGTGAACTTCTTGATATTTTTCATCCAACAGTACTGGTACGATGCCAGGAATAGGTTGTCTTGCTGCTCCAGGTTTAATGGCGGGTTCATCTAGTCTTGGGCTAATCATGATAGCGCCAGTTTCTGTTTGCCACCAGGTATCGACAATAGGACATTTACTCTTGCCTACTTTTTGGTAATACCATTGCCATGCTTCTGGATTAATGGGTTCGCCTACAGAGCCAAGTAAGCGTAAGGAATCGCGAGAGCTGGATTCTAAGCACTTATCACCACTATACATGAGCGCCCGAATAGCGGTGGGCGCTGTGTAAAACACATTGACCTTATGTTTATCAATAATTTGCCAATTTCTTGTTGCATCAGGCCACGTAGGCAGACCTTCAAAAATTAAGGTGGTAATGCCGTTACATAAAGACCCATAGATTACATAGCTATGTCCAGTAATCCAACCTACGTCGGCGGTACACCAAAATACTTCATTTTCTTTGCAGGCAAAAACTAATTGATGCGTATAGGCAGTTTGTACTAAATAGCCGCCTGTAGTATGCACTACTCCTTTAGGTTGGCCTGTACTACCAGAGGTATATAATATAAATAAAGGATCCTCTGCATCCATAGGTTCTGGTTTGCATTTGGCACTGACTTTTTGCTTTAACTCGTGCCACCAATGATCTTTATGCGAATCAAAAGTGATTGCTGATCCAGTATTTCTAATAATTAATCTTGATATGTTAAGTCCCTGGCAACTTTCATCAGCTTGCTCTTTTAAAGGCATCAATTTACCGCCACGATAAAAGCTATCAGCAGTAATTAAGCAAACACAATCAGAAGCTATTAATCGTTGCTTTAACGCATGGGCGGAAAAACCTGCGAAAATCACTGTATGAACGGCACCAATTCGAGTGCAGGCAAGCATTGCAATTGCAGCCTCAGGAATCATGGGTAAGTAAATCGCCACTTTATTCCCTTTTTGAACGCCTAACTGTTTGAGGACATTGGCCATCCGACATACTTCTTCATGCAATTGTGCAAAGGTGAGGATTTTATATTCATTGGGATGGTCACTTTCCCAAATAATAGCAGGCTGCTTCGCTTTTTTGGGCAGGTGCCTATCAATACAGTTCGCGCTGACATTTAGTGTTCCACCTTTGAACCAGGTAACATTACCTTGTTGTAAATTGCCTTGTAAAACGCTATTCCACGGTTTTATCCAATCTATGGTTTGTTTGGCAATTTCAGACCAAAACTCAACTAAAGAATCTTCTGTATGGGTTAATTTAGGATGACTCATCTTATATCTCTGTTTTTTGAGCAATCAGTTTAATAATGGCTGAGAAATCAAGCTCACCCAGTCCTTGCTCAATAAAGTGTTGGTACAAGGTTGTCGCTTTAGCACCTAAAGGGGTGGAAACCTCGACTGAATGAGCACAGTCTTGGCTAAGTCGTAAATCTTTAAGCATCATTGCCGCAGCAAAGCCTGGTTTGTATTCATTATTTGCGGGAACTTGTTCTAAAACGCCTGGTACGGGAACATATTTCGTCATTGGCCAGCATTGTCCAGAAGAACTATTGACGATTTCAAATAGTTTTTGTGGTGATAAGTGTAAGTGTTCTGCCAATACAAAGGCTTCTGATACGGCAATCATTGAGATTCCAAGAATCATATTATTGCAGATTTTAGCTGCTTGGCCACTGCCTGCCATTCCGGCGTGAATAATTTTTTGTCCCATCGCTGATAATATGGGTTGAGCTGCTTGAAAGGCTAACTCTTCTCCTCCCACCATAAACGTTAAAGTCCCTGCCGTTGCACCCGTAGTTCCGCCAGAGACAGGGGCATCTACTACCAGAAGGTTTTTTGCTTTTGCCAATTGATGTATTTCTCGTGAACTATTGACATCAATGGTAGAGCAGTCAATAAAAAGAGCTCCATTGCGGGCATGAGCGAATAAGCCATCATGGCTATGGCACACATTGAGTACTTGTTGTCCTGTTTGCAACATAGTGATTAGTACTTCTTTACCTTGAGCGGTTTCTTGTAGCCCTTTTGCAACCAGGCCTCCTGCAGTGGTGAAGTGCTCTAAGGCTGAAGGTTGCACATCATATCCTGTGACTTGATGCCCTGATTTAACTAGGTTAATGGCCATAGGTAATCCCATATGACCTAAACCGATAAATCCAATTTGTGCCATTATCTTCTCCGTATTCAATTCGGACAGTATTTTTTAATCATGTGTTGGCATAATGAAAGCATTTCCTTCAAGTTCATGAATTGGCCATTTGCTGGTCACGGTTTTCTGTTTGGTATAAAAATAGATGCTTTCTTCCCCATGCATATTAATATCCCCAAAACAGGAATGCTTCCAGCCACCAAAAGGATGGCTGGCGATTGGTACAGGAATAGGAATATTGATCCCAACCATACCCACTTGCACACGTTGGCAATATTCACGAGCGTTAAAACCATCACGAGTAAAAATTGCGGTGCCATTACCGTATTGGTGACGGTTGACTAAAGCAAGGGCGTGTTCAAAGTCTTGAACACGAACTACTGCCAACACCGGGCCAAAAATTTCATTTTGATAGACTGACATTTGTTCTGTTACTTCGTCAAATAGACAGGGGCCCATAAAGAAACCTTGTGGATGATGTTGGTGAGTAAATTGGCGGCCATCAATCACCAGTTTGGCTCCCTCATGGACTCCTTGGTTAATTGCTTCTAAAACGCGTTGCTTGTGTGCCGCGCTGATTAGTGGCCCCATATCTGCGCCTGCAACATCACCGGCATCAATTTTCATTGCAGAGATTAAAGGCTTCATTTTCGTAATTAAGGCATCGGCAACCTCATCCCCAACGGCAACGACAACTGAAATTGCCATGCAACGTTCGCCAGCAGATCCATAAGCAGCTCCGACAATTGCTGAAGCTGTTTGATTTAGATCGGCATCTGGCATCACCACACAATGGTTTTTTGCACCACCAAAAGTATGTGCGCGCTTGCCATGGGCGATTGCTGTTGTATAAATGGCTTGTGTTACTGGTGTGGAGGCAACAGCAGTTACTGCCTTAACATCAGGATGAGTGATTAAAAAATCCACAGTTTCTTTGTTTCCTTGCAGGCAATTAGCAACACCATCAGGTAAACCTGCCTCACTTAATAATTCCAATAAACGAATTGGAGCAGAAGGATCTTGCTCGGAAGGTTTTAATATAAAAGTATTCCCACAGGCAATGGCTGGAATCATCATCCATACTGGAACCATAACTGGAAAGTTAAAAGGAGAGATGCCTACAGTCACTCCCAAAGGCTGTCTTTGAGTATAACAATCAATTCCACTAGCTACATCAGCAGAAAAATCGCCTTTAAGTTGGCTAATAATACCACAATGTAATTCTACTACTTCAATTGCACGTGCAATTGAGCCTTTTGCGTCATCAAGTGTTTTTCCATGTTCACGAGTGACAATGCGAGCTAAATCCATTTGGTATTTTTCCATGAGCTCTCGAAATTTAAAAAGAATATGTGCTCTTTTAATTGCAGGGGTTTGTGACCAGGTAATACCTGCTTTCGTAGCAGCCATAATTGCTTTTTCACAGAGAACTTTCGATGCAAAATGTACTTGGCCTACTGTTTCTCCTAAGGCTGGGTTATACACTGGGTGACTAGGGGTATTATTTTCATTAATTGATTGACCACCTAGGTAATGTTGTATTATATAGCCCATCATCAAACTCCCTTTTATGATTTTTATCAATATAAGTTGATCATTGTAATTGTTTCGTGGAACTATTTATACAATAATAGTAGGGGATTTCAGAGGCTTTGCTTAAAAATAATAACTTCTGATGAAATTCTAGGAACTAAAGCAGTTAAGGACATTATCTATGCCAAAAGGAATTATACGTGTACCAGAAGAGCTTTGTTTATCACAAGAGCTAGAGCAATCTTTAAAAACACAATTTCCTGATTATGTTCTGGAGCGCTACTCCTTAAAGCCTGATTATCGGAAAAGTTTTGACAAACGTGTTGATATTTTTCTGCGCGCGTTTAACTACATGCTCAATTCTCTTCCTTATAAACCCAAAGACAATCCTCTTTTCAATGACCGAGACTTATTAAAAGCCTATGCGAAACAATGCAAAACAGAATATAAAATGCAGAATCAAGGCATCGATGAATTAGAAATTGAAGAGAAAATCGAAAAATTACAAACAGAATTACGTCATTTTACTTCTAAATTACATGGGGTAATTAGTCAGATATGGAATGTGCCTACTGATGCAGCTGCCGAATTATTAAATGAGGCAGAGCAATATGAAATTATGTTGGAAGGGCGTAGCGATATCGTTACTCTATCCCCCATTGAGTTAAAAAATGAGGTGCATTACGCAGTACAGTATGATCAAATTCTTCCTCCTCATTACCCTTTAATAATAAATGAATTAAATCAACTCAAAGCGAATAATTATCCAAAAACACCAACGTGGTTTCGTAAGATTAACAAGCCAGAATATCATTACATGCAAGCATTTTTCTGTAACTTGACTCCAAATGTTTCTGATATTAAAAAAGATTTTAATAGTTTTTTGAAGTTGTGGGAGAGTATCACCAAAAAAGCGACTTATTTTCCTAATGATTTAAATACTATTACTGACAAAAAAAATTTATTAAAACCTGCATGGTTTTCGGAGTTGCCACAGCGCTATAAAGAAATGCTCAATATTTTAGCATTAGACTCACCGTCAATAATTAATCAAAAGTTGCACTACTTAAAACAGTTTATTAATGAGCAAAAATTTACATTCCCTCCGCAGAAGCTTGCACAATTTCCGCAGTGGTATTGGGTACTTCCCGAAAACCAACAGTACTATTTAGAGTATGCCCTAAAGAGTAAAAAAACGGTAGAGGAAGCCGTTTCAACTTTATCGAGTCGGCAGCGTATGTTGCCGATGCCAGCAAATTATGGAGCACATCAACTTCTATTGCTATCGCCAGAGGGTACATTTCGCAAGATGTATACAGAAAAAAAACGCTCAAGTCATATCGCAACTCGTGACGGAATTGAACTGATGTGGCCATCATCAGTTTTGCGACGGCATACTCATTCTAACTTATCGAAGGTAATGGAAGATGCAAAGCCTGAGCAAGCTATTTTATTTCAAACTTTAGTTAGCCCTGTTGGCTCCGATTATATACCTCGCCGTTTATCCTCAATTATACCTGATTATGAATTGGATAAAATGGCACGTGCAATTATTGACGAAGGTGTCCTTACTCCACCGCCGATATTCAGAAATAATCCATTAAATATTGCCAAATTATTTCTTTACACAACGATTGATAATCTTGGGGTGAGACAATTCTTGGAGGTTGTTGAATCTTATTACGATAAAGTGGACGGTATAAAGGAATTGGTTGATAATTACAAACGTGTTTTAAATTCAGAATTAGGCACAGCAACCTATAATGAGTACAAGGAGGGTTTGGGTCGAGAATTATTTGTGAGCTCTGTGGAGCAGCTTATTATTTTAAAAATCAATGGTTATTCTTATGGTTCTTGTGTCAGTGGGAAAGATCGCAAAGCTGTTGAATTAATTTATACCGATGCCATGTATCTTTATTATGAAAAATATGGCTCTTGGCCGGAGTTTAATGATTTAGTTTATAATCACCCTCGTCGTGCCGATTTTGTTTCAATTGTTGCAGATCTTTATCTCTCACGCCATCAACATGAACATGCAGGGCAAAATGCTCCTGGTTCTGAAGGCATTAAAACACCTGACAATTATTTTCCCAGAGACATTGCCAATAAGATTAATAAATGTTTATATGGCGAGGAAGCGAGCAAAAGATTACAGGCAGATGCATTGAAAATTGATGATCGCATGGCGACTAATAATGAAGTTCGCAAAATATCAACAGAAGGCGCTCGCCCTATTGCCAAAAGTAATTTGTCTGCAGAAGAAATCTTATCCTGTCGTCTTTTTGCTACTAAATTGGGCAAGGAGCGCTGTGCTAAGCTTTATGATGGTTTATTTCCCTTATTCAGTAAAATGTGTTTATTCTCACGAGAAACTTGGAGCGGATTGTTGTTTACTGTTCAACAAACTCCTCAGGGGATTCAAAATATAAAATCATGGATGGAAGCAAATAATTCCGGTAATAACATCACGCGAATTGCAGGCATCTTTGAGCTGGTACTTGGGCGTCCGGGGCCTAAAGCAGATGCGTCACGTAAAGAAGCTACCAAAGAAGTGTATATGCTACGAGAATTATTACAAGCAGAAAGTAAGAAAATCGACAGCGATGAGTTTATCGATGAGTTTATTAAGGAACGAGTAGCTAAATGGAAGCAATTATTTGACAATGCGAAGCAAGAGCCAGAAATGACGAGTAGTTTAATAAGTTACTCATCCGTGCAAGGATAGTAGTTGCTGCTATTGAGTTTTTATAATTGCTGAGGAAATTATTTTAAATAATATGTTCTAAACCATAAACCAAATGGTTTAGTGCTAATACTTTTTGGCACGCTAAAACGATACCAGGCATATAACAACTTCGATTAATACTGTTATCAATAATGGTGAGTGTTTCACCTACGTTACCAAAAATAACTTCTTGGCGTGCAAGAGTTCCTGGTAAACGTAAGGAATGAATATTGACGTCACCATGGGTGCCTCCACGAACACCAGGAATAAGTTCTTTTAGATTTAATTGATTTTTAGTTTTTTTTCGGGCGGTAGCAATCATCTCTGCAGTTTTTAACGCAGTGCCTGAAGGCGCATCTAATTTCTGCTGATGATGGGTTTCAATAATTTCTACTTCCGAGAAATACTCTGCCGCTTTGGCAGCAAATAACATCATCAGCACTGCACTAATGGAAAAGTTAGGGACGATAATACCCCCTAAATGTTGTGCTTCGCATAATGCGGATAGCTCCTGAATTTGTTCTGGAACCAGCCCTGAAGTGCCAATAACAGGATGAACTCCTTGCTTAATAATCCTCAGGCTATTGTTATAAACAGTATCTGCTCGGGTCAAATCAACAACAATACTTGCGTTGGTATGATGAATCGTTTGGATTAGATTGTCATGTTTGCCTAATCGAGCAACTAACTCAAAATCAGGATGTTGCTCAAGAGTTTTGCTAGCTAGAGAACCCATTTTTCCTTGAGCTCCATTGATGATGACACGTGTTGGCATAATGCTCCTCATGATTCTAGTTCTATGTTGCGGAAGGTGATTTTTTTACTGGGAACGTTTCCTTTGGGGAGGGTAGTGAGTACGCCATGCCCAAATAGTTGCAAAAGGCCAGCCAATAAGGGTTGCTTGCAATGCTAGAGCTATGAAGGCAGCACCAAGATTATCATTGATTAGCATAAGCAGCCAAGGGAAACAGATAGCAAGAAAAGCGATAAATAATCGTTTCATATTCAATTTTGATATCAGTATAACTTAAATTAATTATAGGCTGATTAAGATGCATATTTCTACTTAAGAACACGGTTTTTATTGGAAATGCAAGATCCTGCTTAGAGTGCTTGCAAACAATCATTAAACATTGTACATTGTGCGCTCATTCTTAATGCGGATTACCGTATTATATTCGGATAGCAATCAATTTTTAATCAAGGGTACACTAATGAGAAAACAGGAGCTGCACCCACGCACTGCAGTGATTAATAAATCTCAAAAAATTCAGTCTAAAAAAGCACGAGCAGATGCTTTATTATGGCTTGCAGCAACTTTTCCTGCAGCATTTGATAATTCATTATGCATTCGTCCATTAAAAACAGGGATTATGGACGATATTTTGCAACATGCTGATAAAGCAGTAGAAGCTGGAATTTCTAAAAGTAAATTAAGAGAAGCGGTGGTTTTATTTACACGTCGTCTTGATTATTTGGCATGTTTAAAATTACGCGAACAACGAGTTGACTTATACGGTAATGACGTAGCAGAAGTCAGTGCTGAAGAGGCAGAACATGCTGCGGCTAAAATTAAGAAACGAGTTGAAAAAGGCGTACGCAACGCACGTAAGATGTTGGCTGAAAAAAGCGCAAGTCATCAATTGCCAACAAGCTACACGTCAGGAGTTAATCACCAAGCTAATGCAGCAGATGATTATTTACCTACCTATCCAGTACGTTCCTATGCGGCACAAAATGTCTCTGCCCAACCTGCACGGTCAGCTGCTGTGGTAGTGAAGCATAAAACAACGCGTCAATATGACCCTAATGCTGTAGCACGTTTGAAGGAAAAATTAGGTTTATCACGTGGTCTTGGGGAAAAGAAAGAAACGATTGAGTAAGCTTAGTTATCACTAAATAAGGAATTATTTGGCGCGAATCACTCCAACTTTGTCTTCATAATTGTTTTATTTTCAATAATAGATCACATGAGATACAACAATGTGATCTAGAGAAATTGACGATAAAGGATTTCTTGAATGAGTAAACACTGATGCATAACGTCTATGCTCTATTCAGGAAATCTCTCACTGTACTTGAGATAATGTATCTGTCTGTGCGATTACTATTTCCATGCTGCGCTAATAGATGGTGCTTATGTCTTAAAAACTGTTCATTATCTTCATCTATAATTAAATTACAGCAGTTTTTAGGAGATTTTTATGCCCATATCAGCAAAAGAAAAGGTTAAAGAAGAAAAACCAGAACAACCTACGGAGCCCGAAAAAATTAAATCAGATGGGAAACAGGAAGAGTTGCCTCAAGCATCTTTAGAAGACCTACAAAAAGAACAACAAGAGAAGTATGAAGGCTATAAAGGACTACGGCAACAATTTAACGCAGAAATTACTAAGGGAGCATCGAAGGATCTTATGGATATCGCTAATGCTGCTGAGGCAGCTTATCAGGATGCCCGCGAGAAGATTATCGATCTTTACAGAGTTAAGATTGCAGTAGCTAATAAGGAAGATGATGACGCTAAAAAAAATAAAACATTTGATCCAAACAAGTCTACTCACGCAGCTATTATAGCAGAGAACGATAAGCTCCTCAAAGAACTCGAGCAAATGCGTAGCGAGGACCTTGCAAAAATGCAAGCATGTCTAAAAGATGAAAAACTGAAATTGATATTCGAGAAGAATTTTACAAAGGCTTTGGAGCTTTATGATAAAACCTTTTCGGATGGTAAAGGAAATTACCGGCAAGGTTATACTGCGCCAGAAAGAGTAGGTGCAGGAGCTCAATTTACTTTCCCTAAAAATGACGACAAAGCTCCCATGGATTTCCTGCGTGACTTTGCCAAGCAGAATAATACGGATCTTTACACCGTACGTAATGGACAAGGGCAAGTTATTGCTCAGATAGATAAAGGAGAAGTAAAACTGTTTAATGGTGCCGGTGGTTTTGATCCGCTTACAGAAGGCAGCAAACTTCCAGATAAAGGGATGGACAATGAAGCTTATAAGGAGATGATGACATTAAAAACACAAATAGCGATTGAATCATTACCACCATTATTACCGCCTTCAAATTCACAAACGGATGAGCATGTCAAGGAACAAGCGGTAGCTACTGTCCCCCCTGGCCCTAAGAAAGAAACGAAGGAGCTTACACAGGAGCAAACGCCTGCGCAGGAAGAAGAGAAGGATGAGAATATGAATCTTACTTAACCTTAATAATTTCCATACTGTTGGTACCACCGGTTGTACCAATGGTTCTACCGCGTGTTAACAAAATAAAGCTTTTCTCTTCAATATGCTTGGTTTTTATTAATTCATTTAAAACGCGCTGATTCAACATTTCTGGGGTAAATTGATGATAATCCATATATACTGGAAAGACATTATGCACCAGGCTTAAGCGGCCAATGGTTCTTTTATTAGCAGAGACAGCAATAATCGGTACGGTACTGTGTTGTCTTGAAATCCACACGGCAGTGTCACCTGATTCCGTTAAGGTAATAATTGCCTGGATGGGAAAATGATTGGCCGTATGGATTGTGGCCATGGCAATAGCTTGATCCGCACGTTGATAATGGCAGGCTTCAAGAGCGGTATTATAATAAAAGCGGGCATGTTTTTCTGCGCTTAAGCAAATTTTATTGACCATTGCTAATACTTTAACCGGGTAATGACCACTGGCAGTTTCTGCCGACAGCATGACTGCATCGGTTCCATCCAAAATTGCATTGGCAACATCCGACACTTCTGCTCGTGTTGGCTGTGGGCTGTTAATCATTGATTCCATCATTTGCGTCGCAGTAATAACGACTTTATCCAAACGGCGCGCTTGCCCAATAATATGTTTTTGGATGGCAGGGACTTCTGCGGCTCCCACTTCAACGCCTAAATCACCACGAGCAACCATAATCGCATCTGCTTCCTGAATGATTTCAGTTAAATTCTCTAAGGCTTCAGTGCGTTCGATTTTGGCAATAATCGGTGTTTTTTCAGCGCCATATTCACAAATAATGTCACGCGTATGACGAATGTCGTTGGCATCTTTTACGAACGAGAGGCTGATGTAATCTACTTTGGCATCCAACGCGGTTTGGAGATCACGAATGTCCTTTTCGGTTAAGGTGCGCGCTGCTAAGCCTCCTCCTTTTCTATTTAAGCCTTTAAGATCAGTTAATATCCCGCCTTCAATAACCTTACAATGAACTTTGCTGCCACTGATTTGGGTAACTTCCAACTCAATCAAGCCATCATTAATCAGTAAAAAATCACCAACGGCTAATTCATTAGCCAAATTAGCATAAGCTACAGACACTTGGTGTTCATCACCGAAGAGTTCTGGAGCATGGCAATCCAGGGTAAAATCTTGGCCTTCAACTAAGGTAATGGATTTGTTTTTAAATCGGCCAATTCTTATTTTGGGGCCTTGAAGATCAGCCATGACCCCTAGCGGACGGTTTAATTCCTCCGCAATTTGTCGGACTAAGGAGATTAATTGTTGGGCTGATTTATCCGCATGAGAAAAGTTGATGCGTACCACATCAACTCCAGCAGTCAACATAGCACGTAAGGTTGTAGGATCTTTACAGGCAGGTCCCAGTGTAGCAACTATTTTAGTTTGTCTTTGCATCTTTTGTGCGCTCCTGCAAAATGGCAACGGCTGGTAATGTTTTTCCTTCTAAACATTCCAGAAATGCCCCACCTCCTGTGGATATATAAGAAATTTGCTGATTAAGATCGTAAAGATCAATTGCAGCAAGCGTATCACCACCACCAGCAATTGAAAAAGCATCGCTTTCTGCAATAGCAATTGCTAAGGCTCGTGTTCCATAAGCAAATTGAGCAAACTCAAATACACCCACAGGGCCGTTCCAAATAATCGTTTTAGCATGATTGATAATGTCTACATAATCACTTACCGTGACGGGGCCGATGTCTAAGATCATATCATCGGTAGCCAGATTATTTAAGGATTTGTTATAAGCGGGGCAGGTTTCACTAAAGCTTTTACCTACCACGACATCCGTAGGTAAAGGGATGTGGCAGCCTTTTTCTTCCGCCAGGTTTAGAATTTCACGAGCTTCATCAAGTAAATTTTCTTCATAAAGCGATACGCCAATTTCAAATCCTTGCGCTTTAAGAAAGGTATTGGCAATTCCACCACCTGGAATCAGGTAATCAACCATACCGACTAATTGCCGTAACAAGGTAAGCTTGGAAGAAACTTTAGCACCACCAACAATGGCAACAATTGGCTTTTGTGGTGCTTCTAATACTTTTTCTAAGGCGTTAAGTTCTTTTATTAATAAGGGGCCGGCACCGGCAATTGGCGCAAATTGAGCAACTCCATAGGTGGATGCTTGTGCTCGGTGTGCAGTACCAAAGGCGTCCATAATAAAAATGTCACAAAGCCCAGCAAGTTTTTTTGCCAGCTCTTTGTCATTATTTTTTTCGCCAGGATTAAACCGTACGTTTTCACAAACAACTAACTCACCTGGTTTTACATCAATCCCATTAAGGTAGTCAGTTACAAAGTGCACCGGGTAATTTAAGTGTTCCGTTAAATACTCTGCTACCGGTTGTAAGGAAAAACGTTTGTCAAATTTTCCTTCTTCAGGACGACCAAGATGAGATAATACCATCACCGCCGCATTGGCTGCCAAAGCAGATTCTAAAGTTGGCAAAGCAGCCTGCAAGCGTTGATCACTGGTAATAATTCCTTCTTTAATGGGTACATTCAAATCTTCACGAATTAGTACTCTCTTGCCAGAAAGGTCTACGTCGCTCATTTGTATCAGATTCATCGTTATCTCCGCATGAGGCTTTTAGCAATTCATCATCTGCTGGGCTGTATCTAACATACGGTTAGAAAAGCCCCACTCATTATCGTACCAGGCAACTACTTTCACTAATTTACCAAATACTTTCGTTTGTGTTGTGTCAAAAGTAGCTGACGCAGGAGTATGATTGAAATCAGAAGATACTAAAGGCTCTTCATTGATTTGTAAAATAGAGCTTTGGGCTTGACGTACGATATTGTTTACTTCTTCTACAGTTGTTTCGCGGCCGGCAGTAAAGGTTAAATCAATAACTGATACATTTATGACTGGAACACGCATAGCAAAACCATCAAGTTTTCCAGCCAATTCAGGTAATACTAAACCCACAGCAGCTGCTGCACCTGTTTTGGTAGGAATAATATTTTGTGCTGCTGCACGTGCCCGGTGCAAGTCTTTATGGCTGGCATCCAATAGCATTTGATCATTGGTATAGGCATGAACTGTATTTAATAAACCTGCTTCAATGCCAAGCACATCATTTAATGGTTTTACCACTGATGCAAGGCAGTTGGTCGTGCAAGAAGCATTCGAAACAATCAGATCAGATGCTTTTAATTGCTCATGATTAACGCCATAAACGATGGTTGCATCCACATTTTTTCCTGGGGCAGAAATTAAGACTTTTTTAGCGCCTGCGCTAATATGCTGCATTGCTGCCGAACCTTCGGTAAAGTATCCTGTGCATTCGAAGACTACATCAACATTTAATTCGTTCCAGGGCAAATTAGCCGGATTGTGCTCAGAGATCACTTTAATGGCATGACCATCAATAATAAGCATATTGCCTTCGGCAGATACTGCAGCTGGGAAGCGGCCGTGTGTTGTATCATAGCGAGTGAGATGTTTGGTGACCTCCATCCCTGATAGATCATTGATCGCAACGACTTCGAATTCATTTTGTCTGTTGTATTCAAAAATAGATCTTAAAATACAACGACCAATGCGGCCGTAGCCGTTAATCGCAACATGTATTGTCATACTACTTCTCCAAATTTAGGTGCTCTACTGCCTTTGAGTACAGTGGCGGTTAACACTATTTATTTACAGTTAATTGTTCTAAAGTTTCTATAATCCGTTCGACAGTAATGCCTAGATAGTCATAAGCTTGGGCTGCAGGGGCAGAGACGCCGAAGCGATCCACACCAATTACTGCACCATTGAGGCCAACAAATTGATACCAATAGGCAGAGCTGGCTGCTTCGACTGCAATGCGGGTTTGAATGTTTTTTGGTAAAACGTGGTTTTTATAGCTTTGCTCTTGCTCCAAAAAACGCTCAGCACAAGGCATGGAGACTACTCTTAATTGTAGGCCTTTTAGTTTCATTTGCTCTGCTGCGGCAATGGCCAATTGGACTTCAGAACCAGTTGCGATTAAGATAGCATCAAGAGTCTCATTGCAATCCATAATAATATAACCCCCTTTCTTAATTAACTCTACAGCATCTTGGCCATGAGGTAATGGAGGTAAATTTTGTCGTGACAACAGTAAAGAGGTTGGCCCATGATGACGTTCCAAGGCTTGTTGCCAAGCCACGGCCGTTTCCATTAAATCGGCAGGCCGCCATACGTTCATGTCAGGAGTCATGCGTAACATAGAAGCATGCTCAACGGGCTGATGCGTTGGACCGTCCTCCCCTAAGCCAATTGAATCATGAGTAAACACGTAAATGACGCGTTGTTTCATTAAGGCACTTAGGCGTATCGCATTCCGTGCATAGTCAGCAAAAACCAGAAATGTTCCACCATAAGGAATAAAACCACCGTGTACAGCCATACCATTCATAATCGCGGTCATACCAAATTCACGTACGCCATAGTATAAATAGTTACCTGAAAAATCTTCATGAGTAATTGTTTTACTTCCAGACCAATCGGTATTGTTAGAACTTGTTAAGTCAGCAGAACCTCCTAACATTTCGGGTAATAAAGCGGCAAAATGCTCGATGCATTGTTGTGATGCTTTGCGGGTTGCAATGGGTTTCTGATTATGGATACGGCACTGTTCTAAAAATGCGGCACTATGGCTTTGCCAGTCATCAGGTAAGTCACCATTAATACGCCGTAAAAACTCGGCAGCTTTGATTGGATGGCGTTGTTGATAGGTATGTAAATCGGCAAGCCATTGTTGCTCATCGCGTTCGCCTTGTTCTGCATGATTCCATTGTTGATAGATATGATCGGGAATTACAAAAGGAGCATAGGACCAATTGAAAAATTTGCGAACGTTTTCGATGTCTTTAGCTCCTAATGCTGCGCCGTGAGATTTCTCACTACCAGCAACGGAAGAACCAAGTCCAATGATGGTTTTACAGATAATCATTGTTGGTTGGCTGGTATTGGCTTGAGCAGTGACAATGGCTTGTTCAATCGCATCCATATTATGACCATCGATGGTGTCAATCACTTGCCAATTATATGCTTTAAAACGTGCTGCGGTATCGTCAGTAAACCAAGAGTCAATCTTACCATCAATGGAGATGCCATTGCTGTCATAAAACACAATTAATTTGCCTAGACCTAATGTTCCCGCTAGAGAGCAAGCTTCATGAGAAATTCCTTCCATCAGGCAGCCATCACCAACAAAGACATAGGTAGAATGGTCAACAAGTTGGCAATCTGGGGTATTATAATGGTTAGCCAATATGCGTTCAGCTATAGCCATTCCCACAGCATTGGCCAAACCTTGGCCTAAAGGACCTGTTGTGGTCTCCACGCCGGAAGTATGGCCGTATTCTGGATGTCCTGGGGTTTGGGAATTTAGTTGGCGAAAATTTCTTAACTCATCAATTGAGAGTTTGTAACCAGTAAGATGCAATAAGGAATAAAGAAGCATAGAACCATGCCCATTGGAAAGTACGAAACGATCGCGGTTAAACCAATGAGGATTTTTAGGATTGTATTTTAAAAATTTCTTCCACAGTACTGTTGCAATATCGGCCATACCTAAAGGCATTCCGGGGTGGCCTGACTGTGCTTGCTCTACTGCATCGATGCTTAAAATGCGAATGGCATTCGCTAATTCGGTTAAACGGTTCATGCGTTCTCTAATGTGCTCTTTATCGGGTGAGTTATTGTCGCTCAGAAGACAGTAATCAGCAAGAAAAGGGACTCATTTAAATGAAAAAGAATAGTTTCATTAAGTATAATAATTGATACATAAGATTTCATTATGCTATAAATGATTATTTTTAATTCATTAAATGCCTAGTGGTCATAAATAAAATTTACTTTCTTGTTTGCTTTTTGTTAATATGATGCTTAATTTTTACCATTCATCTTATTTGTGAACAAGATGATAATGTATTAAATTTGATATCCAATTTCTTTAGGACATCATGAACTTAACTCTTCAGCGCTTACAACACAATTTTTTTCATGGTCAGCCCATTGAATTTGATGAGCATAATCTATTAAATAAATCCCTTCCAGAACGCATCAATGAGCTTTATCCAACAGCGAAAAAGCAAATTTATTGCAATATTGTTAAGTCACATGTTGTTTTGAATATAGAATACAGTCTTCTGGGGCAGCAAATTCGCACAAATTTGCTAAGACCTGGAGCCGCCATATTAGCAGATCAACTCTTTGAAACACAAAAAATAGTAGAGCAATTGACTTCTGCTATTTTGTTTGCTGAATTATTAGAGGAAGTTTATCTCCATTATTTGGATGTACCACGAGAAGTTAAGCGTTTACGTGCTCAACAAATACTGTATCGCAAAATCTTAAAGCATTTATGTCCTGAGCTTCCAGAGCCTGTAGAGAAAGAAAAAGTTAATGTTGGGATTTCTTTTACACAAGAAGTTCGCATACGCACGATTAATATCAATCTCTATCGCTTGTTGTTTGTGCGTTCCAAGCGTTTGTTGGATTTACTCGCGGCGCTTAATGGTAGTACTACTTGGTATCGTAATATTATTGCTCATCTTGATAAACATATAGATCCTTTTCTTCCGCATCTTGCTTGTTTTTTTTATGTTCCTCGCCTTACTGTAAATCTATTGCTATTAATGAAGCATATTATTCCTTGGTCATGGATGAGTAAACATGAAAGAGAGATGGGATTTGTTGTTCGTTTGCGAGGGCAATTACTTCGTCGTTGGTTTGAAATCGGTAACGATTTAGCATGGGTAATCGTTGGAGCTCTTAATAGTTATGTTCTCACCGGAGCTTCGGTACCGTTTGCTATTTTCATAGCATTTTTTGGCTTTGATGTTGTAATGGCGGTGGGTCGAGCATACATAGAATTAAATCGGTTATATCAGTTGCGCAAAGAACATAAGCAAATGGTCACCGTAGAAAATAAAGAAGATGCAAATCAGCTTATTGACTTACTTGATGATCAAATTAAATTCGAAACCTTACGTTTTGGTTCGCATGTGATGACGACATCCCTAATTTTTCTGGCAATGTGTACTTCTGCACCTAGATTTGCGGCTAATTTGATGATTCCTTTAGGGGGTGCTGCTTGTTTGGTACTAATTTGTTTTATTAATTTTGCTTTAGTACCTATTCTTCAGCATTATCGTCCGCAAGATATAGTTCCAGTTCCTAAAGAAGGCATTACAAAATTACCTTTTTTTGCGAAGAAAAAAGCACCTGTAGAGTCTAATAGTGAACCCTTTGATGTTGAAAATCGTGAAGACAACCCTTCTTCGAGAACTTGTTGTCTTTTTTAAATTTAAGGTAGAGCTCGTAGCAATTGAATGCTATGCTTTTGTATCTTTTAGATCAATTTTGCAGGTACAACATGTCAGCACCAGTTGGGTTACCCCAATTTAGCCATATTGATGTCACAAGATTTCAAACACATCTTGAAAGGATGTTGAAAAGCCATTTAGAGCAAATTGATCATTTGCTTAAAGAGAATCACCACTACACCTGGGATAACTTAATGTATCCTCTTGAAGATCTCAGTGATGAGCTAGAACGCTTTTGGTCTCCCATGTCCCATTTACATTCAGTAATGGATTCTCCGGTATTACGCAAATGCTACGATGCTTGTTTGCCTAAGCTATCAGCCTATGAATCAACAATTGGCCATAATCGCCAGTTGTATGAGGCCATTAAATCAATCGATACTCATACTTTAGACTCGGTGCAGAAAAAAATCATTGCGGATAATTTGCGCGATTTTGAATTATCAGGTGTGGCTTTAGATGAAAAAGACAAGAAACGTTTTGAAGAAATTCAAACACGTTTGGATGAGTTAGGTAATCAGTTTGAGCATAATATTCTTGATGCAGCTCAAGCATTTACTATTCATATTACGGATCTTAAGCGTGTAGCGGGGATTCCAGAACATGCCTTAAATACCGCACAAGAAGTAGCTAAAGAAAAAGGGTTAACAGGATACGTGTTTACTCTAGAGTATCCCAGTTATCAAGCAATCATAACTTATGCTGATGATCGAGCCTTACGCGAAGAAATATATCATGCGTATGCTACAAGAGCCTCTGACGAAGGGCCTAATGCAGGTACTTTTGATAACTCACCTATAATGGATGAAATGCTTTTTTTGCGCCATGAAAAAGCCAAGCTTCTCGGTTTTAATAATTATGCTGAACTTTCTTTAGCAACTAAGATGGCTGATTCAACGACACAAGTCATGGAGTTTATGAATGACTTGGCAAGGCGTGCTCATCATCAAGCAGAAGGGGAGTTTGCTCAATTAGAACAATTTGCTGCAGATAAATGGGGTATTGATCCAATTAAACCCTGGGATATGGCTTATTTATCGGAAAAAAGAAGGCTGGATTTATTTGCTCTGTCCCAAGAGGACTTACGTCCTTATTTTCCACAAACTAAAGTAATGCAGGGATTATTTGCTCTGGTAAACGCTTTATATGGCATGACCATCGAAGAAATTAAAGGAGCTGATGTCTGGCATAAAGATGTCCAATGCTATTGTGTAGTGGATGAACATAATGAAGTACGCGGTTATGTTTACACTGATTTATTTGCTCGTCCCAATAAGCACAGTGGTGCCTGGATGGATTCCTTACAAAGCCGTAGAGCATTGGAGGATGGTACTGTGCAATTGCCTATAGCCACACTCACCTGTAATTTTGCCAAGGCTTCAGGAAATAAACCGGCAATGCTGTCTCATGATGAAGTAACCACATTATTCCATGAGTTTGGCCATTGTTTGCATCATATTTTAACAAAAGTAGATTATCTTGGCGCTTCCGGTATTAATGGCGTAGAGTGGGATGCTGTTGAATTACCAAGTCAATTTTTTGAGAATTGGTGCTGGGAAAAGAGTGCACTAGCGGTATTAACCGCTCATATTGATACTCAAAAAGCTTTACCAGATTCTTTGTACAAGCGCCTAATTGCTGCAAAGAATTTTCAATCGGCGATGGCAATGCTAAGACAAATGGAGTTTTCTATTTTTGATTTTCGCATTCATCAAGAATACAAAAAAAATAAGAAAACTTTGGTTAGCGATATTCTTGCTGATGTCCGTGCAAAAACCAGTGTGGCTCCCATTGTTCCTTATAATCGCTTCCAACATAGTTTCAGCCATATATTTGGTGGTGGTTATGCTGCAGGCTATTACAGTTACAGCTGGGCTGAAGTTTTATCTAGTGATGCCTTCTCACGATTTGAAGAAGAAGGCGTACTTAACTCCAAAACTGGACATGACTTTCTACATTGCATTTTGGAGGTAGGTGGGTCTCAAAAAGCAGCTGACGCGTATAAAAAATTCCGTGGCCGCCCAGCGAATATAGATGCTTTATTACGTCATAATGGCATCCAAGACGCTCAATGAAGTGCTGAAACCAGGCGGCGGTATCACCTTGTAAATTAACTGCAAAAAAATTGCTTAATGCAAATTATTTTATGTTATAATTAAAGTGTACAGATTGGGGGCGACCTGGCTTCGACGTGGGTTGCAAAACCGGAAGTGCATGCCGAGAAAGAGATCTCTCGTAAATCAGACTCACTAAATATAAATGCAAACGATACAAACTTTGCTGGTCAAGAAGACGTTGCTATAGCTGCCTAATAATCAGTTATACTTGATCCTTGATCAATCGTGTACTGGCCATAAACCCAGTATCCCGTTGACCGAGCCCGCTTATCGGTATCGAATCAACGGTCATAAGAGATAAGCTAGTGTTTTAGTTAATCCCGAATTAAGATACGAAACTCAGGGAATCGCTGTGTACCATCCTGCCTGTCGGAGAGTCCACAGTTAAATTAAATGGCAAGGCTACGCATGTAGAGCTGAAGGCAGAGGATTTGCGGACGCGGGTTCGATTCCCGCCGCCTCCACCAATTAACCATCCAAGAACATTCCATAACATCTTACAGGCCTTGATCTGAAAGGCTTTATGCCTTAATCTCCATCCCATAACGTCTTATAAGTACCCCCAAAATCCAATCCCATGTTGGGGTATATCTGGGGGTACTTCGACAAGTTGTGAAGGAGATACCCCCAATGGCATTAACTGACGCCAAAGCACGTACTGCCAAAGCCAAAGAAAAACCTTATAAACTTTCTGATGAAAAAGGTTTGTTTCTTTATGTAACCACCAATGGTAGCAAATACTGGCGACTTAAATACCGCTTTCAAGGTAAAGAGAAATTATTGGCCCTAGGTGTTTACCCAGATGTTTCCACTGCCTTAGCTCATGAACGCCGTGATGATGCCCGTAAATTATTAGCGATGGATATTGATCCTGGCGAGCATAAAAAGGTAATGAAAACGGCCGCGGCTGATCGTGCCGCTAATAGTTTCGAGCTGGTAGCACGCGAATGGTTTGTCAAACACAAACCCAACTGGGTCAATAGCCACGCTGATAAAATCATACAACGTCTTGAGCGTGACATCTTTCCTTGGATAGGAGATAAACCAATTTCAGAAATAACTCCCCCTTTATTACTTAATACGATTAGACGTATTGAAGACAGAGGCGCATTAGACACAGCACATAGGGCAATGGGAAATTGCAGCCAAGTGTTTCGATATGCTATCGCCACTGGTAGAGCAGAGCGTGATCCCTCTCAAGATTTACGAGGCGCTTTGCCACCGGTTAAACCCAAACATTTTGCGGCTCAAACTGATCCTAAATCCTTTGGTGAAATCCTTAGAGTTATTAATGACTATCAAGGTTCTCTGATAGTTATGTGTGCGTTAAGGCTTGCCCCATTGGTATTTGTCAGACCTGGTGAGCTACGTCATGCCAAGTGGGATGATATTGATTTTGAAAAGTCAGAATGGTGTTACACAGTTTCAAAAACAAATACACCTCATATTGTACCCCTGTCTACGCAAGCAATTACCATCTTAGAAGAACTACAACCTCTGACTGGCTCAGCACCATTTGTCTTTCCTTCGGCTCGAAGTAACCAAAGGCCAATGAGTGACAACGCAATTTTAGCCGCCTTAAGGCGCATGGGGATAGATAAAGATCAAGCATCCGGTCATGGTTTTAGAGCGACGGCGAAAACGCTGCTTGATGAAATCCTAGGGTTCCGACCAGACATCATAGAGCATCAATTAGCCCATGCTGTACGTGATCCCAATGGTAGAGCATATAACCGCACCAAACACTTAGCCGAGCGTAAAAAGATGATGCAAGAGTGGGCGGATTATTTAGATGAATTGAGCGCCTGAGGAGTTAGAAATGACAAATAATTATTACAAGCAATGGGTTAACTTTAATGAGTGCGAGCCAGAAGTGTCAGCATGCTTAGTTTTGGGGATTAACCCCGAAAAGAAGCTTATAAATAGTAGACTTACTCAGTTTCAGAGAATGAAAGGGGCTCCTCTCTACCACGTAATTGAATCACCTGAGGTAGAAAAACTTGCACGGCTATTAAGAAATAATCCCAGACACAGCTATAAGCTTAATTTATTTCAACATATCGACTACGCACTTATGTGCTCGCAAAAGATATCAAATGTGTTGATGAAACATCTAACTTCCTTTTTTTTAAACTTGAGCAAAGGAGATCAGGAAGAGTTCAAAAAAAATTATCCATATGTAGGTGAGTTAATTGATCCTGGCTTTGTTTCTACTTCAGATCTAGAACTTTTGCATCAAACTGAAGCTTATAAAAAAATTAATACTTTAGCTTTAGATGCAGTTAAAAAGTTTTCTACTTACCAAATGGGAAGTAATAAGCATAAAAAACTAACAAAAGAGGATATTAAAAGCTGGATTAAAGAAAATATAACAACAAAGACTCGTTACATAGAATATATTAAAGATATATTGTCAGAGATATTTTTAAAATAAATTTACAATCAATAAGTTAAGCTTGTCATAAAAAATAGTTTTGACAGATAGTGTGACAAAAATAATCTAGCTACAAAATCTAACCATGTTTTATAACGCCTAAGGAGGCATAATATGGTTAGTCCTTTATTAAGAAGACCACAGGTACAATCAACATCAGGTCTTTCACGCAGTACTCTCTATCTACGAATTTCTCAAGGTCTTTGGACTAAGCCCGTTTCATTAGGTGAACGTTCTGTTGCTTGGCCAGAAAGTGAAATCATGGCCTTAAATGCAGCTCGTATTGCAGGTTTTCCGAATGATGACATTCGTGTACTTGTGAAGCAACTGGAAGCTTCAAGAAGCCAAATAGCTAAGGGAGTATCTTCTAATGAAAAAACAAAACTTTAATCGTGAGTTATTACCATCCCCATCGAAATATTTTAAAGAGCAAGGATTGAATTTATCCGGAGGGCTTGAGTGGAAAACAGCTCTTTGTCCTTTTCATGAAGATTCAAGGCCAAGCTTACGAGTACGACTTGATTCAGGAGGGTTTTGTTGTATGGCTTGTGGAGCAAAGGGAGGGGATGTTTTGGCTTTTCATCGCAAGCTACATGGACTTGGGTTTAGTGAGGCTGCAATAGAGCTTGGAGCGTGGGAGGATACTTCAAAATGATTGCTTTAAACGAAACTATTGATGATGCTGTATCAAGAATTTTTTCTAAACAACTAAAGGATGGTTTTGAATTTGAAGCTGCCCATGAATATAAAGATGTTAATTTGAAGCTGCTTTTTTACAGAATTAGATTAAAAAATCCTACCACTGGTGACAAATATATTCGTCCGATTAAGCCTGGCAACGATGCTTATATACTTGGTGAGCCAGAGTTCAAAAGCAAAAAACCCTTATATAATCTACACCAAATCCTAACGGTATCTAACGAATCAATATATTTTTGCGAAGGTGAGGGGTGTGTCGATGCCTTTACTAAACTAGGGTTGCTTGCCACTACCAGTGGTGGTGCTAATTCTGTAAGTAAAGCTGACCTTGAGCCATTAAAAGGTAGAGAGATAATAATATGGCCCGATAATGATGAAGCAGGTTTTAGATATGTGGATGATGTTTTAACAGCGCTTCAAGGGTTTGGCTGCAATATAAAAGTAATCGAAGTTGAACAGTTAGGTCTACCTCTAAAGGGGGATGTGGTGGATTGGGTGGGCGAACACCCAAACCGCACAAAAGAAGAAATCGAGTCCCTTCCCTGTAAAAACGTAAATTCAAATTTAATAAAAAATGATAAGAAAGTTTCCATTCGCAATGATAAGGGTTTTAAAGATAAAGACAAGCCTCAAAACGAAGCTTCATATCTAGTTGAATTTGTTACTGAGCACGCAGAAATGTTTTTTGATTCAAATAAGGAAACTTATGCTTATGACTTACTAACTAATGAAACACGTAAGCTTGATGGACGACAATTCAAAAGCTGGCTTGTTTCAAGTTTTTATGAGGCTCATGATAAAACACCAAGAGAGCACTCAATTAGAGAGGCTATTGAAACACTAAAAGGCTTGGCCCAATTTAGAGGTGAGCTACGTGAAGTCTGCATAAGAGCAGCAATACTCGATGATGTGTATTATTTGGATCTTGGTGAAAAAGGTAAAAATCGTGCAATTTGTATATCACCAGGATCTTGGCAGGTTGTTGATGACCATCCAATTAGATTTGTGAGACCAGATACAATGAGCCCATTGCCAATACCACTTAAAGGGGGAAGTATAAATACCCTATGGCAAGTGATAAATATTCCAAAAGATATGCAACTCCTCGTGCTTACTTGGCTTGTTGATTGCCTACGACCTGAAACACCTTTTCCATTGTTAGAATTAGTCGGAGAACAAGGAAGCGCTAAAAGCACAACACAAGAGTTTCTAAGACAACTTATTGATCCTAACTCATGCAATCTTCGAGCCTCACCGAAGTCTGATGAAGATGTATATATCGCTGGTAGTATGAACTGGCTTATAAGTTATGAAAATATTAGTTATCTTCCTCAGAAAATTCAGGATGCTCTGTGTGTTGTTTCTACGGGGGGTGGGTATGCTAAAAGAAAGCTATATAGTAATGCTGATGAAACTCATATAAAGGTGAAAAGGCCAGTTGTACTGAATGGTATATGTGCATCCATTACGTCTCAAGATTTGATTGACAGAACGATATCAATAGAAACCCCTCTTGTTGAACACAGGGTTGAAAGCAATCAGCTGAGACGTATTTATTCCGATAATCATTCACAGATGTTAGGCGCATTATTTGATATCTTTGCTAATTCTCTTACCATTTTACCATCTATCTATTTACCAAAATCGAGCTGTCCTAGACTAATTGAGTTTGTTAAGTTAGGCATGGCAATTTCAGAAGTAATGGGATGCTCAGGCCATGATTTTCTAGAGGCTTTCAATTTAAATCGCACTGAAGCTATTGCAAGAACAATAGAGGCCAGTCCAGTTGCATCAGCAGTAATTGAAATGGTTGATGATAGGGGCTCTGTACCATTAACTATGCCACTTAAATATTTATTGCCTCGTTTAGAAAAACATAGCCCTCCTGGCTCTGATAGCTGGCCTAAAACACCCAAAGGATTAGGAGATGCATTACGTCGTGCGGCTCCCGCTTTACGCCAAATGGGTATTTCATGCAGAAGTCTCGGGAAGCAAGGAAGCTATGTAAATTGGGAGATTAAATCTATCTGAACATGAAGCAACTCAAGTCTTGAATGTCTTTATGTCTTCAATCCGTAACACAACGAGAAGACTTTAAGACATTAAAGACTTGCAACAAAACTATTTAAATCAATATGAATTAGGACATAAATGGGTATTCTCCCTGTAAAAAGCAGAAAAAATGCAGATAAGGAACACAAATGACTAAATTTAAAAAAGGACAGTCTGGAAACCCGGGTGGAAAAAAGCCAGGTACACTCAACAAACGAACTAGGCTTGCAACGTTACTTGAACCTTATGCAGAAGGTTTGATTAATAAGACTGTTGAGCTAGCGATGGATGGCGATGTTAATGCATTACGACTGTGCATAGAGCGCCTAATACCTAAAGCAACCGGCCAACAAATACAGATTGATCTACAAGGATTAGATATTGAAAGTAGCAAGACTCTACCAATAATTGGAAAAAAAATTATCGACGCTACTGCAAAAGGAGCTCTTTCAGTGCAAGATGGCAATCAATTGATGCAGCTCATTAATGTACAAAAAGAGTTCCTTGCACAGGAAGAGCTTGTCAAGCGGCTTGATGAAATTGAGTCATATCAAAAGACTGGTTGCTTTTTTGATGAGTTGGAATGAAGCAGTTTTACCTCATTTATTTAGAGATAAATGTTTATTTTATTGATCAGATAATCTTTATGATTTTCGAGCAGAAAATTATAAAATGCGAAGGCTTCTTTAGCATTTAAACTGTTTTCACTACAGTAATGCAAGAGAGTCGCTGGTATGGATAAAAGATCTACATTAGTATGGTTCATTTTACTAGCACAATAGGTTATAAAAGAATCGAACTGGGCATGGCCAACTACAATGGTTGATGATGTATGCGTTGGTTTTCCTCCAATTGGAGCTTGGGCTTGCGAAGTGATTATGGAGCTTATGTTTATGGCTGCTTGTTCTGCATTATAGATTTTTGACATTAGTGCAAGCTGTAGTTGCATATATGAGGCTGACGATTTGTTAAGATTAACTTGCTCGGTCGCTGCAAAAGTTACCCCAAAATAGTATAACGGTAAAAATTCTGTGAATAATCCGTCGTTATATATGTCTGTAGTAATGGATCTTACGATTGACCAAATAACATCCCCATTCCATTCTTGTTTAAGAGTATAAGCATGATATGTACAAGCATGAAAAATCTGCATTTCAATGAATTGCATACAAAGATTACTAGAACTCTTGAAAATCTTTTCTAAATCTAATGAATTTTTAATTTTTGATGAACGTATTGCACTGTATACCAAAAATCCAAGCAATAATAAGCTTGCAACAACAATCATAACGGAACCTCTCTATAGACTAATAATGCGGGCTCCTTATTGTTTTTATTATTTCCTATTGTCCTTTACCCAGATAATTTTGCTAACCGGTTATCCGGCTAATTTGAATACATTATACACAATCCAATGCGGATGTATAGGATTCCTAAGTATCTTGATGTGAGAAATACTTAGATTATCTAAGTATGTTCTTTACAAAAATTGATTTAGATGGAATCCCCTGTCCCAAAAAGACTTAAAGAAGCCAGATTGGCTGCGAATATATCTCAAAAGAAGCTAGGGATTGCTGCTGGTATGGATGAGTTCTCCGCAAGCGCACGCATGAATCATTATGAACTGGGTAGACATGCCCCGGATTACTCAACTCTAAAAAGAATAGCTCAAGCATTATCAGTGCCTACCGCTTATTTTTATGCAGAAGAAGATGATCTAGCTGCTATTATTAAATGGTTTAATCAACTTGAAATATCAAAGAAAAAGTCATTTTTAGGAATGATTGATAATTATTAATTGTGTCAGTTTTCTATCTCAATAAAAATCTAAACCTATACTTTGATTTAGGATATTTCAAAATCGTGGCATAAAAATTCATTGAAACCTTCATCTACCTCCTCTGCCACAATATATCTTATATCAACATCGCCACATATTTTTTTCATTCTCTCTATTGAGGCAATAAGTTTTGTCCTGACTTTATCCGTGTCTTCTTCTAAATCGGAATATCTCTCAAATGCTAATAGTGCCACATCCGGTTTGATTTTTTTTATAATCTCGATGAATTTAGCTTCCTCATCTTTCTTATCTTTCTTTTTCTTTAAAAATAATGCTGCTGTTTGCTTTGCTTCACCAACGTACAGCAATCCATCTACAACACATATAAGATCAATTTCTGCTGACCTCTCTTTGTCTTTATAAGAATTAAAAAGATCAACCTCTGGCATATAATAAAAACTACTCACACGGCAATCTTGTGTTGAAATATAACCTATCATCCACAATACAGTTAAACCATTATTTCTATGTAGAGCATTAATAACCATCGCGTCAATTTGAAAGCGCCATTCAATAGAATATGGCACATGGTAGATCGCTCCACAAACAGTGCACGTATTTTCAAACTTCAGACTATCTACAGAACACACGTGGTGAGTGCCGCAGTAGTCACATACCCATGGGTGAACTTTATATATAACTTTCTGTTGCAATAACAAATTAGCACAAGCATAAAAATTCTTTTTTATATCAGATTTGACTTGCAGATCACTAGATGCATTATATTTATTCTGATATTTTTTCCTAAATTCACTATCTCCCAGAGCCGTTTCGAGTAAACTATTAAAACTCGCAAACTTAAGATCTTCCTTCACTGCTTCTTTACGAATACAATCTCTCCATAATTTTCTAGTTAGCGAATAGTATGCCTGATATAAAGAACCTATTTTTCTTATAATTCCCCGCATATATTTGCCTTTTGAAGACACGCCAATACGCTCGTATGATTTATGTCGAAGCTTCACTCTTGGATCTTCAGGGAAATAATCAGTGTTGTAGTTTGTCACTATACAGCTAAAATATGACTCATCACTTGGAAATGATAATTGATATGAAGCACCAGATCTCATAATATCTTGCTTAAAGAAGTTATGCCTATCCTTACGACTTGGAATAAGCGCAATGATATGATTTTTTGTAACTCTACTAAGATTACTGGTAAATATCTTGGAGCTGTTTTCTCTAATGGGCAACATCCATACATGGGTGACATTATCATACCTCGATAGATCCTTCTCTCTTTCTATTTCCAACTCAACCATCCAATCACCATCTTTTAGAAAATCATAATGTGGTGAAATATATTTAAAATGATAAGGGTCATTAGCAACATAACCATTACTTTCTTTTTTAGTTGTTTGATAGTGTGATGACTGTACATCAACACTTGTATAAAATTTGCCGAAGTTATCACGACTTATCGATACCTCTCTGGAGCTTTTCTCATTAGTCCATACCATGCATCGTGTATTGTTGCCTAACTTCCTAGCAAACTCTTTTCTTTCATCTAAATTTAAACTTAGACTTCTTACTTCAACTTCACGTTGATTATTGTGACCATAACGCTCATTGTATGAATTCAGAAACTCTCCGAATAGTTTCAAAAAATCATCATCCGAGTATTGATTTTTACTAAGTATTATCGAACTTTTTCTATCTTGCGTTAAGCATCGACTATTCCAAAAATTGATACGGTCAATGCATGTATCTCCAAGAAACACATTAAAAGCTAACTCATTATTATTTATATTTACCTTCGGAATAGCTGTACTATAAGAAACTGATAGATCTAAAAAAGTATTTATCTCTCGACTTCCTATTCTTGATAATACATCTTTGTATGATTTTACTAGTTCAGTACCTTCGCTAACATATCCGTCTTTGGCGTATGGATTAAGGCAAACAACATTAAACAAACCAAGAACCGTTTGGGTAGTACTATATCGATGGCCATTACATCCAAAATTATCGGAAATAAAGCGATTACTTTCGTTAGGCTGTATTTCAACAAGTATTTTATTTGCTTTACCAAGCTCTCTGCCTTCAAAATACTGCTTTGTCGCGGAAACTAGTGATAAAGAAGATAGCGGTTGAATAAGTGCAACACGCTGCCAATCTTTTAAGTAACTTCGAAATGAATCTTTTGACGTATATTTACTGTCTTCTACTGAAATTAAAATAGGGTTACATAATTTAGATATTTTTTTAATGAATGTTTGAGTCAATTCAACATAGGAACAAACAAAATCAGGATCAAGGTTTTTAAACCATTCATCATACATCTCATACAAAAAACCATTTTTGTTTGCAGGAATAACAAATACAGCGGCTCCACTCCATCTAGTATATGAATCATAAAATACAGCATCTAAAATCAAGTGATTTTTGCGAGTTTCTTTATATGGCACTATATATAAAATTTTTATAGGCCTAGTATATTCTGTGATATTTATTGGCTTAGATATGGGGTGTTTAGTAAGCATTCAAAAATCCTATTTCCATCTTTATTCTCCGGTTATTTTTTTATTGAATATTATTTAACCCACACCCATATTACTTAACGGGGGCAGGGCTCACTGCAGGAATTGATTACACAATTTCTATGACGTACAACGGTACGTACACTGTGCCATTGTGTAATCAATGGAGTCAGATTCTATTGATAAGCCTCCCGCTTTTTCAGCCAGTTTTTTTCAATAGCTATTTGCACTGAGCCTGATGGTGTGTTGCTAATAATTCTAAACCAAGAATCTTTTCCCCATCCCCCTTCATTCGGGGAAAATTTTAGCATTCCTAAATCACATAGATGTTTAAAATAACTCTGTAAAGTTCTCCAGGCCGATGGCAGATTAATTGAAACATCAGAAGGAACAAGTTCAGGGTAACGTCTGCCATATATTCCTACAGTTTGGGCTGTGAAGGGAACCTCGCACTTAGCTTTATTATTAAGCCATTCGTCAACTCTTCTAATACAGAAGGGTTTGCCGTTTCTCTGAATGAAAGAGCTATAAAAAGCTGTTTGCCAGACACGTCTGTCGCAATTGAAAATCCAATCTCCGTCAGGAACTTCTAAATTCAGGAAACTGGGCAATGTATTGAATGACAACTGGAGATATTGGCTGTGAAGTTTCCAGGCAGGATGCATTTCAGCCTCTTGGTTAAGTTGTAATGCGTGTTGTTTACTGCGAAGTACTTTTAAGTCTTCTAGAGCTAGTAAGAGATGGTTTTTTTCTTTCTCTTCTTTCTTTTGTTTCCTGATTTTTTCTTGTGCATATTCTGTTTCTAACTTTTTAATCTTTGCTCCCAATTGGTTCACAAGCTTTGAAACACTATTATGGGCTTTGACATTATGTAGCCATTGAACACAAATAGGATTATTAATGCGAGACCAGAATGTTTCCATGCTTTTTACATCTTCTTGTGTTAGATCCGATAGGTTGATTTCTATCGCCGAGATGTTTGCCTTCTTTATTTTTTTGATCTTTTCTTCGTCGACCTTATGACGATAAAAAATCTCAATAATAAGTTGTGTGTCACCTTTACTTGCCAGTATGTCAGCCTTCATTTCATGTAATACTTTTTCTTCTTGTACGTCATCAAACAATATGATTTGTTTATCTTTAACAATGGTTTTACATTCAGTGTGTTTTATTCCTCTTGAGTCTATTGCTGAGGCAGTAGAAACGCATTGGGGTAATGTTATGTGCTTTCTTTTCATTATTTCTTTTTTGGCTGCAAGATGGATAGCACTTTCTAATCCCCCTTCACATTCAGTAACATTCTTATGTCGAAAATGATGTTCTTTTATGCGGCCTTTTACCGCAATCAAAGGGGATTTGCACTCGATACAAATACAGTTGCATTTTTCACCGCTTTCAACGTCAGCAATGTGGGCAATCGTGTTATTTTTATTCAAGCCAAAGGGTTGTTTAATTTTGAGAGAGGAGATCATATAGAACCTCCTGAACTAACTGAAATATTAGGATTTGCATAGCCAATATAACCGGCAATGCGTTGCAGCTTGATTGTTACAAGTATATCTATTGCTTGAGAATTAATATCATTTTCAGCGTAGCGCATTTTAGCCGTAAGTGTTACCCCATTACCTGTATTATCTGGAACAGGGATGTATTCATTTGTAGGCTTGTCGAAATTACTGTGTGCTATTTCATTAAGTCCAAAATTTATAGGCAGTATTGAGCTTGCATGTTTTAAGAGATACTCTGTTGCAAGAATATCAACAAGATGTTTCCATGCCGTAAAAGGCCTACCTGAGAAATACTCTTTTAATGTTAAGTAAGTAAACAGTTCTTCTCCTAATATTGAATTATCTGGTAAATCTGATGGTAAATCTTCCAGGCATTTTCGACGTTGTTCGATAAATTGTGGAGGAGTCAGAACAAGAAACTGAGCCTGATTAAGCCGGTCTATTGGAGAGGAAGTATCTGCTAACATAGCTGCTTTGGATTTGTAACCGAAGAACGAAGCGACAAGCTCATGAGCATGTCCTGATTTGAGTTTAACACCACGATTGTTGGAAATGGCACGAAGATGATCCGCGCAAAGTTTTGCAATGGACATTTGTAGTTCCTTATTAAATAAGCTGGTCTTAATTTCGTTTTCATGAATGTTTAAGGAAAACCGCCAGCAGCTAATAAAGATTAACTACAAACAGATTTTATTTTTGGAGTATCGCTTTTCGGCCACTCATAACCGGGGATATCGACGACCTAGGGAAAGTATAGCGAGCAGAATAATGTAGTCAAGCGTTTGTCCTTATTAAAACTACTCCAGCAATATGTCCATAAGCCCATTATATAGTTGACTAAAAACATTCTTTATTCTAAATTCTAGAATATGGAATAAAAGGTGATGCTCAATGATTAAATCACAAGACATCGTAGTTCTGGCCAAACTGTTGGCTTACCAAACAGATAAAAGCTGGTCTCAAAATAGTATGGCATTTGAATTGTGTTTGAGTCCTTCTCAAATCAATAGTGCATTCAAGAGATTAGTGGCAGTAGGGTTAATTACACCATACCATCCGCCGGCCAAGCCGCAACCCATTATTCAGGCTTGTGAAGAGTTTTTTCTTCATGGATTAAAGTATGTCTTTCCTGCCAAATTAGGCGAGCTAGTCCGTGGTATTCCCACTAGCTATGCTGCTCCAAGCTTAAGTGATCAGATTGTTGCTGGTAATGATCCTATCCCTGTATGGCCATATGGCGAAGGGAATGAGCGTGGCCTTGCTCTAAAGCCATTATATTCTTCAGTCCCTGAATCTGTAGCAAAGCATCCAGATCCGCTATTTTATGACTTATTGACACTAATTGATGCTATTCGTTCTGGGCGTGTAAGAGAAAGGCAAATTGCTTCACAAAAAATATTGGTATTATTAAAATCAAAAAAGTTGGTATCAAATGAATAGAAGTTCAGCTCAAAGAAATATCGAATCTCTTAGTTTAATTGCACATCGTCTTGGAGATTTATGTGATGAAGTAACTTTTGTTGGGGGTTGTATCACAGGTTTATTAATAACAGATAAAGCTGCTCCGGATGTACGCTTTACCGTGGATGTTGATTGTATAGTCAACGTTATTACTAGACCGAGTTATTATGCTATTGCTGAGAAATTACGACAAAAAGGATTTAAGGAGCTAATTTCTGGTGATCATCCTATATGCCGTTGGGATTGCGATGGCATTTTAATTGATGTCATGCCTATAGATAAAAGTGTCTTGGGGTTTTCTAATAAATGGTATAAAGACGCACAAGGAAATTCTATCAAACATAGTATTTCTGACAATATAAATATAAAGGTTATTTCAGCACCTTATTTTCTAGCGACCAAGTTAGAGGCATTTAAGGATCGTGGGAAACAAGATTTTTTATTAAGTCATGATTTGGAAGATATTATTTCAGTAATTGATGGCCGACCAGAAATCGCTAGTGATGTTTTACTAGTATCAGATAATTTAAAGCAATATCTTTCATCTGAATTTGGATTGTTAATGAGTAATGATCAGTTTCTCCAAGCTTTACCCGGGCATTTAAACTACTCACTAGAGTCCGAGAGTCGAAAGAAAATCGTTGAGTCACGGATAAATGCCATTATTGAGGGGGTGAAATAATGAATATCGCTTGGCTAACTGATATCCATCTCAACTTCTTAAAGATTGATGCAAGAAAAAAATTCTACCAACAAGTAATTGAAACCGGTGCAGATGAGATTTTGATTACTGGTGATATAGCTGAAGCAAAAGATGTGTGTGAAATTCTTCAAGAATTTAGCACATACACAAATAAGCTTATTTATTTTGTATTAGGTAATCACGATTACTACTTTAGTAGTGTTAATAATCTACGTGAAAAAATTCGCGGTTTGTGTAATCAAAATAAAAAACTTATTTGGCTTGGAGAGCCTAAAACTTTAACATTAGCTGACGGTATTGTATTAGTGGGACATGATGGATGGGCAGATGCGCGTTATGGAGATTTTGATCATAGCTTAGTAAATTTAAATGATAGTCGCTTGATCTCTGAGTTATACCAAGCTTTTTTATTGAATAAGTCTGCCTTAAAAAGGGAAATGCAGAAACTAGCTGACACAGATGCCTCAGTTCTCCAAGAGACATTGTGTGATGCAATTGACACTGATATTAAAAAAGTAATTATTGCTACTCATATCCCACCATTTCCTGAAAGCAGTTGGCACAAGGATAAACCAAGCGATGAAAATTGGCTGCCTTATTTTGCCTCAAAAGCAACTGGTGATGTGATTATGAATTTTGTTAAAAAGAATGTTGATATTCAATTTTTAGTTTTATGTGGCCACACCCACACAGCCGTAACTATAAAACATGCTGATAATCTGATAATTAAATCAGGACATGCTGAATATTATAAACCTGCAATTCAAGAAATTCTTGATTTTTAAAAGCAAGAAAAAATAAAATTCCGTTAGAAGGGTGATGCAAAGAGATCATTACTATTTCGAAGTAAATATACGCCTTTATTTGGCAAGATGTCGTCAGGTATTTCAGAAGAAATAATTTTAGTCTCATTATCGATATGCTCATTAGTTATCGATAATACGAAAGAGTCCCCTGATTTGGATTGTTTAAAGCAGGTATAAAAATCTATTCTGTTCGATTTTAATTCCTCACATGTATTTTCCGTTATTTCGGAGATTAACCACTTCTCCTTTGAGTTTTCACTGCTTATAAGAACACAAATAAATTTTTGAACTCCTACTTTAGAAATAAAAAAGACAGGCCGATCATAATAAGCAAATATTTCTATAATGTTCTCAAAAATATTTATGTTCATTTTTAATCACTCTAAAATGACTGCTAATTTGAGTATTTTTGAATCTCCAAAGGCAAATATGACCATCTTTTTCCACCAAAGACGTTCCAAAATTAAGAAGTAGATCTCCTTGAGCAATATGATGATTTTTAAAGTACGGGACAGTTTGCCGAATAAAATCAGCATTATCGTATTTTTCAAAAAATGATACCGCCCATCTCTTACAATCGGTATTATTCTTTATTGCACCAGAGGATTTATTGTTGGGGTAAAATTCATTCTCTTTTGGGGACTTATTTTTTACCAAGCGATATACATCATAAAATTTGTATGAGGTCGCTCCGTATACTGGACAAGAATTCGGAAAAGAATTTTCCCACTCAAAATTATTCATAATTATTAATCAAGCTGGCTTTTATTAAGTATAGTAAATTAATTCAAACTATTAATATAAATTGGAGATACATATCATGTATGGGGGTACATTTGGGGGTATATTTTTATCACATATAAAAATAACCCTTTAAATACAACGTATTGATTAACCAATTAAATAGCCGCCGCCCCACCATATTGACTTCCAAAGAATTCTAAAAACATCTTATAGGCCTTGAAATAAAGGCCTTTTTTATTTATCCTGCGTCCAATAATGTTTAATGAAAGCCCCCAGAATCCTACTCTAAAGTGGGGCTTATTTGGGGGCTCTTTACCCCAAGCTAATTTTGAGGCCCCCATGACGCTGACAGTAACACAAATTAAGAACGCCAAACCTAAAGAGAAAGCTTATAAGTTAGCTGATGAGCAGGGTTTATATCTATTGATTACACCCAATGGTTCCAAGTTATGGAAGTTAAAATATCGTTTTGAAGGAATTGAGAAAAAGTTATCGTTTGGTTCTTTTCCAGAGGTCACATTAGCAGATGTGCGCGCGCGGAACGAGACAAAGCAAGAAAACAAATAAAAGCAGATAAGATTGATCCTGGTATTTTAAAAAACTCGATAAAACGATCTAAGAAGTTAGCTTCTGAAAGTAGTTTTGAAGCCATTGCTCGTGAATGGCATGCTAAATTTACACCAAAATGGACTAAAGGACATGGTGAGCGGATTTTAATTCGTCTTGAACAAGATATTTTTCCATGGATTGGTAAGCGACCCCTTATTGAAGTCACAGCTCCTGAAATTTTATCGGCGCTACGTCGGGTTGAAAACAGAGGTGCGATTGAAACAGCACATCGGATATCGCAAATCTGTGGGCAAGTATTTCGCTATGCAGTTGCCACTGGCCGAGCAGAACGTAACCCTGCAGCTGATTTGAAAGGTGCACTGGCACCAGTGAAACAAAAACATCATGCAAGTATTACCGAGCCAGTTGAAATCGGAAAATTATTACAGGCACTTGACGATTATCATGGTATTTTTGTTACAAAATGCGCTTTACGATTAGCTCCTCTTTTCTTTGTCAGGCCTGGTGAATTACGGCATGCTGAGTGGTCGGAATTTGATCTGGAAAAGAAAGAATGGCGTATTCCCGCAGAAAAAATGAAGATGCGTGTTCAACACATCGTACCTTTATCCTCGCAAGCAATAAGCATTTTAAAAGAATTACAGCCTTATACCGGAGAAGGAAAATATTTATTTCCAAGTATTCGCTCATCTATGCGTCCTATGTCAGAAAATACAGTCATAGCTGCTTTAAGGCGTTTAGGTTATGCAACGCATGAAATGACAGGCCATGGTTTTCGCTCAATGGCTTCCACATTGCTAAATGAGCAAGGCTGGAATCGTGATGCGATAGAACGACAGCTTGCACATGGTGAACGTAACACTATTCGAGCAGCTTATAACTATGCGGAGTATTTACCTGAAAGACGTACTATGATGCAATGGTGGGCCGATCATTTGGATAAACTTAGAAGTGGGGCTGAAATTATCACCTTACGACATCGTGCTTGATTAATAATTAAATTTTTTCTTTGTATCTTATACAAAATTAAGTTCAACTCGCACGCCATTTGGATCAAGCAGCCAAATTTGCTTCAAGGCCATATCACTATGACAATAGGTTTGATATGCAATCTTATTATTTTTAAACCTGCTTAGGAATACCTCATAGTCATCCATATCAATTGCAATACAAAAGTGGTCAAATGCTCCCGTTGAAAAACTACCTTGATGATCATTATCTAAGTCAGCTAATCGTTTAAATTTTGGTTGCTCTTTGGCCGCTTTCGCATTTCCAATATGTAGAATAGCAATCAGCTCATTAGGGATATAAAAATACAAAGATTGGGATGTATCAATAGATAGCCCCATTCCAAGATGTAGCCCTATAATATTACAGTAAAAGTTAATAGTTGCTTGAGGATCATGTGTTACAAAATTAACATGATCGAGTCTCTTAATTCCCATTATAAATCCTCTACATCAAATCGTATGAAACCAGAACATCAAGGAGAACGTATTTTTTTCAAAAAACCTGTAGCATCAGACTGATATTCCCAAACATCGGATAGCTCATCCAATCTATAAGTATAAAAAATAAAGCGCTTAGGCTTAATTGAAATACCACAATAGTCAGGAGAACAAGGCAAAGAAAGATTTTTTGATGTCTGTTCTATCTCCAGTCGTTTATTTTCCAATATCTGTTTGTTTTCAATCACCTCACCGGAGGTTGGTGCGTAACTGCAAAAGCGCACTTGTGCCCATTGAGGATAATTATTCCAATAATGAATATTTTGTTCTTCTGATAAAAATCTAGCATCTCCTTCAATAATGGTTTCCCGTGCATGACGTTCAAACCAAAACGTAAGTGCCACTTTTTCATTATTTTTAATTTCTTCAACTTTGCGTGTTTTTTTTGAGTAAATAATAATATCCAATCTTCTGTAATTTCACGAAGTGCCACTATTCGGCTATGAGGCTGACCATTAAGTCCTTGTGTCGACAATACGGCGTGTTGGGCATTTTGTGCACCTAGAGACTTTTCTTCATTAACCCAATTTGTTAAAAGTTGAATCGGTGTCACGATAATAAACCTTCTAATGCCGCCTTATCGCCATTCATAATAGATAATACATGTTCTCTAATTTGTTCAATCGGCCAACCCCACCATTGTAATTGCAGAAGAAAGCTTATTGTTTCCTCATCAAAACGTTTACGAATAACTTGCGCAGGATTACCACCTACGATTTCATAAGGTTGTACATCTTTAGTTACCACTGAGCGTGTTCCAATAATAGCGCCGTCACCAATAGTCACGCCTGGCATAATCGTCGCATCATATCCAATCCAAACATCATTACCTATTAGCGTATCTTTTTTACGATTAGGATTAAACGGAACCTCAGGCCAATAAGACTGAAAAATTACAAAAGGAAATGAAGAGAATCCACCTAAATGATGGCTACCTCCATTCATTATAAATTTCACGTTAGTGGCGATCTGGCAGAATTTTCCAATAATTAATTTATCACCAATAAAATCGAAATGATAAAGCACATTTTTTTCAAAATTATGAATATCTACTGGATCGTCGTAGTACGTGTAATCACCCACAATAATGTTAGGGTTTTTGATTATATTTTTTAAGAAAGCTGTTCTTTCAGATCCTGGTATTGGGTACAAATCGTTAGGGTTTGGATGCATGTTCATGCTACCTTATTTTTAAATTTAAATCGTACCAATAAAGCTAGCGTAATAAAAAAAACGCTACTTAATATCCATAGAAAACCAAAAAATGGATTGGAAGAAAGATATCCCATTACCACAACGCTTAACGTGGCGACCCCCATATTAATAAAGCTCATCATCGAAGATGCACTGGCTTTATCATCAATAGCGTTAGACGCCATGTAAGATCCACCCGCAAACAAATAAGAGCTACAACAATATAGTAGGCAAGTCGATATAAAAAACCAAAGAACAGCGTTATTATTGAAATACAGCATAGCTATCAAGCTGAGCAATGCAAGACAAGAACCGATATAACCCATTGCAATAACTCGCATTACAGGAAAACGTTGCATTAGTACTCGTGCAGATAAGCCGCCGATTAACATTCCAATGATGTTAAGCACATTCCAATAACCATATTCGGAAGCTGATAAATGTAAATATTGATGTGCAATCTGGGGTGCTGCAGCTGAATAGCAATAGCCTACTGCTGAACAAGCGCCCCAAATTGAAGAAAAAGTTAGTAATTTAAAGGAGCACAATGCGTGCTTATAATCGTGCAATAATGAAGGGATATGGAATGATTTGGGCTTAAGTAATGTTTCATCAAAAGCACCAATACCTACTCGCATCAGTAACCCTTGCAGCAAGAGAAAAATAAAACAACCCTGCCATTGTGAGTATTGCGTAATTATTCCACCTATTAATACAGCAAGGCCAATTCCTAGAGCAAAAGATAAAATAGAGTAAGCCATTGCCGTTTTTCGCTGCTCTTCGGGTAACCATTCATTAACAAGCATAAAAGTGCATGTTAGTCCTGCAGCAGAACCAAGGCCAGTAACCAGCCGACCTATTAAAAGTAGTAAATAATTAGAATAAAAACTCGCGAGTAAGCAAAGCAAAATTCCTAAGATATTAATATTTAAACCCCATTGAAGCGCTTTTATGCGGCCGTAACAATTAGCCAAAGGGCCATAAATTAATTGCCCTATTACATAGCCAATTAAAAAAGCGGATACAATCCATTCAACAGTTCCTGTATTTAAGGCAAATGTGTGTTCAATATTAGGCAACGCTGGTGTAATTATTGCTGCAGAAACAGAGGCAATGGAGATATAGCTCAATAGCCAAGTCATTCTTAATTTTGATGTAATTCTCATTTCTAAACCTATTTATCCTCAATAGCCACCTGCAATGTACAGTAAAATACTATACAATCCAACCTATTGATTATACGTGTTTAAAAAATGCAAGTAATGTTTTTTCTCTGCGATTATTTTTTAGGAGAGAGGTCGTCATGGAATTTGAAAGCTGGAACAGAGATACTCTTCTTACGGAAGTAAAAGCAGCAATGATATCGGCAAATTTTAAACCGTTTAACATTACTACTAGCCTCCCCTCCGAAATTACATACTGTTCTGATGGTGAGCTGAAGAAAAAAAAACGACTACCAACTTAGAAGCATGTATGTGCAGTTTAAAAGCCAAGATAAAGTCTTTCGTCAAGAATATGAAACATATCTAGGTTCTGTGAACAAAATTTTAATTAATTGAAAAGAAGGCAGTTTTATAGTG